>DASVQB010000063.1:0-104923 GCA_036389295.1 Thermoleophilaceae bacterium | reverse complement strand
CAGGGCGCGTGCGCTCCGGCGCACGACCGTGCGGGTGTACCAGTCAGTCAAGGCGTTGCCCCCCGTATTCGCTGGCGCGGGGGCGGTCTCCCAACCGCGGTGCCCCCTGTGGCTCCCCTGCCACCCCCGGCCTGTTCGAGTGCGGGATGATACGCCCTTCGTCAAGAAGAACATCTGCCAGGTGGGATAAATCCCCCGTACGGGGGTTTCTGCGCGACATGACCGAACGAGAAAGCCCTGCATCCAGCCTGGTCCTGTGGGTGCTCCGCCGGTCGGTCTTCTGTGAGAAGGCCCTCTGGGGGCTGGACCACAAGGGCCTGGAGTACCGCGTGCGGACGGTGCACCCGGGGCTGCACCCGGCCGAGCTGCGCGTCCGCGGACGGGGCGGCACGGTCCCCGTCCTGGACGTCGACGGCCGATCCGTGCGCGGGTCGGCCCGCGTGCTGGCCGCGCTCGAGGAGGTCCGGCCCGAGCCCGCGCTCCACCCGGAGGACCCCGCCGCCCGGCGCGAGGCGGTCGAGCTCGAGCGCTTCTTCGACGAGAGCTGCGGCCACGAGGTGAGGCGGGTGACGCTCGACGCCGTGCTCGACCACCCCGACGCGATGCTGCGCGCGTTCATGGCGGGACGGTCGGCGATCGAGCTCCGCGCCGCGCGCGCCGCGTTTCCGGCTGTCGCCCGCATGACGCGCATGCGGTACGGCGTCGACCGCGAGCGGGTGGAGGCGGCGCACCGGATGGTGGCCGCCGCGTTCGACGAGGTCGAGTCGCGCGCGGGGTCGAGCGGCTACCTGGTGGGCGACAGCTTCAGCGTGGCGGACCTGGCCGGCGCCGCGCTGCTCGCGCCGGTCGTCTGGCCCCCCGAGTATCCGGACCCGGCGTGGGGCGACGAGGGGTTCCGCGCGGCGCTGGCCGAGCTGCGCGGGTCGTTCTCGGGGCGCCCCGGGTTCGAGTGGGTGCTGGAGACGTACCGGCGCCACCGCGGGCAGCCGGCGGCCTCGCCCCCCTCCGGGGAGGACGCGGCCAGCGGCGCCGGGGGCGGCGCTCCAGCCGAGTTCAGCGAGCCGCCCGGCGCCGGCGGCGGCGCTCCAGCCGGGCGAGCGGCGGGAACATGATCCGCTGGAGTACCGGCGGCGGGAACGTGGTGACCATCGTCTCGCCGTAGCGGACGGTGAAGTCGGCGGCCGCGAGGAAGCCGCGCCAGCCCTTCGGGATGCCGGGCCGCTTCCAGAGCCCCTCCCGGGCCTGAGCGGCGGAGACCTCGAACAGCTCCTGCATGTCGAGCGGCGGGTCGACCGTCGCCGTGAAGCGCACGACCTCGTTGCCCGGGTTCGCGAACACGTGCCGCGTGCCGGGCGGCAGCTCCATCCGCTCGCCGGGCCCCGCCCGCCGCTCCTCGCCGTCGATCACGAACGTCCCGACGCCCTCGATCACCTCGAAGACCTCGTGGGCGTTCGGGTGGAAGTGCTCGGGCGTTCGCGCCCCCGGGTCGCCGAAGATGTCGATGACGAGCGCCGACCCCTTCCGCGAGAACCGGAACCGCCACTTGACGACGGGGTCCTCGATCAGCTCGCCGCCGGCGTCCGGTCCGGCCTCGCCGGCGGCCACCGGATCGGTCCGCGCTTCCACGGCGGGAAGGCTACATCGCGCGGGAAGCCCCGCGCCGCTCCTACAGGCTCACCGCCACGTACTTCGTCTCGAGGTACTCCTCGATCCCCTCGCGGCCGCCCTCGCGGCCGAAGCCGGACTGCTTCACGCCTCCGAACGGGGCGGCCGGGTTCGAGACCATCCCCTGGTTGAGCCCGACCATCCCGGTGTCGAGGCCCTCGCAGACCCGCAGCGCGCGCTTCAGGTCGCGGGTGTAGACGTAGGCGACCAGCCCGAACTCGGTGTCGTTGGCCGCCGCCACCGCGTCCTCCTCGGACTCGAACGAGGCCACCGGCGCGACCGGGCCGAAGATCTCCTCGCGCAGCAGCTCGGCGTCGCCGGGCACGTCGGCCAGGACGGTCGGGTCGAAGAAGTAGCCGGCGCCGTCGCGGGCGCTCCCGCCGACCAGCACGCGGGCGCCCTTGCCTACCGCATCCTCAACAAGATGCGTCACCTTCGAGACCTGCTGATGGTCTACCAGCGGCCCGACGTCGACGCCCTCCTCGGTCCCGCGTCCGACCTTCAGCTCGCGCATCTTGGCGGCGAGCTTCTCGGCGAACTCGTCGGCCACGCCGGCGGCCACGTGGAACCGGTTCGCGGCGGTGCACGCCTCGCCGACGTTCCGCATCTTGGCGATCATCGCGCCTGCCACCGCGTCGTCCACGTCGGCGTCGTCGAACACGAGGAACGGCGCGTTCCCGCCCAGCTCCATCGACACCCGCAGGACCTGGTCGGCGGCCTGCTCGATCAGCTTGCGACCGACCTCGGTCGACCCGGTGAACGACAGCTTCCGCGTGCGCGGGTCGCGGATCAGGGGCTCCATCACCGACCCCGACGACGACGAGGTGATCACGTTCAGCACCCCGCCCGGCAGCCCGGCCTCCTCGAGGATCTCGGCCAGCGCGAGCATCGAGAGCGGCGTCTGCTTCGCCGGCTTGACCACCATCGTGCAGCCGGCGGCGATCGCCGGCCCGATCTTCCGCGTGCCCATCGCCAGCGGGAAGTTCCAGGGCGTGATGAGCAGGCACGGCCCGACCGGCTGGCGCATGGTCAGGAGCCGCCCGGCCCCGTTCGGCGCCACGCCGTAGCGGCCCTCGATCCGGCAGGCCTCCTCCGAGAACCAGCGCAGGAACTCGGCGCCGTACGCGATCTCGGCCTTCGACTCGGAGACCGCCTTCCCCATCTCGAGCGTCATCAGCAGCGCCAGCTCGTCGGCCCGCTCGACCACGGCGTCGAACGCGCGCCTCAGGATCTCGGCGCGGTCGCGCGGGGGGCACGAGCGCCACTCCGCCTGCGCCTCGTGGGCCGCCGCCAGCGCGGCCACCGCGTCGTCGGGCGTCGCGTCCGCGACCTCGCACAGCGTCTCGCCGGTCGACGGGTCCTCCACCGCCAGCGTCTCGCCGCCGCCGGCGTCGCGCCACTCGCCGCCCACGTAGAGCTGCTTGCGCACGCCCTCGACCGCGGCCTGCTCGTCCCGCTTCAGGGTCGTCGTGCTCATGTCGCCACCGTCTCCTGTCCGAGGTCCTCGGAGATCGCCACGTCGATCGAGTAGTCGATCGGCAGCACGATCAGCGACGGCACGTCGAGCGCCAGCGCCTCGCGCAGCCGCCGCCCGAGCTCGTCCACCGCGCCGATCCGCCACGCGGGCATGCCGAACGACTCCGCCAGCTTCACGAAGTCGGGGTTCGTGAAGTCCGTCCCGAAGTGGCGGCCGAACTTCTTGTCCTGCTTCCAGACGATCGACCCGAACTGGCTGTTCTCCCACACGATCGACACGAATGGGACGCGGAGCCGCATCGCGGTCTCGAGCTCCTGGCAGTTCATGAGGAAGCCGCCGTCGCCGTTCACCGCCACGACGTTGCGGTCGGGGTGCACGATCTTCGCGGCGATCGCCGCCGGCACCGCGAACCCCATCCCCGCGAGCCCGTTGGCGATCAGCACGGTGCTCGGCTCGTACGCCGGGAACATCCGCCCGATCCAGAGCTTGTGGAGCCCGACGTCCGACACGAGGACGTCCTCGCGGCCGAGCACCCTGCGGATCTCCCACAGCGCGCGCGGCGGCTGCATCGGGAAGTGGTCGTCGTCCTTCGCGGCCTCGAACCTGCCGAGCACGACGTCGCGCAGCCGCGTGGAGCCGCCCGAGTGCGGCACGTGCCGGCACTCCTCTCCCAGCCTGGAGAGGATGTGGTAGATGTCGCCGACCAGCTCGACCTCGGGCACGAAGTGGTCGTCGATCTCCGCCGGCAGCGAGTCGATGCAGACGATCTTCTTGTCGCGCCCGGCGTTCCAGTGCTTGGGCGCGTGCTCGACCAGGTCGTAGCCGATCGCGAGCACCACGTCGGCCTCCTCGAACCCCGCCATCTTGTAGTCGCCGGACTGGAGGCCGACCGAGCCGAGCGCGAGCGGGTCGCCGGCGTCCATCACGCCCTTGCCCATGAAGGTCTCGGCGACCGGGATCCCGGTCGCGCGCGCGAACTCGCGCAGGGCCGGCGATGCCCCGCCGCGCGTCACGCCGTTGCCCGCGAGCGCCACGGGGTTCAGCGCGCCGCGGACCACGTCGGCCGCCTTGAGCAGCTCGCGCGCGGCGGGCTCGGGCCGGACCGGCTTGCGGCGCGGCAGCGGCTCCGCCTCGACCTCGCCGGCCATCACGTCCTCGGGCAGCTCGACGTGCGTCGCGCCGGGCTTCTCCGACTCGGCGACCTTGAACGCCTTGCGGACGACCTCGGGGATGATGTTCGCGTCCGCGACCCGCGCGTTCCACTTCGTGATCGGCCGCATGAGGCTCACGACGTCGACGTACTGGTGGGACTCCTTGTGCATTCGCTCGAGGTCGGCCTGACCGGTCAGGGCGACGAGCGGCGCGCGGTCCAGGTAGGCGTCGGCGACGGCGGTCACGAGGTTGGTCGCGCCCGGCCCGAGCGTGCCGAGGCAGACGCCGGCGCGCCCGGTCAGGCGCCCGCAGACGTCCGCCATGTAGGCGCCGCCCTGCTCGTGGCGCACCGGCACGAACTCGATCGACGAGTCCGCCAGCGACTCGTTCAGGTCTAGCGTCTCCTCGCCCGGGATGCCGAAGACGTGCCTCACGCCCTCGGCCTCGAGGCACTCCACGAACACGTCGGATGCCCTGCGGGAGGCCATGCTCTGAGCGTACCCGTCCCGGAACTCCGGCCACCCTCGCGCGTTGAACGGGTACAGCGCTACCGTGGAGGTGCCCCCCGTCATGCGACGCACGCTGCTCGTGACAGTCCTGCTCGCCGGCCTCGCCCTGCCCGCGACGGCCGGCGCGGCGACCCGCTGGGTCGTCCGGGGCGCCGGCTTCGGCCACGGCGCCGGCATGAGCCAGTACGGGGCCTACGGCCTCGCCCTGCACGGCACGGGCTACCGCGACATCCTCGGCCGCTACTACACCGGCACCGAGATCGGCAGCGCGAGCGGCCGCACGATCCGCGTCCTGCTCGGCGACGGCCGCGCGTCGGTCAGGTTCGACCACGCCCGGTCGGTCGGCGGCGAGCGGCTCGAGTCGGGCGTGACCTACACGGCGAAGAGCGCCGCCGGCCGCGTGAAGGTCACCGGCGGCGGCCACACGGTCGGCACGTTCGACGCCCCGGCGACGGTCCGCGGCGACGCCATCCGGTTCGTCGGGACCACGATGAACGGGATCGCGAACGGAAGCTTCCGCGACTCGCTCGAGCTCCGTCCGAGCTCGTACGGCGGGCTGACCGTCGTGAACGCCGCCGGGCTCGACGACTACGTGCGCGGCGTCGTCTCCGGCGAGATGCCGTCGAGCTGGCCGGCCGAGGCCCTCAAGGCCCAGGCCGTGGCGGCGCGCAGCTACGCGATCACGACCGATCGCGGCGGGCCGGTGTTCGACCAGTACCCCGACACGCGCTCGCAGGTCTACCGCGGCGTGAGCGGCGAGACCGCCGCCACGAACGCGGCCGTCGACGCGACGACCGGCGAGATCGTCACCTACCAGGGGGCCGCGGTCGTGACGTACTTCTTCTCGACGTCGGGCGGCAAGACCGAGAACATCGAGAACGTCTTCTACGGCGCGGCCGCGTCGCCGTGGCTGCGCGGCGTGGCCGATCCGTACGACGACGCCTCGCCGAAGCACCGCTGGCGGTTCGTGTTCACCACCAGTCAGATGCAGTCGCGCCTGTCCGGCCTCGTGAAGGGGAAGTTCCGCGGCGTGAAGGTCGTCCAGCGCGGCTTCTCGCCGCGGATCGTGTGGGCGGACGTGGTTGGCTCGCGCGGGCGCACTCGTGTGCGCGGAGCCACACTCAGGACGCGCCTCGGCCTGTACGACACCTGGGCGTCGTTCAAGAAGGTGACCGGCGAGAGCGCCAAGCGCTACCGGCCGAGCCCACCGCCCCGCAAGACCGACACCTCCACCTCATTACAGTCCAGCGGATGGCTGCCATCGTCACCAGCGACCTCGTCCGAGAGTTCTCGGGAGGGGTTCTGGCGGTGGCTGGGATAGACCTCGAGGTAGCGGACGGCGAGATCTACGCGCTCCTCGGCCCGAACGGGGCCGGGAAGACGACGACCGTTCGCATCCTGACCACCCTCCTGCGGCCCACCGGCGGGACGGCGCACGTGGCCGGCCACGACGTGCTCCGCGAGGCGTCCGACGTGCGCCGCGCGATCGGCGTGGCGCTTCAGGAGGCCGCGCTCGACCCGCTGATGACGGGGAGCGAGCTGATGCAGCTCCAGGCGGCGCTCCACGCCGTCCCGCGCGCGGAGGCCCGTCCGCGCGCCGAGGCGCTGCTGGGGCGCGTGGGGCTGACGGACGCCGCCGACCGCCGCGTGGGGACCTACTCGGGCGGGATGCGCCGCCGGCTCGACCTCGCGATGGCGCTGGTGCACGAGCCGCGGGTGCTCTTCCTCGACGAGCCGACCACCGGGCTCGACCCCGTCAGCCGCCAGGCGATCTGGAGCGAGGTCCGGGCGCTGAACGACGAGGGCACGACCGTGCTGCTCACGACGCAGTACCTCGAGGAGGCCGACCAGCTCGCCGACCGCGTCGGGATCATCGACCGCGGCCGGATGGTCGCCGAGGGCACCCCCGCGGAGCTGAAGGCGGAGGTCGGGCGCGACCGGCTGGAGGTGACCGTGGCCGGCGAGCGCTCACGGGCCGAGGAGGCGCTGCGCCGCGTCGGCCGCGAGGCGCTGGGGTCCGACGGCACGATCGCGATCCCGCTCGAGCGCGGGGTCGGCGAGGTGGCCGAGATCGTGCGGGCGCTCGACGAGGCCGGGCTCGCCGTCCAGTCGCTCGAGGTCCAGCGGCCGACGCTCGACGACGTCTTCATGGCCAAGACCGGCCACGCGCTCGAGCCGGCGGACGCGGACGCCCCCGAGGCGCCCGCGTGACGCTCGCGGCCGAGCTGCGCGCCACGGCGTTCCTCGCACGCCGCTCGATCGTCCAGACCTTCCGCTACCCGCGCTACCTGGCGCCGATCGTCGTCTTCCCGTCGCTGTTCCTCGCCGTGAACGTCGGCGGCGCCGGGCGCGCGACGCAGATCCCCGAGTTCCCGTCCGTGCACGGCTTCCTCGACTTCGAGCTGGCCGCGGCGATGCTCCAGTCGGCGATGCTGTGCGGCGTCAGCTCGGGGATGGCGCTCGGGATGGACATCGAGCGCGGCTTCATCGACCGCCTGATGGCGTCGCCGGTGCCGCGCTACCTCGTCGTCTCCGGCCGCCTGGCGGCGACCGCCGCGCTCGGCGTGGTGATCGCGGTCTGGTTCCTCACGGTGGGGCTCGTCTTCGGCGCGCACGTCGAGGGCGGGCCGCTCGGCGTGCTCGTGGTCGTCGCCGTGATGGCGCTCTCGGCCGTGGCCTTCGGCGGCCTCGGCGCGGCGCTGGCCCTGCGCAGCGGCAGCGCGAGCGCCGTGCAGGGCACGTTCCCGCTCGTGTTCGTGATCCTCTTCCTGTCGACCGCGTTCTTCCCGCGCGAGCTGATGCAGGAGCCGGCGCAGACGATCGCCCGGTGGAACCCGCTGAGCCTGCTCGCCGAGGCCGTCCGCGACCCGATCGTGTCGGGCGCGATGCTGGAGCCGCTGCTCGAGGGGCTGGCGGGGGTCGCGATCGTGGGCGGCGTGAGCGCCTCGCTCAGCGCGCTCGCCCTCCGGCACAGGCTGAGGAGCGGATGAGCCCGGCGCTCGCGGACTGGCGCGCGGACCTCGCCGTGATGGGCGCGATGGTCCGCCGCGGCTTCAACGAGCTCGTGCGCGTCCCGGGCGGGGCGATCCCGGGGATCGTCGCGCCGTCGATCTTCATGCTCGGCCTCACGGCCGTGTTCGGCGACCTCTCGCGGCTCCCCGGCTTCACCGCCGACGGCTTCCTCTCGTTCCTCGTGCCGATCAGCCTGCTCCAGGCGGCCGGCTTCTCGGGGGCGGCGATGGGCGTGAACCTGGCGCGCGACATCGAGCTGGGCTGGTTCGACCGGATGCTCGTCTCGCGCGTGCCGCGGACGGTGCTGCTGGGCGGCCTGCTCGTCTCCGCCAGCCTGCGCGCGCTGCTCCCGATCACGGTCGCCCTCGCGATCGCCTTCCCGCTCGGCGCCGCGTTCCCGGGCGTGGACGGGCTCCTGATCGCCGTCGGCGTCGTGCTCGGCTTCGCCGCCGCCGTCGCGGCGTGGTCGGTCATCCTCGCGCTGCGGTTCCAGACCCAGGCCGCGGCGCCGCTGATGCAGGCGAGCGTCTTCGTGGCGGTCCTGTTCACCACCTCCTACGCGCCCGAGGAGCTGCTGACCGGCTGGCTGCGCGAGGTGGCGCGCTACAACCCGGTCACGCAGGTGGTCGAGACCGTCCGACAGGGGTTCGTCGGCGGCGTCTCGTGGTCCGACACATGGCCGGGTCTCCTCGTCGTGGCGGCGCTCGGAGCGGCCCTGGCGGCCTTCGCGCTGCGGGCGCTGACGCGCCTAGGCCGGTAGGTGGTGGCGAATACGGCCGACATAGGAGATAATCACAGTGCAGCCGCGCCGGACAGGGGACGCGACATGGTGGCGGCGGCAGGGGAGCCGTATCCAGATGGACCAGATGAGGTGCGCTCAGTGCGCCGCGATCTCGTATTCCGCTGCGGCGAGACTGCTCGTCGAGCGGGGCGATCGCTGCCCGCAGTGCGGCGGCGAGCTCGAGCTGACGGGCGACATAACCCCGGTCGGGGTGAGCGGCCACCGCATGCGGCGCCGCGAGCCGGCGGACGCCGCCGGCGGCCGCTTCGAGCGCGAGGGCTGAGCCGCCCGGGGCCGGCCCCGCCGGCCGCCCCTACGCCGAGAACCTGATCAGGATCACGTCGCCGTCGCGCACGCGGTAGTCGCGGCCCTCGGAGCGCAGCTCCCCGCGCCCCCGCGCACCCGCGTAGCCGCCGGCGGCGACCAGCGCGTCCCACGGCGCCACGTCCGCGCGCACGAACCCGCGCTGCATGTCGGTGTGCACCCTGCCGGCGGCCTCCCATGCGCTCGTACCGTCCGCCACCGCGTGCGAGCGGGCCTCCGTGCCCTCGTCGGCGGTGAAGAACGAGATCAGGCCCAGCAGGTCGAACGCCGCCCTCACGACCCGCTCGAGCCCCGACTCCGGGGCGCCGAGCTCGGCCCGCATCGCGGCCGACTCCTCGGCGTCGAGCTCGGCCAGCTCGGCCTCCAGCCGGGCGCTGACGGCCACCGCCGCCGCGCCCGCCGCCGCCGCGTGGTCGGCCAGGGCGGCCGGGACCTCGCCGCCCGAGTCCTCGCCGGCGTTCGCCACGTACAGCACCGGCTTGGCCGTGAGGGGCTGCAGCGAGCGCAGCGCCTCGGGGGCGTCCGCGGGCGGGGGCGGGGCGGCGCGGACGGGCACGGCGCGGCGAAGCCCGTCGACGACCTCGCGCAGCCACGCCTCCTCGGCGACCGCGGCGCGCTCGTGCGACTTCGCCTGGCGCGCAACCCGCTCGAGCCGCCGCTCGGCCTGCTCGAGGTCGGCGTAGAGCAGCTCGGCCTCCACCGCCTCGGCGTCGGCGAGCGGGTCGACGCGGCCCTCGGGGTGCGGCACCTGCGGGTCGTCGTGCGTCCGCACCACGTGCAGGATCGCGTCGGTCTCGCGGATGTTCGCCAGGAAGCGGTTGCCGAGGCCCTCGCCGGCGTGCGCGCCGCGGACCAGCCCGGCGATGTCGTGGAACGCGATCGTCTCCGGGACGACGGCGGTCGAGCCGACGGCGTCGGCCACGCGCGCCAGCCGCTCGTCCGGCACCGGCACGATCGCCACGTTCGGGTCGACGGTCGTGAACGGGTAGGCGGCCGTCTCGGCGCCCGCGCGCGTCAGCGCGTTGAACAGCGACGACTTGCCCGCGTTCGGCAGGCCGACGATCCCGATCCTCACCGGGCGAGCTCCGCCACCGCGGTCCCGAGCGCCGCCCCCGCGAGGGAGTCGGAGGGGTAGTGGACGCCCAGGTACGGCCGGCTCGCGGCCAGCGCGAGGGCCATCGCGTAGACGGCCGGGCGCGGCCACAGCTCGCCCAGCGCGCGGGCGCCGGCGAACGAGGTCGAGGCGTGGGCCGAGGGGTAGGAGAGCTGCGAGTGGGTGCTCACGACCGGCTCGAGCCCGTCGAGCCGCGGGCGCCGCCGCCTGACGGCGACCTTGATCGCCTGGTTCGCGACGTAGGCCGCGGCCACGGTCGCGCCCGCGCGGGCGAAGCGGTCGCGCCGGCGGCGGTCCAGCGCGGCCCCCGCCGCGCACGCGGCCAGCCAGACCCCGCCGTGCTCGCCGAGCGCGCTGAACCGCGCGACGGCCCGCTCCACCGCCGGCGCGTGCCCGCGGGTGCGGGCGGCTCGCAGGAGCGCGGTGTCGAGTCCGCCGGCCACGGCGGCGGAGGATACGTTCGCGCCACGCCGCCCCCGCCGCCGCGTACGATCCGCGGCCTACCCGCCCTCCGATGCCGATCCTCAAGCGAAGCCAGGTCGTAGTAGCGCTGCTAGCCGTGGTCGCGGTGGCGGCGCTAGCGTTCGGGCTCGGCGACGGCGGCGACGACGGCGGCGGAGGCGGGGGCGGGGGCGGCGGCCTGTCGAAGGGCGGCAAGGCGCCGAAGGGCGCGGTCGCGGTCCCGTTCGCCTACTCGCCCGAGAAGGAGAAGCTGCTCGAGCCGCTGATCGAGCGCTTCAACGACGAGGACCACGAGGTCGGCGGCAAGCCGGTCTTCGTCGAGGGCAGCGTCGTCGCCTCGGGCGAGGCCGAGCAGAAGATCGCGAGCGGCCGCCTGCGGACGGTGGCGTGGTCGCCGTCGTCCTCGCTCTGGGGCCGGCTCCTGAACTTCGAGGCCGACCGGCCGTACGCGCCCGACGAGAGCCCGTCGATCGTCCGCACCCCGCTCGTGATCGCGATGTGGGAGCCGATGGCGCAGGCGCTCGGCTACCCCCGCAAGCGGCTCGGCTTCGACGACGTCCTGGCCCTCGCCCGCTCGAGCCGCGGCTGGGCCGCGTACGGCCGGCCCCAGTTCGGCCGCTTCAAGCTCGTCCACACGAACCCGGACTTCTCGACCTCCGGGCTGTCCGCGGTCGTGGCCGAGTACTACGCCGCCACCGGCAAGAAGGAGGGGCTGCTCGAGAAGGACGTCACCGGCAGCCGCGCCCGGAGCGTGGTCCGCGACATCGAGCGCTCGATCGTCCACTACGGCGACACGACGCTGTTCATCGCCGACCAGATGCGCAAGGCCGGGCCCGGCTACGCGTCCGCGGTCGCGATGGAGGAGGTCACGCTGGTCGACTTCAACCAGCACCGCGGCGGCCAGCCGAAGCTCGTCGCGATCTACCCCGACGAGGGCACGTTCTACTCGGACAACCCGCTGATCGCGCTCGACGCGCCGTGGGTGTCGAGCGCCCAGCGCGACGGCGCGAAGCAGCTCGCCGACTTCCTCTCCGACGAGATCGACCCCGACCTCGCGGGCCGCTACGGGTTCCGGCCGGCCGACCTCAAGCAGAAGCCGGCCGGCCCGATCACGGCGGCGAACGGCGCCGACCCGAGCGAGCCGAGGCGCGTCCTGGGGCTCCCCGAGCCGCGCGTGCTCTCCAAGGTGAAGGACGCCTGGCGCGCCGACCGCAAGCCGGCCAACGTGCTGCTCGTGGTCGACACGTCCGGCTCGATGACCGAGGAGAACCGGCTCGAGCGGGCCAAGGAGGGGCTCGACGTCTTCCTCCGCGAGGTCTCGCCGGACGACCGGGTCGGGCTGACCACGTTCTCCGACGTGATCACGCCGCTCGTGCAGGTGGCCCCGGTGAGGCAGAACGGCGACCGCCTGCGCTCGACGATCGGGTCGCTGATCGCCGACGGCGGGACGGCGTTCTTCGACGCCTCGCTGCGCGGGGTTGCCGACGTGCAGCGCCTGAACGACCGCGAGCGGATCAACGCCGTCGTCCTGCTGACCGACGGCGAGGACACCGACTCGTCGGCCGGCGTGGACGAGGTCGTGTCGCGGATGGAGGGGCAGGGCGACTCCGAGAGCCGCGTCCGGGTGTTCACCATCGCCTACAGCGCGTCGGCGGCCGGGGCGGAGGATGCCCTCGAGCGGATCGCCGCCGCCTCGGGCGGCAAGGCGTACTCGGGCGACACCGACGACATCGAGCTCGTGTACCGCAGCATCTCGAGCTTCTTCTGATGGCCCGCGAGGTCGGGAGGCCGCTCAGCCGCGGCGAGCTGAACCGCGTCCTGGTCGCGAACGCCCTGCTCAAGCCGTGGCCGAACGTGCTGCTGCCGGCCGGCGTGGCGGCGGTCGGGCTGCTGCTCGGCATCGCGTCGGGGCTGGTCGTGCTGATCGCGATCGTCGCCTGGCTCGCGCTCTCCGCGATCACCTACCTCGACGCCGACGAGGCCGAGCGCGTCGGGAGCCGGCTCCGGGCCCGGCGGCGCCAGGCGGTCGCGGCCGGCGAGCGGCTCGACCCGCGCCGGCTGGCGCCGCCGATCGCGGGCCAGCTCGAGCAGGTGCTCGCCCAGGAGGCGCGCATCCGCGAGGCGATCGACCGCGCCGAGCTCCCGTTCGCCGAGGTCTCCGAGGAGGTCGACACGTTCGTCCGGGCTGCGGAGCGCGCCGCCGGCCGAGCCGAGCTGCTCTACGAGTACCTGGCCGAGCAGGACCCGCGCCGGGTCGAGTACCGCCTGAGCCAGGTCCGCTCGACCTCGGACCCGGCCGACGCCTCCAAGCGCGCCCTGGCCGAGGCGCTCGAGACCCAGCTCACGGCGATGCGCCGGGCCGAGCGCGAGCTCGAGGGCTTCTACACCGAGATGGAGCGGATCGCGGTCGAGCTCGGCAACGTGCGCGGCCAGCTCCTGTCGGTGTCGGCCGCGAGCGAGGCCGCCTCCCAGCGCGAGCTGGCCTCCGACGTGCGCGACCTGCGCGAGCAGATGGGCGCGGTCGCCGAGGGCATGTCCGAGGCGCTCGCGGAGACGAGCGGGGCGCCGCCGCCCGCGACCGGCGCCTCCTAGCCGCCCGCGACGGGCGCCTCCTAGCTCAGGGCCCGGAGAAGCCCACGCCGCGCTGCTCGGTGTCGAGCCGCACGTAGACGATCTTCGAGAGGTCGACCGCGACCTCGGAGTCCTCGGCCACGACCTCGTGCCAGCGGGCGGCGTCGTCGCCCTCGAGCGCCGCGCGTAGCTCCTTGTAGGCGCCCTCCTCCAGCCGCAGGCCCAGCACCTGGCCGCCGGCGAACCCGACGTCGACGCGGCGCGGCTTCCCGTTCGCGGCCGCCATCAGTGCGCGGGCTCCACCAGCTCGGTCAGGACGCCGCCGGTCGACTTCGGGTGCAGGAACGCGACCCGGCTCGAGCGGATCCCGCGGCGCGGCTCGGAGTCGATCAGGCGCAGCCCGGCGTCGCGGACGGACGCCAGGGCGGAGTCGATGTCGTCGGTCCGGTAGGCGACGTGGTGGAGGCCCGGCCCGCTCCGCTCCAGGAAGCGGCCGACGGCGCTGTCGCCCGACAGCGGCCGGAGCAGCTCCACGTGGCCCTCGCCGACCTCGAGGAGGACCGCCTCGACGCCCTGCTCCTCGACGGTCTCGCGGTGCTGCTCTCCCATCTGGAAGCGGTCGCGGTAGAGCTCGACGGCCTCGTCGAGGTCCGCCACGGCGACGCCTATGTGGTCGATGCGGCCGAACAGCACGGCCGCGCAGTCTACGAGCCCCCCGTCTGGCAGGCTTTCCGCGTGCCGAGCGGGACGCCTCCGATGGTCTCCTACGCCCAGAACGCGGAGGACGTCGTCCTGGCGCGCGCGCTCGGCGACCGGACCCCCGGCTTCTACGTGGACGTCGGCGCCGCCGACCCCGTCAGGCACTCGGTCACCAAGCACTTCTACGACCTCGGCTGGCGGGGCGTGAACGTCGAGCCGGTGCCGAGCTCGTTCGAGGCGCTGCGTGCCGCCCGCGAGCGGGACGTGAACCTGGGCTGCGCGATCGGGAGCGAGCCTGGCACGCTGCCGCTCGCCGTCGTCGACGGCACCGAGTCGCTCAGCACGCTCGACCCGGGCATCGCCGAGCGCCACCGCGCGGACGGCTGGAGCACGGCGGTCGTGGAGGTCGAGGTCGTCCCGCTCGACGCGGTGCTGGAGGAGCATGCCGCCGACCGGCCGATCGACTTCCTGAAGGTCGACGTCGAGGGCCGCGAGGCCGACGTGCTCGCCTCGGTGGACCTCGGCCGCTGGCGGCCGTCCGCGCTCGTCGTCGAGTCGACCGAGCCGAACACGACGGTCGCGAGCCACGCCGGCTGGGAGCCGCTCGTGCTCGCCGCCGGCTACGAGCTCGCCCTCTTCGACGGGCTCAACCGCTTCTACGCGCACGCGGGCGAGCCGGACGTCGCCGAGCGGCTGGCCGTGCCCGCGAACGTCTTCGACCGCTGGGTGCCGTACGCCCTGTGGCGCTGGCTCGACCCGGAGGCCCGGGCGCGCGTGGCGGCCGAGACGCCGGGCTAGGCGGCGTCGGGCGGGCCGGGCCGGTCGGGCACCGCGCCGTCGCGGTGGGAGGCCTCGGCGCCGTCGAAGCGCTCGCTGGCAGCGAGGCGCGCGACGCCGGGCTCCGGCTCCTCGGTCGCGGCGCGACCGGTCTCGCCGGCGTCGCCGTAGCCGAGCCGCCCCTCGCGGTACTCGGTCATGATCCGCTCGATGTCCTCGCGCTCGAGGACCTCCTGGCTCAGCAGGTGGTTCGCCAGCGCGTCGAGCAGCGGCCGGTTGGCGACGATGATCTCGCGCGCCCGGCGGTACGCCATGTCGGTCAGCTCCTGCTGCTCCTCGTCGACCATCCTGCGGCTGGCCTCGGAGACGGAGTAGTCGTCGACCGGCAGGCGGCGCGAGCTGATCGAGTTGCCCATGCCGTACTCGGTCACCATCGAGCGGCTGACGGAGTAGACCTTCTCGAGGTCGTTGGCGGCGCCGGTGGTGATCGCGCCGAAGACGATCGCCTCGGCGACCCGGCCGCCGAGCCCGACGACCATCCAGTCGTTCATCTCCTCCTTGGTCTTCAGGTAGCGGTCCTCGACCGGGAGGTGCAGCGTGTACCCGAGCGCGCGGCCGCGGGGGATGATCGAGATCCGGTGCGTCTTCTCCTGCGACTCGAGGAGCTCGGCGCAGAGGGCGTGGCCGGCCTCGTGGTAGGCGATCACGCGCTTCTCGTGGTCGTTGATGACCTTGCGGGTCTGCATCCCGGCCACGACGCGCTCGAGGGCGGCGTCGAAGTCGTCCATCACGACGTGGTCGCGCCCGCGGCGGCCGGCGAAGATCGCGGCCTCGTTGCAGATGTTGGCCAGCTCGGCGCCCGACAGGCCGCTGGTCTGGCGCGCCACCAGCTCGAAGTCCACGTTGCGGACCGGCTTGTTGCGCGTGTGAACCTTGAGGATCTCCATCCGGCCCTTGAGGTCCGGCGGCGCCACGAGGATCTGGCGGTCGAAGCGGCCCGGGCGCAGCAGCGCCGGGTCGAGCTTCTCGAGCAGGTTCGAGGCGGCGATGACGACCAGGTCGTCGGCCGCGTTGAAGCCGTCCATCTCGACGAGCAGCTGGTTCAGCGTCTGGTCCTTCTCGCCCGAGACGTCCTTGCCGCGGGTGGCGCCGACCGCGTCGAGCTCGTCGATGAACACGATCGAGGGCGCCTGCTTGCGGGCGATCCGGAACAGCCGCCGGATCCGCGCGGCGCCGAGGCCGGCGAACATCTCGACGAACGAGGAGGCCGACTGGGCGAAGAACTTCGCGCGCGACTCGTTGGCGACGGCCTTCGCCAGCAGCGTCTTGCCCGTGCCGGGCGGGCCGTGGAGCAGGATGCCCTTGGGCACCTTGGCCCCGAGCTTCTTGAAGCGCTTCGGGTCGCGCAGGAAGTCGACGACCTCGCGGAGCTCGGCCTTGGCCTCGTCGGCGCCGGCGACGTCCTCCCAGCGGATCGACTGCGAGGTGTCGGGCTTGATCTCCTGCGGCTTCGTGCGCGGCATGAACCGCATCGTCATGAAGATCAGGAGCGTGATCAGGCCCATGAAGACGAGCGGCATCCAGGTGAGCGCCCAGTTGCCGATGTCGTCCATGAAGCTGGGCTCGTCGACCGCGGCGGCGGTCGAGGCCGGCTGCTCCGCGGGCGGGGCGACGGAGGTGGCCGGCTCGGCGGCCTCGGCCTCGTTGCGGGTCACCCGCTCGCCGTTGACGAGCTCGGTGATCGTGTCCGGGCCCTTGTTGTCGCGGGCCTTGCGGAGCGCCGTGGCGCCGTCGGCGACGCTGTTGTCGCAGCCCTTCGCGGGCTTCACGCAGAAGCTCTCCGCCTGGGCGGCGGAGGGGAGGAGGAGGGCGAGGGCGACGGCCGCGGCCGTCAGCGCGCGGGAGGCATGCAGGGGCGGACGGCGCATCTGCCGTTCCTATCGGCCGCCGGGGGGCGAACCCTTACCCCTGGGGGAGGGTGGCATCCCCCGGAGTTTCAGGACGCTGCGGGCTTCCCCTCCACGCGCAGGATCTCGGCCAGCGCGGCGCGGCCGACCTCGAGCTGCTCGGGCGTCGGCTCGCGGGTGCCGACGGCGCGCTGGATCTCGTGCCCGGGACGGCGCAGCCAGCGGGCGGCTCGCGAGGTCGGGTGGCGCTCGGACCAGCCGAACAGCTCGACGGCGAGCGCCATGCTGCCGAGCGCGACCACGCCGTCCGCGGCCGGCCCGCGGAGGCCGGCGCGGCGCGCGGCCACGCTGCCGGCGACGGTCGACGCCAGCATCGGGGCGACGAGGTTCGACCCGCAGCGGTCGTGCTCCTTGCCCGCCTCGGCGGCGTCCTCGTCCCGCTCGTAGGCGGCGATCGCCTTGTGCTCGACGCCGTGGTAGGAGGCGAGGTCCCCGCCGCGCAGGGCGAGCAGCGCCGGCAGCACGCTCACCCCCGCCACCGCCGCCTCGCGCGCCACCGTCCTCGGCCCGGCCGACCGCAGCGCCCGGCCGGCGGCCGCGGCCCCGGCCATCGCGGCGAGCGTGCGCGAGTCCTGCATCGGCAGGCGCGCCTCCGGCAGCACCCGCTTCACGAGCGGGATGACCGCGAACGCCTCGGCCATCCTCGCCAGGCCTCGCACGCCCGGCAGGCGCTCGGCGGGGCCGGCCGCCAGCTCCGGCTTGCGGCCCGACGCGACGCGGATCTCGCCGTCGCCGGTCCGCACCGCGGCCGCCCAGTGCGTCGGGCCGTGCACGAGCAGGCCGTTGCGCAGGGCCATGCCGCCGAGGCGGAGCTTGTCCTCGGGGACGGGGCTCGTCACGCCGCTGCCTTCGCCGGGCTCAACCCAGCACCTCCGGCGCCAGCTCCGCGAAGAACCCGGCGGCCATCGCGAGGTCCCCGACCGCCGCGCGCTCGTCGGCGCCGTGGATCAGCACCGCCACCTCGAACAGGTCCATCTCGCGCCTGGGGCAGAACCCGTAGGCCACGCAGCCGGGGAACGCCTCGCGGAACCAGCGCGAGTCGGTGAAGCCGGGCATCATGATCGGGATCGTCTCGGCGTCCGGCTGCTCGCGCCCCAGGTAGCCGCGGATCCAGTCCATCAGCGGGCTCTCGATCGGAGAGCGGTTGCCGATCACCTGCTCGTCGAAGCGCAGCTCGTAGCCGTCGCCGCCGAGCAGCTCCTCGACGCGCATGCGGGCGTGGTCGGCTCCCAGGCCGGCCGGCACTCGGCAGTCGACCTTCAGCTCCGCGCGCGCGGGGATCACGTTGATCTTCTCCGAGCCGCGGACCATCGTCGGGGCGAGCGTGACCGACAGCGTCGGCTCGAGCAGCAGCCCGAGCCGGGGGTCGCGCTCGCGCGCCTCGGCGAGCCCGGCCTCGAGGTCGTCGTGCGGGATCCCGAGCGCCTCCATGACCGCCACCGGCTCGGGCGAGGGCTCGAGCGGCGGCCGGCGCGAGGTCATCGTCTCGATGATCGGCGCGAGCTTGGCGAGCGGGTTGTCGGCGAGGTCGGGCATCGACCCGTGGCCGGCGCGCCCGCTGGTCGTGAGCGTGAAGCGGAACACGCCCTTCTCGGCCACCTCGACCACGTACAGGCGCCGTCCCTCGAGCTCGAACCAGTCGCCGCCGCCCTCGTTCACCACGTAGTCGCAGCGGACCTTCTCCGGGTGGGTCTCGCAGAGCCACTTGGCGCCGTGGGTCGCCCCGGCCTCCTCGTCGGCCGTCACGATCACGAGCAGCTCGCCGGACTCGGGCCGCCAGCCCTCCTCGGCGAGCGCGCACGCGGCGGCGACCTCGGCCGCCACCTGCCCCTTCATGTCGACCGCGCCGCGGCCCCAGACCTGCCCGTCGCGCAGCTCGCCGGACCACGGGTCGACGCTCCAGTCGGACGGGTCGGCGAGCACGGTGTCGGCGTGGCCGAGGTACGCGAGCCGCGGGCCGTCCGAGCGGCCGCGGAGGCGCGCGACCAGGTTCGGCCGGCCGGGGACCGCCTCCAGCAGCTCGCACTCGAAGCCCGCTCCCTCGAGCAGGCCGCGCAGGTGGTCCTGGACCGCGGCCTCCGCGCCCGGCGGGTTGACGGTGTTGAAGCCGATCAGCGTCCTGAGCAGATCGACCGTGCGCCGCTCCAGTTCGTCGCGCTCGGGCACCGGCCGCGCGAGTATAGGTCCGCCCCGCTGCCAGAATCGACCCGTGGAGCAGCAGCTCTTCGACTCGGGCGACGGGCCGGGCCGGCGCGATCGCACCCCGGTCCCGGAGGCCGACCGCCCGCTGCCGGTGCGCATGCGGCCCGCGAAGGTCGACGAGCTGGTCGGCCAGGAGCACCTGCTCGGGCCGGACTCGCCGCTGCGCCGCGCGATCGAGGAGGGCCAGCCGCACTCGATGATCCTGTACGGCCCGCCGGGGACCGGGAAGACCACGATCGCCCGGCTGCTCGCGGTGAACTCGAACGCGGCGTTCGAGGAGATCTCGGCCGTGAACGCCGGCCGCGCGGAGGTGCGCGAGGTGCTGAAGCGGGCCGAGGAGCGGCTGCGCGGCGGCGACGGCCGGCACACGATCTTCTTCCTCGACGAGATCCACCGGTTCAACAAGGCGCAGCAGGACGCGCTGCTCCCGGCGGTCGAGGAGGGGCTCGTGTCGCTGGTGGGCGCGACCACCGAGAACCCCTACTTCGAGGTGAACTCGGCGCTGATCTCGCGCACGCGGATCTACGAGCTGCGGCCGCTGGCGGACGCCGACGTCGCGAAGCTGCTGCGGCGCGCGCTCGCCGAGTTCGTCCCCGACCCGCCGGCGGTCGACGACGAGGCGATCGACTTCCTCGCCGCCCGCTCGGCCGGCGACGCGCGCTCCGCGCTGGTGGGCATCGAGCTGGCGGCCGAGATCGCCGAGGGGGACGGGAGGGTCACGCTCGCCGTCGCCGAGGAGGCGATGCAGCGCAAGGCGGTCCTCTACGACAAGGGCGGCGACCGCCACTACGACCTGATCTCGGCCTGGATCAAGGCCACGCGCGGCTCGGACCCCGACGCGTCCCTCCTCTACCTCGCGGCGATGATCGAGGGCGGCGAGGACCCGCGCTTCATCGCCCGCCGGATGGTGGTGCTCGCGAGCGAGGACGTGGGCAACGCCGACCCGCGCGCGCTCGACGTCGCGGTCGCCACCGCGCACGCCGTCGAGCACGTCGGGATGCCCGAGTGCGTGCACAACCTGGCGCAGGCGGCCGTGTACCTGTCGCTCGCGCCGAAGTCCAACGCCTCGTACAGGGCGCTCGGCGCCGCGCGCCGCTGGGTCCGCGAGAACGGCCCGGTGATCCCGCCGGACGCGCTCCGGAGCGCCGCCTACCCGGGGGCGAAGGCGCTCGGCCGCGGGAAGGGCTACGACTACCCGCACGACCGCCCCGGGGGCGTCTCGCCCCAGGAGCTGATGCCGCCCGAGGCCGAGGGCGAGCGCTTCCTCGAGCTGTCGGAGCACGGCGAGGAGCGGGAGCTGAGGGAGCGCCTCGCCGCGATCAGGCGCGCGCGCGGGAGGCCGGACGCCTGACGGCCTCCGCGCGGGCCCTGAGTCACAATGACGGCGAGCGATCGAGGAGGACCGGTGGAGGCAGCGACCCAGACGACGCAGGCGACCAACGGAGCAGGCCCCGCGCGCGGCCAGCTCGAGTCGTTCAACCCGGCCACCGGCGAGCGCCTCGGCGCGGTGCCGACCGTCACGCCGGACGAGGTGCAGGGGATCGTCGACGACGTGGCGGGCGTGCAGCCGTTCTGGGGCCAGCTCCCGCTGTCCGACCGCGCCCGCTACATGCGCCGCACCGCCCAGGTGCTGATCGACAGCCTCGACGAGCTCACCACGCTGCTCACCCGCGAGCAGGGCAAGCCGCGCGCGGAGTCGTACGCGATGGAGCTGATCCCGACGATCGACGCGCTCCACTGGATCGCCGACCACGGTCCCGAGCTGCTCGCCGACGAGCGCGTCCGCGACGTGCCGATCTTCGCCAGGCAGAAGCAGCACTTCTTCTCTTACGAGCCGCTCGGGGTCGTCGGCGTGATCGCGCCGTGGAACTACCCGTGGTCGATCCCGTTCGGCGAGGTCGCGATGGCGCTCATGGCCGGGAACGGCGTGGTGCTCAAGCCGGCGTCGCTCACGCCGCTGATCGGCGAGCGGATCCGCTGGGCGTTCGACCGCGCCGGCGTGCCGGAGGGGATCGTGCGGACCGTCCACGGCGGCGGCGCCGTCGGCCAGGCGCTGGTCGAGTCGAGCGCGGCGAAGATCTTCTTCACGGGCTCGGTGGAGGTGGGCCACCGCGTCGGCGTCTCGTGCGCCGAGCAGCTCAAGGGCTGCGTGCTGGAGCTGGGCGGGAAGGACGCGCAGGTCGTGCTGGCCGACGCGAACCTCCAGAACGCGGTCTCGGGCTGCCTCTGGGGCGGGCTCGCCAACGCCGGCCAGACGTGCTCGGGCATCGAGCGTGTCTACGTGATGCGCGAGGTGGCCGACCGGTTCACGGCCGCGGTGGTCGAGGGCGCGCAGGCGCTCCGCGTGGGCGACCCGGTGCGGCCGGACGTCGAGGTCGGCCCGATGGTCTCCGAGGACCAGTTCGAGCTGGTCCGCGAGCTGGTCGACGACGCCGTCGCGAGCGGGGCGACGCTCCACTGCGGCGGGCCGGTCGAGGTCGCGGGCTACGAGTCGGGCCGGTTCTACGCGCCGGCGATCCTCACGGGGGTCACGCCCGAGATGCGGATCATGCGCGAGGAGATCTTCGGGCCGGTGATCCCGATCGTCACGGTCGACTCCGAGGACGAGGCGATCCGGCTCGCGAACGACTCCGAGTTCGGACTCGGCGCGTCGGTGTGGACGCTCGACCGCGAGAAGGGCAAGCGGATCGCCCGCCGGATCGAGGCCGGCATGGTCTGGATCAACGACCACATGTACACGCACGGCCTGTGCGCGTGCGCGTGGGGCGGCGTGAAGCACTCGGGCATCGGCCGCGCCCACTCGAAGTTCGGCTTCTACGAGTGCGTGAACGTGAAGCAGGTGGCCTGGGAGCCGTCGCTCTGGAAGAACTTCTGGTGGCACCCGTACGACGACTCGAACCCCCGCGCCCTCCACGCCGCGGCGAAGCTGCTGTACGGCCGCGACGCCGACAAGGCGGGCGCGCTCCGGTCGGGCGTCCGCCCGCTGGCGCGGCTGGCGCGGAAGTCGCTGGACGGCGCGCTGAGGCGGTAGGCGCCGTAACGGGCCCGTAACGGGCGTCGCGCTCCCGCAACGCGCCGCGGAGGCGCCCTAGACTGGCTGACATGCCGGCCCAGGCCTACGCGGGCAAGGAGTGCGTCTGCCAGCACCGGCGCGGGATCTGCGACCAGACCTGCGTCCGCGACATGCTGGCCACGCCGCTGTACGTCGCGTGCCTGCGGCTCTCCGGCCGGCCCTGCCTCGTGGTCGGAGGCGGCGAGGTCGGGCTCGAGAAGGTCGAGGGGCTCCTGGCCTGCGGCGCCGACGTGACCCTGGTCGCGCCGGAGGCCGTACCCGAGCTTCGCGGCCTCGCGGAGGAGGGGTCGATCCGCTGGGAGCGGCGGGAGGTCGAGCCGGCGGACCTCGACGGCCGGTTCGTCGCCATCGCCGCCACGAGCGACACCGACGTGAACATCCGCGTCTACGAGGAGGCCGAGCGGCGGGCGATGCTCGTGAACGTCGTCGACGTGCCGCCGCTCTGCAACTTCATCCTGCCGGCGATCGTCCGCACCGGCCCGCTTGCGATCGCCATCTCGACGGCCGGCGCCAGCCCGGCGCTCGCCAAGCGGATCAAGCGCGAGATCGCCGAGGGCTTCGGCGAGCCGTACGCCCGCCTCGCCGAGCTCCTCAACGAGGCGCGCGGCTGGGCCAAGGCGACCCTCCCCACCTACCAGGACCGCAAGGCGTTCTTCGAGTCGATCGTCAACGGCGAGCCCGACCCGGTCGAGCTGCTGCGCGCGGGCGACGAGCAGGCCGTCCGCGACCTGATCGCCGCCGCGCAGCGGACGGCCATCCCCGCATAGCCCGCCTGTCCCACATCGACGAGGAGGGCCGCGCGCGGATGGTCGACGTGGGCGGCAAGGACGCGACCGACCGCCGCGCCGTAGCCCGGGCGACCGTCCGGATGGCCCCGGAGACCGCCCGCCTGGTGGAGACTGGGTCCGGCCCCAAGGGCGACGTGGTCGCGACCGCGCGGATCGCCGGCATCCAGGCCGCCAAGCGGACCGCCGAGCTGATCCCGCTCTGCCACCCGCTGCCGCTTGCGTTCGTGGACGTGCGCGTGGAGGTCGACGCCGGCGCCGGCGCCGTCACGCTCACGGCCGAGGCGCGGACGACCGGCCGCACCGGCGTCGAGATGGAGGCGATGACGGCGGCCTCGGTGGCGGCGCTGACGGTCTACGACATGGTCAAGGGCGTCGAGCGCGGCGTCGAGGTGGCCGAGGTCGTGCTGCTCGAGAAGTCCGGCGGGCGCCACGACTGGAGGCGCGCCTGATGCGCGCCGCGGTGCTCACCGTCTCCACCTCGATCTCGGCGGGAGACGGCGACGACGTGTCCGGGCCGGCGCTGGTCGAGCGCTGCGAGGCCGCCGGGCTCGAGGTCAAGCACGAGGTCGTGCCCGACGACCGCGCCGCGATCGCCGAGGCGCTCGCCCGGCTGGCCGACCGCGAGGGCTTCCGGTTCGTCTTCACCACCGGCGGCACGGGCCTGACGCCCGACGACGTGACCCCCGAGGCCACGCTCGACGCTATCGACCGGGCGGCCCCCGGCTACGCGGAGGCGATCCGCGCCGACTCGCGAGAGCACACGCCGCTCGGCATCCTCACGCGCGGGGTCTCCGGCGTCCGCGGCCGGACGCTGATCGTGAACTTCCCCGGCTCGCCGCGGGCGATCGAGCAGTCGTGGCCGATCGTCGAGCCGACGCTGAAGCACGCCGCCGAGACGCTCGAACGTGCCTGACGCGGTCGCCCTGGACGGGCTCGAGCGGCGCTTCGGGGACCGCCCGGCGCTGGCGGACGTGACCGTGCGCGTGCCCGAGGGCCGCACGCTGACCGTCTTCGGGGCGAACGGAGCGGGGAAGACCACCCTGCTGCGCGTGCTCGCCGGCCTGCTGCGCCCGCACGCCGGCACGGCGACGGTGCTGGGCGCTCGCCTGCCCGACGAGGCGTGGCAGGTGCGCGGGCGCGTGGGCCTGCTCGGCCACGACTCGCTGCTCTACCCGGAGCTGACCGCGCGCGAGAACCTCCGCTTCCACGCGCGGCTGCACGGGGTGGCGGCGGCGCGGGTGGACGAGGTCATATCGGCGGTCGGGCTCGAGCGGCGGGCGGACGACCCGGTGAGCGAGCTCGCGCGCGGGATGGTGCAGCGCGCCGCCGCGGCCCGGGCGGTCCTGCACGACCCGCCGCTGCTCCTGCTCGACGAGCCGCGGGCGGGGCTCGACCCGGCCGCCGCCGAGCGGCTCGAGCCGCTGATCGGCCGCGCCTCCGGCCGCACGCGCGTGCTCGTCACCCACGACGTGGCGGGCGGGCTCGCCGAGGCCGACGTGGTGCTCGGCCTGCGCGACGGCCGCCAGGCGCTGGTGGCGGAGTCCGCCTCGGCCGACGACGTGCGGGGGCTCTACTCGTGACGGCGGCCGCGCTCGCGATCCTCCGCAAGGACCTGAGGGTCGAGCTGCGGACCCGCGAGGCCGTGCCCGCGATGGCGCTGTTCTCGGTCTCGGCGTTCGTCCTGTTCCACTTCGGCCTCCACCGCGACGCGATCGAGGGCGCGCTCGCGGCCGGCGTGCTGTGGGTCACGCTGCTGCTCGCGACCGTGCTCGGGGTGAACCGCCTGTTCGCTGGCGAGCGCGAGAACGGCGCCCTCGACGGGGTCCTGCTCGCCCCGATCGACAGGACGGCGGTCTACCTCGCGAAGGCGACCGCGCTGTTCCTCTACCTCGTCGTGCTGGAGCTCGTGGCCGTGCCGGCGTTCGCCCTGCTCCTGCTGCGGCCGGGGATCGGCGGGGCGTTCCCGGAGCTGCCGGCGATCGTCCTGCTCGCGGACGTGGGGCTCGCGGCCGTCGGGACGCTGGTGGCGGGGCTGGCGGTGGAGGCGCGCGCCCGCGACCTCGTCGTGCCGCTGCTCCTGCTGCCCCTGCTCGTGCCGCTCCTGATCGCCGCCGCGCGGGCCACGGAGCCGCTCCTCGCCAGCCAGGCGGGGCCCGAGGACCTCGCCAGATGGCTGGGGTTCATGGCGCTCTACGATACGGTCTTCCTGCTCGTGGCGGCCGCTGTGTTCGACTTCCTACTTGAGGACTAGACCGCTCTTCGGAAGGGGCCTCCTGGTCCTCGCGGTCGCGACGGCGTGCACGCTCGCGGCCGCGTTCGGCCTGGCGTTCTTCTACGCGCCGCTCGACGCCGACCAGGGCATCATCCAGAAGATCTTCTACGTCCACGTGCCGATGGCGATCGTGGCGCTGTGCGGGTTCGTGGCCGGCGGGATCATGGCCGTGCAGCACCTCCGCACGCGCGACCGCGCGTGGGACGCCCGCTCGTACGTCGCGATCCACCTGTCGATCGTGCTGGGGGTGGGCGTGCTCCTGACCGGGGCGATCTGGGCCAAGGCCTCGTGGGGCCACTGGTGGGAGTGGGACGAGCCGGTGCTGGTCTCGTTCCTCGTCGTGTTCCTCCTCTACTGCTGCTACCAGCCGCTGCGCTTCTCGATCGCCGACCCCGAGCGGCAGGCCCGCTACGCGTCGGTGTTCGCCGTCGCGGCGGGCGCCTTCGTGCCGATCAACTTCGTCGCGGTCCGCCTCGCCCAGGCCGAGATCCACCCGCGGGTGCTCTCGGAGACCGGCGGGAGCCTGCCGGGCGAGATGCGGCTGGCGTTCCTTGTCGCGCTCGCGGGGGTCGCGCTCCTGTTCGTGACGCTGTGGAAGGTCGAGCTGGCGTCGAAGAACGCCTCCGACCAGCTGCGGCGGCTGCGGGCGCGGCTCGAGGCGACGCCGGTCGATCCGCCCCCCGCGGCCGCGACCGCCCGGCCGCCGGCGGTGCCGGCGCGCCCGACGGGAGTGGACTGACGTGGACGCGCTGCCGCTCGCGCTCACCGGCCGCCAGTACGTCGCGGCGGCGTACCTCGTCTTCCTCGCGCTCGTGCTCGTCTACCTGGCGATCATCAGCGCGAAGATCGCGCGCATCGAGCGCGAGGTGAGCACGCTCGCCGACCTCGCCGAGAAGCGGCCGCGATGAGCGCCCCGATCCTCGCCGTCGGCGTCTCGCACAAGACCGCGCCGCTGGCGCTGCGCGAGCGGCTTGCGCTCCCCGAGGGGCGGGCCGCCCACGTGCTCGCCGAGATCGTCTCGCACCCGGAGATCCGCGAGGCGGTCGCGATCTCGACCTGCAACCGGACCGAGCTGTACATGGTCGTGGGCGACGCCGTCGAGGCCGAGACCGCGGCGCTCGGCTGCATCTCGCGGCAGGTCGGCATCAGGCCCACCGAGCTGCTCGGCCGGCTCTACTCGCTGCGCGACGACGACGCCGTGCGGCACCTGTTCGGGGTGGCGGCGGGGCTCGACTCGATGATCGTCGGCGAGGCGGAGGTGCAGGGCCAGGTCAAGCGGGCCTACGAGCTGGCGCTGGTCGAGGGGGTGACGGGCCCGATCTCGAACCGGCTGTTCCGCGACGCGCTCGGCACGGGCAAGCGGGCGCGGACCGAGACCGCCATCGGGCGGTCGAGCGACTCGGTGTCGAGCGTGGCGGTCGAGGTGGCGCGCCGCGCGATCGGCGACCTCTCCTCGCGGCGGGTGCTGATCGTCGGTGCCGGCGAGAACGCGGAGCTGACCGCGCGGGCGCTGTTCCAGCGCGGCGCGCGGACGGTGTTCGTCGCCAACCGGCGCCACGACCGCGCGATCGGGCTCGCGCAGCGGTTCGGCGGCACGGCTGTTCGGTTCGAGGACCTGCCGGCCGAGCTGGGGGAGGCCGACATCGTCGTGAGCGCGACGGCCTCGCCGCATCAGATAGTCGACCGCGACGACGTCACGGTCGTGATGGAGGACCGCGACTGGCGGCCGCTCCTGATCGTGGACATCGCGGTGCCGCGCGACGTGGACCCGGCGGTCCGCGAGGTGCGCGGCGTGACCCTCTACGACATGGACGACCTCCAGCGCGAGGTCGCCCGCGGCCGGTCCGTCCGCGAGGCGGAGGTCACGCGCGCGCGGGCGATCGTGGACGAGGAGGCGGACCGGTTCGCCCGCTGGGCGGCGAGCCTCGACGTGGTGCCGACGATCGCCGCGCTCCGCGAGCGGGCCGACGCGATCGTGGGCCAGGTGCTGCGCGAGAACGAGTCGCGCTGGGTGGCGCTCGGCGACGAGGACCGCGACCGCGTCGAGCTGCTGGCGAGGGCGGTGGTGAGCCGCCTCCTGCACGAGCCGACGCTGCGGCTCAAGGCGGCCGAGGGCGACGAGTCGTACGTCTACGCGCAGGCGGTGCGCGAGCTGTTCGCGATCGAGCCCGCGCCCGGCTCGGCGGCCGAGGCGGAGCCGGGCGGCGCGGAGGTCACGTCGCTCGACTCGCGCCGCCGGAAGTCCCCCTGAAGGTCCGGCTCGGCACGCGCGGCAGCGCGCTGGCGCTCGCGCAGGCGCGGCTCGTGGCCGGCATGCTCGACGCGGACGTGGAGCTGGTGACGGTGCGGGTCTCGGGGGACGAGGCGCCGGGCCGCGCCCCGGCTCAGCCTCCCGGCGACAAGTCGCGCTTCGTCAAGGAGCTCGAGGAGGCGCTGCTGAGCGGCGACGTCGACCTCGCCGTCCACTCCGCCAAGGATCTGCCGAGCGAGCTCCCCGACGGGCTCGCGATCGTGGGCGTCCCGCCGCGCGCGGACGCGCGCGACGCCGTGTGCGGCGCGAGCGCGATCGCCGACCTGCCGGAGGGCGCGCGCGTCGGCACGAGCAGCCTGCGCCGCCGCGCCCAGCTGCTCGCCCGTCGGCCCGACCTCCGCGTGAGCGACCTGCGCGGCAACGTCGACACGCGCCTGCGGCGGCTCGCCGAGGGCCGCTTCGACGCCCTCGTGCTCGCCGCGGCCGGGCTCGAGCGCCTCGGGCGCTCCGGCGACGGCGAGCCGGTCCCGGCCGCCGACATGGTCCCCGCCGCCGGCCAGGGCTGCCTGGCGCTCGAGGCCCGCGCCGGCGACGACCGCGCCGCCGGGCTGGCGGCGGCGGTCACCGACCGCTCGGCCCTGGAGCGCCTCACCGCCGAGCGGGCGCTCGTGGCCGAGCTCGACGCCACCTGCCGGACCCCGCTCGCGGCGCACGCCGAGCACGTCGACGGCGGCCTCGAGCTGACGGCCTTCGCCGGCCTGCCCGACGGCAGCCGCTGGATCCGCGACGTCCTGCGAGGCGACGCCGCCGAGCCGGCCGCGCTCGGGAGGGCGATCGCGGAGCGCCTCCTCGCGGCGGGTGCCGGCGACGTCCTCGCCGAGGCGGACGAGTCGGCCGCGCCCGCATAGGGTTAGGGGCCCCTATGCGTCCCAACCGGGACAAGCTCTGAGATGCCGGGCAAGGTGTACCTCGTCGGAGCGGGGCCGGGCGACCCGGGTCTCGTGACGGCCCGCGCCCTGGAGCTGCTCGCGACCGCCGACGTGGTCCTCTACGACCGCCTCGTCCCGCGCCGGCTCCTCGACCGGCTGCACGGCGGTCCCGAGCTCGTGTACGTCGGCAAGGAGCCCGGGCTCGCGGCGATGCCGCAGGAGGACGTGAACGCGTGCATGGTCGAGCTGGCGCAGGAGGGCCGCACGGTGGTCCGCCTCAAGGGCGGCGACCCGTTCGTCTTCGGCCGCGGCGGCGAGGAGGCGGAGTCGCTCGCCGAGGCGGGCGTCCCGTTCGAGGTCGTGCCCGGCGTGACCGCCGGCGTGGCGGCCGCGGCCTACGCGGGCATCCCCGTCACCCACCGCGACGAGGCGTCCGCGGTCGCCTTCGTGACCGGCCACGAGGACCCGGCCAAGGAGGAGAGCGCGATCGACTGGGACGCGCTCGCGGCCTTCCCGGGGACGCTCGTCTTCTACATGGGCGTCCGCAACCTGGAGCGGATCGCGTCGGCGCTGGTCGAGGCCGGGCGGCCGGCGGACGAGCCGGCCGCGGTGGTCGCGAGCGGGACGACGCCGCGGCAGCGCACCGTGACGGGCACGCTCGCCGACATCGCCCGTCGCGCCTCCGAGGAGGGCGTCCGGCCGCCCGCGCTGACGGTGGTGGGACCGGTGGCGGGGCTCCGCGAGCGGCTCGCCTGGTACGAGCGACGGCCGCTGCTCGGCAGGACCGTCGTCGTGACCCGCGCCCGCGCGCAGGCGAGCGAGCTGGCGGCCCGGCTCGAGGTCCTGGGTGCCGAGGTCGTGGAGGCGCCGGCGATCCGGATCGAGCCGCTCGGGTCGCCGGAGGTCTACCGGGCGGTCGAGGGGATCGGCGACTACTCGCTCGTGTGCCTCACGAGCGCGAACGCCGCTCGGCTCCTGATGGAGGGGCTGGCGCGCGCCGGCCTCGACGCCCGCGCGCTCGCGGGCGCGACCGTCGCGGCCGTCGGCTCGGGCACCGCCGACGAGCTGGCCCGGGCCGGGATCCAGGCCGACGTGGTGCCGGAGCGCTCGGTGGCCGAGGGGCTGGTCGCGGCGCTGGCCGACGTGCCCGTCGAGGGCCGGCGGGTCCTGGTCGCCCGTGCCGAGGAGGCTCGCGAGACGCTCCCGGACGCGCTGCGCGAGCGCGGCGCCGAGCTCGACGTCGTGGCCCTCTACCGCACGGTCGCCGAGGATCCGTCCGAGGACGTGCTCGAGGCGGCCAGCCGGGCCGACTACGTCACGTTCACGTCCAGCTCGACCGTCCGCTGGTTCGCCGAGGCGATCGGCGACCGCTTCCCGTCCGGCGCTCGGATCGCTTCGATCGGGCCGGTCACGAGCGAGGCGCTGCGCGAGCGCGGCCGCGAGGTCCACGTGGAGGCCGAGCGGCACGACGTCGACGGCCTGGTCGAGGCGCTCTGCGAGGACGCGGCCGGCTGATGGTCGTCACGCTGCTGACCGACTACGGGTCCGGCGACGAGTTCGTCGGCGTCTGCCACGGGGTGATCCGCAGGATCGCGCCGGACGTCCCGATCGTGGACGTGACCCACGGGATCGTCCGTCACGGCGTCCGCCACGGGGCGATCGTGCTCGCCAACGCGCTGCCGTACCTGCCGGTCGGGGTGCACGTGGCGGTCGTGGACCCCCAGGTGGGCACGGAGCGACGCGCCGTGGCGGTCCGCTGCGCCGACGGGCGGCTCCTGGTCGGGCCCGACAACGGCGTCCTCAGCCTGGCCGCCGAGCGCGCCGGCGGGGCGGTCGAGGCCGTCGACGTGAGCCGCTCGCCGCACCGACTCGAGCCGGTGTCGGCCACCTTCCACGGCCGCGACGTGTTCGCGCCGGTGGCCGCGCACCTCGCGGCCGGGGCCGAGCTGGCCGACGCCGGGGACCCCCTCGCGGCGGGGGAGCTCTCCGCGCTCGAGCTGCCGTCGCCGGAGGTCGGGGGCTCGGAGGCGGTGGCGCACGCGCTGCTGGTGGACGGCTTCGGGAACGTGTCGCTCGACCTGCGCCACGAGCACCTGCTGGGGTTGGGGGTGACGCTCGGGGGGCGCGCTCGGGTCGAGGTCGGGGGCCGCCGGCGCGACGCCCTGTTCGTGCAGACGTTCGCCGACGTGCCCGTCGGCGAGCTGCTGGTCTACGAGGACGCGTGGGGCGCCGTCGCGCTCGCCGTCAACCGCGGCGACGCGGCCGCCGAGCTCGGGGTGCGGGCGGACGACGAGATACGGATCGCGCCGGCGTCGTGATCGGGACGCCGCGCGTCCACCACCGCCTGACCGACTCCACCAGCCAGCGGGCGAAGGAGCTCGCCGACCGGGGCGCGCCGCACGGGACGCTCGTGACCGCGACCGAGCAGACCGCCGGCCGCGGTCGCCACGGCCGGAGCTGGGTCGCGCCGGCGGGCAGCGCGGTGCTGATGTCGCTCGTGGTCCGCGAGCTGGGCGAGTCGACGCCGCTCCTACCGCTCGCGACCGCCGTCGCGGTCTGCGAGGCGTGCGAGTCGCTCGCGCCGGTCCGCTGTGAGATCAAGTGGCCGAACGACGTCTGGATCGACCGCCGCAAGGCCTGCGGGATCCTGGTCGAGGGTCGGCCCGCGGCCGGCTGGGCGGTCGTCGGCGTGGGCCTGAACGTGTCGACGGAGCCGGACGCCTTCCCGCCCGAGCTGCGCGACACGGCGACCTCGCTGGTCGCGGCGAGCCGCGCCGCCGCCGGCTCCGCGAGCGGCGGCCCGCCCCCCGCCGCGCTCGACGTCGAGGCCGTCCTCGCCGAGCTCCTGCTCGCCCTCGACCGCCGCCTCGCCGACCCGCCGGCCGACGCGATCGCCGCCTGGCGCGCGCGCGACGCGCTCCGCGGCGAGCGGATCAGGTGGGACGGGGGCGAGGGAGTAGCCGCCGGGATCGACGACGCCGGCTCCCTCCTGGTGGACACGGACTCCGGCCGCCTGGCGCTGGGCGCCGGCGAGGTCCACCTGGGCCGCGTCGTTCGGTGAAGGATTCTATGACCCATAGGGCAGGAAATCCTTCAGCGAGCGATGCGAGCGGGGCGGAGCGTGCGGGTCAGGCCGCGGCCTGCTCGTCGGCGGCGTCGTCCTCGTCGTCCGAGCCGTCGCCCTCGTCCGGGCCCGGCTCCTCCTCGTTGCCGCCGTTCTCCGCGTCAGGGGAGTCCTCGGCGTCCGAGCCGACCGCGGCGGCCTCGCCGCCGGCCCGACCCCCGGAGCCCTCGTCCCCGCCGCCGCGCCGGCGCCTCCGCCCGCCGCGCCGCCTCCGTCCCTTCGGGAAGTTCCGCAGCAGCTCGCGGGCCAGCGCGGACGGCTTGCGCGCCATCCGCGTCCGCGCGCCCCGGAGCACCTCCTCCGCCTCGGGGGTGTGCGCCAGCGCCGCCGCCAGTAGGGCCGCGCTCAGCCGCCGGTCCTGCTTGCGCGAGGCCTGCACGAGCCGCCGCGCGTTGCGCGCGTGCGCTCCGCCGGACGAGTTGACGAGCAGGCCCAGAAGCCGCTTCGTCTCCGGCCAGCGCTGAACCGCGTACTCCTCGTGCACCTCGCGCGAGTACTCGGCGAGCCGCCACAGCCAGGCGGTGGCCTGGTCGCGGCGCCCGATCGAGCGCTCCGCCAGCGCCTGGAGCAGCACCTTCACGCCCTCGCGCCGCTCGTCGCGCGACCAGCCGCCCACGATGTCGACGGCCTCGTCGAACGCCTCGGCGTCGCGGGCGGCCGCGATCTCCTGGAGCGCGCGGATCCGCAGCTGCGAGTTCCGGTTGCGCTGGAGGCAGGTGATCAGGAACCGGCGGCGGAGCTCGCCGCTCTGGTCGAAGTGCAGCATCGCCTTCGCGCGGCGCCAGTTGTTCGACGCGACGCGGGCGCCGGCGAGCGCCGCCCACACGTGCTGCTCGCTCCACGACAGGTGCTCGACGGCGATCCGCCACAGCTCGCGCTCGAAGACGGCCGCGCGGCGGTCGGGGTCCGGGGTGACCGGCAGCACCCGCCGCTCCACCCGCAGCCGCCGCCCGCGGCCGCGCCGGACCGGCCCGACGACGATCGCCCCGCCGCGGTAGACGTCGCGGTCGAGGAGCGAGTGCAGCGTGACGACCGGGTCGTCGTGCGTGGTCGCGGGGTGGACGAAGTCGACGACGATGCCCGCCTCCTTGCCAGGGTTGCGCCGCGTCACGCGGCCGACCCGCTGCTGGTACACGCGCCGCGAGGCGGTCGGCGCCAGGTGCATGCACACGGTCGCGCGCGGCGAGTTCCAGCCCTCTGCGAGGAGCTGCGCGTTCACCAGCACGTCGATCTCGCCGCGCTCGTAGGCCGCGAGCACGCGGGTCAGCTCGCGCTTCGGCGTCTCGCCCGAGACCGCCTTCGCCTTGAGCCCGGCCTCCTGGAACGCCTTGGCAACGTTGTGCGCGTGCCGCACGCCGGCCGCGTAGACTACGCCCGGCACGTCCTTGAACCGCACCCGGTAGAGGTCGGCGACGGCCGCGTTGAACGGCCCCTGGTCGAGGAGCTCGGCCAGCTCCTCCTGGTCGAAGTCCTGGTCGACCTCGCCGCGCCGGAGCGGCACCTTCGCGATCGTCCGCACGCCGACGCCGGGCGGGATCCGGACGCAGCGCAGCGGCGCGATCACGCCGCGGCGCGCGGCCTGGGCGAGGTCGAAGCGCGAGGTCTGGGTGGGGAAGAGGTCGGTGACGTGGCGGGCGATCAGCGCGCCCGTGGCGGTCATCCCGATGAAGATCGGTCCCTGCCAGCGGCGGATCGACGCGCTGGTCTTCTCGCCGAGCGCGGTGTGGGCCTCGTCGCAGATGACGATCGAGTACGCCTCCGAGATCCGGCCGGCGTTGCGGACGAACCACTGGTAGGTCTCGACCGTGACCGGCCCCTCGGCGCGGTCCTCGCCCTGCCCGTCGAGCAGCGGCGCGCTGATCCGCTTGCGGTACCCGCGGTCGCGCAGCTCGCCCATGAACTGGTCGACGAGGTTGCGCCGGTGGGTGAGGATCAGGACGCCGCCGGTGCGCGTCGCCTCCACGAACCCGAGCGCGGCGACCGTCTTGCCGGCACCGGTCGCGTGCTCGAACCAGAACCGCCGCGCGGCGCCGGGGTCCTCTGGCGGCGGCTCCTCGCCGTCGTCGCTCTCGGCCTCCGACTCGGCCTCGGCGTCCCAGTCGAGCGGCTCGTCCTCGTCGTCCTGGAGGTCGTCGTCGAGCGGCTCGTCCTCGCCGTCGAGGTCGGCCCCCGGGCTCGGCAGCTCCGCCACGCGCTCGGGCGGACCGGCGCCGTTGCCGGCGCCGTTCCCGCCGTTGCGGGCGGCGCCCTGCGCCTCGGTCATGAGCGCGATCAGCGTGCCGGAGAGCGCGTCGACCTGGTGGGCCGAGAGCAGCGTCCCGTCGACCAGGTGCGGCTCCTCCTGGGCGAGCAGCCGCTCGAGCCCGAGCATGAGCGCGTACTCGCGCTGCCAGGCGACCGACGGCCGGTCGGCGCCCGCGGCCTCCTCGGCGAGGGCGGCGTCGAGGGCCCGCCGGCGCGGCGTGCCCTCGGCCAGCACGACCGCCGGGTCGTCGCCCTCGTGCACGAACGACTCGCGCGCGAAGCCCTCCGCCCGTGCGAGGTCTTCCTCGGACACCGGCGAGGCTGCGGTCAGGGACGTGCTGTCGGCCAATGAAGGCTCTCTGGTAAGAGGATGATTTGGGACGGCAGCGGTACTGCGATGCGAGCGGGCCGCGCAGCAGCGACGGATGACGTCCCCAAGCCGCCGTCTCGAGTGAGTCCTCTCGGCGGCGGCGCCCGTCCCCCATTCGGGAGGCGAGGTCCACCGCAAATACTAACGCACGACCGCGGACGGGCCAACCGCTCTCCGCCCCGCCTGTGCCAACCTCCTCGCATGAGGCGAGTGGTCGCGATCGCGCTCGCCGCCGGGGTTGCGGCGGCCGGGTGCGGCTCGTCGGACGAGCCGCGGAGCAGGGCCCCTGACGCGGCCGCGGTCGAGCGCAGCCTCGCCGGCGCCCCGCCGCCGCTCGCCGCGCTGCACCGCCAGGCGAACCGCCTGCTCGGCGGCGGCGCCGGTGCGTTCCGGGCCCGGCTCGGCGCCCTCCGCGGCCACCCCGTCGTGGTCAACAAGTGGGCCTCCTGGTGCCCGCCCTGCCGCGCCGAGCTCCCGTTCTTCCAGCGGCTCTCGGCCGAGCTGGGCCGCGAGGTGGCGTTCCTCGGCGTCGACTCGGACGACAACCCGGGCGACGCGCGCGACTTCATGCGGCGCTTCCCCGTCAGCTACCCCTCCTACGAGGACCCCGACCAGCGGGTGGCCGCCGTCTTCAAGGGCCACCTCGCCTTCCCCACCACCGCCTTCTACGACGCCTCCGGCCGGCTGACGTTCGTGCACCAGGGCGGGTACGCGACCGAGGCCCGGCTGCGGCAGGACGTCGAGCGCTACGCGCGGTAGCGTGCGCCGCCGCATGGAGGTCCGGCTCGCACGCGGGGCGAACGAGGTCGAGCAGGCGCTGTCGCTCCGCGAGCGCGTGTTCTGCGGCGAGCAGGGCGTCGACCTCGACGCCGAGCGCGACGGCCGCGACCGCGACGCCCTCCACGTGGTGGCGCTCGAGGGCGGTCGCGTGGTGGGGACGTGCCGGCTGCTGGTCGAGGACGGGGTCGCGCGGCTCGGACGGATGGCGGTCGAGCCCGAGCGGCGCAGGAGCGGCGTGGGAGCGGCGATCCTGGCCGCGGCCGAGCGCGAGGCGCGCGACGCCGGCGCGGCGCGGGTCGCCCTGCACGCCCAGACGGCGGCGCGCGGCCTCTACGAGCGCGGCGGCTACGTGCAGCGCGGCGACCCGTTCGTCGAGGAGGGCATCGACCACGTGACGATGGAGCGCGCGCTTGCCTGAGCTCCGCACGGACGCGCTCACCGGGCTCCGCTCGATCGTGGCGGCGGAGCGCTCCGGCCGGCCCGGCGGGGAGCCGTCCGTCGAGCCGCGGCCGCCGGTCGACCCCGAGACCGACCCGTTCGCCGAGGGCCACGAGGACCGCACGCCGCCGGAGCTGTTCGCCCTGCGCCCGGGGGGCGGGGAGCCGAACACGCCCGGCTGGCGGGTCCGCGTCGTGCCGAACCTCTACCCGGCCCTCGCGCCGCCGGCCGCGCCCGGTGACGGCTCGCCGGCCGCGACGCCCCCGGACCCGGTCGCCGCCGGCCGCGGCGAGCCCCGCTTCTTCGGCTCGCAGCCGGCCGCCGGCGCGCACGAGGTGATCGTGAACGCGCCGCAGCCCGTCTCCTCGCTCCGCGAGCTCGACCCCGACCAGGTCCAGGTGGCCATGGAGGTCTGGCGCGAGCGGATGCGCACGCACGCGGGCGCGCCGTGCCTGCACGCGATCGTGAACGAGGGCGCCGCCGCGGGCGCCTCGCTGCCGCACACCCACGCGCAGCTCTACGCGCTGCCGTTCGTCCCCTCCGCGGTGGCGCGGGAGCGCGAGCGGTTCACCGCCTACGCGCAGCGGACCGACGGGCGCAACCTGCTCGAGGACCTGGTCCAGGACGAGGTGCGCCGCGGCGAGCGGATCGTCGCCGTCGACCGCGAGGCCGTCGCGCTGTGCCCGTTCGCCTCGCGCAGCCCGTACCAGGTCCAGATCGTCCCCCGCCGGCCGCGCCGCCGCTTCGAGGACGACGGGCCGCTCGGCGCCGCGCTCCTCCACGACGTGCTCGGCCGGCTGGAGTCGGTGCTGGGCGCCGTCCCGCCGTACAACCTCTGGGTGCGAACCGCCCCGAGCGGCGCCGAGCGGTTCTGCTGGCGGATCGACCTCGTGCCGCGGCTCACGCGGCTCGCCGGCCTCGAGATGGGCACCGGGGTGAACCTCAACGTCGTCGCGCCCGAGCACGCCGCCGAGCGGCTGCGCGAGGCGGGCCGGTAGCGTCCGTCCCGTGCCGCCCGACGAGCGACCGATCCCGCGGTTCGTCGCCGAGCCCGCCCAGGAGGGGCTGCCCTACGGCCGCTGGGCCGACGCGCTCGCCGAGCGCTTCCTCGACGCCGCGCGCGCGATCGACGCCGACGACGAGCTGGGCGACCCCGGCGCGGTGACCTGGTTCCCCGAGCGGACCTACGCCGGCCGCACCTACGTCCCGGCCACGACCGTCACGACCACCGGCTTCGAGGTGTTCGGCTACGTCTCCTACACGCGCGCCCACGAGGGCGCCGAGGCGGGCGACTTCGAGGTCGTCGCCGACTTCACCGACGAGACGGCCGAGGCCAACCCCGACTGGAAGCTCGACCTGAGCGACTGGGAGATCGCCGGCTGGCGCGGGCCGCAGGGGCGGCGCGGGGAGATCGCGCTGGTGTGGGGGGTGGCGCTCGAGCAGCGCGGGATCGTCGTGACCTCCGAGCTCGGCCCGACCACCACCGACCAGTGCGCGCTGGTCGAGGACCGCTTCACGCTGGTCTCGCTCGACAACTACACGGGCGACTACGTCGAGGTGGTGCTGTGGGCCTCGGACGGCCGCGAGGTCGCCGCCGAGTCGCTGTACGCGGACGAGGACGAGGAGTGACCGCGGCCGGTCACGGCTCGCCCGCCCCGCCGTCGCGGGGGATCGCGCCCAGCGTCCGCCGCTCCGCTCGCGCCGAGCCGTCGCCGGGGTCGACCTCGACGAGGTCCGCGGCGACCGGCTCGAAGCGCGGCTCCCGCTCGTAGGTGAGGACGGCGAGGCCGATCCGCTGGCCCTCCGCGAGGTTGCCGGTCCCGCCCGCGCCGGCCGTGCCGCCGTTCAGGACGACGAGGTTGCGCGACGTCTCCACCTTCTGCTCGTGCGTGTGGCCGACCAGCAGGACGAGCGGGGACGGCGGCGGGCTGCGGCGCAGCTCGGCGATCGCGGCGGCCGCGAGCGTCGGCGCGTGCAGCGCGACCACGTCGACCTTCCCGACGAGCGGCCGCAGCCAGTCGGCGAAGCGGCGCTGCTGCTCCGGCGTCGGGCGCGGGTTCTCCGGCAGGCGGTAGTCCTGCGCCTCGCGGCGCTCGAACGGGTCCGAGTAGCCGGCGATCCTGAGCCCCGCGAACCGGATCACGAGCGGGCCGTAGCCGCCGTCCGGCTCGAGCCGGCCGCGCTCGGTCAGGACGATGGCTCCCTCGCGGGCGAGGCGGAGGACGAGCGTGTCGGAGTCGTGGTTGCCGCTCACGAACAGGAGCGGCCGGCCGGCCTCGACGACGCGCCGCACGAGGCGCACCTCCAGCGGGCGACCCTGGTCGGTGAGGTCGCCGGCGAACACGAGCGGGCGGTCGCGGGCGGCGCGCTCCAGTGTGGGGAGGGCGAGCACGTTGTTGTGGAGGTCGGACGCCAGCGTGAGGCGCGGCAGGCCGCCCGGCTCGGGCCGCCCGGCCGGCGCGACGACGAGCCGCGCCAGGCCGACGAGCTGGGAGTTCAGCTCCTCGTTCAGGACGCCGGCCGAGCGGGTCGCGTCCTCGACGGCCTCGAGCGCGCGCGGGATGTCGGCGCCGTGCGCGTAGTACTCGGGCTCGTCGATCCGGCCGCGCGGCGGCAGGAGGACGACCAGGAGCGCGGTCCAGGCGAGGGCGGTGCCGCCGGCGGCCGCGAGCAGCCACCGGAGCCGCATCCCCTCGCGCGAGCGCAGCGCGAGCGCCGCCATCCCGCCCAGCCCGAGCGAGGCGACGAGCACGATCGCGATCAGCGTGCGCAGGTACGAGGCGAGCGCGTCCTCGGCCTCCTTCCGGAGGCGGCCCACGTCCACCTCCTCGCCCTCGGCGACCTTCGTGACGGCCTTGCGGTCGACGCTGCGGACGTCCACGCTGAGCCGCGCCGGGAACCGGATCGCGGGAAAGCGAGCCCCCCAGTCGACCACCGGGACGTAGACGTCGAGCGAGCCGCGGTGCCCGACGTCGACCCCGAGCCGCACCTTGCCGACCGACAGCTCGCGATCGGCCCGGTAGGCGGCCAGCGCGGCGACCCCGCCGCCGAGCGTGACCGCGACGACCCCCGCCACGGCGAGCGACCGCCGGCTGCGGCGGAACGACCGTGCGAGGAGCGACGCGACGCGACGGGGCATCCTGCCCCGCAAGCTACCGGCGCCGACTACCCTGACCCGCGCAGGCCCCGATAGCTCAGCTGGATAGAGCGACTCCCTCCTAAGGAGTAGGCCCCAGGTTCGAATCCTGGTCGGGGCGCTGGAGCCCGGGCCGGCCGCGCCGGATCGGTCCTCGCTCACGGGGCAGCGAGCGTTCAGGCGCCAGGGTAAGGTCCGTCCGGACGTGCCGCCGCGCAACCGGAGTGCTGTCGCCGAGACCGACGCCGACCGTTGGCATCCGGCCCGCCTGATCCCCACGTCAGGCATACGAGGGCAGGACGAGCAGGAGAAGCGGGCGACCTCGTCGCTGCTCGCCGTAATGGGCGCGGTGGGTGAGTTCGGCAGGGGCCTTCTCGATGCGGTCGGGGCTCCGCGAGGACGCATCTCGGCCTTCGCCGAGGTGCAGCTGAAGGACCCCGACGGCAGGGTCTCGATCCCGGACGGGGCCGTCGTGGTGGAGCGCGGGAGGACGCGCTGGCGCTGTCTCGTCGAAGTGAAGACCGGGACGGTCCCGCTCACGAGCGAGCAGGTGTCCCGCTACCTCGACCTGGCCCGCCAGCACGGGTTCGACGCCGTGCTGACCATCTCGAATCAGATAACGGCCTCGCCGAAGGACAGCCCGGTGGACGTCGATCGCCGAAAGGTCGGCGGCCGAGTCTCGCTGTACCACCTCTCATGGTGGCGTGTGCTCACCGAGGCGATCGTGCAGCACCGCCACCACGGCGTGGCCGATCCCGACCAGGCCTGGATCCTCGGTGAGCTGATCGCCTACCTCGACCACGAGGCGTCCGGGGCGAGCGGCTTCCAGGACATGGGGGACCGGTGGGTCGGCGTCCGCAACGCGGCCGCGAACGGAACGCTCCGCGCGGCCGATCCCGAGGCACGCGAGGTAGCTGAACGATGGGAGCAGTTCGTGGAGTACCTGTGCCTCGGCCTGGGCCAGGATCTCGGCCGCGACGTGCGATCGGTCCACCCCCGAAAGCAGACCCGCGCGGCGCGGCTCGACGCGCTCGTGAGGTCGCTCGCGGAGCAGGGCACGATGGGGGCCGCGCTGAGGGTGCCCGACGCAGTGGGCGCGATCGGGGTCGAGGCCGACCTTCGCACGCGCCGCGTGACGACGAGCGTCGAGGTGGAGGCCCCGCGCGAGGGCCGCCCGCTCACGCGAGTCAACTGGATGCTGCGCCAGCTGAAGGCGGCGCCCGGCGACCTTCGGGTCGACGTGCGCTTCGCCAACGCGAGGGAGACGACGTCACAGCTCCTCGGCGAGGCGCGGGAGTACCCCCAGCGGCTTCTGTCGCCGGCCGACCCGAAGCGCGTTCCGCGGTCGTTCCGCCTCGCGCTGTCCCGTCCGATGGGCACGAAGCGGGGCAAGGGCGAGAGGTCGTTCGTCCGTGAGACGAGGGAGCAGACGATAGGGTTCTACAGGGACCTCGTGCAGGACCTGCGCGGCTGGCAGCCATCCGCTCCGAAGCTTCCACGAGAGCCGAAGGAAGTACCCGAGTCGCCGCAGCCGAGCCCCCCGCCGTTCAGTGCGCCGGAAAGGGAGGCGGGTGAGGCGGTGGATCCCAGCCGCGCTACGATGTAGCCCTATGGCTACAGACATCCCGCAACGGGAGCTGCGCAACAACACCGCCGAGCTCCTCCGCCGGGTCGAGCGCGGCGAGCGGCTCCGGATCACGGTGCACGGTCACCCGGTCGCGGACCTCGTGCCGGTCGAGCGTCAGCAGGTCTTCGTCCCGTTCGACGAGCTGGCGCGCGACCTTCGGGGCCTGCTCCGCCCCGGTGACCGGCTCGACCGGGACCTGCGCGACGCCGACGACGAGCCGGCCGACCCGTTCGCGTGAGGCGAGCGCTGCTCGACACCTCGTTCGTGATCGCGCTCGCGCGCGGCGACGAGGTCGCCCTCGACGACCCCCCCGACGAGGCGGCGATCTCGGCGGTGACGCTCTGCGGGCTCCACCACGGCGTGCTGGTCGCGAGCGAGCGCGACCGCCCGGGCCGCCTCGCGACCCTCGCCTACGCGGAGCGCCGGTTCGCGGTGCTGCCGGTCGACGAGCGGGTGGCGCCGCACTACGGGCGCCTCGTGGCCGCGACCCGCCGCGCGCGGCGGCGACGGCTCGGCGCCGCCGACGCCCTCATCGCCGCGACGGCGGCGGCCCACGGGCTCCCTCTCGTCACCCGGGATCGCGACTTCGAGCGCCTGGAGGGCGTCGAGGTCGTCCTGGCCTGAGCCGGCCCGCCGGGCCGGCGTCCGCCGGGCCCTACTTCACCTTCACCTCGAACGGGCCGCACGCCGCGCCGTCCTCCTCGGTCAGCGGCTTGCCGTCCTTGAACTTCGGCTCGATCATCAGCTGCTTGCCCGACACGGTCACCTGCACGTAGCTGTAGGCGTCCGACGCGGCGCACTGCATCCCGAGCCCGTTCGGCGGCGGCGGCTTGAAGAACGCCGCTGTCGCCGCGTCGCCCGCGCCCTCCTTGCCGGTCGCGTCGTCGATCTGGTTCTCGAACGTGCGCGTGCCGACCGGGCCGGTGGCGACGTCGAGCATCCCGCTGTCGACGGGGCCGCCCTCCTCGAGGGTCTTGAAGCGCGCGTCGTTCACCAGCGTCGCGTGGACGTCGGTCGACAGGAACACGACGTTCTTCACGTCCTGGAGCTCCTGGAGCACCGACTGTCGCTCGGCCTCGTAGCCCTCCCAGCGGTCGTAGGGCAGCGCGTAGATCATCTGGATCGGGAGCTCGTTGACGATCACCTTGAACGTCGCGCTCGACCTCTTCACGTCCTTCAGGAACTGGACGATCTGCGGCTTGCCGAGGAACGTCCGGTCCTGGCTGCGGATCGTGTCGAGGCACTGCTGCGACACCGGCTGCGCCAGCGACGGAGCGAGCACCGAGAACGTGTTGCGGGTGCTCTGCGGCGCTGTCGGCGCGAAGTCCGGCTGGCCGGTCTCCGGGTTGATGCAGGCGTCGTCCGCCTTGGCGTCCCGGAACGAGCGCTCGTCGAGGAAGAACAGCTCGAGGTGCCTGCCCCAGCGCATCTTGCGGTAGATGCCGAGCTTCGAGGTGTACGTGACCGGCGAGTAGTCGCGGAACGCGCGGACGCCGTTCTTGTAGACGCTCGACCCGTTCTCCGGCCTCGAGAAGTCGTTGATGAACTCGTGGTCGTCCCACTGCGAGTACAGGCCGGTCGCCTTCCGGAGCGCCTGGAGGTTCTTCATCGCGAGGTTCAGCTTGTACTTGCCCCACTTCTCGGCGACCGTGAGCGCCGGCGGCGGGTCGGGCTGCCCGGAGGCCGAGTAGACCTCGGTGTCCGAGTAGATCGTGTCGCCCATGTTCACGTTGAAGTCGTTGCCCTCGGCGGCCATCCGCTTGTAGACGTCGAACGACCCCCAGAACGGCGAGGTCATGCCGGGCGCCGGCAGCGCGTCGGCGTCGCCGGACAGGGCGAAGGTGACGTTGCGGGCCTGGTTCGAGGCGGGGGCCGTCTCGAAGCGGCCGACGGAGCTCGTGCTCCCGCCGCGGTTGAAGCGGTAGTAGTAGAGCTTCCCGGAGCGCAGCCTCGTGAGCTTCGTCTGCACGGTGTTGTCGCGCGCGGCGGTCGCCTTGAGCGTCTTGACCTTGTCGTCGGCGTCGCCGAACCGCTTGTCGTCGGACAGGCGCAGCACGACGTTGCCCGTCTTGTCGGACCGCGTCCAGACGATCGCCGAGGACGACGTGACCTCGCCCGCGGTGACGCCGTAGGTGAAGCCCTTCCCCATCGCGGCGGGGGGCAGGACGGCGACGGCGACCAGGGCCGTCGCGAGGACGCAGGGGAACCGGCGCACGCTCACTCCTCTCATGGGGGGAACAGGCAGCCTAGCCGGACGGGAGGCTCGTGTGGGACGATCCCGCCCATGTCGACGATCGCCGCCCCCGCCCTGTCCCTCGTGCCGTCCCAGGAGGAGGCGATGCTGCGCGAGACCGTGGCCGGGATCTCCTCGCGGTTCGGCCCCGAATACGCGAGGCGCAAGCGCGCCGCGGGCGAGCCGCCGACCGAGCTGTGGGACGAGCTCGCGAGCCACGGCTACCTCGGGGTGAACATCCCGGAGGAGTACGACGGCGGCGGCCTCGGGATGTCGGCGCTCGCGGCGGTCGGCGAGGAGATCTCGGCGGCGGGCTGCGGCCTGCTCCTGATCGTGGTCTCGCCGGCGATCGTCGGGAGCATCCTCGTCCGCCACGGCACCGAGGACCAGAAGGAGCGCTGGCTCCGCGGCATCGGGCGCGGCACCACGAAGGTCGCGTTCGCGATCACCGAGCCCGACGCCGGCTCGAACTCGCACAACCTCGCGACGGCCGCCGTCAAGACCGACCGCGGCTACGCCCTGCGCGGCCAGAAGACGTTCATATCGGGCGTCGAGGAGGCCGACGCGATCCTGGTCGTCGCCCGCATGCGCGAGCCGGACGGGAGCCTCGGGCTGCCGATCATCGCGCTGGTCGACTCCGACGCCCCCGGCCTCGAGCGCCAGGAGGTGCAGACGGTCGCGTCCAGCTCGGACAAGCAGTGGCTCCTGTTCCTCGATGACGTCGAGGTCGAGCGCGACCGCCTCATCGGAGGCGAGACGGCCGGGCTGAAGGCGGTCTTCGACGGCCTCAACCCGGAGCGGATCATGGGCGCCGCGGTGTGCAACGGAGCCGCGCGCCGCGCGCTCGCGCTGGCCGCCGACTACGCGCGCGAGCGCGTCGTCTGGAACGTGCCGATCGGCGCCCACCAGGGCATCTCGCACCCGCTGGCCGAGGCGAAGATCGAGCTGGAGCTGGCGCGGCTGATGATGCAGAAGGCGGCTGCGCTCTACGACGCCGGCGCGCCCGCCGGCGAGGCCAGCAACATGGCGAAGTACGCGGCGGCCGAGGCCGGCATCCACTGCGTCGACCGCGCGATCCAGACCCACGGCGGCAACGGCTTCACGCACGAGTACGGCCTGCCGGACCTGTGGTGGGGAGTCCGCCTCGTGCGGACCGCGCCGGTGTCGCGGGAGATGATCCTCAACTACGTGGCCGAGCACTCGCTCGGCCTGCCGCGCTCGTACTAGGGCGCGTCAGCCGACCAGCCCGCCGGGCATCCCCGGCGCGCGCCGCTCGTGCCCGCTGCGGGGGTCGTCCGCGTGCGGCGGCCTCGGCCGCGCCCCGACGGTCGGCGTGAGCGTCGGCGGCCGCAGCGGGCCGGGCACGCGGACCCGCGCCACGTGCCAGACGCCGTCCTCGGACTCGCGCGGGACGAACCGGTAGGCGTCGCGCTCCGGGTCCTCCGCCTGGAGCGTCGCCGCGCGCTGCTCGGCCTCGTCTCGGGTCACGTCCACGACCGTACCGCCGCTCGCGCCGCGGCGCAACGTCCGGCGCGTCAGAACGACGACGGCTCGCCGAACATCTCGCCGATCCGCGCGGCGACGTCGAAGTCCCCGGAGACGGTCAGGTCGCCGTCCAGCAGCGCCTTGCCCGGGTTCAGCTCGCGCGCCACCAGCCGGGCGAACACGGGGGCGCGCGCGTGGAGCGTGACGGTCGGCTCCGTCGCGGGCCCGGCGACCGCCCGCGCGCGGCCGTCGTCGATCGCGACGTGCCACGTCCGCGTGCCCCGCCCGGACTCGATCTCGTACTGGATCGCGCCGCTGAAGCCGTCGGCGCGGTCCGGCACGAACGCCCGCTCCATGCCGGCGAACACGACCCGCAGGGCGGCGTCGGAGCCGATCAGCCTGTCGAGCTGGTCGTCGCTGCGGCCGCGCACGAACGACGCGAACGCCGCCTCGCCGAGCTTCCCGAGCCGGTCGGCGAGCCCGCCGCCTCCGCCGTTGCCGCTCCGCCCGGACGAGCCGCGCCCGCGCGAGGAGGCGCGCATCGCCGTGGCGGGCGTGGGCTCCGACTGCGGCGTGATCACGTAGTCGTCCGGCGCGGTCCGCGGCGGCTCGCGACGGGCCAGCGCGCGCTCGCACGCCTCCGCCAGCCGCTCGCGCTTCTCCGCCTCGCGCTCGTCGGCCCGCTCCGCGAAGCGCGGGACGACCCGCTCGCCGAACAGCTCGATCGACTCGCAGACGTGCTCGTGGCGGTTGCGGCCGGCCTGGAGCACGAAGATGACCTGGTCGACGCCGGCGCGCTCGTAGCGCTCGCACAGCTCGACCACCTGGTCGGGCGTGCCGATCGCGCCGCGCAGCGAGCCGAAGCCCTCCTGGAGCAGCCGGACCCCGAGCGGGGCGTCGTCCGGCGTGACGATCTCGCGCGCGAAGCCCCTCTCGGTGCGGTCGCGTTGGAACTGCTCCCAGATGTCCGTGCGTCCGGGCACGTGCTCGCCGAACACGTAGTAGTGCGCGAGCGAGTAGCCGAAGAAGTGGGCGCCGTCGATGCCGCGCTCGATCGCCGTCGCCTCGTCCTCGTGGACCATCAGCGGCAGCACGACCGCGAAGTTCGGGTTCACGGCGAAGCCCGCCGGCACGCACTCCTCCGACGCGATCAGCGCGTAGTACTCGTCCACCCACTCGGCCGCGTCCTCGGGCTCGACGAACGAGAAAGTGAGCGCGCCGATCCCCTTTCGCGCGGCCATCAGGATCGTGTCGCGGCGGCTGCACGCGACCCACAGCGGCGGGTGCGGCCGCTGCTTCGGCTTCGGCATCACGTTGCGCGGCGGCATCTGGACGTACTCGCCCTGGATGCCGGCGAACGGCTCCTCGACGAACATCCGCGCGATGGCGCCGAGCGACTCCTCCCACTGCGCGCGCTTCGAGTCGCGGTCCACGCCGAAGCCGCCGAGCTCGGCCTGGGAGGTCGCCTCGCCGGTGCCGAGCTCGACCCGGCCGCCTGAGATCAGGTCGAGCGTGGCTGCCCGCTCCGCGATCCGCGCCGGGTGGTTGAAGGCGGGCGGGAGCTGCACGATGCCGTGACCGAGCCGGATCCGCTCGGTCCGCTGGCTGGCCGCGGCGAGGAACACCTCGGGCGCGCTCGAGTGCGAGTACTCCTCGAGGAAGTGGTGCTCGACCTCCCAGACGCAGTCGATCCCGTGCCGGTCGGCCAGCTCCACCTGCTCGAGCGCGTCGGTCAGGAGCCGCTCGGTCGAGCCGTCCTCCCAGGGCCGCGGCTGCTGGTGCTCGTAGAACAGCCCGAACCTCATCGCGCGACCACGCTACCGCGCGAAGCGCTCGCCCGCGCGCAGGCGCTCGAAGCCGAGCCAGGCGAAGTCCATCACGCGGTCCACCAGCAGCTCGCGCGGCACGTCGCGGTGGTCGTCCCACCAGATCGCGAGCGACTGGACGGCGCCCGTCAGGAGCTGGGCGAGCATCGCGATCGCCTCCTCGTCCGACTCGCCCTCGGGCCGCTCGCGCGGCTCCGACGCGATCAGGCCCGCGACCGCGGCGGCGGCCTGCTGCTGCACGCGGCGCATGGCGTCCGCCACGTCGGGCTCGACGGCGTCGCGGAACAGCATCCGGAACGCCTCCCGGCGACCCTCGACGAACGCGAGGAAGGCCTCGACGCCCGCGCGGAGCCGGACCTCGCCGGGCTCGGACGTGGCGGCGCTCTCGGCGAGCCGCCCGAACAGCTCGCCGACGTGGCTCTCGAGCAGGGCGAAGTGGAGGTCGCGCTTGGACGGGAAGTGCTCGTAGATCAGCGCCTTCGAGACGCCGGCCGCGTGCGCGATCTCGTCGATCGACGCCGCGTGGTAGCCGCGGGCGGCGAATACCTCCAGCGCCGCCTCGAGGATCGCCGCGCGCCGCTCCGCGGAGGTGAGGCGGCGGCGGGCGACGCGCTGCCCGCCGTCCGCGCGCGGCTTGGCGCCCTGGCGCGGCGGCCCGCCGGCGCGCGACCCCGCACCGCGGCGCGGCTGCCCGCCCGTCTCTGTGGTGGACCTCACGTTCCTCAACTGACTAACCGGTTAGTTAGTACCCGACACGGGCATTCTAGAACGAGTGGAGGAGATGGTGACGACCCCGAGCCAGACCGCGACCGCGCCGGCGCCGAGCCGCACGGCGGCAGCGACGCGGAGCCCCGTCCTTCGCCTCGCCGAGCGCCAGTCGGGCGTCCCGGCGCGGTTCATCGTGCCGATCCTCGCGGCGGCGGCCTCGCTGATCGTCGCCGTGATCGGCATGTACTGGGACATCGGCTACCACGTCGACCACGGGCGCGACGAGGGCGTCCTGACCGTCCCCCACCTGCTGATCGTCGGCGGCCTGAACGGCCTCGTCGCGGCCGCCGTACTGCACGGGCTGATGCGCGGCCCCCGCGCCCGCGGCGAGCGGTCGGTCCTCGGCCTGTCGCTCGCGCCCGGCGCGGTGCTGGTCCTCCTGTGCGGCTCGATCGCCCTGCTCGGCTTCCCGCTCGACGCCGGCTGGCACGCGCTGTTCGGCGAGGACGTGACCCTCTGGGGACCGACCCACCTCTTCATGATCGGCGGCGCGAGCTTCGCCACGCTCGGCCTCTGGATGCTGCTCCGCCACGGCTCCGAGCTCGGCGACCCGACCCGCCGCGCGCGCCTCGGCCAGTACCGGAACGCCGGCGGCCTCCTGATCGGCCTCTCGACCTTCCAGGCCGAGTTCGACTTCGGCGTGCCGCAGTTCCAGCTCCTCTACCAGCCGGTCCTGATCGCGTTCGCGGCCGGGCTCGGCCTGGTCTGCGCCCGCTCGCTGCTCGGCCGCGGCGGCGCCGTCAAGGTGCTCGGGATCTTCTTCGTCGTGCGCGGCGCGCTGGCGATCGTCGTCGGCCCCGTCGCCGGCTTCACCACCCCCCACTTCCCGCTGTACGTCGTGGAGGCGCTCGCGGTCGAGGCCGCGGCGCTCGCCGCGCCGCGCTCGCGCGCCCGGTTCGCGGTGCTGGCCGGCGCCGGCGTCGGCACCCTGGGCCTCGCCGCCGAGTGGGCCTGGAGCCACGTCTGGATGCCGCACCCGTGGACCGCGTCGCTCCTCCCCGAGGCCGCGATCCTCTCCCTGCTCGCCGCGATCGGCGGCGCCGTGCTCGGCGCCCGGGTCGCGCAGGCGCTCGCCGACCCCGGCTCGGAGCCGGCACCGCGGCTCCGCCCGCTCGCGGTCGGGCTCGCCGGAGCCGCCGTGCTCGTCGCGCTCGCGGTCCCGCTGCCGCGCAGCGGCGGCGACGGCACGACGCTGGCCATCGCGCCCACGCCGGCCGGCCCCGGCCAGGTGGACGTGCGGGTGACGGTCGACCCGCCCAGCTCGGCGCGCGGCGCCGAGTGGTTCGAGGTCCTGAGCTGGCAGGGACGCTCGGAGCCGCGCCGCATCGCGCGCTTCCGCGAGGTCGGCCCCGGCCGCTTCGAGGCCGACCGGCCGGTGCCGGTGGGCGGCAACTGGAAGTCGCTCGTCCGGATCGCGCGCGGGTCGCACCTGATGGCGCTGCCCGTCTTCCTGCCGCGCGAGCCGCTGACCGGCAAGCCCGGAGCCCCCGCCGTGGCGCGCGCGGGCGCGATGACCTCGGACACCGAGCAGCTCCAGCGCGAGTCGCGCGGCGGGCCGGCCTGGCTCACGACGCTCGCGTACTCGCTGCTCGCCGGGATCGTGGCCGCGTGGATCGCGGCCGCCTGCTGGAGCCTGCGGCTGCTCGAGGCACCGCCGTCGACGCGCCGCCGGCACGGCCGCACCCGACCGCCGCGCACGGTCGCGGCGACCTGACCCCGGCTAGGCGACCCCCACGCGGGGTAGAGAGGAGTCAGCCATGGAATGCGAGGAGATAGTCCTCCACGGTCACCGGGTCAGCTACCGCCAGGCGGGCTGGGGCCCGGTGGTCGTGCTGATCCACGGGATCACCGGCAGCTCGGACACGTGGGCCGACGTGATCGAGCCGCTCTCCGAGAGCTACACGGTGGTGGCGCCCGACCTGCTCGGGCACGGCGAGTCCGCCAAGCCGCCCGGCGACTACTCGCTCGGCGCGTACGCCAGCGGGATCCGCGACCTGCTCGCCGCGCTGGGCCACGACCGCGCGACGGTCGTCGGCCACTCGCTCGGCGGCGGCATCGCGATGCAGATGGCGTACCAGTTCCCCGAGCGGGTCGAGCGCCTCGTGCTGGTGTCGAGCGGCGGGCTCGGCCGCGAGGTCCACCTCCTCCTGCGCGCCGCGGTGCTCCCCGGCTCCGAGCTGGTCCTCCCGCTGCTGACCGCGCGCGGGATCGTCGACTGGACGAACACGGCCGCTGCGTTCCTGTCGCGGCTCGGCCTGCGCGCCGGGTCCGACCTCGAGGAGATGTGGCGCGGCTTCTCGTCGCTGTCCGACGCGGGGGCGCGGGCCGCCTTCGTGCACACGCTGCGCACGATCCTCGACCCCGCCGGGCAGCGGGTGAGCGCGACCGACCGCCTCTACCTCGCGGCCGAGATGCCCACCCTCATCGTCTGGGGCGAGCACGACCCGATCATCCCGTTCGCGCACGGGGTCAGGGCCACCGAGGCGATGCCCGGCAGCCGGCTCGTGTCGTTCGACGCCGGGCACTTCCCGCACCGCGAGGACCCGCGCGGCTTCCTCCGGGCCCTCACCGAGTTCATGGACTCCACCGAGCCGTCCGTGCTCCCCGAGGACCGGCTCAGGGAGCTCCTGCGGGAGGGCGCATAGCCGCCCCGGACTTCGAGCGCGAGGGCCTCCTCGAGGGCCTCGAAGACGAGGAGGCGCGCGCGGGCCGGCGCGACCTGCTCGAGCAGCTCCACGCGAGCGGCGTCTCGCTGGACGAGCTGCGGAGGGCGGTCGAGGAGGACCGCCTCGCGCTCCTGCCGGTCGAGCAGGTGCTGCGCGGCGAGGGCCGGCTGACGGCCGGGGAGGTGGCCGAGCACGCGGACGTGTCGCTCGAGTTCCTGCTCAAGCAGCTCCAGGCGATCGGCATGCCGCGGGCCGGCGAGGACGAGCACGTGTACGGCGACGACGACGTGGAGGCCGCCCGGCAGCTCAAGCAGTTCCTCGACGCGGGGCTGACCGAGCAGGGGATCCTGGAGGTCGCGCGCGTGGTCGGCGAGTCGATGGCGCGGATCGCGGAGGCGACCGTCGACCTGATCGGGCGCTCGCTGCTGCGGCCCGGCGACACCGAGCGCGACGTCGGCCTCCGCTACGCCGGCGCGGCGGAGACGCTCGGGCCGCTGATGGGCCCGGTGCTCGAGTACGTCTTCCGCCTGTACGTCCGGGAGACGGTGCGAAGCGACGTCGTCGGCCGCGCCGACATCGAGGCCGGCCGGCTCCCGGGCGCCGAGCAGGTGACCGTCTGCTTCGCCGACCTCGTCGGCTTCACGAAGCTCGGCGAGGAGCTGCCGGCGGAGGAGCTCGGGATGCTGGCCGGGCGGCTCGTGGAGCTGGCGAGCGACGCGGTCGAGCCGCCGGTGCGGCTCGTCAAGACGATCGGCGACGCCGCGATGCTGGTCTCGCCCGAGTCGGCGCCGGCGGTCGACGCGGCGCTCGAGCTGGTCGCCCGAGCGGACGACGCCGGCGAGGACTTCCCACAGCTCCGGGCCGGCGTGGCCGCCGGGACCGCCCTGGGGCGGGCCGGGGACTGGTACGGCTCGCCGGTGAACGTGGCGAGCCGCGTGACCGGCATCGCGCGGCCGGGCAGCGTGCTCGCCACGAGCGAGGTCCGCGACGCGGCCGGCGACGAGTTCAGGTGGTCGCCCGCCGGCCGCCGCCGGCTGAAGAACGTGCGCGAGCCCGTGCCGCTGTTCCGCGCGCGGCCGCTCGCGGACGGTTGACGCGGCTACCGCGTCGACTTTCCATCGCATACCGATGGAAACTCGACGCGGCGGTCGCTCAGCGGTCGGGCCGGTCCGGGTGGACGTCGTCGATTGTCGTGAGCGCCGTGTAGGGGACGCCGTCGCCGGCCGCCGCCCGGATCGCGTCCGCCCCGCCGGCGAGGCGGTCGAGGATCGCCAGGACGCCGACGACCTCGAGCCCCTCGTCGCGGACCCGCTCGATCGCCGCGATCGTCGACCCGCCGGTCGTCACGACGTCCTCGACGATCAGGCAGCGGGCGCCGGGCTCGAGCGGCGGCCCCTCGACCCAGCGCGAGAGCCCGTGCTCCTTGCGCTCCTTGCGGACGAAGAACGCGACCGCGTCGGAGCCGCCGGCCAGCGCCGCGCAGGCGATCGGGTCGGCGCCCATCGTCATGCCGCCGACCGCGGTCGCGCCGCGCTCGCGCGCCTCGGCGGCCACCAGCTCCGCCAGGGCGCGGAAGCCCGCGGGGCGCAGGATCGCGCGCTTCGCGTCGATCAGGTAGGTCGAGGTGCGTCCGCTCGTCAACGTGAACTCGCCGAGGACCAGCGCGTGGTCGCGGAGCTCGCGGACGAGGTCGTCGCGCGCGCTCACGGGCGGCTCGGCCGCGGCGGCCCGGCGGAGGTGGGGCGCGGTCTCACCGCCCGGGCGGCCGCGGCCGGGCGCGGCGGCCGTGGTCCCAGCCGAGCCAGAGCCAGAGCGGGTAGGTCGCGAACAGCGCGACGACCACCGCGTCCAGCCGGGCGTCGCGCCGCGGCGGGCGAACGGGCAGGACGCCCGAGCGGATGATCCAGTCGCAGCCGTCGCGGCCGGGCAAGAGCCGCCACAGCGGCCTCGTCCAGCGCGCGTTCAGGTAGAGCGGCCCGCTCACGCCCCAGAACAGCGCGAGGCAGGCGGCCGCGGCGGCTCGCGCGAGCCCGCCCTGAGCCTCCTCGGGGGCGAGCCTGGCGTACGCCTCGCCGCTCGCGACGAGCAGCGGTGGGTCGACGAGGAACGACACGACGCGCGCGTAAGCTAGCGCCATGGCGCTCGACCTGCTCGACCCGTTCGACCTGAAGCGCCGGATCCAGCAGGTGGACCGCGTGCGATCGGGCCTCTCCCTGGCCGCCGACCTCGACTTCCTGCGCACCGCGCGGCGCGCGCTCCTGCCGCTGCCGCTCGTCGACCGCGACGAGCGAATCCCCGCCGACGTCTTCCCGCCGCACGCCGAGCGGCCGATCCCGGAGCTGCGCCGACAGCGCGTCGGGGTCGTCGGCTCGGGCGGCAGCGGCGGCGCGATCGCGCTCGTCGGGATGGCGCGCGCTTTCGAGGAGGCGGGCGTGCGGCCGGCCGCGATCTCCGCCTGCTCGGGCTCGGCGATCTGGGGCGCGATGTGGGCGGCCGGGCTGACCGCGCGGGAGATGGCCGAGTTCTCGCTCTCGTGGCGGCCCCAGGACTACCTCGACGTGCAGTGGACCCGCCTGCCGCTGCTCGCCCTGCGCGGGTTCACCGGACTGGCGAAGGGCGACGCGCTCGAGCGGCTGTTCGACCGCCGGCTCTGGCGCATGGCGGCCGGCGAGACCCGAGATCCCGTTCCACACGGTCGTCTACAACCTCGACCGCGGCCGCCTGGAGCACTTCGGCAGCGAGGCCACGCCGGAGCTGACGCTCGGCGAGCTGGTCCGGATCGCCGTGGCGCTGCCGCTGTTCGTCGAGGCCGTCCGCGTGGAGGGCGACTTCTACGTCGACGGCGGCGTGATCGACGCGTTCCCGGCCGAGCCGCTGGTCGACGACGGCGGCTTCGACCGCGTCTTCGGCCTCAACGTGATCCTGCCGCCCGGCCTCCGCGCCGATGACATCTCCGGCTGGGAGCGCCGGCCGCTCGGGCTGCTCGACGCGAGCCGGCAGGTCGACGCCGGCGGCCGGCTCGAGCTCGCCCGGCGCAGCGCGCGCCGCCTCGGCGACCGGCTGACGCTCGTCGAGCCGCTCCGGCCCGGAGAGCTGCGCGGCTGGTCGTTCTTCGACACGTTCCTCGACCGCCGCCGCTGGCCGGACGCGATGCGGCGCGGCTACGACGCCACGGTCGCCGCGCTGGACCCGCTGCGTCGCACGGAGCTGCACGGCGACGCGGGCGCCGCGAGGGCGTCGGGCTCGTGACCGCGCTCCAGACCCCGCTGCGCTGGATCTCGACGATCGCCGCCGCGATCCTCGTCGCCTCGTTCGGCCTGTTCGCGATCGACGAGGCCCAGGGCGGGGCCGAGACGCAGGTCGCGCGCGTCGACGACCTCAACGCGCCCGCGCCGTCCGCCCGGACCGAGCGCCAGCGCGAGGCCGAGCACAGCGACGTCCGCGAGGCGATCGACGACGCCGCCGACGTGCTGCTCGAGCCGTTCTCGGGGGTGGTCGACTCGAGCAGCGTCTGGGCCGAGCGCGGGGTGGCGACGCTGCTCGCGTTCCTGGCCTTCTTCGTGCTGCTGCGGATCGTCGCGGGCTACGTGCCGGCCCGCCGCTGACGCGCGGCCCCGCCCGCCCGGCGGGCTACCGGTAGACGAAGATCTTCTCGCCCAGCCGGATCGACCGGTAGATCGAGAGCGCGTTGGCGATCGGCACCCGGACGCAGCCGTGGCTCGCCGGGAACGCCGGCACCGACTTGTAGCCGTGGATCGCGTAGCCGCCGTGGAAGTAGACCGAGTGGACCATGCCGTGCGAGTTCGTGCCCGGCTGCTTGCGGTAGAAGCTGAACGCGCCGCGCACCGTCGGCGTCGACGGCTTGCCGGGCGACGCGTGGTAGATCCGCTGCGGCACGCCCCTGTCGGCGAGGACGAGCACGGCCCGCGAGAGGCTCACCTCGACGTGCTGGCCGGCCTTCGGGTGGCGCAGCCTGTAGCCGCCTAGCCCGCGGAAGAGCATCTTGAAGATCCGCTGCGACGGCGACATGCTGCGGCTCATCCCGTTGACCTTGCGGAAGGCGAGCACGGCCCGCCTGGTCGCCGCCTGGAAGTGGCCGGTCAGCGGAGTGACGTAGGCGAGCCGGCGCAGCCCGATCTGGAGCAGGCGCACGTCCTGGAACCGGCCGGCGCTGCCGGCGATCGCCCCGAACCGCGCGCGCTTCGAGGTCGCGCCCTTCTGCTGCGCCGTCTTCTTGTGCTTCGCGAGCACGCTGTAGGCGCCCGTCTTCCCGACGCCCCCGAACGCGACGGTGAACTGGCCGTGGCCCTTCACGTCCCGCACCTTCACGGTCCTGCTGCCGAGCCGCTTCTTGCCGCGGTAGAGCGTGACGACGACCCTCTGGCCGTCCACGAACGGGTCGAGCCGGCCGACCGCCACGAGCCGCTCGTCCGCCAGCACCCAGCGCCTGCCGCGATCGCCCACCGAGGCGACCCCGACCGACAGCTTCGCCGCGGCGGGCTCGGGCGCGGGCGTCGCCGGCGGGGCGGGCGCCGGCGCGGCCGGCGGCTCGACCGGCACCGTCTGGGCGGCGGCGGCCGGGGCGAGGGCCAGCGCGAGCAGCGCGGAGGCGGTGGGGAGTGACCTGGCGGGTCGCATAGCGCGGACATTCTTCCCGGTCCGCCGGCCGTCCACGCGCAATGGCGCGCCAGCGCTCGCCGCGCGCCTCAGGCGCTCGCCGCGCGCACTCATGCGACCAGCCGCCTTCGCATGTACCTCACGGGCACGGCGAACAGGGCCAGGGTGACCGCCGCGAGCCACAGCCCGTTCCCCAGCACCCGCAGGAGGTCGGGGTCCAGGGTCAGCGAGCGGGTCACCTCCACGAGGTGGTACAGCGGCGTGAACCACGCCACCACGTGCGTCCAGCCGGGCAGGTCGTCGAGCGGGTAGAAGATCCCGCTGAACAGGAACAGCGGCGTGATGAACAGCGTGAAGTAGTACGAGTTGAACTCGATCCGCGGGATCATCGAGGTGAACGCGATCCCCATGGTCCCGAAGCAGGCGCCGCCGACGACCAGGAAGACCGGCACGGCCAGCGCCCACGGCGAGTCGACCAGGCCGAACGCCGTGACCACGACCAGGAAGCTCGACCCGTACACGACGGCGCGCGTGGCGCACCAGGTGACCTCGCCCAGCACGACGTCCTGCACGTCGACGGGCGTCGACAGGATCGCGTCGTAGAGGCGCGTCTCCTCCATCTTGAAGAAGGCGTTCCAGGTCGACTCGAACGACGCGGCCCACATCACCGCCGACGCGACGAGCCCGGGCGCGATGAACTGCCGGTACTCGATCCCCTTCACGCGCGCGAGGTAGGTGCCGAGGCCGAACCCCATCGCGACGAGGTAGAAGAGCGGGTCGAAGAACTGCGGCAGCAGGGCGCCCTTCCAGATCTTCAGGAAGACCCGGAGGTCGCGCCGCCAGACGCTCAGCGCCCCTCGCAGGCTGGGGACGTAGGCGCTCATTCGCGCAGCGTGTGGCCGGCGACCGCCAGGAACACGCCCTCGAGCGTCTCCTCGCGGTAGCGCTCACGCAGCTCCGCCGGCGACCCGCAGGCCTGGATCCGGCCCCGGTCCATGATCACGAGGCGGTCGCAGATCCGCTCGGCCTCCTCCATGTAGTGGGTCGTGACGACAAGCGTCACGCCCTCGGCCTTCAGGCCGTCGAGCATGCCCCAGACGGCGAGGCGGGCCTGCGGGTCGAGCCCGGTCGTTGGCTCGTCGAGCACCACGAGCTGCGGCCGGTTCACGAGCGCGCGGACGATCAGGAGCCGCCGCTTCATGCCGCCCGACAGCTCCCGCGGGCGGTCGTCGGCGCGCGTGTCGAGCAGCGCCATGCGGAGCAGCTCGTCGATCCGGCCGTCGAGCGACACGCCGAAGTAGCCGGCGTGGACCTCGAGGTTCTCGCGCACGGTCAGCTCGCGGTCCAGGTTCTCCTCCTGCGGGACGACGCCGAGGCGCGCGTTCAGCTCCCGCCGCTCGGTCCGCGCGTCGAGCCCCAGCACCGTCAGCTGGCCCCCGTCGACCTGCGCGAGGCCGTAGATCGCCTTCATCGTGGTGGTCTTGCCGGCGCCGTTCGGCCCGAGGAAGCCGAAGCACTCGCCGGCCCGCACGGTGAAGTCGACGCCGTCGACGGCCACGAGGCCGCCGTAGCGCTTGCGGAGGCCGCGGGCCTCGACGGCGAGCGGCGGCGGGGCCGCGTCCGGCGGGGCCGCGCCGGGGCCGCTCACCGCGCGGACGCCGGCGACGGCAGGAACCGCGGCACGATCATGCAGCCCGCGATCGCCGTCGCGCCCACGATGCCGGCCACCGCCCACTCGTCGGTGCCGTTCCCGTAGGCGATGAAGTTGTTGAGGGCGTGCAGGGCGATCGTGGTGAAGAGCGTCCCGGTCCGCTCGTAGACGAGGCAGAAGGTCACGCCGAGCACGGCGAGGATCGGGAGGATCTCGGCGGTGTCGGCCCCCTCGAAGTGGATGACCCCGAACAGGGCGCCGTCGAGGAGCGCGGCCGGCAGGACCGCCATCCGGGTGCGCAGCGCCCGGTAGAAGAAGCCGCGGAAGAAGAACTCCTCGGCGACGGGCGCGACCACGATCACGAGCACCGCGGCGCCGATCAGCGCCGCCCGGCTGTCCTCGGTGCCGAGGTTCTCGAGCGTCCCCTGCTCGCCCTCGGGGCTGACGAGCGCGACGTAGACCGCGGCGAAGATCCAGAAGGCCACGATGCCGAGCGCCGCCCAGCCGACGGCCGGCCAGAACCGCGAGCCGCGGAGGCCGAACTGCCACGGGCGGGGCGGGGCCGTGCGCGCCGCGAAGAAGACGGCGGCGGCGATGAAGATGGCGTCCTGCATGACCGTCGCGATCTGCGTGAAGGCGCCGGTGGCCTCGTCCTCGACGTTCGCTCCCGCCAGGGCCGCGATCACGCCGACGATCGTGACGGCCACGAGCGTCACCCCGATGCCGACGCCGAACGCCGCGGGCCCGTACCAGGCCGGCCAGCGCGGCCACGGGCTCGCGCCGTCGGGCAGCTCGGGCGGGTCGGGCGGAGCCGGGTGCGGGAAGGCCCACGCGTAGCCGTAGTGGGGGCCGTAGGGCTGCGGCGGCGCCGGCGGCGGCGGGGGGCCGTAGGCGGCGGGCCCGTAGGGCTGCTGCGGCGGAGCGGGCGCCGGCGGCCCCTGCGGCGAGCCAGGCGCCGGCGGCCCCTGCGGCGAGCCGTACGGCGAGGCGGGCGCCGGCGGCCCCTGCGGCGGCTGCGCGCCCTGCGGCGGCTGGCTCCGGTCCTGCTGGTCCACGCGCCTAGAGTAGGGCCGGCAGCTCGGCCAGGCTCGCTATCGCGGGGACGCCGGCCGGCGCCGGCGCCGCCGCCCCGTCGCGCCGCAGCAGCACCGCCGCGATGCCCGCCGCCCGCGCGCCCATCGCGTCCGCCTCGGCCGAGTCGCCGACGTGCAGCGCGTCCCCCGGTCCGACGCCGGCCAGCTCCAGCGCCGCCCGGAACAGCCGCGCGTCCGGCTTGGCCGCGCCCGCCTCGGCGGACGCGACGGTGCCGTCGACCAGGGGCGCCAGCCCGGCCTCCTCCAGCACGCGGTGCAGCGAGCAGTCCCAGTTGCTCGCGACCACGAGCCGCAGCCCGCGCCGCCGCAGCTCGGCGAGGCACGGCGCGGCGTCGGGATGCGCGCGGAACCGGATCGACGCCAGCAGCGCGTCCCGCGCGTCGGCGCGCGCGAGGCCCGGCAGCGCGAGGGCGCCGCGGAGCACCTCGGCGCAGCGGTCGCGCAGGCCGTCGAGCGACGCCGCGTCGCGCCCCTCGAGGTGGTGCTCGCGGTAGTACGCGATCTCGGCCGCGAGCGCCGCCTCGGCCGCCGGCGGCTCCACGCGGTGCCCGCGCCGGCCGAGCTCGGCGACGAGCCGGGGCGCCGGCGGCTCCATCGCGACGAGCGTCCCCAGCGCGTCGAGCAGCACCGCGCGCGGCGCCCGCCCGCCCGCCGCCCCCGCCCGGCTCGGCTCCCGGTCCGTCATCCCCCCATCTTCGCTCCGGCGGCGCGCGTACGCTCAGCGGCCGTGGCAGAGGTCCGACTCCCGGCGGCGGCCTCGTTCTGGGCCGACAACCGCGACGTGATCACGGCAGTTGCCACGGTCGTGGCGGCCGTGGTCCTCGCCCAGCTCGTCGACCGCACCCTGGTGCGCCGCGCGGCGCACCTCGCCACGTCCGTCGCCGGCGGCATGTCGCCCGTCGCCGACACCCGGCTGCGCCTGGTCCGCCGGCTGGCCTACGCCGCGATCATCCTGCTCGGCGTCGCGCTGGCGCTGAGCCAGTTCGCGGCGGTCAAGCGCGTGGCCACCGGCGTCCTGGCCTCGTCGGCGGTGCTCGGCCTGGTGGTCGGGTTCGCGGCCCGTCAGACCCTCGCGAACGCCGTCGCCGGGATCCTGATCGCGATCAGCCAGCCGATCCGGATCGGCGACCTCGTCACGTTCGAGGGCAACACGGGCGTCGTCGAGGACATCCGCCTCACCTACACGTACATCGCCTGCGACGACGGCCGCCGGGTGGTGGTCCCGAACGAGCGCCTCGCGCAGAACACCGTCGAGAACCACACGGTCGCGGACCCGCGCGTTCGGGTCGAGGTGTCACTGTTCCTGCCGCCCGAGGCGGACGCGATGCGCGCGATACGGCTGCTGGGCGCCGAGCAGGGCGTCGACGCGCACGTGGCCGAGGTCGACAAGGACGGCGTGCGGCTGGTGGCCGCGGCCTGGGCGCCGAGCCCGGCCGAGCGCGGCGCCCTCGCGGCAGGACTACGCGTCAGCTGCCTCGAACAGCTCAGGCGCGAGGGACTATCCTCAGGGGCCGGCGCCTAGCGACCCCGCCAGCGACCAGACGGCCGGGGCGACACGGCCGCCCCCACCGCCAGTGACCTACCGGCAGCGACAGGCTCGAAAGCGACGCAACCGCGGCCGGCGCGGGAACGTCGCCCTGCTGGCCGTCGCGGTCGTCGTCTGCGTCCTCCTGATCGCCGGGCTCTCAGCGCTCGGCTACGTCTTCGCCATCGCCGCCTCGGCGCCCGACGTCGACAGGCTCAAGCCGATCGACAAGGGCGCCAGCTCGGTCATCTACGCGGCCGACGGCTCGCGGCTCGGCTACGTCCAGTCCGACACCGTCCGCACGCCGATCGGCTGGACCCAGATGCCGGCGGTGGTCCGCCAGGCCACCGTGGCCATCGAGGACGAGCGCTTCTACCGCCACAAGGGCGTCGACTACCAGTCGATCGTCCGCGCGGCCACCGAGGACCTCACCTCCGGCAAGACGAAGCAGGGCGGCTCGACGATCACCCAGCAGCTCGTCCGCGCGCTCTACATCAAGGACCCGCAGCGCAACATCAAGCGCAAGATCCGCGAGGCGAAGATGGCCGCCGACCTCGAGCGCGAGCGCAGCAAGCAGTGGATCCTGCGCGAGTACCTGAACGACGTGCCGTACGGGACCGTCGACGGGCGCACGGCGATCGGCATCGAGGCGGCCTCGCAGGTCTTCTTCTCCCGCCACGCCGAGGACCTGAGCCTCAACCAGGCCGCCCTCCTCGCCGGCCTCCCCCAGGCGCCGTCCCGCTACAACCCGCTGCGCAACCCGACCGACGCGCTCGAGCGCCGCAACAGGGTCCTCGAGAAGATGGCGGAGAACGGCTACATCACGCAGGCCGAGGCCATCGAGGCGTCCGCCGAGCCGCTCGGGCTCAAGAAGAGCAACATCTACTCGAAGCGCCGCGAGCCGTACTTCTTCGACTACGTGCAGGACCAGCTGATCGAGCGCTACGGCGTCGGCGTCTACCGCCGCGGCGGGCTGAAGGTCCACACGACGATCGACCCGAAGTGGCAGGAGCTCGGCCGCCGCGCGATCAACGGCCAGCTAAACCAGCCGGGCGACCCCAGCTCGGCGATCGTCGCGATCGACCCGAAGACCGGCTACATCAAGGCGATGGCGTCGAGCGGCGGCTACGACGACCGCACGTTCAACCTCGCGGCGCAGGGCCACCGCCAGCCCGGCTCGGCGTTCAAGACGATGGTGCTCGTCACGGCGCTGCGGCAGGGGATCGACCCCCGCTCGACCACCTACGTGTCGAAGCCGCTCCAGCTGAACGTGCCCGGCTACGGGCCGTGGAAGGTCCAGACCTACGCGCACACCTACGGCGGGCCGATGAACCTCGTCACGGCGACGCTGAAGTCGGACAACACCGTCTACGCGCAGCTCGACGTCGACGTCGGCCCGAAGGAGGTCGCCGAGACGGCCCGGATGCTCGGCATCCGCACCAAGCTCGACGGGATCCCGTCCGAGGGCCTCGGCGGCCTGCGGCTCGGCGTGTCGCCGCTCGAGATGTCGAGCGCGTACGCGACGCTCGCCGCCGGCGGCATGTACAGCGAGCCGAAGGCGATCAGGCGGGTCGAGTTCCCGAACGGCAAGTCCGACGACCTCGGCAAGCCCAAGCGCAAGCGCGTGATCTCGGACGGCATCGCGTACGAGGCGACGAAGATCCTCGAGAAGAACGTGCAGGCGGGCACGGGGACGCACGCGGGCTACGGGTGCCCGGCGGCCGGCAAGACCGGCACGACCGACAACTTCAACGACGCCTGGTTCGCCGGCTACACGCCGTCGCTCGCCGCGGCGGTCTGGGTCGGCTACCCGAACGCGCTCAAGGAGATGCGGAGCGTCCACGGCATCCAGGTGGCGGGCGGCACGTTCCCGGCGCAGATCTGGCACGACTTCATGTCGGCGGCGCACCGCGACTGCCGGTCGTTCCCGCCGCCGACGCAGCCGGCGAAGTTCAGCGCGTTCTACGGCCGCAACTCGGCGACCGGCCGCGCGAGCGGCGGGTCCGGCTACCGCTACGACTACGGCTACCGGGCCCCGCAGCGCGACCAGGGCGGCGGGAGCTCGGCGGGCGGCGGCGACTACCGCGGCTACGACCCGCGCCTGTACGCCGAGCCGCCGCAGGCTCCGCCGCGGACGACCGAGCCGCCCAGCACCGGCGGCGGCAAGAACGGGAACGGGAACGGCCGCGGCAACGGCGGCGGTCGCGGAAACGGCAACGGCGGCAAGGACGACGGCTAGCCGCTCCGGCGCGCGCCCCGGGCGGCTCGGCGTCGCCGCGCTCGCGGCCCTCTGCCTCGTCTACCTCGCGCTCGCCGCGCTGCCCGCGGCCCCCGGCTCGAACCCCGTGCTCGCCACGGCCGGCGGCTCGCCCGACTGGCTTCTCGGACCGCTCCGCTTCGCCGGCGTCGACGCGGCCGACGGCCCGCTCGGCGGGCCGCTCCTCTACGCCGGCATGTGGCTCGCGCTGCTGCTCTACGCGGTCGTACTCGTGCGCGCGGCCGACGTCCCGCCCCGCGCCGCGGTCGCCGCGGTCGCCGGACTGCACCTCCTGTTCCTGCTCGCCCCGCCGCTGCTCTCCCAGGACGTGTTCTCGTACGTCGCCTACGCGCGGCTCGGCGCCGAGCACGGGCTGGACCCCTACGTCCACGCGCCGGTCGACGTGCCGTCGGACGCCGTCTTCCCGTTCGCCGGCTCGAAGGACGCCGAGTCCGTCTACGGCCCCGCCTTCACGCTCCTGACCTACCCGCTCGCGCCGCTCGGCGTGCCGGCGGCGTTCTGGGTGCTCAAGGTCGTCGCGGCGCTGTCGTCGCTCGGGATCGTGGCGCTGGTCTGGCGGGCGGCCCGGCTGCTCGGCCGCGACCCCGTCGTGCCGGCGCTGTTCGTGGGCCTCAACCCGCACCTCCTCGTCCACGACGTGGCGGGGGCCCACAACGAGACCCTCGTGGTGCTGGCGACGACCGCCGGCCTGGCCGCGTTCGCGGCGGGCCGGCCGCGCGCGGCGTCCGCGCTCGCGACCGCGGCCGCCGGGCTCAAGGCGTCGGCGGGGCTCGTGGTGCCGTACCTCGTGGCCGCGGCGCGGCCGCGGTGGCGGGCCGCGCTCGGCGCGGCCGCGGGCGTCGGCCTGGCGATCGTCGCGCTGGCCCTGGTCGGCTTCGGGACCAACGCGCTCGACGCGCTCGGCGTCCTCAGCTCGAACCAGGGGCGGACCTCGCGCTGGAGCTTCCCCTACAAGACCGCCCAGCTCCTCGGCGCGCTGCTGCCGGGCGACCGGCTCGACTACCGCGACGCGGTCCGCGCCGCCTACGGCGTCGCGTTCGCGGCCGTCGTGCTGTGGACGCTCCGCCGCGCCTGGCGCGGCGCCGACCCGATCGCCATGGCGGGCTGGGCCACGCTCGCGGTCCTCGCGGCGTCGGCTTGGCTCGTGCCCTGGTACGCGCTGTGGCTCCTGCCGCTGGCGGCCCTGTCGGGCGACCGCCGCCTGCTCTGGGCGACGGTCGCGCTGTGCGCGTGGATGCTGCCGATCGCCATCCCCCTCGGCGACTTCGGGAGGTAGTCGAGTGAAGCATTTCATGACCCATAGGGCGGTAAATCCTTCAGCGAGCGCGGTGAGATGGTCGAGCGCGACCTGATCCGGGCGATCCAGGGCCGGCTCGGCGTCCGCGGCTCGCGGGTGCTGCGGGGGAGCGGCGACGACGCGGCCGTGGTCCGCGCCGACGGCGTGGCGGTCACGTCGATCGACTCCGTGGTCGAGGGCGTCCACTTCGAGCTCGCGACGCACTCGCGGGCGGACGTCGGCCACAAGGCGCTCGCCCGCGGGCTCTCGGACCTCGCGGCCATGGGGGCCGCGGCGGGGGAGGCGTACGTCGCCCTGACCGCTCCGGACCGCCTGACGGAGACGGAGGCGCTCGAGCTGGTCGGCGGGATCGAGGCCCTCGCGGAGCGGACCGGCACGACGCTCGCGGGCGGCGACGTCTCCTCGGGCGCCGCCCTCGCGGTGACCGTCTCCGTCACCGGGTGGGCCGGCGGCGAGGACGAGCTCGCGTACCGCGACGGCGCCCGGCCGGGCCAGCTCGTGGGCGTGACCGGCGAGCTGGGCGCCGCGGCGGCCGGGCTGCTCGTGCTCCGCGGCGCGGGCGCCGGCCTCGGCGCCGCCGAGCGCGAGGCGCTCGTCCGCCGCCACCGCCGCCCCGAGCCGCTCCTCGACGCCGGCCGCGCGCTCGCCCGCGCCGGCGCCGGGGCGATGATCGACCTGAGCGACGGACTCGCGACCGACGCGGGCCACGTGGCGGAGCGGAGCGGCGTGGCGGTCGAGGTCCGCCTGGCCGACCTCCCGCTCGCCCCCGGCGTCGGCGCCGTCGCGCGCGAGCTGGGCCGCGACCCCGCCGAGCTGGCCGCCACCGGCGGCGACGACTACGAGCTGCTCGTCACGGCCGACCCGGCCCGACGCGACGCCGTCGAGGGCGCCGCCCGCGCCGCGGGGACGCGGCTGACGTGGCTAGGGACGGTCGAGGCCGGCGCCGGGCTGCGGCTCGCCGGCCCCGGCGGCGGCGACGTCGCGCTCGAGGGCTTCGAGCACGGCTGAGCGCGTCCGCCCGGCGGGCGCCGGCTCGGCCTGCCGGACGATCGCCTCCGCCACGGCGCGCGCGTCGACCGCGTAGCGGCCGGCGGCGATGCGCTCCCTCAGGTCGGCGATCCGGTCCACGCTCATCACTGTAACCCGGGAACGCCCGTTTCGGGGACCCTGCCGGGCACCGGGACGGACGCTCGGCGCCGGGAGGACCGTTATCGGCGCACTCGCTCGAGCGGCGGACCCGCGGGGCCGACGATCGGACGGTCGTCGGACGGACGCCCGCGGGACGGCCGTCCGGCCGGCCGCGGCGTGCGGCGGCGGGCGTGGGCGAGCACCACGGCGGTCACGGAGGCGAGCGTGCCGAGCGCGACGCAGCCGAGCAGGGCGCTCGCGAGGCCCACGTGGTGGCCGGTGACGAGCAGGAACAGGTACCACGCGCCGTGGAGCGGGCCGAGCGAGAGGTGCTGCGCGTAGGTCGCGACGATCGCCGCCGCGGGAAGCAGCCCCGCGACCGTGAGCCAGGCCCGCGTGCGGGCCCGCACGTCGAGCAGCACGGCGAGCGTCCACAGGTGGAGCGGCAGGATCGCCGCGAGGGCGGCGTACGGGTTGACGGCCCAGGTGGCGACGGCGAAGCCGCAGAGGACGAGGGCGAGGGCCACGCCGGCCCCCGGGGCGGACGCGTCGAGCGGGGCCCCTCGCACCCTCCCCACCAGCCGCGGGCGGACCGCCGCCCACGTCAGGGCGATCGCGACGATCGTCGCGGCGAGGACGCCCACGGCCGAGCCGTCGACCTCCGCGGCGCCCGGGTCGAGCGGCGCGGCCGGCGCGTCGTCGGCGAGCCCGACCAGGACGAGCAGCTCGGCGACCCCCAGGCCGACGACGAACGGGACGATCCCGGCGGCCAGCCAGCGGAGCCACGGCACGACCGGCTCGCCGCGCCGCCGGGCGCGCGCGAAGGCGTCCGTCGACGCGACCGCCGCGGGCAGGATCAGCGCGATCGCGAGCAGCGCCAGGGCCCACCCCGGCGCGACGCGGCCGGCCACGGTGACGTACGAGCGCGGCCCCCTCTCCGGCGGCGTCCCCGCGTCGAGCGCGGACAGGAGCCGCAGCGCGGAGCGGCCGAGGTCGCCGTAGCGCTCGGCGTGGACGTCGTCGAGGTCGCGCTGCGACGGGGCGGGCGCCAGCTCGCCGCTGCCGGAGAGCCGGATCGCGGGCAGCCCCGCCTCGATGAGGACCCCCTGCGCGCCGTCCCCGACCGGGAACGCGAGCCGCGAGACCTGGGCGGGCGAGCTGCCCGGGCCGCCCCCGTCGTCGCCCAGCTCGCTGCGCAGCGAGTCGGAGGCGGTGCGCCGCAGCCACTGCCGCCCGCGCGTCGCGTCGTTCGACCAGTCGACGAGCAGCGGACCGCGCGAGCGCGGCGCGCCGAGGTTCGAGAGCACGACCACCGCGTCGATCGGCGCCGGGTCCTCGCCGAGCCGCCTGGCGAGCCGCCGCGCGCCGGCGTCCCCCAGCGTCCCGCCGTCGACCGAGGCGAGCACCGTCGTCCTGCGCGTCGCCCGCCCCTCGAGCACGCGCGCGAGCTCGATCAGCGCGGCGGTGTCGGCGGCGCTGCCGGTCGCATCGGGCACCGAGCGCGCGTCGCGCGCCGCGACGACCACGAGCCGCCGCCGCGAGAGCCCGGGCCGGGTGCCGACCACGTTCACCAGCCCCGTCCCCTCCTCGTCGAAGCGGTCCACCGCGGTGGCGAACCCGAAGCGGCGGAACGTGGCGGTCATGCGGCGCGCGGTCGCCTCGTCGCCGGGCGTCCCGGCGCGGCGGTCCGGCGCGCGGCCCACGATCGACCGCACGGTGCCCCGGGCGAGCGTCCCCTCGAACAGCGCGTCGGCCGGAAGCGCCTGCCTGAGGGGCCTCGGCCGGCTCTCGAGCGAGAACATCGCCACCGCCGCCGCGAGCAGCGCGGGCAGGAACGCCGCGCGGTAGATGCGGGGCTCGATCACTTTCTCGACCGCACGACGCTCCAACCTACAATCTCATGGGTTAGGACCGAGGAGATGTCATCCGAGGCCCCCAGGATCCTCCTGGTGGACGACGAGCAGTCGGTTCAGACGCTGCTCTCCTACCCGCTGCGCAAGGAGGGCTACGAGGTGGTCTCGGCGCGCACTGGCAGGGAGGCCCTGGAGCGCTTCCGCGACGAGCACTTCGACCTCGTCGTGCTCGACCTCATGCTCCCGGAGGTGGACGGCTTCGACGTCTGCAAGCAGCTCCGGGCGCGCAGCTCGGTGCCGATCATCATGCTCACCGCGCGGGCCGAGGAGGTCGACAAGGTCCTCGGCCTCGAGCTCGGCGCCGACGACTACATCACCAAGCCGTTCTCGCTGCGCGAGTTCTCCAGCCGGATCAAGGCGCTGCTCCGGCGCGCCGCCCTGTCCCGCAACGGCGAGTCGGCCGAGGAGCCGCTCGAGCACGGCGACCTGCGGATCGACTTCGCCAAGCGGTCCGTGGAGCTGCGCGGCGAGCCCGTCCGGCTCACCTACGTCGAGTTCGAGATCCTGGCCGCGCTCGCCAACAGCCCCGGCCGCGTCTTCAGCCGCAGCATGCTGCTGGAGCGGCTGTGGGGCGACTCCGCGTACCGCGACCCGCGGACGATCGACGTCCACATCCGCCACCTGCGAGAGAAGCTGGAGCGCGACCCGCGCGAGCCCGAGATGATCTTCACGGTCCGCGGCGTCGGGTACCACTTCCGCGACAGGTGACGTACCGTTGAACGCAAGAAGATGATCTCGAGGCTGCCGCGGCCGCGGTCGCTGCAGAACAAGCTGGCGCTGCTGATCGTGGGGATCACCGCCCTGGCGTTCGCCGCGGTGATCTTCGTCGTGCTGCCGCGGCTCGAGGCGCAGATCGAGACCCAGCAGCTCGACGACGTGAGGCGCTCGGCGGCCGTCTCCTCGCGCGAGCTCCAGTCCGTCATCGGGCAGAACGTGACGGCGAAGACGCTCGACCTGAAGGTGCGCGCCGCGGCGGACGCGGCCGGGGCCCGCGTCACCCTGCTCGGCGTCCAGCAGTCCACGAGCGGCGGGCCGCAGTTCTTCGTGCTGTCGGACTCGAACGCCAACCCGAAGGTCAAGCCGGACGTGAGGCTCGCGGGCCGGGCCGCGCTCGCGCGGAGCCCGAGCGAGAGCGTCTCGGTGCGCAAGGGGTCGGCGCGGGTGGCCAAGCCGCTCTTCTACCGCGGCCGGCCCGCCTGGATCGCGCTCTACACGCGCAAGTACGACGAGGTCCGCGAGGCCGTGGAGCTGGTCCGCACGCGGCTCCTGGTCGCCGGCTTCGTCGCGCTGCTCATCGCGCTGGTGGGGGGCTTCCTCGGCGCCAGCACGGTCGCGCGGCGCGTCCGCCGGCTCGAGGTCGCCGCGCGCGACGTCGCGGCCGGCCGGCCGGTCCCGCCGCTGCCGGTGGACTCGAGCGACGAGCTCGGCGAGCTGACCCGCACCTTCAACGAGATGCAGCGCCAGCTCGCTCGGGTGGACAACGCCCGCAAGGAGTTCATCGCGAACGCCTCCCACGAGCTGCGCACGCCGATCTTCTCGCTCGCCGGGTTCGTGGAGCTGCTCGAGGACGAGGAGCTCGACGCCGAGACCCGCGCGCAGTTCCTCGCGACCATGCGCGGGCAGGTGGAGCGGCTCCAGAAGCTGGCCGTGGACCTGCTCGACCTCTCGCGGCTCGACGCCGGCTCGATCGAGCTGGTGCGCGAGGAGGTCGACCTCGGCGAGCTGACCAACGCCGTCGCGGGGGAGTTCAGGCCGGCGCTCCGCCAGCACCGGACGAAGCTCGAGGTCGACCTGCCGGACGCGCCGGTGGCGGCGGCCTGCGACCGCGAGCGCGTGGTGCAGATCATGCGGATCCTGCTCGACAACGCGATCCGGCACACGCCCGAGGGGACCGGCGTGACGGTCACCGCCGCCGCCGAGAACGGGGCCGCGGAGCTCGTGGTCGCCGACTCCGGGCCGGGCATCGACCCCGCGGCGCGGACGCACGTCTTCGAGCGCTTCTACACCGGCGACGCGGCGCGCGGGTCCGGCCTCGGCCTGGCGATCGCGCGGGAGCTGGCGGCGCGCATGGACGGGTCGATCGAGCTCGAGTCGCGCCCGGGGCGGACTGCGTTCACGCTGTCGCTCCCGGCCGGGCCGCACGGCGGGCAGGCCGCATGAGGCGGCCGGCCGCGATCGCCGCGGCGGCCGTCGCGCTCGCCGCCCCGGCGGCCGGCTGCGGCGGCTCGGACGACGACGGCGTCGGCTCGCCGCCGCGCGGCGCCCCGCCGGCGGAGAAGACCCGCGTCCGGGTCGTCGAGGGCCTGGAGCGCGGCCGGTTCGACCCGGAGCGGATCTACCGCGCGCTGGCCCCCGGCGTCGTGACGGTCGTGGCGGAGTCGGACGGCTTGCTCGACCGCGGCGCGGGGCTCGGCTCGGGCTTCGTCCTCGACGGCGACGGCTACGTGGTCACGAACGCGCACGTGATCCGGAGCGACCCGCCGCGGCTCGAGCGCGCCGACGACGTGTACGTCGAGCTCGCCGACGGCAACCGCGTGGAGGCGAGGGTCGTCGGCGACGACCTCTTCAGCGACGTCGCGCTGCTGCGCGTGGACCCGACCGGGCTGACGCTCACGCCGCTGCGGCTCGGCAGCTCGAGCCGGCTGCGGGTCGGCGAGCCGGTGGCCGCGATCGGCAGCCCGTTCAACGAGAGCCAGTCGCTGTCGGTGGGCGTGATCTCGGCGCTCGACCGCTCGATCGACTCGCTGACGAGCTTCAAGATCGGGGACGCGATCCAGACCGACGCCGCGATCAACCACGGCAACTCCGGCGGCCCGCTCATCGGCGCCCGCGGCCGGGTGATCGGGATCAACGCCCAGATCCAGTCGACGGGCGGCGGCGGCGAGGGCGTCGGCTTCGCGATCCCGGTCGACACGGTGCGCCGCTCCCTCTCGCAGCTTCGCGAGCACGGCCGCGTCTCGTACGCCTTCGTGGGCGTGACGACGCAGGACCTCTACCCCCAGCTCGCCCGCCGGCTCGGGTTCTCCGTGGCCCGCGGGGCGCTCGTGGCGGGCGTCGAGGGCGGCAGTCCGGCGGACGACGCGGGGATCGAGGCCGGGAAGGACAAGGTCGAGTTCCAGGGCCGGCCGGGGATCCCGGAGGGAGGCGACGCGATCGTGGCGATCGCCGGGCGCCCCGTCCGCGGGTCGAGCGACGTTTCCGACGCGGTCGCCGCGCTCCGGCCGGGGCAGCGGGTGCGGCTCGACCTGGTCCGCGGCTCGGATCGGCGCTCGGTCACGGTCGAGCTCGGCGAGCGCGAGCCGAAGCCGGCCTCGCGGTAGGCGCGGCCGTGTCCGTCGAGCTCGTCCGCGACCTGGCCCTGGCGCTGCGCGAGCGCGTCCTGCCGCTGCTCGGCTCCCACGCCGGCCGCGCCCACGAGGACGGCGCGGGGGCGGGCGGCGACGTGACGTTCGCGATCGACGCGGAGGCCGAGCGCCTGCTCGAGTCGTTCCTGGCCGAGCGGGCGCCCGACGTCGCGTTCTACTCCGAGGACCGCGGGCTCGTGACCCCGCCGGGCGGCCGGGCGCGCGAGGTGCTCGTAGTCGACCCGATCGACGGCACCCGCCCGGCCATGGCCGGCCTCGAGTCGTGCTGCGTGTCGGTGGCCTCCGCGCCGCTGCGCGAGGACGTCCGGATGGGCGACGTGCGGGTCGGGTGCGTGGTCGAGATCCCGTCCGGGGCCGTCTTCCTCGCGGAGCGCGGGCGCGGGCTGGTGGAGGCTCCGCCGCAGGCGCTGTCGCGGAACGAGGCCCTCGACCGGATGTTCTGGACCTACGGCTTCCGCGGCCGCCCCGCGCGGGCGCTCGTGGAGGTGCTGGCCGAGCTGATCGACGCCTCCTCCGTCGGCGGCGCCACGTTCGACCTCGGCTCCGCCGCCTTCGACATGACCCGCGTGCTGACCGGCCAGCTGGACGCCTACGTCGAGCCGGGGCCGCTGCTCGTCGAGGAGGTGCCCGGCATGCGGGAGGAGTTCGAGCGCGTCGGCCGCGGGTCGGTGCTCAACAACTCGCCGTACGACCTGGCCGCCGCCGCCCTCTGCGCGACCGAGGCCGGAGCGGTGGTCACCGACGCGCGCGGGCGCCCGCTCGACGACCGGCGGCTGCTGGGCTCCGGGCCCGAGTTCCAGATGTCGGTCGTGACCAGCGCCAACGCCGTGCTCCACGAGCGGATCCTCGAGGCGATCGCCGCCGGTGTGGCCCGCCTCGCGCCGGGTATCGAGTGTGGGTGACCCGCGCGCGGACATCGCGTCCTGCGGTTAGGGTTAACTCGATTCAGGGACACGGATTGGACCCGATCTCCCCCGAACAGGCCGTCTCGCTCACCATCCCGGCGAAGCCGGACTACGTCGTGCTCGCGCGCCTGGCCCTGTCGGCCGTGTGCCGGCTGGCGCCGCTCGACCTCGAGGCGGCCGCCGACCTCAAGCTGGCCATCACCGAGGCGGCCACGTTCCTGATGGGCGGCGACCGCCGCGCGGCGGCCCGCGAGGACCAGGAGGCGTCGCAGATGACGTTCTCGTTCCGCATCACCGACGACGCCGTCGTGGTGGACCTCTACGGCGAGACCGACCGGACGTTCTCCGAGGAGGAGCAGGAGCTGAGCCGGGCGATCATCGAGGCGACAGCCGACGTCTGCGAGATAGTTGACGGCACCATGCGGCTCACCAAGAGGCTCGGCACCGCAGCCGAGTAGTCTGCTCCGCCGTTCGAGACCGAGGAGAGCGGGTTGCTTCAGCCGGTAGGGGTCGGTCACAAGTCGCTTGCCGATTACACGCACCTAGTAGGACGTCCGCTGATCGAGGAGGTCAGGACGCTGGCCGACCGGGTCGGCGACCTCAAGGTGCTGCACCTGTCCGCGACCGCCTTCGGCGGCGGGGTCTCCGAGATCCTCTACACGCTCGTCCCGCTGATGCGGGACGTCGGGATCGAGGCCGAGTGGCAGGTGATCGTCGGGCGCGAGGAGTTCTTCAACGCCACGAAGATCCTCCACAACGCGCTCCAGGGGAACCCGCAGGACCTGACGGCCGACGAGTGGTCGATCTACGACGAGTACAACGAGCGGAACGCCCGCGAGCTGGCCGGCGACTGGGACGTGATCATCGTCCACGACCCGCAGCCGCTGGCCGTCCGCCAGCACGTCCGCGACCGCTCGAGGCACTGGGTCTGGCGCTGCCACATCGACCTCTCCACGCCCAACCCGGCCACGGTCGAGCGGCTCGTCCCGCTGATCCGCGACTACGACGGCGGCTCGGTCTACCACCTCCAGCAGTACGTCCCGGCGAGCCTCGACGGCAGCGGGGCGGTGCACATCGTCCCGCCCGCGATCGACCCGCTGTCGCCCAAGAACATGGCGCTCTCGCCGGAGGACGCCGCGTTCGTCTGCGACCAGTTCGGCGTCGACGTCGATCGCCCGCTCCTGTGCCAGGTGTCGCGGTTCGACCCTTGGAAGGACCCGCACGGCGTGATCGACGCCTACCGCCTCGTGCACGAGGAGATGCCGGATCTCCAGCTGGCGCTCGTCGGCTCGATGGCCACCGACGACCCCGAGGGCTGGGAGTTCTTCAACTCGACGGTCGAGTACGCGAGCGGCGACCCGGACATCAAGATCCTCAACAACCTGAACAACGTCGGGTCGATCGAGGTCAACGCGTTCCAGTCGCAGGCCGAGGTCGTGATCCAGAAGTCCACCCGCGAGGGGTTCGGGCTGACCGTGTCCGAGGCGCTCTGGAAGGCGCGCCCGTTCATCGGCGGCGACGTGGGCGGGATACCGCTCCAGGTGCAGGACGGCGAGACGGGCTACCTCGTCAGCTCGCCGCAGGAGTGCGCGGAGCGCGCGCTGCGCTACCTCCGCCAGCCCGAGCTCGGCAAGCAGCTCGGGCGCGCCGGCAAGGAGCACGTGCGCCGCCACTTCCTCACCCCGCGCCTGCTCCGGGACTGGCTTCGTATCTTCGTGGACCTGGGATGACCCCGGACACACCGCTGATCCTGGTCTCGAACCGCGGACCGGCGACCTTCGAGCCGGACGACGGCGGCGAGCTGCGCGCCACGCGCGGCGGCGGCGGGCTCGTCACCGCGCTCCAGGGCCTGGTCGAGCACCGCGACGCGCTGTGGATCGCGTCGACCATGACCGAGGGCGACGTGGAGGTGAGCCGCCGGCACGACGGCGGCGCATTCGCGTGCGAGATCGACGACATGTCGTACCGGGTCCGGCTCGTGGAGAGCGAGCCCGAGGCCTACGACCAGTTCTACAACGTGTTCGCCAACCCGATGCTGTGGTTCATCCAGCACTACCTCTGGGACCTCTCGAACGCGCCCGACGTGAGCCGCGAGGAGGTGCGCGCGTACGAGGACGGCTACCGGGTGGTCAACGACGACCTCGCGCGGGCGGTGCTGGAGGAGGCGGACGGGCTCCGCGACGCGCTCGTGATGCTGCACGACTACCACCTGTACAGCGCCCCGCGCGTGATCCGCGAGGCGCGGCCGGACCTGTTCCTGCACCACTTCATCCACATCCCGTGGACGCAGCCGGACGCGTGGCGGGTGCTGCCCTCCGACATCCGCGAGGACATCTACGAGGGCCTGCTCGCGAACGACATCGTCGGCTTCCACACGCGCGCGTACCGCCGCAACTTCCTGCTCTGCTGCCGCGAGCTGTTCGGGCTCGACGTGGACACCGAGGCCGGGATCGTGCGCCACGACGGGCACGAGACGTGGATCCGCCACTACCCGCTGCCGATCTCGGCGAAGGCCTTCCGGCGGACGGCGAAGCGGGCGAGCGTCCGCGAGTACGAGGCCGAGATCCTGCGGCGCCGCCGCGAGCACCTGATCCTGCGGGTCGACCGGGCGGACCTGTCCAAGAACGTGCTGCGCGGGTTCACGGCCTTCGACCTGTTCCTCGACCAGCACCCGGAGTTCCGCGAGCGGGTCACGTTCAGCGCGCAGCTCATGCCGTCGCGGCAGGACGTGCCGGAGTACGTCGAGTACCTCGAGAAGATCGAGGCGCTCGTCGCGGTCGTGAACCATCGCCACGGTACGACCGACTGGATGCCGATCGACCTCCAGCTCCGCGACAACGTGGAGGAGGCCATCGCGCGGTACAAGCACTACGACCTGCTGATGGTCAACGCGATGTTCGACGGGATGAACCTGGTGGCGAAGGAGGGTCCGCTCGTGAACGAGCGGAACGGCGTCTCTCTGCTGAGCGAGAACACCGGCGCGCACGAGGAGCTGGGCGAGTTCGCGCTGTCCGTGAACCCGTTCGACGTGCAGGAGCAGGCCGACGCGATCTACCGCGCGCTGACGATGTCCGCCGACGAGCGCGCCTGGCGGGCGGACGGCCTGAAGCGGATCATCTCCTCGCGCGACCCCGGCGACTGGGTCGACGACCAGCTCCGCGACATCGAGGCGAAGCGGTCGGGCGCGCGGCTCGGGCCGGACGGCGTGCCGGCGCTGTCGTAGGGCGACGCAGGCCGCCGCCCCGCGGTCGCCCCGCCCGCGTCCCGCTGCCGTCACGGGCCGTCCCCTCCCGCCGCCTTCTCGTTTGGGCCGCCGCCCCGCGGTCACGCCTACAGGAACTCCGGCGGTCGCGGGCGGCGGCCGCCGCGGCGCGGACCGATCCGCCACGGCGCGCGGGGAGTCGCGGGCGCGGACCGCGGCGGCATGCCGCCGCCCGGCGCCGGGATCGCCGATCCGCGCCGCGTTCCGGCGCTCGCCCCGCCGCAGGACCGCCGCCGGCCGCGACGAGCGCGCCGCCTCGACCGCCCGTGCGGCTTCGAGCCGCGCCCGGCCGGGCGGCGGCCGCGGCGAGCGCCATGTCGCCCGCTCTCACCGCCGTCGCCTCCCCGGCCGTCCCGCCTCCTCCCGCCGCCTTCCGGACCACCCTCACCGCCGCCTTTCCGCGCCGCATACCGACCGCGTGCGAGGTCGCCGCTCCCGCCGGCTTCCAAGCCACCCTCACCGCCGCCTTTCCCCGCCGCATACCGACCGCGTGCGAGGTCGCCGCTCGCGCCGGGACCCGGACCGCCGCCACCCACGGCCCCGCCGTCCACCGCGGCTCCCGCGCCGGGCCCCGCCGCACCGGTTGTCCCGATGTCCGGCGCCGCCGCCACGCCCGGTGCCCCCGCGCCTGGCAGGGGCGCCGCCGCCTCCTCGGCCCGCCCGCAGCCGTGCGGACCGCTCGCGATGACGAGGCCGGCCGCCACGACGGCGGCCAGCCGGCCCACGTTCCCCCAGCGGACGCGCTCGATGAGCCCGCGCCGGTCGCCTTCCGGATGTCCCATGCCGCCCTAAGTGCCGAGCGGCCGGAATTCGCCCCGTTGCTATCGTCCGCGCGCCGTGCCGACGCTCTACGACCTCATGGTCCTGCTCGACCCCGACGCCCCCGAGGAGCGCCGCAGCGAGATCCTCACCGGCGTCGAGTCGACGATCAACGCCGGTGGCGGCGCGGTCGTCGGGCACCACGACTGGGGCGTGCGGCGGATCGCCTTCGAGATCGACCACCGTCCCGAGGCCGCCTACCACCTCTACCAGTTCGAGACCGACTCGAACGAGACGCTCGACCGGCTCGGCCACAGCCTCAAGATCGCCGACGGGGTGCTGCGCCACAGGATCATCCGCCTGAAGCCCGGCTCGCCGCCGCCGCCGAGCCCCCGCCAGGAGCCGCCGCGCACGCGCGACCGGGCGCCCGAGACGCGAGTCGCCGCCCGCGCGGCCGCGGACGCGGAGCAGCCCGGCCCGGACGCCGGCTGAGCGCCGGCTCGCCGGCCGCCGCACCGAGCGTCCGCGCACAGCCGCGTGCCGTTCGTGACAACTCCCGCACAGTCCGTGAACTTCACGTGACGAAATGGGGCCCGCCCGCCCGTTCCGGCGGCCCCCGGATGTACCCTCGCCCGAGAGTCCAGAACAGCCAGCAAGTAGGCAAGGAGCTTCCGAGAGATGGCAGCAACGAACATCAACCGGGTCGTGATGACCGGCAACCTCACGCGTGACCCAGAGCTGCGCACCACCCCCAGCGGCACGCCCGTGTGCAGCCTGCGGATCGCCTGCAACACGCGCCGCAAGGACGCCAGCGGCCAGTGGGTCGACAAGCCGAACTACTTCGACGTCACCGTCTGGGGCGCCCAGGGCGAGAACTGCTCCCAGTACCTCCAGAAGGGCCGCCCGGTCGCCATCGACGGGCGCCTCGAGTGGCGCGAGTGGGAGGCGCAGGACGGCTCCAAGCGGCAGACCACCGAGATCGTCGCCGACTCCGTGCAGTTCCTCGGCTCGCGCGACGGCGGGGGCGAGAACGGCGGGCGGTTCACGCCGCAGAGCGACGTTCCGGCCGACACGAGCGACCTCCAGCCCGCCCCGGCCCCCTCGGGCGGCGGCGCGGCGTCGGACGACGACATCCCGTTCTAGGCCGGCAAACCGTTCCCATGCGCACGTCCTCGGGGCTAGCCGTACCCGGTACGGCTCGGCCCCTGCGTCCATCGCCTGCTCGGTCCTCGCGGCCTCTCGTGATGATGGCTACACTCGACCGCTGCCAACGACGAGAGGGTGGTTCTGTAGCGAATGGCGAAGCAGCGAGGGCGACAGCAGACCAGTCGCCGCCGGGACCGCGGGAAGGGCCCGGCCACCGGCGGACGCCGGAAGCCGTGCCAGTTCTGCCGCGACAAGGTCGACGTCGTGGACTACAAGGACTTCGGCATGCTGCGCCGCGCCATGAGCGAGAAGGGCAAGATCCGCTCGGCTCGGATCACCGGCGCGTGTCGGCGGCACCAGCGCCAGCTCGCGGTGGCCGTGAAGAGGGCTCGGGAGCTCGGGCTCCTTCCCTACGTCTCAGACCGCTGATGGCTGCGAACCGGCGCGTGGCTGCGTCCTCGGTCGCGGGCATGCCCAGCATTGCCCGCTCCCTGCGTCCTCGCCGCGCTTGGTGCTCGCCATCAGGACCGCCCCGTAGCTCCGAGGCTGCCCCCTGATGGCTCAGGCGATCCTTCTCGAAGACGTGGACGCACTCGGCGAGCGCGGCGAGATCGTCGACGTCGCGCCGGGGTACCTGCGGAACTACCTGCTGCCGCGACGGCTGGCGCACGCCGCCACTCCGGGGGCGCTGGCCGAGGCGAAGCGGCGGATGGAGGCGGCCGAGCGGGCCGCCCTGGAGGCCGCCGAGCGGGCCCGCGAGAACGCCGCGCTGCTGTCGCGGACAGTGCTCACGATCTCGCATCCCGCGGGCGAGGACGGCCGGCTGTTCGGGCAGGTCACGGCGCAGGAGATCGTCGACGCGATCCGCCAGGCGCGGAACCTGAAGCTCGACCGGCGGAAGGTGCTGCTGGAGGAGCCGATCCGGACCACCGGCACGCACATGGTGCAGGTCGAGGTCCACGACGAGGTCACGGCTCGCGTGAAGACCATCGTCACGGCGGCCGGATGACGCCGCGAGCCGTCGCATCCCGGCGCCGCTCTGCCCTCGCGTCCCCGGCAAGGCCTCGTCTCTCGGCCGGCGGCCCCTGATCCGCCGTGTCCACATCCGCTCCGCCTGACGCGGCGGGCAAGCTCCCTCCGCAGAACCAGGAAGCAGAGGTCTCGGTCCTCGGCGCGATCCTGCTCTCGGAGCAGGCGCTCGACGGGCTGCTGATCGACGTCACCCTGCGCCCGGACGACTTCTACCGCGAGCGCCACCGGCTGATCTTCCGGGCGATGATCCGGCTGAAGGACAAGACCGACCCCGAGCCCGTCGACGTGCTCACGGTCTGCGAGGAGCTCGACCGCTCGGGCGAGCTCGAGGAGGCGGGCGGCACCGCGTACGTCCACTCGCTCCCGAACCTCGTGCCGGCGGCGGGGAACGTCCGCCACTACGGGCGCATCGTCAAGGACCACGCCCTGCTCCGCCGCCTGCTGGAGACGACCCGCCGGATCCAGGACGACGTCTTCGGCTTCTCCGCCCCCCCGCGGGAGCTGCTCGAGCGGGCCGAGGCAGCGCTCTACCGGATCGCCCACGACGAGCACAGCGGCGAGCTCCGCGCGATCGAGGCCGTCCTCCACGACGAGCTCGAGAAGCTCGAGCGCGTCTCCCGCGAGGGCGTCTCCCTCACCGGCACGCCGAGCGGCTTCAAGGACATCGACGACCTGACGGGCGGCTTCCAGCCCGGCAACCTGATCGTCCTGGCCGCACGGCCGTCGATGGGGAAGTGCCTGCGCGGGTCGGCGTTGGTTTACGACCCGAGGACCGGCGCGCGCCGCAGGATCGACGAGCTGGTCGCGGCGCACGAGCGCGGCGACGAGGTCTGGGTCGCCTCGCTCGACGGTCACCTGCGCCTGAGGCCGAGGCCGATCGCGGCCGCGGCGCGGAACGGAGTCAAGCCCGTCTTCCGGCTCACGACGCGCCTGGGGCGTCGCATCGATGCCACGTCCAACCACCCGCTCCTCACGATGCGGGGCTGGCGCCGCCTCGACGAGCTCGGCCCGGGCGACCGGCTCGCCGTCCCGCGGACCCTCCCTCGCACCGGTCGGCGCCGCGAGATGCCGGACCACGAGGTGGTCCTCCTGGCCGCCCTGATAGCGAACGGCAGCCTCACCGAGCGGACGCCGCGGTTCTGCTACGGCCCGGACTCGCCGGTCCTCGCCACGGTCGACACGGCGGCGGCGGCCATGGGGCTCGAGCTGAACGGCGGCTCGAAGGGCAACGGCACGGCGACGATCAGCGCGGGGCGCGGCTCGCGCGGCAACCCCCTGAAGGACCTGCTCGTGCGCCAAGGGCTCTGGGGGAAGCACTCGGCCGACAAGTTCGTGCCGGACGAGATCTTCGGCCTGGAGGACCACCAGATCGCGCGATTCCTCTCGGTCCTCTACGGCTGCGACGGCCACGTCCACGTCTCGTCGCGTCTGCGGCAGGTCGGCTACACGACGATCAGCGGACGCCTCGCGCGCGACGTCCAGCACCTCCTGCTCCGGCTCGGGATCGTCGGGAAGATCCGCACCCTCCGGCGTCCCGTCTACGACGGCACCGGCAAGGTCGCGCGGGAGGTGATCGTCACCGGCCAGACCGACCTGGCGGCCTTCTGCGACCGCGTCGGTGCCGTGGGCAAGGGGGACCGGGTGGACCGGCTCGTCGCGGGCCTCGGGACGTCGGGCACTCGGACCAACAGCGACACGGTCCCGGCCGAGGTGTGGGAGCGGGTCCTCGAGGTCAAGGGCGCCCGGCCGATGCGCGAGCTGAGCGTCGCCACCGGCCGGCCTCCGGGCCACAACTGGCACGTCGGCAGCCGCGGCCTGTCGCGACCGCGGCTCTGGGAGATCGCGGACTGGAGCGGGGACGAGGGGCTCATGGACCTCGCGACCTCACACGTATGGTGGGACGAGGTCGACTCGATCGAGCCGATCGGCGAGGAGGAGACCTACGACCTCTGCGTGCCGAGCACGGAGAACTTCGTGGCGGACGACGTCGTCGTCCACAACAGCGCCCTCGTCACCAACATCGCCGAGAACGCGGCCGTCAAGTACGGGAAGCCGGTCGCGCTGTTCAGCCTCGAGATGTCCGAGACCGAGCTCGCCCAGCGGTTCATCGCGTCGCAGGCGAAGCTCAACGGCGACGACCTCCGCAAGGGACGCGTCAAGCCCGACCGCTGGCCGAAGGTCATGCAGGCCACCGAGATGCTGGCCGCCGCGCCGCTCTACGTCGACGACTCGAGCGACCTGGGGATCCTCGAGATGCGCGCCAAGACCCGCCGGCTGCACTCGCGCAACCCGCTCGGCCTCGTGGTCGTCGACTACCTCCAGCTGATGCGGCCGGAGGACAGCAACGTCAACCGCGTCGAGCAGATCGGGCAGATCAGCCGCGGGCTGAAGATCCTCGCGCGCGAGCTCGACATCCCGGTGATCGCGGTCTCCCAGCTCTCGCGAGCGGTCGAGGCGCGGCCCGACAAGAAGCCGATGCTCTCCGACCTCCGCGAGTCGGGTCAGATCGAGCAGGATGCCGACCTCGTCATGTTCATCTACCGCGACGAGTACTACGCTCGGGAGGAGAGCGAGCGGCCCGGCGAGGCGGACGTGATCGTCGCCAAGCACCGGAACGGGCCGGTGGGGAACGTCGTGCTCACCTTCCTCGAGCGGTATCCGAAGTTCATGAGCCTCACTCGTCGCGACGACGGCACGCCGCCGCTCGACGCGGAAGCGGCGTAGCGCCATGCCGGGGCTGGCGGTCGTCGGCGCCCAGTGGGGCGACGAGGGGAAGGGGAAGATCACGGACCTGCTCGCCGAGCAGGCCGACGTCGTGATCCGCTACCAGGGCGGCAACAACGCCGGGCACACGATCGTCAGGGACGGCGAGGTCTTCAAGCTCCACCTGATCCCGTCGGGGATCCTCTACTCCGGCAAGCACTGCCTGATCGGCAACGGAGTGGTGCTCGACCCGCAGGTCATCACGGAGGAGATCGCCGGCCTCCACCAGCGCGGGATCGACACGACCAACCTGAAGATCTCGGCCAACGCCCACCTGATCATGCCCTACCACCGGCTGCTCGACCTGGCGGGCGAGATGCGGCTCGGCAAGCTCCAGATCGGCACGACCCGCCGCGGGATCGGGCCCTGCTACGCGGACAAGGCGTCGCGGCTCGGCATCCGGATGCAGGACCTCCTCGACGAGAAGATCCTCAAGCAGAAGATCTACGTCGCGATGGAGCCCAAGCGCCAGTCGCTGCGCCCGTACGCGAAGGACCCGGCGCTCGACCTCCACGCGATGACCGAGGAGTACCACACGCTCGGCCACCGCCTCGAGCCGTTCATCGCGGACACCACCCGGATCGTCTGGGACGCGCTCGATCGCGACCGGCTCGTGATCTTCGAGGGCGCGCAGGGGACCCTGCTCGACATCGACCACGGCACCTATCCGTTCGTGACCTCGTCGAACCCGGTCGCCGGCGCGGCGTGCGTCGGGGCCGGGGTGGGGCCGAAGGACATCGACGAGGTCTGGGGGGTCGCGAAGGCGTACACCACGCGGGTCGGCGCCGGGCCGTTCCCGTCGGAGCTCGAGAACGAGCTGGGCGACCGCATCCGCGAGGCCGGCGGCGAGTTCGGCACGACCACCGGCCGCGCGCGGCGCTGCGGCTGGCTCGACCTCGTCGCGCTCCGCTACGCGGTCCGCCTCAACGGCCTCACCGGCATCGCGCTGACCAAACTCGACGCGCTCACCGGGATCGACCCGCTCGGCGTCGCCGTGCGATACCTCGGTCCGGAGGGGGCGAGCTTCGACGAGTTCCCCTACCACCAGTCGATCGTCCACAAGGCCACGGCCGACGTCGTCGAGCTGCCCGGCTGGCACGAGCCGATCTCGGGCGCCCGCACGATCGCCGACCTACCACAGCAGGCACGCGACTACCTCGACTTCGTCGGCGAGCGGCTGGGCGTGCCGATCGTGCTCGTCGGCGTCGGGCCGGGACGCGACCAGGTGATCCGCACCGGCGCCGCGCCGCACCTGCTGCCGGCGCCCGAGGACGCGCCGGCGCCGGCGAGCTAGGGCTCCAGCACGATCTGCTCGCCGCGGCGGATGAACCGCACGGCGAGCGACACCGCGCCGATCAGCGCGGTCGCCGCGAGCGATATCTGCACGCTCAGCACCCCCTCGGGGCTCCAGTACACGTCCTCGAGCTCGAGGAGCAGCGCGGACTCGTCGAGCGTGAGCGCCATGCCCGCCCCGAACACGAGCGCCAGCCGCGGCTCGATGTCCTCGTTGCGGGTGAGGATCGCCACGGCGCCCGACCCGAACGCCAGCACGATCCCCGGCACGTAGTGGTGGATGTGCCGGCGGCCGACGACGATGTCGCGGAACGGGCCCACGTGGTCGCGGCCGCGCATGAACCACGTGATCGTCCGGATCCCGACGAACGTCAGCACGAACGACGTGAGCAGGTTGAACGTCGCGTTCTCGCGCGTCGAGACGTCCTGGTAGCCGGCGACCGCGACCTCGACGGTCTCCGTGACCGCCTCCTGGGCGGCCGGGAGCAGCTCGTCGGTCTCGCTCGGGAGCGGCGCCGAGCCGCGCCGCCAGATCCGGCCGACCTCGACGACGAAGACCGCCAGCGTTGTCGCGGCGGCGAGCGTGCCGAGCGCGACGGTGCGCGTGTCCGGGCGCCAGACCCAGCCCTCGGACCGGAGCGCCGCGCCCGCGACCCGGCGGCGGAGCAGGGCGCTCGCCCGCCGGCGCGAGACGAGGTCCCGGGCGTTCGGGCTGCGGGCTGGGACGAGCTTCACGCGCCGACCTCGCGGACGGGCCTCGCCGGGACCCCGATCACGAGCGTCCGCGCGGGCACGTCGCGCGTGACCACGGCGCCGGCCGCCACGAACGCCTCCTCGCCGACCTCGACCCCCGGCAGCACCACGGCGCCTCCGCCCACCCGGCAGCGCCGCCGCAGCCGCGGCCCTCGCAGCGGCTCGTCGCGCGGGCGACGCCCGGCCGTCATGTCGTTGAGCGTGGTCACGCCGGGCGCCACGAACACCTCGTCCTCGACCTCCGAGAACGCCGTCAGGTAGCAGCCGGTCTGGATCCGCACGCCCGCGCCGATCAGCACGTCGTTGTCCACGGCGGACCCGCGCCCGACCACCGACTCGCGCCCGACCGCCGCGCGCTCGCGCACGTGGGCCTGATCGCCGATCACCGCGTCGGCGGCGACGGCCGCCCCGCGCACGAGCACGGCGCCGGCGCCGATCGTCGCGCCGTCGCCGATCACGAGCGGCGGCGGCTCCTCGCGCGAAGCCCGCGACCGCGGCCCGAGCGTCAGCGGCTTGCCGAGCACCGCGCCGTCGCCGATCCGCACCCGGTCCCCGATCGCGGTCCCCGCGTGGACGATCACGTTGCCGCCGATCTCGACGCCGTCCGGCAGCTCGACGCCGTCGCCCACGAGGAGCCCGGGCGCACGGTCGGAGGGCCGCAGCGCCGTCACGACGCGTGAGTGTAAGGGCCGGTTCCGGCAGATCCCGGGCGCACGCGGCCTACCGGAACGGGCCCTGAGAGTCGAGCACGTCGCGGATCCGCTCCGCGGCCCGGCCGCCGCCGTACAGCTCCGGCCGCCCCTCCAGCGGCGGCCGCGGACGCTCCAGCGCGGCGAGCGCGGCCTCGCGGTCGAGGTCGACCAGCACGTTCCAGCCGGCGTCGACCGTCTCGACCCACTCGGTGCGGTCGCGCAGGGTCACGCAGGGCACGCCGAGCAGGTAGGCCTCCTTCTGGAGCCCGCCGGAGTCGGTGACGACGGCCCGCGCCGAGCCCGCCAGAGCCAGCGCGTCGAGGTACCCGACCGGCGGCGAGAGCCGGAGCCGGTCGCTCGAGCCGAGCCGGTCGAGCAGCCCGGCGGCCTCCAGGCGCGCGCGCGTCCGCGGGTGCAGCGGGAGGACGGCCGGCAGCGGCAGCGACAGGAGCAGGTCCACGAGCAGCCGCAGCCGGTCGGGATCGTCCACGTTGCCGGCCCGGTGGGCGGTCGCGAACAGGTACCCGCCGGGCTCGAGCCCGTGCTCCTCGACCGCGCGCGAGGTCTCGCGCGCCCGTCCGGCGAGCGCCAGGGCGATGTCGGCCATCACGTCCCCCACCAGGTGCACCCCGCGATCGACCCCCTCGCGGGCGAGGTTCTCGACCGCGGTGTCGGTGGAGCAGAGCAGGAGGTCGCTCGCGTGGTCGGTCAGGACGCGGTTCAGCTCCTCCGGCATCGAGCGGTCGAACGACCTCATCCCGGCCTCGACGTGCGCGACCGGCACGTGGTCCTGCGCGGCCGCGAGGGCGCCGGCGAGCGTCGAGTTCGTGTCGCCGTAGACCAGCACCATCTCCGGCTCGAGCTCCCCGAGCACGGGCGTGAGCCCCTCGAGCATGCGACCGGTCTGGACCGCGGGCGGCGCCGACCCGACGCCGAGCTGCCGGTCCGGCGCCGGGATCGCGAGCTCGTCGAAGAACACGCGCGACATCTCGTCGTCGTAGTGCTGGCCGGTGTGGACGATCGCCTCGTCGTGGCGCTCGCGCAGCCGGCGCGACACGGCGGCCGCTTTCACGAATTGCGGACGGTTGCCGATGACGGTTACGATGCGCATCGAGGCGAGAGGGGGGCAGTGATCATCGGGACGATGGCTCGAAGCCTCACGAGGGCCGCTCGGGAGGCTGTGTCGGTGAGCGCCGCGGTCGCGCGGCACGCAGCGTGGTACGTGCGCTACCAGGTCGACGGCAGCTCGCGCGCGCAGGCGTCGGCCGCCGACGCGCGCCGCCGCGAGCGCCGCTGAGCCCGTCGGTCGCCTCGCGCGGCCGGAGCGTCACCGAAGCGCCGACCGGACGTGGTCGCGCAGCGCCGCCGCCGCCTCGCGCGTCCGCTCGCCGGGGGCGTCGAAGCTGCGGTCCTCCACCTGCGCGACCGGCTGCACCTCGCGCGTGGTCGACGCGACGAACGCCTCGCCGGCGCCGAGCACGTCGTCCCTCGTCGTCTCCCTCGCCTCGACGTCGAGCAGGTCGAACAGCGCCTGGCGCGTGATCGACGCGAGGATGTGCTCCTCGAGCGGCGGGGTGCAGAGCCGGCCGTCGCCGGCCACGTAGAAGATCGACGCCGTCGGCGCCTCCAGCACGCGGCCGTGCGGGGTGACGAGCAGCGCCTCGTCGAACCCGCGCTCGCGAGCCAGCCGCCCGGCGAGCATGTTGCCGGCGTACGACAGCGACTTCACACCGTCGAGCACGCGGGTCGGGGAGTAGGTGACGAACCCGAGCCGGACTCGCTCGGGCATCGACGGCACGGGCTCGGTGAGGAGCAGCCGCCGCCCTCCGCGCGTCAGCACGATCCGCAGGCAGCCGTCGAACCCGTCCCCGCCGCGCGCCGCGACGATCTCGGCCGCCTCCCTCTCGAGGGTCGCCCGCGGAACCTCCTGCGGGAGCCGCAGCCTCGCGGCCGATCCCTCCAGCCGGTCGAGGTGCTCTCCGAGCGCGAACGGCCGCCCGTCGTACACGCGGATCAGCTCGAAGACCCCGTCGCCGCGCAGCAGGCCCTCGTCGGTGGCGGGGACCGTCGCCTCGGCGGCGGGTAGCACGGCGCCGTCGAGGCAGGCCAGCTCGGTCACGGGCCCATTCTCACACGGGCCGCGGGCGTTGCAGCGCGGCGCTAGCTCTGGGACGCCAGGCCGTACTCGCTGTCGCCGGCGTCGGCGGTCACGACCTCGATCTCCACGTCGGAGCGGAGCCGCTCCTCGATCGAGTTCTCGACCGAGTAGAAGGTCACGGCGCGGTCGCCGCCGAGGCCGCGCGCCTCGCCGAGCGCGTGGCGCGCGGCGTGCATCAGGGCCTCGGTCGAGGTGCCGTGCTTCGGGTAGCTGGCGACGCCGAAGCTGAGCGTCTGGGGGTCGCCGCCGGTCGCGAAGGCGTCGCGAACGAGGGAGGCGGCGCGCTCGGCCATGATCGCGGCGCCGCGCTCGTCGGTGTAGGGGCAGACCACGGCGAACTGGTCGCCGATGCGGGCGCCCTCGTCGTTGAGGCGGATGGTGGCGCCGATCCGCGAGCCCACGTCCGCGATCAGCTCGTCCGCGCGGCGCTCGCCGAGCCGCTCGCGCAGCGAGCCCTCGCCGTCCAGCTCGCCGACCGCGACGCCGACCCGGTTGCCGCTGCGGCGGGCGCGCTCGAGCTCCTTGTGGAGGACGTCGTCGAAGCCGCGCTCGTCGAGGAGGCCGGTGAGCATGTCGGTCCGCGAGGCGTCGTCGAGCTCGGCGACGAGGTGGTCGATCCGCTCGCGCAGCAGCCGGATCAGGAGCCCGGCGACCAGCATGCCGATCGTGAACACCATCCAGCGCAGGCACTGGGTCTGGAAGTCCTCGTTCCCGAGCGCGAGCACCACGGCGTACGCGACGCCGATGAACGCGACCTGGAGCGCGGCCTGGAGGCGGTTCAGGAAGTAGAAGGCGTAGAGCGCGATCCAGAGGTAGAAGAGGAGGAACGGGCTCTGGGGGTCGCCGCTCGCGTAGACGGCCCACTCGATCAGCATCGAGCCGCAGAGGAGGAAGACGGACAGCGCCCAGCGGGGAACGCTGTCGTAGGCGACGAGCAGGGCCACGGCGATCATGCCCGCGCAGGCCGCGGTGATCCCGATGCGCGTGTCGTCCAGGGAGACGCTGAACGGGGCGACCAGCGCCGTGCTCGCAACGAGCGAGCCGACTGCGAACAGATACATGAGGGACCGGGCCGCGACAGCGCGCTCAGCCCGCTCCCGGCTCTGCGGCCGCGCCGACTGGCGCAGCCCGAGCCTCTCGCGCAAGGATGGATCCATCTGCGGCCTTATCGGCACCCGGCGGGAGAATTTCCAGTGCTGGGGCCTCCTATGACGCCCTGAGGCCCAGGTCCACCCATTCGGGGGGAGGACCGCGGAGGCGCTCGTGCGCCGGGGGACGTGCCCCGGATCGGTGCGGCGGCGGTCATCGGGATCGGCCCGGCGGCGGTCACCGGGTCAGTCCGGAAGCAGCGGGACGGACGGCCCGAGGTCGCGGCCGACGAGCACCGCGCGGGTTATCGCGCCCGAGCCGAAGCGGTCGCGGACCTCGTCGAGCGCGGCGTCGAGGGCGCTGGCGCGCCGGCCCTCGAGCGGCAGCGCGAGCTGCACCGCGCCGGCGTCCTCGAGGTTCGAGAGCGAGACGCCGACGAGGGTGATCCCGCGGCGCTCGATGGTGGGCATCGCGGCGGCGAGGAGCCCGCGCGCGGTGGCGAGGATCGTCCGGGTGCCGGCCGTGGCTTCGTCGAGCGTGTGCGAGCGCGTGGCGCGCGAGAAGTCGGCGAACCGCAGCCGCAGGACGACCGTGCGGCAGGCGCGGTGCGCCGCGCGCAGCCGGCGGCCGAGCCGGTCCACGAGCGCCACCACCACCGCGTCGAGCGCCTCCCACGATCGCGGCGAGCGGCCGAGCGCACGCTGGGCGCCCATCGAGCGCCGCCGCCGCCCCGAGCGCACGCGGCGCGGATCGCGGTTGTGGGCGAGGGCGTGGAGGTGGCGGCCGGCCGCGCGGCCGAGCAGGTCGACGAGCGCCGCCTCGTCGAGCCCGGCCACCTCGCCGACGGTCGCGATGCCGTGCTCGCGCAGCTTGCCGCCCGTGACGCGACCGACGCCCCACAGCCGCTCGACCGGGAGCGGGTGGAGGAACGCGAGCTCGCGGTCCGGCGGGACCACCAGCAGGCCGTCGGGCTTCGCGACCCCGCTCGCCACCTTGGCCAGGAACTTGGTCCGCGCGACCCCGACGGTGATCGGCAGGCCGACCTCCTCGCGCACCTCGCGCCGCAGCCGGGCGGCTATCTGGGTCGGGGTGCCCGAGATCCGCTCGAGCCCGCGGACGTCGAGGAACGCCTCGTCGATCGAGAGGCCCTCGACGACCGGCGCGAGCCCCTCGAAGACCTCGAACACCGCGCGGCTCGCCTCGCCGTAGGCGGACATGCGCGGCGGGACGACGACCGCCTGCGGGCACAGCCGCCGCGCCTGCGCGCCGCCCATGGCCGTCCGGACCCCGAACGCCTTGGCCTCGTAGCTGGCGGCCAGCACGACTCCGCCGCCGACGACGACGGGCCGCCCCCGGAGGCGCGGGTCGTCGCGCTGCTCGACCGACGCGTAGAACGCGTCGAGGTCGGCGTGGAGGATCCCGGCCCGCTGCTCGGACACGAACACATGTTCGCACCGAGGCGGGACGGAAGGGGCCGACCGGACCGGACGGAAGGGGCGGACCTGACCGGGACGGAAGGGGCGGGACGACCGGAGGAGACGGAGTGGGCCGTGCAGGAATCGAACCTGCAACCTTGGGATTAAGAGTCCCCTGCTCTACCAATTGAGCTAACGGCCCAGGGACTGCGGTGCGCCGTGGCGCGGGTCGGGCCACCGAGGCCGGCCCGGCGCCTCATGATAGGAGCCGGCCGCGGGGTTGCCTGCGCCGGCCGGCGTCCTAGGCGCTCTCGGCCTGCGCGCCGTCGCCCGCGGCCACCCCGGCCAGCGCCTCCTCGCGCGAGGGGTGGATCGGGAAGACTCGGTCGAGGCCGGTGATCTCGAAGATCTTGGTGATGTTCTGGTCCGTGCAGACCAGCGCCAGCGAGCCCCCGGACGGCCGCAGCCGCTTGACGCCGCCGACGAGGACGCCGAGCGTCGTCGAGTCGATGAACGTCGCCTTCGAGAGGTCCACGACCAGCTGCTTCTTCCCGTCCTCGATGACCTGTACCAGCCGCTCCTTGAACTCCGGGGCGGTATAGAGGTCGATCTCGCCTCCCAGCTCGATGACGTGGGTCTCGGCGTCGATCGATTCGTCGTCGATGTGGAAGTTCACCTGGCTCCTAGGGATCGGGGTAGAGGCATTGTGACGGGTTTCTACCAGTCAGGCAGCGTAGGTATCAACCGCTCGCGCGCCGCCGGCCGCGCCCGCCCGCGCACGGCGAATCAGCCGCCGCTGGGCGCGGTGTCGTCGGTCGTCCCCTGCGCGCCGGCGCCCGTCCCGGCCGTCTTCGCCTGCTCGATCAGCTGCTTGACCGTCTTGCGCTCGCCCTTGGGGGCGAGCTCGAGCGCGCGGTCGGCCGCGAGGTCCGCCTTCCGGCTCTGCTTGGCCAGCGTCGCGTACTGGACGAGCTGGATGTAGGACTGCGCGTCGTCGCGCCGCTCGGCGACGAGCTCGGCGACCCGGACCGCCTCCTCCGGCCGGTTCAGCCCGGCCGGTCCGTACGCCTGGAGCATCAGGCTCGCCAGCCCGTCGTCCGGCCGCTCGGGCTTGGTGGCCAGGTACTTCGTCCACGCGTCCGCGGCCTTCGCGAGCTCCTTCTTCCCGTCCTTGCCGAACTCGCCGGTCCTGCGGTCGGTGTCGTTGGCCGCCAGCGAGTAGCGGTTCCGGACGATCGTCGCGAGCGCCGCCCGGTCGTTCGGGTTCGCCGCGACCCGCTTCTCGGCCGCCTCGATCTTCTTCTCGATCGGCTTGTTGACGTCGCCGCCACCGCTGTTGCCGGTGAAGATGTCGAACACGCCGCCCGACACGTCGCTGCCGATCCCGGCGCCGACCAGGCCGACCCCCATCAGGAGCGCGAGCCCGAGGTAGGTGACCTGCACCGCGCGTCGCCGTCTGCCACGAAGGTCGAAGAGCATGGGGCGAGTCTAGGACCCTTCCGCGGACGCGAGCGTGTCGCCCACATCCGACGCCGGCCTCCCGAACGCCGCCGCCAGCAGGATGCTCGCCTCGTACAGCACCACGAGCGGGACCATCTCGAGCAGCATCGTGACCGGGTCGATCGTCGGCAGGATCGCCGCCAGCACCGCGCAGCCGACGATCGCGTAGCGCCGCCCGCGCCGGAGCTGCTCGGGGGTGGTCACGCCCAGCCGCGTGAGCGCGAGCACCCCCACGGGGATCTGGAACAGGATCCCCACCGACAGCAGGCTGAGCGAGACGAAGCTGTAGTAGTCGCGGGCGCGGATCTGCGTGTTGAAGTCGCTGTCGTTGAAGTTGAGGAGGAACGTCAGCGCCGGCTTGAGGATCACGAAGTAGCCGAACACGACGCCGCCGATGAACAGGAACGGCACCATCAGGAGCAGCGGCAGCGCGACCCGCCGCTCGCCCGGGCTGAACGCCGGCAGCACGAACGCGTAGATCTCGTAGAGCACGACGGGCATGGCGATCAGGATCGCCCCGTACGCCGCCACCGTGATCGTCGCGACGAACGGCTCCGTCGGGCTCAGGGTGATCGGCTTGAACCCGTCCGGAAGCGGGTGGTTGACGATGTCCAGCAGCAGGTCGTCCTGCCAGAAGCAGAGCCCGAACGCCACGCCGAACGCGACCAGCGCGATGATCAGCCGCGAGCGGAGCTCGTCGAGGTGCTCGACGAGGCTGAGCCTGTCCTCGTGGCCGATGGGCCGGATCCGCGCCACTGCTACGCGGCGGCGGGGCTAGGAGACGTCGGCCGGCTTGGCCGCGCGGGCGGGCTCGTCGTCGGCCGTCGCACGGGCGACGGGCTCGGAGGACTCCTCGAGCCGCTTGTCGTCGTCCTTGCCCGTGACCGAGTCCTTGAACTCGCGCATCCCCCGCCCCAGCGATCGGCCGAGGTCCGGCAGCCGCTTGGGCCCGAAGATCAGGAGCACGATGATCAGGACGATTGCGATCTCGAGTGGGCCGATGTTGGGCATCAGGTTCCTCCGGTGGGAGTGACCATGGTATCTCGCCGGGGCGGCGGGCCCAACGGATCCGTCCGGGGGGCTGGACGTTCGTCGGCCTCCCCTCAAGTACGGGCGTCAGGTGCCGATACGGCCTGCGAGGACCACCGAGATGCCCGCCCCGGACGACAGAGACCACCGGATGAAGCGAATCGTCCTCCCCAGCGGGAAGACGATCGAGGTCGTCTACTTCGACCACTCCTCGTTCTCCGAGCCGCGCCCCGCCCCCGAGCAGCCCACGCGGGCGCCGGCGGACGAGGACCGCGACCTCTGCGTCTGCATCGGCTGCGGCTCGCGCCTCGTCTACCCCGTGCAGTGGGAGGAGGCGGACCCCAAGAGCTGGAACGTCACGCTCCGCTGCCCCGATTGCGAGTGGGTCGAGGTCGGCATCTTCTCCCAGACGCAGTGCGACCGCTTCGACGACGAGCTCGAGGCCGGCACCGACGCGCTGAGCCGCGACTACAAGCGGCTCGTCACGGCGAACATGTCGGAGGAGATCGACCGCTTCGTCGCGGCCCTCCAGGCCGACGCCATCCTGCCGGTCGACTTCTAGTCGCCGCGCGAGCGCCTAGGCTCGACGCGTGACGACCCAAGCCACCACGGCCGGCGCCGCGCGCGCCGTCCCGTCCGAGCGCGACCGGCTGGTGCGCCGCGCGCGGGCCCTGGCGTGGCTGGGCATGGCGTGGCACCTGATCGAGGCGGCCGTCGCGATCGGCGCGGGCCTCGCCGCCGGCTCGATGGCGCTGATCGGCTTCGGCGCGGACTCGCTCGTCGAGACCGCGGCCGGCGTCGTGCTGCTCTGGCGCCTCGCGGCCCCGCGGGCCGCGTGCGAGCGGTCCGAGCGCCGCGCCCAGGTCCTGATCGGCGCGAGCTTCTACGCGCTGGGCGCGTACGTCGCCGTCGAGGCCGTGCGCTCGCTGGCGGACGCCGCCCGCCCCGAGGCGAGCGCCGTCGGCATCGCGCTCGCCGTCGCCACGCTGGCCACCATGCCGCCGCTCGCCCGGGCCAAGGAGCGCGTCGCCCACCGGCTCGGGTCGTCGGCCACCCGCGCCGAGGGCCGCCAGAACCTGGTCTGCGCCTACCTCGCCGCGGCGCTGCTCGTCGGCCTCTCGGCGAACGCGGTGCTCGGCTGGTGGTGGGCGGACCCGGTCACGGCCCTCCTCATCGCCGCGGTCGCGGTGCGCGAGGGGCGCGACGCCTGGCGCGGCCGCGCCTGCTGCGCGTAGCCGCCGGCCGCCCGCCTCAGGCGTAGCGCTCGATCACGCCGTCGGCCACCAGGTCGAGCAGCTCGCGCTGCGCGCCGCCGAGGTCCAGGCCGTCGAGGGCCGCCTTGCCGGCCGCCACGTGCCCGAGCGCGTGCTCGCGCGCGTCCTCGAGGGCGCCGGTGGCGGCGATCCGGTCGCACAGCTCCGCCGCGCCGGCCGCGTCGGTCGCCGCGCTCCGCAGGTCGAGCGCGCGGAGCTCGGGGTCCCGCTCGCGCGCGAGGATCAGCGGGAGCGTGACCGTGCCGTCGAGCAGGTCGGCGCCGCGCGTCTTGCCGGTGCGCTCGGTCGGACCGGACACGTCGAGCACGTCGTCGAAGACCTGGAACGCGATCCCGATCCGCTCGCCGAACTCGCCGAGCGGGCCCGCGGCGCCGGCCCCCGGGTCGCCGAGCAGCGCGCCCAGGCGGCAGGCGGCCTCGAACAGGCGGGCGGTCTTGAGCCGGCAGCGCTCCAGGTAGCGCTCGGCGGTGACCGCGGGCGAGAACGCGTCGTCGCGCTGCATCAGCTCCCCGCGGGCGAGCGCCGACGACGCGTCCGACAGCGCGTGCACGGCCTCGGCGTTCCCGGTCGCGGCGAGCACCGCGAACGCGCGCGAGAACAGGAGGTCGCCGGTCGCCGTCGCGTCCAGCCGGCCCCCGCGCGCGAAGACCGTCGCCCGGCCGCGGCGCAGCTCGGCGCGGTCGAGCACGTCGTCGTGGACGAGCGTGGCCATGTGCAGCAGCTCGACCGCCGCGCCGGCGTCGACGAGGTGGTCCGACGACGCCTCGCCGGCCGCGATGTAGACGAGCGTCGGCCGGAGCCGCTTGCCGCCCGCGTCGAGCGTGTCCGCGACGTGGGCGGCGAGCCGCTCGCCGTGCCCGTCCGCGACGCCGTGGAGCAGCCGCTCGGTCGCGTCGAGGAGCGACCGCAGCCGCTCGCCGCCCAGCTCCGCGACCGCCGCGAGCTGCGGCCCGCCGGCCGTCCTCACCCGACGGTCCCGACGTGGATGGCGATGATCCCGCCCGCCGTCACGACCCAGCGCACGTCCACGAGCCCGGCGGCGGCCATCGCCCCGCCCAGCGCGCGCGCGTCCGGGAACCGCCGCACGGAGCTCGGCAGGTACGTGTAGGCCTCGGGGTCGCCCGCGAGCCGGCCGATCAGCGGCACGAGCCGGTCGAACCAGAGCCGGAAGAACCACGAGAGCGGCGGCCGCGCCGGGGTCGTGATCTCGAGCACGACGACCCGACCGCCCGGCCGCACCACGCGCGCCATCTCCGAGAGGCCGCGCGGGAGGTCCGAGAAGTTTCGCGCGCCGAAGCCGACCGTCGCGGCGTCGAAAGCGTCGTCCCCGTACGGGAGGTCGAGCGCGTTCGCCGGCTCGAACGTCAGGTCGGGGGCCTTGGCGCGGGCCAGCTCGAGCATCCGCTCGGAGAAGTCGCAGCCGATCACCCGGCCGCCCGGGCCGACGCGCTCCCGCAGTGCGAGCGCGAGGTCGCCGGTCCCGGTCGCGACGTCCAGCGCGCTGCCGCCCGGCCCGAGCGCCGCCAGCTCGGCGGCCCGCTCGCGCCAGCGCTGGTGCATGCCGGCGGTCATGACCGCGTTGATCGGGTCGTACACGCGCGCGATGCGGTCGAACATCGCCCGGACCTGGTCCTCGGGGAGCGTGCCGCTGCGGGCCGCCACGCGGCTCATCCGGAAGACGCTACTTGAGCGAGCTGAGGAACTCGACCAGCTGGTCGAACTGCTCGGGGTTCCGCTGGCGGAGTCGCGCGTACGAGGGCATCGGCGCGGTCGGGTTCACGAGCGTGCGGGCGATCGCCTGCCGCGGCAGCCGCCCGCCGACCTCGGTGAGGGGCGGCCCCGGCCCCGAGTTCCCGTTCTCGCCGATCCGGTGGCAGCCGAGGCAGCCCGACGATGCGGCCACGTCGCGGCCCGGCTCGAGCCGGTGCTCGACCTTCATGTCGATCTTGGTCGGCGAGCCGGCGAGCGCGCCCTCGATCGTCAGGTAGGCCATGCCGGCGATCGTGGTGATGCCGGCGAGCGTGGCGATCGGCCGCCGGAGCGGGTGGCGCTCGGGGTTGCGGTCGTAGAACGGCAGCAGGAACAGCAGCGCCATCCAGATCGTGGGGATGCCCACGGTGGCGACGACCACGAGCTCGGCCGGCTTCACGACCCGGAGCAGCTCGAACGGGAAGAAGAAGTACCACTCGGGCCGCGGCGTGACCGTGGTCGAGGTCGGGTCGGCCTTCGGGCCGAGCTCCGCGCCGAGGATGATCGCCATCGCGATGATCACCGCCATGACGATGCACGCCATGGCCGAGTCCTTCAGCACCGAGTAGGGGAAGAACGGCTTCCCCTTCTCCTTCATCACGTGGTACTCGCGGAGGTACTGCTCCTTCTCGCGGGCGTTCACGCCGGGCCGCCTAGATCTCTTCCTTGGCCAGCTCGCGCGCCTTCTCGGCCTTGAGCCACGGCGGCGAGGTGACCCCGAGCTTGGCCACGAGGTACAGGTGCGCGCCCATCAGGGCGGCGATCAGGCCGGGGATCAGCAGCATGTGGAGCGCGTAGAAGCGGCTGATCGTGGTGGCCCCGAACTCCGCCCCGCCGCGCAGGAAGTCCGCGATGTAGGGGCCGAGCACGGGCGCCGACGAGTTGAGGTTCACCGCGACGACCGTGGCCCAGAACGAGCGCGTGTCGAACGGGAGCAGGTAGCCCGTCAGGCCCATCATCAGCGTGAGGATCAGGAGCGCCACGCCGATGACCCAGTTCAGCTCGCGCGGGTACTTGTACGCGCCGAAGAAGAAGACCCTCCCCATGTGGAGGAAGACCAGGATGATCATCACCGTCGCCCCCCACCGGTGCATGCCGCGGACGAGCTCGCCGAGGAAGACGTCGTTCGTGATGTGCTGGGTCGACTCGTAGGCCTCGTTGCTGGACGGCCGGTAGTACATCGCGAGGAAGATGCCGGTGACGGCCTGCGAGACGAACGCGAACATCGCCGCCGAGCCGAGCGTGTAGAACCAGTTCTGGCCGGCGGGGACCTTGCGGTACAGGAACCAGCGCACGAACGGCGTGGCGCCGGTGCGCTCGTTGAGCCAGCCCGCCGTCGAGATGCCGGTCTCCGCGGCGGCCTCGACCCGCGCGTTGCGGTCCGCCTTCCGCTCCCGCTGGAGGGCGCGCCCGCCGTTGGCGGACCGGAGGTCGCCGTCGGTGCGCGGCGCGCCGTTCTCGCCCTCGTCGGGGGCGCGGCGGCGGAGCGGGCCGGGGAGCAGCCTCATACGGTCGGCCTCGACGGGTAGAGGTACTGCCACAGGCCGTCCAGGTGGTTCGACGGGTCGCGCACCTTGAACCGCTCGAGCTTCGAGTTGAGCGAGAACCGCGGGCCGACCTGGACGCGCCCGGCGCGGACGCGGGTCTCGAACCGGTCGAGCGGGCGGACCGGTGGGCCGCCGCCGACCGAGCCGTCGAACTCGTAGACGCCGCCGTGGCACGGGCAGATGAAGCGCTCGGAGGCCGCCACGTAGCGGATCGGGCAGCCGAGGTGCATGCAGCGGGTCGAGATCGCGACGTAGGGCTGGCCGAGGTCGTCCTTGTCGCGCGAGGGGTCGAACTTGCGGACGTAGATGGTGGTCTTCCCCGCCTCGCCCACGTCGTCGGTGATCGTGATGACGCGCGGCACGTAGCTCTGGGTGTTGAAGTCGCGCTCGGTGCCGACGTCCTGGAACCGGAGCGGCTCGGTCCGCTCGAACATCGGGCCGAGCGCGAAGCCGAGCGCCGGCAGGCCGAAGGCGGCGGTCATGATCCCGCCCGCGGCGACCGCCCCGCCGGTGAAGACCCGCCGCCGGGTGACGGTCTCGCCCTCCCAGGCACCGGGCAGCTCCCGGTCCTTGGTGTAGGGCGACTTCGGGTCTCTCTTGGGGTGGTCGGCCACTGGAGTCAGGGGGTCGGGGACGGTCCACGTCCCGCCCGAGACATTATCGCGGGCGCCTCCCGGGCCGGCCCCATGCGGCCCCGCGCGGCGGGCGGCCGTCGCCCTCCCGTCACCTTCGTCGCTGCTTCGTAACGGTGCGCCGGCGGCGGGCGTGGCCGCTTTGCTGTTTACGCATCGCTATGCGGACCAAAGGCAGCAAAGCTCTGAAGGGCGGTCGCCGGGAGGCGAGCGGAGCGTTACGGGAGACGCGCGAACCGTTGCGCGGCTGCTTCAGTCGCCGTCCGGGCGAGGGGGCGCCTGCGCCCCGTCCGGGCGAGGGGGCGCCTGCGCGGAGACGGCGAGCGCCCGGGCGCCGGGGCCGGTCCCGGCGAGGGCGGCGGTCGAGGCCTCCCAGAGCCGCTCGGCCAGGCTCTCGTCGCCCTCCGCGCGGGCCGAGGCGCAGAGCGAGATCAGGTCCGCGAGCTCGGCCACGGCGTCGAGGTCGCCGGCCTCGGCGAGCCGGGCCAGGCCCAGGGCGTAGAGGGAGTCGCCCGCCAGCAGGCGCAGGTCGCCGTCCATGCCGGCGAAGGCGCGCGGCTCGCCGTAGTGGAGCAGGTAGCCCTCGCGCACGGCCTCGACGACGAAGGCCCGGGCGGGGTCGCGCACGGGCGGCCCGGCCGCGGGCGGCGCGGCGGCGTCGGGCGGCGACGAGGCCACGGGCGACCCGGAGCCGACCGGGCGCGCGTACGGCGCGAGCGACGGGTCGGCCGCGGCGACCACCTCGGCGAGCAGGGGGCGGCGGCCGTCCGCGCTCACAGCGACGCGAAGGCCTCCCGGGCCGCCTCGACCGTCCGCTCGACGTGCTCGTCGGCGTGCGCCAGCGACGGGAACCAGGCCTCGAACTGCGACGGGGGCGGGTAGACGCCGCGGTCGAGGAGCGCCCGGCAGAGCGCGGCGTGCGCGTCCGTGTCGCAGGCTCGGGCGCCGTCGTAGTCGCGGACCGGCTCGGCCGAGAGGAAGACGGTGAGGAGCCCGGTCGTCCACGGGACCTGCACGGGCACGCCCGCCTCGCGCGCCGCCTCCGCGAGCCCGGTCGCGAGCCGCTCGGTCGTCCGGTCGAGGGCCGCGTAGGCGTCGTCGTCGAGCAGTCGCAGCGTCGCCAGGCCGGCGGCGACCGCCAGCGGGTTGCCCGACAGCGTCCCGGCCTGGTAGACGTCGCCGGCCGGCGCGACCCGCTCCATCAGCTCGCCCCGGCCCGCGTAGGCGGCCGCGGGCAGCCCGCCGCCGAGGACCTTCCCCAGGACGGTCAGGTCGGGCGCCACGCCCTCGCGCTCCTGGACGCCGCCGCGGGCCACCCGGAATCCCGAGATCACCTCGTCGAAGACGAGCAGCGCGCCGCTCGCGTCGGCGGCCTCGCGCAGGAACGCCAGGAAGCCCTCGTCCGGCGGCACCAGCCCCATGTTCGCCGGGCACGGCTCGCAGAGGACCGCGGCGACCGGCCGCTCGGCGAGCGCGCGCTCGACCGCCGCGCGGTCGTTCCACGGCACCACGACCGTGTCCGCCGCCTGGGCGGCCGTCACCCCCGGGCTGGCCGGGATGCCCTGGGTCGCGAGCCCCGAGCCGGCGTCGGCGAGCAGCCCGTCCACGTGCCCGTGGTAGGCGCCGGCGAACTTCAGGACCGCGTCGCGCCCGGTGGCCGCCCGGGCGAGGCGCAGGGCGCTCATAGACGCCTCGGTGCCGGAGGACGTCATCCGGACCATCTCGGCGCTCGGGACCCGCCGCACGACCTCGGCGGCGAGCTCGACCTCCCCCTCGGTCGGGGCGCCGTAGCTCGTCCCCCGGCCGGCCGCCTCGCGCACCGCGGCCACCACGGCCGGGTGGGCGTGACCCGCCACGAGCGGCCCCCACGACTGGACCCAGTCGACGTAGCGCTCGCCGTCCGCGCCGACCAGCTCGGCGCCCGATCCGCTCGCCACGAACAGCGGGTCGCGCCCGATCGCCCGCATGGCGCGCACGGGCGAGTTCACGCCGCCGGGGATGAGCCCGAGGGCGCGCTGGTAGAGCTCGGCCGAGCGGGTGGAGGCGGAGGCGTGGGCGCTCAGACCCGCTCCGCCTCCCAGCGCTTGAAGTCGTCGGTGAAGTACAGGAGGCGGATCTTCTTGAACTCGGTCGAGGAGTAGAGCGTGGCGCGGTCCTCGATGCCGGTCTCCTCGGCGATCGCGTCGAGGATCGCGTCGCACTCGTCCTTCGAGCGGCCGTGGGCCATCGTGAAGACCGAGTAGGGCCAGTCGGCGTAGGTGGGGCGCTGGTAGCAGTGCGAGATCCCGCGGAAGGCGGCCATCCGCGGGCCGAGCTCCATGATCCGGTCGTCCGGCACGCGCCAGACGCCCATTCCGTTGGCCGAGAACCCGGCGCGGCGGTGGTAGAGGATCGCCGCGACGCGGCGGAGCAGCCGGCGCTCCTGCATCCCCGCGAGGTGGTCGAGCAGGCGCTCCTGCGGCATCCCGAGGGCGCCGGCCGCCGGCGCGTACGGCTCCGGCACCACCGGCATGTCGCCCTGGAGCGCGCGGATCACCGCCACGTCGAGGTCGTCGTGCGGCTGCGGCTCGAGCTCGGCCGGCTCGGCCGCGACCGCCGAGCTGGCGAGGGCCTCGGTGCCGCCCTCCATCTCGAGGTCCATCCGGATCTTGAACAGCTTGAGCGTCGGGAGCTGGCGCATCGACTCCGCGCCGGCCTCCTCGGCGAGGACGTCCAGCGTGCCCTCGAGCCCCAGCTTCGAGTCGGGCTCGACCGCGATCGTGAACCACAGGTTGAAGTCGTGGTTGCGCAGGTAGTTGTGGGAGACGCCGGGGTGGGAGTTGACGACCTGCGCGGCGCGGTGGGGGTGCTCGGGGTCGATCTTCGCGGCCACCAGCATCGACGCGTAGCCGAGCGCGCGGGTGTCGAAGATCGGCGTGAGCTGGCGGACGATCCGCTCGTCGAGCAGCCGCTGCGTGCGGGCGAGCACCTCGTCCTCGGCCACCTCCGCCAGCTCGGCCACGCGCGCGAACGGCCGCGGCTCCAGCGGGAAACTGCCCTGGAGCAGGTTGAGGAGCCGGCGGTCGAGGTCGTCGAGCGGCACCGCCGCGCCGCCGGCGCGCGAGCGGGTCTTGGGCCGCGCGCGGGTCACCTCAGCCACCCGGCCACCTCCTTCGCGTGGTAGGTGATGACGACGTCGGCGCCGGCCCGGCGGATCGAGGTGAGCGCCTCGAGCACCGCGGCCCGCTCGTCGAGCCAGCCGGCCCGCGCCGCGGCCTTCACCATCGCGTACTCGCCGCTCACGTTGTAGGCCGCGACCGGCACGCGCGTGGCCTCCTTGACGCGGCGCACCACGTCGAGGTAGGGCAGCGCCGGCTTGACCATCACCACGTCGGCGCCCTCCTCCACGTCGAGCAGCGCCTCGCGCACGGCCTCGTCGGCGTTGGCCGGGTCCATCTGGTACGCGCGCCGGTCGCCGAACGCGGGCGCGGAGTCGGCGGCCTCGCGGAACGGCCCGTAGAAGGCGGAGGCGAACTTCGCGGAGTAGGCCACGATCGGCGTCTCGGCGTGACCCTCGGCGTCGAGCTGCGAGCGAAGCGCGCCCACCCGCCCGTCCATCATGTCGCTCGGCGCGACGGCGTCGGCGCCGGCGGCGGCCTGGGAGATCGCCGTCTTGGCGAGCAGCTCGAGCGTCACGTCGTTGTCCACCCGGCCGTCCGCGCGGACCACGCCGCAGTGGCCGTGCGACGTGTACTCGCACAGGCACACGTCGGTGATGACCACCAGGTCCGGCAGCGCCTCCTTGATCGCGCGGGTGGCGAGCTGGACCACCCCCTCCTCGTCGTAGGCGCCGGACGCCTGCTCGTCCTTGTGGGACGGGATGCCGAACAGCAGCACGGCCGGGACGCCCAGCTCGTGCGCCTCGCCGGCCTCCTCGACGGCGTGCGAGATCGACAGCCGGTCGATGCCGGGCATCGCCTCGATCGGGCTCCGCGAGTCGGTCCCTAGCTCGACGAACATCGGGTAGACGAGGTGCGCGGGCGTCAGCTCGGTCTCGCGCACCATCCCGCGAAGCAGCCCCGTCCTGCGGAGCCGGCGCATGCGCGTCGCCGGGAATGCCATCGGGTGGAGTGTATGGGCCGCGCGCGCCGGCGACCGCGCGTCAGCGGGTCCCGAGCCGCCCCGCCGCCAGCCGGGCGGCGACGCCGAAGGCGAGCGTGAGCGCGGCCAGGTGGAGCAGCGGCCCGGCGGTGCCGCCCGAGCGGCCGAGGGCCGACTCGAGCGCGTCGAGCGTCGGCTTGAACGGGAACGCGGCGGAGACGGCGCGGATCACGTCGAACAGCGCTCCGCCCACCGCGCCCGACGGGACGAGGCCGAGCACGGCGATCGGGAGCGACGCCATGAACGCGAGCAGCGAGGCGGCCCGGACCTCCCGCGCGAGCGCGCCGATCGCGACCCCGAGCGCCCCGAAGGCCACCGCGCCGGCGGCGAGCGCCGCGAGCCAGAGCGGGAAGCGCGACCACGGCAGGTCGACGAACGCGGACAGCCCCGCGAGCAGGACGAGGCCGACCGCCAGCGAGCACAGCGCGGCGAGCGCGACCTTCTCGGCCAGCAGGCGCCCGTGCGAGACGAGGCCGCGGGCGAGCCGCGGGAACGCGTTCTCCTCGCGCTCCAGCGCGAGCGCCCCCGACGCCAGGAGCAGCGTGACGAACATGAGCGTCACGGCCGCGGCCACGGCCGCCGCGAACGCGCCGAGCGGCGAGTCGGAGCCCTCGACCACCTCGGTGTCCACGGCGATCGGCGTGCCGACCGCCTCCAGCACCGACCCCGCGGCGCCGAGGTTCTGGCGCGCGAGGCTCGCGAACTCGATCACCGACCGCAGCCGCTCCCGCTCCGGCGAGCTCGGCGGGAGCCGCCGCTCGACCTGGTTCAGGATCGTCTCCGCCCTGGCCAGGCCGAGCACGTCGAAGCTCGCGCCGCCGAGCGAGAACGGCCCGCCGCGGGTGATGATCTCGATGTAGTCAGAGCCGGTCTCCGCGAACTGCTTTGCGAGCGCCGAGTTCGCCTCCTGGACCCGCGCCTTGATCGCGCTCTCCACGAACCGCCGCTTGGCCGGGTCCTCGGCGTTGTAGAGCACCTCGACCCGCGGCCGGCTGCCGCCTCCGAGCAGGGCGTTCTGCTCGATCGCCCGCGTGAGGCCCGGCGGCAGGATCAGCGCGCCGAGCACCTCGCCGTCGCGGACCTTGCGCTCGGCCTCTTCGCGGCTCGACACGACGACGGGGTCGATCGCGTCGAACAGCGGCCGCGCCTGGTCGGCCACGTCCACCTTGCGGCCGCCCAGCTCGATCTTGGTGCCCGACGGCGGGATCCGGTTCAGCAGCGCCACGCGCGGCTTGGACGGGCCGCTCGTCGCCGCGAACCCGACCAGCGCGGCGATCACCACCGGGTAGAGGACGAGCAGCGCCACGAGCAGCGGCGACCGGGCGAGGATCCGCAGGTCCTTTGCCAGCAGCCAGCGCACGGCGCGGTCAGTGCCCCCGCTCGGCCAGGAACGCGACGAAGGCGGACTCGAGGTCCTCGTGCCCGGCGGGGTCGCCCACCGCGGCCTCCAGCTCGCGCGGCGAGCCCTCGAACAGCCCCTCGCCGTCGGCGAGGACCGCGAGCCGGGTCGCGTAGCGGTCCGCCTCGCGCACGTCGTGGGTCGTGTAGACGATCGCGGTGCCGCGCCCCGCCAGGTCGAGGAGGAACCGCCATAGGCGGTCGCGCTGGCGCGGGTCGAGCGCGGCGCTCGGCTCGTCGAGCAGCAGGAGCGGCGGGTCGGAGAGGAGCCCGATCGCGACGTTCAGGCGCTGGCGGTTGCCGCCGGACAGCGTGGCCGCGCGCTGGTCCGCACGCTCGGCGAGCCCGGCCTGGTCGAGCATCCGGGCCACCGCCGCGTCCACGTCCGCGCACCCCTCGAGCCGCGCGAACAGCCGCAGGTTCTCCGCCACCGTGAGCTTCCCGTAGAGGGACTGCTCCTGGGGCACCCAGCCGGGCCGCTCCGGTGCGGTCGCGATCGTCCCGCCGTCGGGGCGCTGGATGCCGGCCAGGATCGACAGCAGCGTCGTCTTTCCGGCGCCGTTCGGCCCGATCACCGCGACCAGCTCGCCGGGCGCCGCCGAGAGCGAGACGCCGCGCAGCGCGGCCCGCCTGCCGAAGCGCTTCTCGAGGCCGCGGGCCTCGAGCACGGGCGCCGTCGCGGCGGGCGCCTGGACGGCCGGGTGCTCCTGCATCGAGCGCACGGTAGTCGGGCTGGGAGAATGCCGCGCCGTGAAGCTGATCTTCGTAGGCGACGTGGTGGGAGCGCCCGGCCGGCGCGCGCTGGCGGAGCTCCTGCCGGGCATGCGCCGGCGCCACGAGCCGGACTGGGTGGTGGTGAACGCGGAGAACTCCGCGGGCGGCCTCGGCGTGAACGCCAAGATCGCGCGGCAGATGCTCGACGACCTCGAGGTCGACGCGATCACCCTCGGCAACCACGCCTACCGCCACCGCGACGTCTACGAGCTGCTCGACTCCGACCACCGGATCGTGCGGCCCGCGAACTACCCGAAGGGCAACCCGGGCCGCGGCCACACCGTGGTCGAGCGCGACGGCCGCCGGCTGGGCGTGGCCAACCTGTCGGGCGCGGTCTACATGGACGTGGCGCGCTCGCCGTTCGCCGAGGCGGACGCGATCGTGGCCGAGCTGTCCGGGAGCGCCGACCACGTGCTCGTCGACTTCCACGCCGAGGCGACCAGCGAGAAGGTCGCGATGGGCTGGCACCTCGACGGCCGGGTGACCGCGTGCGTCGGGACCCACACCCACGTGCCGACCGCCGACGCGCGGGTGCTGCCCGGCGGCACCGCCTACATCAGCGACGTGGGGATGACCGGCCCGCGCGGCGGCGTCATAGGGGTCAAGCGCGAGCAGGCGGTCGAGCGCTTCCGCACGATGATGCCGGTCAAGTTCGAGACCTCGGACGACGACCCGTGGCTGAACGCGGTGCTCGTCGAGGCGGGCGACGACGGCCGCGCGACCGGGATCCAGCAGCTGCTGTTGCAGGCGAACGGAGAGGAGGCCGGGCCATGACGCCGCGCATTCCGCCGGTGGAGCCGCCGTACGACGACGAGACCGCGGAGGTCCTCCGCAAGTGGATGCCGCCGGGCGCGGAGGTCGAGCCGCTGAAGCTGTTCCGCACGCTGGTCGTGCACCCGCAGCTCGCCTCGCGCATGAGGCCGCTCGGCGCCGGCCTGCTCGGGAGGCCGAGCGTCGAGCCGCGCGAGCGGGAGATCGTCATCCACCGCGCCACGGCGCGCTGCGGCGCCGAGTACGAGTGGGGCGTCCACGCGGTGGCGTTCGGGCAGGCGGTCGGCCTGACGGACGAGCAGATCGCGGCGACCGCGGCGGGCGACGCCGACGACCCGGCGTTCGGCGACCGCGACCGGCTGCTGGTGCGGCTGGTCGACGAGCTTCACGACACGGCGACCGTCTCCGACGAGCTGTGGGCCGAGCTAGAGCGCGAGTGGCCCGCCGATCAGCTACTCGAGCTGGTCGTGTGCGCCGGCTGGTACCGGCTGATCTCGCAGGTGATCTCGGCCGCGCGGATCGAGCTCGAGCCGTGGGGCCGGCGCTTCCCCGACGACCGGCCCGGCTGAGCCGGCCGGCCCCGCCGCTCCCCGCAGCGGCGCCAGGAGCGCGAGCAGCACGAGCGGGAGGAACCACACGACGTAGAGGTAGAACCAGTGCGTCACGGTCAGCTGGACGGCGATCAGGACCGCCGCCGCCAGCGCCGCGAGCTGGGCGGGGGTGCGGCGGCGGGGCACGAGGGCGAGCGCCAGAGCGAGGCCGACCGCCGCCGCCTTCAGGATCGTGTGGAGCGTCGCGAGCGACGGCTCCTGCCCCCAGACGCTGAACGGCGAGTCGCGGCCGAGCTGGTTGCCGACGGTGCGGTCGTACAGCTCGCGCGGGCCGCCGTCGGGGAGGAACGGGAGGAAGGTCGCGGCGGCGACCGCGGCGGCCGCGGCCGCGTAGGCCGCGATCGTGCGCGGGCTCGTGGCGCGCCCGGTCAGCCGGGAGCGCCGCATGGCGCGCGGGCGCGGCTCGCGGGCCAGGAGCGGGATCAGCGCGGCGGGGGCGAACTTCGCCGCGGCCGCGAGCGCCAGCAGCGCGCCGCGCGCCGGCGGCGAGCGCAGCGCGACGAACGCCCAGACGAGCAGCATCGCCACGAGGGCGTCGTTCGAGTTCGACTGGAGGACGAACGTCGTGTACGGGTACGCCGCCCAGCCGTAGGCCAGCGCCACGCCGAGCGCCCAGCCCTCCGGCCCGTCTCGCAGCCGCACGCCCAGCACGAGCAGGCCGAGCAGCGTGAGCAGGTCGAACGCCACGGCCGCCGCGTGGCCGGCCGGCAGGTCGTCCCAGCGCCCGCTCCAGGGAAGCGCCGCCTCGAACGGCACGTAGACCAGGTAGCTCACCGGGCCGTAGGTGTCGCCGTGCTCGTTGTCCTTCGCGAACCGCTCCCCGTACAGCTCGTCGCCGTGGGCGATCCGGTCCGCCCCGATCACGCCCGAGTAGCCCACGTCGATCACGCGCGAGTCGGTCGCGTTCAGGGCGATCCGGAAGCCGACCAGGAACACCAGCGCGAGGGCGACCCAGACGACCGGGAGGACCGGCAGCGGCCGCTCGGGTCGCTCGCGCCCGCGCAGGCCCGCGACCAGCATCCGCACGAGCAGGTACGCGAGCACGGGGTAGGCGAGCGGGACCGAGACGCCGATCTCGCCGCGGTTGAAGAACCAGTGCGACGCGCCGAACGCGAGCAGCACGAGCAGGTCGAGGTGCAGCAGCCGGAGAGGCCGGCGCGGGTCGACGAACGGCAGCACGAACAGGACGCACAGCGGCAGCCACACGTACGGCGCGTTGAGCCGGTGGCCGAACTGGCCCGAGTACCCGCGGGCCATCCGCCACGCCACCTGGTGGCCGGTCCACGACTCGAGCACGCGGCCGGAGCGGTCGTCGACCAGCACCTGCGCCCGCTCGCGCCCGTCGCCGAACCAGCTCACCTGCCAGCGACGCGGCCCCTTCTGGTAGGCGACGGGGAAGAGCGCGCGGTGCCGCGCGCGCTGCTGGCGGACCTTCCCGTCGCGGCCCGCGATCAGCGTGGCCCGCTTTGCGGAGAGGGTGTGGCCGGGCGGCGGCTTGGTGAGGGAGGCCGGGCGCTTCAGGTCCTGGGCGGCGGCGGGGCCCGCGAGGGCGAGGGCGGCCGCCAGCGCGACCGCGGCGAGCGGCACCGCGGCGAGCGCTCCCGCGGGGGTTCCCCGGCGACCTACGACGCCCGCGGGGCGCGGCGCCCGAACGTCCACATCTTGTTCCCGACGAAGTTCAGCGGGGTGGCCGCGACGATCGAGATCGCCTGCGCGAGGAGCGCCTGCATCCCGGCCGAGCTGACCAGCAGCTCGAGCACCGCCGCCGCGAACAGGAACGCGAGGATCGAGACCGCGAAGAACCGCGCGGCCTGGAAGCCGGCGTGGTGCTCGCGGGCGCCGTGCGCGCCGAACGTCCAGTGGCGGTTCCACCAGAAGTTGTTGAACACGGCGACCACGAACGCGATCGTCGCCGCCACGAGGTGGTGCAGGTCGAGGCCCTTGAAGGCGAGCGCGAACACCGTCAGGTTCACCACGTAGCCGGACCCGCCGACGGCGCAGAACTTGACGAGCTGCATCCAGTTGTGCGGGCGCCTCAGCCCGTGCCGGACGCGGGTGTGGAGGCGGAGGGAGGACCCGGCGGCCGTCGCGGTGTCGTCGGGCATGGAGGTCAGGAGGGTAGCGAGAAGTGATGGAGGGCCAGGGGGGTCACGTCGGCGATCGTCCACCGCTCCGGAGGGCCTCCGGGAGGGTCGTCCAGGCCGCACATGAGCAGCACGCCGAGCGAGTCGCCGCGGTGCAGCGAGCCGTGGCTGCCGCCCCCCACGTGGGCCACGCCGCCCCAGTCCACGAACTCGAACCCGCCGGCCGCCGAGACCAGCACGTCGCCTCCGCTCGGGTTCCGCAGCGCGGCCCACAGCCGCGCCGGCGCGAGCGGGTAGACCGGGCTGTCGATCCGCCCGTCCTCGACCTCGAGCTCGAGCGCCGCGAGGTCGCCGTCCACGCTCCAGCGGCCGCCGCGCGGGTCGACCAGGTCGTCGCCGGGCGCGATCCGCAGCTCGCCCCGCGGCGTCCAGACCGCCGCCTCGCCGCCGGTGAGCCAGGCGACGACGTCGACGCCGTCGACCGCCTGGAGGTCGCGGACCAGGCGCGGCATGGTCGAGCGGCGCCGGTCGCGGTCGAGCACGTAGACCTGCGCCGACCGCTGCGAGGGCGCGACCGCGATCTCCGCCCCGTCCGCCTGGTCCTCCTCCGGCCCGAGCACGTTCCACTCCCCGAACGCCTCCGCCAGCAGGTTGACCCGGTTGGTGATCGCCACCTGAGCGTGGTCGGACATGACGATGACCGCGTGGTCGCGCAGGAACGCGTCGGGGCCGCCGGCCACGTGCATCACGCGGTCGAGGGCGCGGTCGGCGGAGGCGATCGACGTGACCTGCGCGAACGGCCCGCGCTTGTGCGAGTGGGTGTCGTTGTCGGGCAGCGACAGGAGCATGAAGTCGCAGAGGTCGTTCTCGACGAGGTGCGCGCCGACGCAGGCGGTGTGCTGGTCGCGCTGGCCGGGCATGCCGAGCGTCGAGCGGCAGTCGGTCCCGCGCGAGTCGAACAGGTCGGCGTAGAACAGCTCGTCCGGGCCCCAGACGGCGTGCCGGAACCCGCCGGCCCGCGCCAGCCGCCCGTACACACCGCCCTCGAGCGCCGGGTGGCGGGTCCGCCCGCGGTAGACGAGGTAGGTCGTGCAGGCGCTGCGCACGCCGGCGTCGCCGAGGCGCTCGAAGAGCGTCGGCACGTCGCGGCTGAGGTGCGCCATGTTGAGGTTGTAGACCGTGTCCTGGAGCGACCTGAGCAGGCCGAACGCGCGCGAGGCCTCGAACGACGAGCCGTACTCCACGTAGCGCTCCTCGCCGCGGTGGTACCAGTTCATGGCCGGGATGTGGTGGGCGTCGGGGGTCGCGCCGGTGGCGATGCTCGCCGCGGCGACCGGCGTGACGGACGGGAACGCCGACACGCAGTCGCGCACGTAGGTGCCGCGCTCCATCAGCGCGCGCAGGGCCGGCGCCCGACCGTGCTCGACCGCGCGCTCGAGCATCTCGGGCTTGAGGGCGTCTACGACTGCGAGGACGAGCTTCTTCGGCTTCGGGCTCACCGGAGGACGCGGAGGCCCTCGTACTTGCCGTCCCCGCCGCCGCGCGAGCGGACCGCGAGCGCCGCGAGGGCGACCACGGCGACGAGCCCGGCCGGAGGGGCGAGGATCGCGAGGCCGGCGAGCGCGAGGGAGACGACGTCGGCGTAGGCGTCGAGGAGGGTGACCGAGCCGCCGCCCTGGCCGCCGCGGGCCGCGGACGACAGCCTCCGCCGCGCCCGCGCGAACAGGCCGGCCACGGCCACGAAGGCGAGCGCCGCCACCGCCGCGCCGGCGATCAGCCCCGGCCAGCTCGCGTGGTCGCCGTCGGCCAGCGAGCCGGCGAACAGGAGCGCGCCGAAGACGAGGCCGAGCGCCCCGAGGCCGCGCGCGACGGGGTCGGCGGACTCGTCCGGCCGGGTGCCGCGGGTGCGGTCGACCGCGTAGGCGACCACCGCCAGCGCCAGCACCGCCACCAGGAAGGCGGGCTCCTCGAGGAACTCGTACGAGGTGCCCTCGAAGTCCACCCCCGCGTCCGCCCGCGCGAGCGCCCCGGCGGCCAGCGGGGGGAGGTAGGGCCGGACCCCGCTCGCGCCGGCGAGCCCGGCGCCCTGTCCGATGTCGAGGATGAGGCTCAGCGTCCGCGGCTGTCTGGGAGGGGCCCGCCGGCCGGTAGGCTCAGGGGCGGCATGACGATAGACGACCGGTCGCACCCCACCGGCTCCGGCAGGGGCGCGCCCGACGCGCCCGCCGACCCCGGCTCCGGCAGGGGCGCGGCCGACGGAGGCGAAAGGGTCCCCATGCCGCGCCCGCGGTCGACCAAGCGCGACCTCGAGCGCTACGCGGGGCTGTTCGCCTCGCGCACGCGCGCGATGAAGTCCTCGGCGATGCGCGACCTGATGGCGATCACGGCGCGCCCCGACGTCATCTCGCTGGCGGGCGGGCTGCCCGACACGTCGACCTTCCCGGCCGAGAGCTTCGCCTCGATCATGGCCAAGGTGGCCGTGGACTCCTGCGCCGCGGCGCTGCAGTACGGGCCGACCGAGGGGCTGGCGCTCGTCAAGGACGCGATCCGCCACGTG
>DASVQB010000062.1:0-6469 GCA_036389295.1 Thermoleophilaceae bacterium | reverse complement strand
GGAGCCGGGGCAGCGCGAGCTGGAGCTGCTGTCGGACCGGCTCGAGGAGCTGCTGTGATCGAGGACTGGCTCGAGCGCAAGCAGATCTGCATCTGCGCGGGCTCCGGCGGCGTGGGGAAGACGACCACGTCGGCCGCGATCGCGCTCGGAATGGCGGCCCGCGGGAAGAAGGTGGCGGTGCTCACGATCGACCCCGCTCGGCGGCTCGCGAACGCGCTTGGCCTGCCCGAGCTCGGGAACGAGGAGCGCCGGGTCGAGGCGGACGTGAGCGGCGAGCTGTGGGCGATGATGCTCGACGCCAAGCGGACCTGGGACGAGCTGATCGAGCGCCGCGCGCCGGACGCGGCGACGCGGGACGCGGTGCTCGGCAACCGGATCTACCAGGAGCTGTCGAACGCCGTGTCCGGCTCGACCGAGTACATGGCGATCGAGAAGCTCTACGAGCTGCACGAGGCCGGCCGCTACGACCTGCTCGTGCTCGACACGCCGCCCACCCGCAACGCGCTCGACTTCCTCGAGGCGCCCGACCGGCTCTCGCGCTTCATCGACTCGCGCTCGCTGCGGTTCTTCCTGCGCCCCGGGGTCCTCGGCGTGCGCGCGTTCGGGCGCGGGACCGGGCTGATGTTCTCGGCGCTGAAGCGGGTCACCGGCATCGACCTGCTGCGCGACCTCTCCGAGTTCTTCGCCAGCTTCGGCGACATGGCGATCGGGATCCGCGAGCGCGCCCGGCACGTCCAGGGGCTGCTCGCCGACCCCGGGACGACGTTCCTGCTCGTCAGCTCGCCGCGGCGCGACGCGATCGAGGAGGCCGTCTTCTTCCGCCGCCGGCTGCGCGAGGCCGGGATGCCGTTCGGCGCGGCGATCGCCAACCGCGTGAGCGTCGCGGAGGGCCTCGACGGCCTCGGCGGCGCCGACGTCGAGGACGACCTGACGGCGCTGCTCGGCGACCGCCTCGGCCGCCGGGTGGCGCGCAACTTCGACGACCACCTGCGGCTCGCGGCCCGCGACGCCGCGAACCTGGAGCGGCTCGAGCGCGAGCTCCGCGGCGAGCCGCTCGTCCGGGTCCCGCTGCTCGACGAGGACGTGCACGACGTGGGCGGCCTGCTGGCCGTGAACGAGCACCTCTTCGCGGCGGACGCGGTCACCGCCTGAGCGGTCCCTCCATCGACTGAAGGATTTCGCCCCATGGGGCAGGAAAAGCTTCAGCGAGCGCTAGATCGGCGCCGAGAAGCTGTCCGGGTCGTCGTCCCAGTCGGCCGACGGGGTGACGCCGGAGTCGACGGCGAAGCCGACCGGCTCGGGCTGGCGCGGCGGCTCGACGGGCTCGGGCTCGGGCCGGGCCCCGCTCGCGGGCTCGGGCTGGCGCTCGGACCGCGGCTCGGCGTCGCCCGGCAGCGGCCTGTCGGCCAGCGTGAGGTCCCGGTCGTCGGCGGGCGCCGCCCCCGCGCGGCGCCGCGTCCGCGGGCCGGGCAGCGCGGCGACGGCCCACGCGGCCGAGCGCGGGTCGGCCGCCGTCCCGGGGCCGTCGTCCTGGCGCGGCGCCGGGCGGCGGGTCAGCCGCGGGTCGCGCTCGTCCTCCGCGGCGTCGGCCATCTCGTCGGCCAGGTCGAGCGCGGTCTGGGTCGCCGGGGGCGGCACGGCCGCCTCCCCCCGCGTGTCGCGCGCGCGGATCTCGATCTCGTCGGAGCTCGCCAGCAGGATGTCGTCGGCGGCGGCGCGGAGGTCGCCGTCCAGGTAGCCGCAGACCACGTCGCGGAGCAGGGCCCGCACGTGGCGCTCGAGCTCGCGGACGACCGCGGCCGGCGGATCGCCCTCGCCGTCCTCGGCGCCCAGGGCGGTGACGTCGCCTGACATCAGCCTGGCCTCGAGGGCGAGCGCGGCGTCGAGGCGGCGGCGGACGGCGCGCCGGTGCGGCTCGTCGGCGCACAGCGCGGCCAGGCGCAGCCCGAGGCTCGCGCGACCGGTGTCGTCGTCGGCGTCGAGCAGGCTACGAAGGGCGAGCAGGTGGTCGGAGAGCGCCTCGGCCTCGGAGGCCCGCTCGCAGCCCATCTCGAAGCGCGCGAGCGCCCAGGCCACGCGGCCGGGGAGCCGGGCGGCGGTGACGAGCCCGACCAGCTCGGCCAGCTCCTCGCCGTCGGCGGCCGTCAGCGTCAGCGGCTCGCCGCGGGAGGGCCCGCCGAAGCCGATCGCGACCGGCCGCCAGACGCCGCCCTCCGCGCGCCCGAAGGCCACCCCGCCGAGCGAGGCGCGGCCGGGCCGCAGGAGCCGCAGCGCGGTGAGCACCCGGCGGAAGCGCAGGCGCGCCTCGGTCACGGGCAGGGCGTCGCCGGTCTCGACGTCGCGCTCGAGCGCGCAGACGACGTTCGGGCCGACGGCCCGCTCGCGCTCGTCCGGCCCGAGTGGCCAGACCGCCTCGGGCGGCGCCGCGACGCGGTCCCCGCGGGCGAGCACGAGCCCGTCGCCCAGCTCGAGCCGCTCCTGCTCGACGAGCACGAGCCCGTGGACGGGCGCCACGACCGACGCGCGCGAGGTGTCCTCGTAGAGGATCCGCTCGACCTCGGCGTAGACGCGCTCGAACCGCTCCTCGGGGAAGTCGAAGCTCGTGGCGTCCTCGTAGAGGCGCTCGAGCATCGCCCGGAGCGCCGGCTCGGAGTCCGCCCCGCCCGGGAGCCCGCGCACGCGCAGGTAGCTCTCGGCGCCGGCGCCGAGCGCGCGGGCGGCCGGCTCGAAGCTGCCGACGACGTGCAGGGAGTCCCAGCGCGCGCCGATGAACTCGGCGGTCAGCGGCTGGTAGCGGTAGAGGACGGCGCCGGTGCCGGGCTCCTCGACCACGTCGTAGGGCAGCTCGGCGCCGGCCTGGACGGCGGCGCTCAGGAGCGCGGCGGCCTCGAGCGCGAAGTCGCGAAGAGCGTCGTGCAGCTCGCGGTTGCGCATGGAGCGCAGTTCGCCGCCGCCCCGCACGGTCCTCTCGCGCACGAGTGGGGCATCCACCCCCACGACGGGGTCGATGCGCGGCGAGCAGCCGTCAGGCGGCCGCGACGGCCGGCTCGCGCTCGCCGTCGCCCGCGCAGCGGCCGTCGGCGGCCAGCCACTCGCGGCCGAAGCGCCGCATGTCCTCGATGATCGGGAGCAGCGCGCGGCCCTTGTCGGTCAGCGCGTACTCCACGCGCGGGGGGACCTCCGGGTACGTGCGCCGCTCGACCACGCCCTCGTGCTCGAGCTCGCGCAGCCGCAGCGACAGGGTGCGCGGGCTGATCCCCGCGAGCGAGCGCTCGAGCTCGCAGAACCGGCTGCGGCCCTCGGCGAGGTCGCGGATGACGAGCATCGTCCACTTCGCGCAGACGAGCTCGGCCGTCGCGCAGACGGGGCAGGTGTCGCCGGCTCCAGAGCGCTTCACAAACTGAAGTGTAGCGGTGCCGGCGGGATCGGGCGACCCGCGCGCCGCGCGGTCAGCGGCCGCCGAGCAGCCCGCCGAGCGCGCCGCCGGCGCCGCCGCCGCCGCCCGCGGCAGCGGCCTGCACCTGGCCCTCGCTCGGCTGGACGAGGACCCAGCCCTGGCCGCTGAAGGCGACCTGGACGGTCTCGCCCGACCCGCGGCCGATCAGCGTCTTCAGGTTGGCGTCCACCTTGACCTGGCTCTGGACGCCGCTCGACCACGTGATCGCGGCCTGGGCGTCGGCGAACGTGGGCGCGCTGCCCACGTCGAGCATCACGGGAGGCCCGTCCGAGATCAGCGCCACCCAGCCGCTCCCCGTCAGCGACATGTTGAAGAGCCCGCCGGCGAGCACCGCGGCGCCGCCGCCCTCGACCCGCTTGATGTCCCAGTCGATGCCGGCGTCGAAGGCCAGCACGTTCGCGCCGTTGCAGGTGATGGTCTCGCTCTCGAGCTTCAGCAGGTGCACGTCCTGGGCCTGGTCGGCCAGGAAGACCTCGCCGGTGCCCTGCATCTTCATGAGCTTCGTGCCCTCGCCGGTCACCGCCTTCTTCAGCATCCGGCCGACGCCGCCCGAGCCGGCGTGCTCGAACGCGACGTCGCCCTGGTAGGCGACCATCGAGCCGAGCTTCGCCTGGATCGTCACCTGGTTCAGCGAGACCTTCAGCAGCTTCGAGTTCTGGAGGGCGAACGCCTCCTGCGAGGCGGTCTCCTGGAATTCGGCGAGGGTGCTCTGCATGGGGGTCCTCCTACGAGCGCCGTGAGTACGAACGTCCAGTTGACCACCCTATACGGGGGTCGTTTGGACGTTCGGCCCGCAGGGGGACCTAGACGACCGACTCGGCGGGCTCCTCGGAGCCCATGAGCTGCTCGACCGAGGTCGAGCGCTGGCCGTCGGAGGCGACCATCAGCTTGAAGTCGTGCGGGCTCGTGGCGGCGCGCATCGCCTCCTCCATGCTCACGCGGTCGCCCTGCACGTGGTGGAGGAGGGCCTGGTCGAAGGTCTGCATGCCGTAGTACGCGCCCTCGGTGATGACGTCGATCAGCTTGCCGGTCTCCTCCGGGTTCATGATCATGTCGCGCACGCGGCCGGTCATCCGCAGCACCTCGCAGCAGGCGACCCGGCCCTGGCCGTCGGTTCGCTTAACGAGCCGCTGGGAGATCACGCCCTTGAGCGTGCCGGCGAGCATCGCGCGGACCTGCTGGCCCATGTGGGGCGGGAAGAAGTCGATGATGCGGTTGACGGTCTCCGCGGCGTCCACGGTGTGGAGCGTCGAGAGCACGAGATGCCCGGTCTCCGCGGCCGAGAGGGCGGTCTCGACGGTCTCCTCGTCGCGCATCTCGCCGATCAGGATCACGTCGGGGTCCTGGCGGAGGACGCGGCGCAGGGCGCGCTTGAACGACTGGGTGTCCTGGCCGACCTCGCGCTGGTTGATGATCGAGCGCTTGTCGCGGTGGAGGAACTCGATCGGGTCCTCGATCGTGACGATGTGGCGCGCGTGGAAGCGGTTGATCTGGTCGATCATCGCGGCCAGCGTCGAGGACTTGCCCGAGCCGGTCGTGCCGGTCACGAGGATGATCCCGCGCTCCTCGTCGGCGATCTGCGAGATGACGTCGGGCAGGCCGAGCTGCTCGATCGACCTGATCTCGTGGGGGACGGCGCGGCAGACCAGCGAGACGGTGCCGCGCTGGCGGAACGCGTTCACGCGGAAGCGGGAGAGGCCGGGCAGGCTGTAGGAGAAGTCGACCTCGTTCTCGTTCGCGAACTCCTCGAGCTTGCCGGGGTCGGTCAGGAGCGCGCGGAGGGCGGCCTCGGTGTCCTCGGGCTCGAGCCCGTCGGTGTCCGGGATCGGCTCGAGGTGGCCGAGATGCCTGATGAGGGGACGCGCCGGCACCTTCAGGTGAAGGTCCGACCCGTCGATCTCGATGACGCGGCGGAGGGCAGCGTCGAGGTCGAACGCCATGTTGCCCTTATCGGACCCTCGGCCACCGACTTGAGGGAACCTGGCGCCTGGCGGCGCGGAGCGGGGAGCTACGCCACGTCGCGGAGCTTCTGTGCCTCCGCGAGGGACTGCAGCTTCTTGAGCGACTGGTTCTCGATCTGGCGGATCCGCTCGCGCGTGACGTTGAACGTGCGGCCGACCTCGTCGAGCGTCCGCGGGTGCTCCCCGCCGAGCCCGTAGCGAAGCTCCAGCACGCGCCGCTCGCGGTACGAGAGGTTCTCGAGCGCCTCGCGCAGCGCCTCCTTGGTGAGGATCTCCGCGGCGCGGTCGTACGGCGACTCGGCCCGCTCGTCGGCGATGAACTGGCCGAACTCGGACTCCTCCTCGTCGCCGACCGGCTTCTCCAGCGACACCGGCGCCTGCGCCGACCGCTTGATCGAGTCGACCTCGTCGGGCTCGATGCCCGTCACGTCGGCGATCTCCTCGGGAGTGGGCTCGCGGCCCAGCTCCGTGACGAGCTTGCGCTCCGCGCGGCCGATCTTGTTGAGCTTCTCGACCACGTGGACCGGGATGCGGATCGTGCGCGCCTTGTCGGCGAGCGCGCGGGCGATCGCCTGGCGGATCCACCAGGTCGCGTAGGTCGAGAACTTGAAGCCCTTGCGGTAGTCGAACTTCTCGGCCGCGCGCACCAGGCCGAGGGTGCCCTCTTGGATGAGGTCGAGGAAGGGCAGGCCCTGGTTGCGGTAGTTCTTGGCGATGGAGACCACGAGCCGCAGGTTGGACTCGACCATCTTCTGCTTCGCGTCGAGGTCGCCGCGCTCGATCCGCTTGGCGAGATCGACCTCTTCCTGCGCCGTGAGCAGACGGACCTTGCCGATGTCCTTCAGGAACAGCTGAAGGGAGTCGGTCGTCATGTCGGGCTTCAGGTCGATGGTGGCCTTGGCCTTGCGGCGCCTGCCCTTGCCGTCCGGGGCGCGATCGACCTGAGCCGCCGCGATCGCCGGATCGACCTCCTCGACGAGCTCGATCTCGGACCGCTCGAAGAACCCGTGCAGATCCTCGATATCCGTCTCGTCGAGATCGACCTCCGCGA
>DASVQB010000061.1:0-59800 GCA_036389295.1 Thermoleophilaceae bacterium | reverse complement strand
CGGGGTCTTCCCCGATCGGCGTAAAACTACTCGCTCGGCGCCGGTCAGGCGAGCTCGGCGCGCACCTGCTCGAGGGACTTGCGGATCAGGCGCGAGACGTGCATCTGCGAGACGCCGACGCGCTCTGCGATCTGCGTCTGCGTCAGGCCCTCCTCGAAGCGCATTCGGAGGATCTCGCGTTCGCGCGTGGGCAGCGCACCGAGGGCGGGCTCGAGCGCCGCTCGGTCCTCGACGCGCTCGTACTGGGGGTCCTCCTCCCCCACAGCCTCCATCGGGTCGAGGTCGCCGTCGTCGTCCGCGACGGAGGAGAGCGAGAGCGTCGAGCGCGCCGACCCCGCCTCTAGCCCCTCGAGCACCTGCTCGGCGGTGGCCCCCACGTCGTTGGCTATCTCGGCGATCGTCGGCGAGCGGCCGAGCGACGCCGTGAGGTGCTCGATCGCCTTTCCGGTGCGGGCATTCAGCTCCTTGAGGTTGCGCGGGATGCGGATCGCCGAGCCGCGGTCGCGGAAGTGGCGCTTGATCTCGCCGACGACGTTCGGCGTCGCGTACGTGGTGAGCGCGACCTCGCGGTCGAGCTCGTAGCGGTCGATCGCCTTCAGCAGGCCGATCGCGCCGACCTGCTCGATGTCCTCGAGCGCCTCGCCGCGGCCCGCGTAGCGGCGCGCGAGCGACCGCACCAGCGGCAGGTGGCGCTGCACGAGCTGCTCGCGCGCGGTCGGGTCCCCCTGCTCGTGGTAGCGGCGGAGGAGCTCGCGGTCGTCCGCTTGATCCTGCAAGACCGTCATTGCCTCCGGACGAGCTTCTCCAGCCGGACGATCAGGTGGCCGTCCTCCACCTCCTCGACCCCGTAGGAGTCGACGACCGTGTCCAGGATGCGCGGCAGGGTGAGGTCGCCCGGCGGCGGCTCCGGGCTCTGGAGCGCCTCGGCCAGCGCGATGTCGCGCAGCGGGCCGACGCGCGTCCGGACCCCGCCGTCGGTGAGCTCGAACGACAGCGACACGGGGTCCTGGGGGTCGCCCTCCGCCAGCAGGCGCTCGACCGCGAGCTGGAGGTCGTCCAGCTGGTCGAAGCCCAGGTCGAGCCGGTCGGCTATCCCGCCGAGCACCATCCGGACCACGGCCTCCCACGCGCGGCCCACCGGGGCCCTCAGTTCGATCCTGTCAGCTGGCAACTGCCACCTCGCTGGTCGTGGGTGGGACCGCGGCGGGCTCGGCCGCCGTGGTGGGGTGTACGCAGATGGTCGCCCATCCGACGACCTCGTCGCTCCGCATGAGGCAGGCGAGCTGCCCCGGGGCGACTCCGTCGACCGGCCGCTCGAGGGCCAGCTCGAGGCGGGCGTGCCGGCCCGCCGGCGGGTCGCCGACGATCCGGCATCGCACGGGCTCGGCACGGTAGCGCAGCTTGACCCGGTCCACCTCGCCCCCGTCGCGGTGGAGCGTCGCCCCCGCGACGCCCACGGCGCGGGTGGCCAGCGCCGCGCGCGGGCCGACGACGACGCGGTTGCGGGCCGGGTCCTTCCGCAGGACGTAGAGCGGCTCCGCCGCCGAGACGCGGATGCCGCGCCGCTGCCCGACCGTGAAGCGGTGCTGGCCGTCGTGGGCGCCGAGCACGCGGCCGCTCTCGTCGACGACCTCGCCGCTGCGCCCGGCCGGACCGCCGTGGCGGCGCAGGAACGCGGCGCCGTTCGTGCCGGCGAGGAAGCAGAGGTCCTGGCTCTCGGGACGGTCGGCCACCGGCAGCCCGGCGCGCCGCGCGATCGCGCGCACGCGCGGCTTCGCGAGGCCGGCGAGCGGGAAGTCGAGGCGGTCGAGCAGCTCCGGCGCGAGGCGCGCGAGCATGTACGACTGGTCCTTGGCGGGGTCGCTCGCGCGGGCCACGAGCGGTCCGCGGCGGTCGCGGGCGATCCGCGCGTAGTGGCCGGTCGCGAGGCGCGCCGCCCCGAGCCGGTCCGCGAGTGCGACCATCGCGTCGAAGCGGACGAGCCCGTTGCATCGCACGCAGGGGTTCGGGGTGCGACCGCCGGCGTGCTCCGCCACGAAGTCGTCGACCACGCGGCGGCGGAACGCCGCGCTCAGGTCCAGGGTCAGGTGCGGGAGGCCCATGCGGTGCGCGAGCGCGCGGGCGCCGGTCACCGCCTGCGGCGAGCAGCAGCTCCTCCGCCCGTCGCCCGCCGGGTCGGACCAGAGCTCGAGCGTGACGGCGACCACGTCGTCGCCGCGCTCCTGGGCGAGGTGCGCCGCCACGGCGCTGTCCACGCCGCCGCTCATGGCGACGAGGGTGCGACTCGGGCCGGCGCCGCTCGCGAGCGGCGGGTCGAGCGCCGCCGCGGCCGAGCCGAGCGCGCGGTGGAGGGCGTCGGCCGCGAGCTCCGCGGCGTGCGCGCGCTCGGGCGACAGCCCGCCGAGGGCGCCGGCGACGGCCGCCGGCGTGAGCCGCGCGGCGTCGAGCAGCGGCGCGCCGCGGACGAGCTCCACGACCGCGCTGCCGGCGGCGCGGGCGGCGGCGCAGCCCGACGCGTCGAATCCGGCGCGGGCCACCCGGCCGCCGTCGAGCTCGACCGCGATCCTGATGAGGTCGCCGCACTGAGCACCGCCCGCGGTCGCGGAGTGCGGCGCGTCGCGCAGGCGTCCCCGACCGCGGGGCGCGGCAAGGTGGTCCTCGAGTTGGGACAGCTCGAGTACGCCGTCGAAGTGGTGCATCGTCCGCGAGCCAGGTCGGGTGCCGTCAGCTTAAAGGCAGGCCCCAGCCTGGCGCTGCCGTCTGTTAGTTGAACCTGCCTCTGGCAAGCTCGGGCGCCCTCCGGGACGGGCCACGACCCGACCCCGAGCCGGGCACCCTATCCGGTGGTGTTGGCTCAACGGACTGGGACGGCTGGCGGACAGGCTAGGGCCGCGGCGAACGCTAGCAGGGGTCAGGAGGGGGCCGGGCCCGCGCCGGGAGGCGGCCGGACCGACACGCCGAGCTCGCGGAGCTGCGCCTCGTCGACCGGCGCCGGGGCCCCCGTGAGGAGGTCCTGCCCGGTCGAGGTCTTGGGGAACGCGATCACCTCGCGGATCGAGTCGCGGCCGGCGAGCAGCGCGACGATCCGGTCGAGGCCGAACGCGATCCCGCCGTGCGGCGGCGCGCCGTAGCGGAACGCCTCGAGCAGGAAGCCGAACCGCTCGCGGGCCTCCTCCGCCGGCATCCCGAGCGCCTCGAACACGCGCTCCTGGACGTCGATCGTGTTGATTCGGATCGACCCGCCGCCCAGCTCCCAGCCGTTCATCACGACGTCGTACGCGCGGCTGCGCCACGTCGCCGGGTCGGTGTCGAGGTCGCCCGCGGGCGATGTGAACGGGTGGTGCAGCGCGTCGAGCCGGCCCTCGGCCTCGTTCCACCCGAACATCGGGAAGTCGACCACCCAGAGCAGGTCGAAGCCCTCCTGCGGCCCGGCGACCTCCAGCCGCAGCTCGCCGAGCACGCGGGCGGCCACCGCGGCGTCGTCGGCCACGAGCAGGAGGACGTCGCCCGGCTCCGCGGCGAGCGCCTTCGCCGCGCCCGCCATCTCCTCGGGCTTCAGGAACTTGGCGACCGGCGAGCGCCAGCTCCCGCCGTCCTCCACGACGGCCCAGACGAGCCCCTTCGCGCCGAGCCCCTTCGCCCGCTCGGTGAGCGCGTCGAAGCGCGCGCGGGGGAACTCGCCTCTCGCGCGGAGGCCACGCACGACGCCGCCCGACTCGAGCGCGCCCGAGAAGACCTTGAACTCCGAGCCGGCGAACGTCTCGCCGAGGTCCTGGATCTCCATCCCGGGGCGGCGGTCCGGCCGGTCCGTCCCGTAGCGGAGCATCGCCTCGTCGTAGGTCATCCGGTCGATCGGGGTCGCGACGTCCACGCCGCCCACCGCCAGGACGGCCTTCAGCAGGCCGTCGACGACCGCGATCACGTCCTCCTCCTCGACGAACGACATCTCCATGTCGAGCTGGGTGAACTCCTGCTGGCGGTCGGCGCGCGGGTCCTCGTCGCGGAAGCAGCGGACGATCTGGAAGTAGCGCTCGAGGCCGCCGACCATGAACAGCTGCTTGAAGAGCTGCGGCGACTGCGGCAGCGCGTACCAGGCGCCGCGCTGGACGCGGCTCGGGACGAGGTAGTCGCGCGCGCCCTCGGGGGTCGAGCGGGTGAGCATCGGCGTCTCGATCTCGAGGAAGTCCTCGGCGCGGAGGTGGTCGCGCATGGCCATCACGACCTCGTGGCGGAGCTCGATCGCCTCGCGCATGCGCTCGCGGCGCAGGTCGAGGTAGCGGTAGCGCATCCGGGTCTCCTCCGCGACCTCGCCCTCGTCGTCGACCTGGAACGGCGGCGTGTCGGCGTCCGCGAGCACGTCGAGGTCGCTCACGCTGAGCTCGACCTCGCCGGTGGCGAGGCTCGGGTTGACAGTGCCGGGCTCGCGGCGGGTCACGCGGCCGGCGACCGAGATCACGTCCTCGCCGCGGAGGGCGTGCGCCGCCTCGTGGGCGGCGGGCGCGCTCTCCGGGTGGAAGACGACCTGGAGCAGGCCCGTCCGGTCGCGGAGGTCGACGAAGATCAGGCCGCCGTGGTCGCGGCGGCGGTGGACCCAGCCGGCCACGCGGATCTCGCCGTCGACGTCGGACGCGCGGACCTCGCCCGCCCAGGCGCTGCGGTAGCGGTTCTCGCGCGGGGGCCTCACCGCACGGCCTCCAGCACGGCGGCGGGCGACTCGACGGCGCGCTGCTCGCCGCTCTCCATGTCCTTCAGCTGGAGGTCGCCGTCGCCCACGATCACCACCCAGCGCGCGCCGAGCCGGTCGGCGTGCTTCAGCTGGCCCTTGAGCGAGCGCCCGGCCTGCTCGAGCTCGGCGCGCCGCCCGCCGGCGCGCAGCTCGCTCGCGAGCGCGAAGGCGGCCGACTTGCCGGTGCCGACGTGGGCGACGAAGACGGCCTCCGGCCGCCCCGCCCGCGGCGCGCCCTCGCCCGCCGCCTCCGCGCCGCCGCCCGCCCCGGCCGCCATCAGGATCCGCTCCACGCCGGCGGCCCAGCCGACGCCGGGCGTCGGCGGCCCCCCGAGCTGCTCGACCAGGCCGTCGTAGCGGCCGCCGCCGCCGAGCTGGCTCTGGGCACCCAGGTCGTCGCTCGAGAACTCGAACACCGTCCGCGTGTAGTAGTCGAGTCCGCGGACGAGCGTCGGGTCGACGTCGTACCGCTGTCCGGCGGCGTCGAGCAGCGCGCGGACCTCGGCGAGGTGCTCGGCGTCGTCGGGGCCGAGCCGGTCGAGCAGCCGCGGCGCGTCGGCGAGCGCCTCCTTCGTGCCCGGGTGGTCGGAGTCGAACGCGCGCAGCGGGTTGCGGTCGAGCCGCGCGCGGACGTCGTCCGAGAGCCGGTCCTCGCGGGCGCGCAGGTGCTCGCGCAGCTCGTCGGAGTACGCGCGGCGCGCCTCGGGGGTGCCGAGGCTCGAGACCCGCAGTCGCGGCTCGCGCACGCCGGCGCGCTCGAGCAGCTCGGCCAGGAGGAGGATCGCCTCGGCGTCGAGGGACGGGTCGTCGGAGCCGACCGCCTCGATCCCCACCTGCGTGAACTGGCGGAAGCGGCCGGCCTGCGGGGCCTCGTAGCGGAAGAACGGGCCCCAGTACCAGAGCTTCACCGGCTGCGGCCACTTGTGCATGCCGTGCTCGACGTACGCGCGGCAGACGCCCGCCGTGCCCTCGGGGCGCAGCGTGAGCGAGCGGCCGCCCTGGTCGTCGAACGTGAACATCTCCTTCTCGACCACGTCGGTGGTCTCCCCCACGCCGCGCTCGAACAGCTCGGTCGCCTCGAAGGCCGGCGTGTCGAACGGGCCGTAGCCGGCGCGCCCGAGCACGTCCTCGCACGCGCGCAGCAGGCCGAGCCGGGCGCGGCCCTCGTCGGGCAGCACGTCGAACGTGCCGCGCGGCGCCTGGATCCGCTCCACTACCTGGACGCGAGCTCGGCGAGGAACGGATTGGTGGCGCGCTCGGTGCCCAGGTCCGTGATCCCCATGTGGCCGGGGTAGACGGTCGTCTCGGCGGGGAAGTCGTCGACCAGCCTGCCGATCGACTCGAGCAGCGTCGGCCAGTCGCCGCCGGGGAGGTCGGTGCGGCCGACGGAGCCCTGGAACAGCACGTCGCCCGAGAACAGCGCCTGCTCGTCCGCGATCGAGTAGGTCACGTGGCCCGGGCTGTGGCCGGGCGTGAACAGCACGTCGATCTCGAACCCGGCGAGCTCGAGCTGCTCGCCGCCCTCGACCGTGTGCTCGGCGTCCCAGCCGTCGTAGGGGCCGTAGCCGGGCAGCGTCGCGATCACCTGGCCCTGGAAGCGCATGATGTCGGCGAGCAGCGGCTTCTCCATCCGCGGGACCCAGACCTCCGCGCCGGTGGCCTCCGCGACCGGGGCGACGGCGCCGATGTGGTCGATGTGCGTGTGGGTGAGGAGGATCGCGTCGAGCGTCACGCCGAGCGCCTCGATCGCGCCGAGGAGCTTCGGCGCCTCCTCGCCGGGGTCGACGATGACCGCGCGGTCCGACCCCTCGCGGCGGAGCAGGTAGCAGTTCTCCTGGAACGGCCCGACGGTGAACATGCGGACGTCCATGGCGATCAGGCTACCGGCCGGCGCCCGTGCCTCACCTGCGCCGCTGGCGGCGGTTGTAGATGAGCCGGTCGGTGTAGAAGCTCAGCGGCAGGTACACGAGCGTCATCACCAGCGCGAGCGGCAGCGCCTGGGTGACCGTCCAGCCGAGCACGAGGACCACGAAGACGCCGAAGACCGCCGACGAGACGATCGCCCGGTTGAGCGCGCCGCGCCAGGTGGGCGGCGTGTCGCCGCGCTGCGCCCGGCGCTCGCGCGCGACCTCGCGGGCGTCGGCCCGGGTGCGCGGGCGGCCGCCGCTCGCCCGGCGCGCCTCGACGGTCCCGGCCTGCGTCCCGCGGTGCTTCCTGGTGCGCTTGCGCTTGGTCTGGGCCATCAGCTTCGCGAGCCTATCGCCTGCTCTATCACGTGCCGCGCAGGGTCGAAGCCGCGCAGCGGGACGTCGTCCGGGAAGCCGTCGAGCGCGGCGGCGGGAGCGAGCCCGACCAGCTCGGCCTCCGCCACGGCGGCTCGCTCCCTCACCGCCGCCACGATCGCCCTCAGCGGGACGGCCCGGTGGTCGTGCACGTTGAACGAGACCTGCGCGCGGCCGCGGGCGGGCAGGGCGAGCCCGATGGCGCGGAGGCCGGGCGGCCCGCCGCCCGACTCGCGCAGCTCGGCGGCGATGCGCCGCGCCAGCTCGACGTCGTCGGTCGCGAGGTCGACGTTGAAGGCGACGAGCGGCGGGCGCGCGGTCACGAGCACGGCGCCCTTCGCCGGGTCGACCTCGCTCGGCCCGTGGTCGGGGACGAGCTCCCCCGCCGCGACGCGCTCGGCGAGGCGGGCCGGACCGCCGGTCCTCAGGTCGGCGCGCTCGCGGTGCCCCGCGGCGGTCGCGAGGTCGCCGTAGAGGAACACGGGCAGCCCGAGCTCGTCGCCGACGAGCGCCGCGGCGGTGAGCGCCTCGGCCCACGCGGCGCCGCGCTCGCCGTCGCTCAGGTGGACGACCGGCACCACGTCGACGGCCCCGACGTGCGGGTGCGATCCGGCGTGGCGGCGCAGGTCGATCCGGGCGACCGCCTCGCGGGCACCGGCGACGAGCGCCCCCGCCAGCTCGCCCTGGCGCGCCGCGAGCGTGAGCACGCTGCGCCCGTGGTCGGGGTCGGAGTGGACGTCGAGGAGCCGCGCCGGCGCGAACGCGCGCCCGATCGCGTCGACCGCCGCGCGGTCCCGCCCCTCGCTGACGTTGGGCACGGCGAGCAGCAGCGGAGCCTCGGCCACGGCCGGATTATCTAGACTCGCCCGAGCGCGGCTCCGTAGCTCAGTCGGTTAGAGCGCAGCACTCATAATGCTGAGGTCGCTGGTTCGAGTCCAGCCGGAGCTATCACCGAGCTACTCGCCGCAGACCCCGCTGCTCTCCAGGCACGCGACGGTCTCGCCCCGGGAGAGCGCGACGATGCGCTTGGGGCTGACAGGCTCGTCGCCCGGCAGCTCGACCGCCCAGAAGCGGAAGCCCTCCGGCAGACGCGCTGGACCGGCAATGGACGGCGACACGGCCCGCGTGGGAACGCGCAGCTCGCTCCCGCTCACGAGCAGCTCCACGGTGTCGACGCGCGCGCTGGTCGTCCCGTACGAGATGGTGGCGCCCAGGCCGCCCTGGTAGGTCTCGCGCGGGTGGAGCTCGTGAACGGGGTCGTTCCGGCGCCGCTGCTGGCACGGGCGGGCCGGATCCCGGTCCGTCGTGTGGAGTCCTAGGACGACGTGGTCGGGACGCTGGTCGCCGCAGGCGTAGGCGGAGATCCGCCAGTGCACGCCGGTCGGAGAGACTCCTTCGGCGATGTAGGCGGGGCGGGTCACGGGCCCGACGCGCTCGAAGTCCCGCGGCGTCTCCACGGGGGGCTCGGGCGGAGGTGGGTCGGGCGCCCACAGGACCGAGGCTCCGGCCAGTGCGGCCGCGGGCACGATCAGGATGGCCGCGAGCGCGAGACCGGCGCGGCGCGTCAGCTGAGGCCGGCGCCGGCGCGCCTTTGCGTGATGCAGCTCCCCGGCCACCAACAGCGAGCGCTCGTATCGCTCGAAGAATCCGATCATCGTGCCTCCTCCGCGAGTCTCTCGCGAAGCCGTTCGAGACCACGGCTCACGCGCTTGCGAATCACCATGCACGAGCAGCGCATCTCGGCGGCGATCTCGCCGTACCCGCGCTCCGCGATTACATGAGCGGTCACCGCCTCGCGCATCGAGTCGGGCAGGTCGCCGAGCAGATCGAGCACCTCACCCTCGCGAAGCGGCCCTCCGGCCTGTCCCTCGATCCGGGCGATGTCCTCGTCCTCGAGCGCGACCGGCTCCATGCCGAGCATGCGCCGCGCCCGGTCCTCCACGCGGCGGCGACGAATGCTGTCGGCCAGCTTGTTGCGGGCGATGGCGTAGAGCCAGGTGCGTGGGGAGGACTTGCGGCGGTCGTAGCGCGGGGCGCTGACGAGCGCCGCGGCGAAGACCTCGGCGGTGAGGTCCGCGGCGAGCTCGGCGTCGCCCACACGGACCATGAAGAAGCGCAGGACGCAGCCGAGGTTGCGCTCGTAGAAGGTGCCGAAGGCAGCGACGTCGCCCGCGGTTCGCTCGAGCAGCGACTCGTCACTGATCATGACCCGGTATTCGCGCTCGGTGACCGGGTGTGACCGGAACGCACCCGAACGGGACCGGTGGTCACGCGTCTGCGGGGCTACCTCGACCGTCGGTCGGAGCGTCGGCGGCGGGCTCGGTCCCGAACGCGGCCGCCAGCGCCAGTCCGGCGAGTGCCCAGGCGGCCACCTTTCCCGGCTGCTCGACCGTCTCCGCGGTCGCCGACAGGGCGAGGAACGCCACCACGCCGCCGAGCGCGGCGAGGCCCAGCGCTCGCCGCTCGCCTCGCGCGCGCCGCAGCCGCCGGGCGACCACGGCGACGAACCCGATCACCCCGGCGAGGAACACGAGCGCCGCGGCAGGGCCCTGGTCGACCAGGACCTTGACGTAGCTGTTGTCCGTGGCCACAGGCGTGCCGCCGCCCCGCGCCGTGGCCGCCCCGACCGAGCCGACGCCCTTCCCGACCGGGCGCCCGATCGCGTCACCGCCGAGGTCGAGCCACCGGTCGAGCCGCGGGCGCATCGACCAGGGGCGGTCCCCGAACGGGTCGACCAGCACCGCCGCGCGTTCCCGCAGCTCCCAGGAGTCGCTCACGAGCACGAGCCCGCCGAACCCGCTCGACGCCACCGCCATCACCGCGGCGACGGCGATCAGCTTCGTCCGCCGTCGCACGCCCCGGCTCGTGACGAGCACGAGGGCGGCGAAGCCCAGCCCCACCACGAGGGCGGCGAGCGGGGCCCGACCGTACGCGGCCACCAGCGCGATCGTGCCGAGGAGCGCCACGGACGACGCGATCGCGCGCAGGCGCGGCAGCAGGGCGCCCGCGAACGCTGCGAAGACGACCGCGGGCACGAGGAAGCTCTCCATCCCGATCGCGGCCGAGAACGAGCCGGCCGCACGCACGTCGTTGCCGTACGCCGGCTGTCCGCCCGCTCCCACGAGCACGTCCCGCTCCAGCGCCCCCGGCTCGACGAGGACGCGCAGCGCCGCGTAGGCGGCGACCGCGAGGGCGATGCCGAGGGCGACGGCGGCGCGGCGCTGGATCGACGGCCGCCAGCAGGCGACCGCGGCGCCCAGCGCCACCAGCATGTATGCCTGGAAGAGCCGGAAGCCGTCGAGTCCGCGCTCGAGGTCGGGACCCAGCGCGACCTGCACGGCCGACAGCGCGACGAAGGCCGGGAGCAGCATCAGAGCGAGGCGCTCGCCGCGGGTCGTGCGGAGCCAGAGGTCGCCCGCCGCGGCGCGGCCCGCCGCGAACAGGACTCCGACCAGCGCGAGGCCCAGCGCGAGGTCGAGGCCGAACGCGCCGACCGCCTTCGGGCCCCCCGGTAGAGGCGTCGGCTCGATCCGCAGCAGCAGCTTCACGACGCCCTCGAACGCGAACAGCAGCACGGCGAGGGCGAGCGCGGCGTGAGGCGCGCGCACGGCCAGCACGCCGGTCGCGGCGACGGCGGCGACGAGCCCCACGGTCGCCGGCCGGGCGGTCGCCGCGACGGCCAGGGTCACGAGCCCCGCCGCCATGGGCACGGCCACCAGCCCGAGCCGCGCGCGGTCGGAGAGCTGCCCGCGAACGGGAGCCAGCGCCACCCTCTCAGCCCCCCAGATTGCCATGCGCGCCCCCTCGACCCCCTCGATGCCACACGGCCGAGTCCCGACCCGCGGACATAGTACGGAGCCCGGCCCGACCTTCGCGCGACCGCGGCTTGACAAATCGCCTGACCGGTCGCAGGCTCTTTAGCAGAAGGCCGTTGCAGGCAGGTAGGGAGGGAGATTGATCCGCATTCGCACGCGGGCGCTCGGCGTGCTGGCCGTGCTCGCGCTCGTCGCCGCGCCGATCGCCGGCTGCGACGACGCCGCGACCGACCGGGCCGGCGAGACCGCGACCGACACGACGACCGGATCGCCCGCGGCGGGACGGGACGACGCGGCCGAGCGCAGGGAGAGGAGGGCCGAGCGCAGGCGCGAGCGCGCCCGTGCGAAGCGGCGCGCCGCTCGGGCGCGCGCCCGGCGCCGCGCACGCGAAGTCAGGGCCGAGCGGGCGCGGGAGCGTCGCGAGCGGGAGGCGCGGGAGGCCGCCGCCGCGGCCGAGGCGAAGGCCAGCGAGCCGGCGGACGACTGCCACCCGAGCTACGAGGGCGCCTGCCTCGACCCGAGCGCGTCGGACTACGACTGCGAGGGCGGCTCCGGGAACGGGCCGAAGTACGTGCAGGGCCCGGTCCGGGTCGTCGGCCCGGACGAGTACGACCTCGATCGCGACGGGAACGGCACGGGCTGCGAGAGCTGAAAGCCGCCGTCGCCGCGTCAGCACCTCCGGCGCGACCGTCAGACTGCTCGCCCCCGACCGGACCGAGACCCACCCGAAGGAGACAGACGATGAGGCTTCGACCAGTCCCCGCCCTCGCAGCCGCCGTCCTGCTGGCCGCCCCCTCGCAGGCCGCCGCGCTGATCCAGGTCGACCAGGGGATCGGCGGCGCACGGATCGGCAACAGCCAGAAGGAGGTGAAGACCGCCCTCGGCGACCCGGACCTGGTCAAGACCGGGTCGAACGACTTCGGCGCCTTCACCCAGTTCTACTACGCGGGCGGGCTGAGGATCTTCTTCCAGGGCGACAAGGAGGTCACCTCGGCCACGACCGTCGGGACCGGCGACCGGACCGCCAAGGGGATCGGCGTCGGCTCGACCGAGAAGAGCGTCAAGAAGAAGGTCCCGGGCGTGAAGTGCGAGACGAGCGTCGGCGTCCGGTCGTGCCACACGAACGAGTTCGAGCCGGGTCAGCGGGTCACCGACTTCGTGCTGAAGAGCGGGCGGGTCGTTCGCGTGACGGTCGGGATCGTCGTGGACTGACGGCGGCCGGCAGGATCGGCAGCGGGGTCGTGGAACAACGGCCCGATGGCGACTCTGATGAGCCGTATCAGGGACTGGTTCCCCCTGCTCGCGCTCGTCGCGTGCCTGTCGGGCGTCGTGGCGGCCGTGGGCCTCTGCAAGCTCGCCTCGGCTACGAGCGAGCGCGCCTGCATCGAGCGCGCCGCGGCGAAGTACCCCGCCGAGTCCGTCAGCGCCGTGGTGACCAAGGACAGGACCGCCACGGGGCCGCTGAAGCTCTCGTTCGTGACCGAGCGGGCGCGCGCCGTCGACGACTGCGACTGACGCCCCGCGCGGGCACGCCCCCGCGGCGACCTCGACTGACGCCCGTCGGCGTTCGTTGCAGCTTTTTGCCGGCTATGGCCGGTACAACCCTTCACTCGTTGCCGAATGGCGCGTTGGCGCTCGCGGCTGGGGCAGATGTCGGATTGGCGTCAAGAAGGGCGCTCAGCAACCGATAACAACTCGATGCTTCCCTGGACCCGCTCCGCGTGGTTCCGCCGCTCCGTGACCGGGGTCTCGACGGTGTTCGTCGCCGTCGTCCTCGTCACGTCGATGATGGCCGAGGGCAGCGCGCTCAAGCGCCACGACGTCACCTACGACTCCGTCGCCTGTCCGAAGGGCAGCAAGGGCGAGGAGGGCGGCCGCAGCCGGCCCTCGCGCGGCTGCCGCAAGCGCCGCCCGATCGCGCTCCCGATCAGCAAGGACGCGAAGATCTCCCGGGCCGACCTCGCGCGCGCGCTCGAGACCATGCCGCGCTTCCGCGGCCCCCGCGGGCTGCGCGGCGAGCGCGGGCCGCGCGGCGGCTCGGGCAAGGCCGGACCGGCCGGCTCGCGCGGTCCCGCCGGATCCGCGAGGCCGGGCGCGCGAGGCGCGGCCGGGCTGCGGGGCGTCGCGGGCGCGGCCGGCGCACGCGGGGCGGACGGCAAGGACGGCGAGCGCGGCTCGAAGGGCGACGACGGCGCTCGGGGCGCGAGGGGCGAGACCGGCGCGGCCGGAGACCGGGGCGAGCAGGGACTTCAGGGCGACCAGGGCCCCCAGGGCGACGGCGGGCCCGCCGGTCCGCAGGGAGAGACCGGTCCGGCGGGGCCGCAGGGACTCCAGGGCGAGACCGGTCCGGCCGGTCCGCAGGGCATCCAGGGCGAGACGGGCCAGCAGGGCATCCAGGGCGAGGCCGGTCCGCAGGGCATTCAGGGCGAGACGGGTCCGGCCGGCCCGCAGGGCAACACCGGCCCGGCCGGCCCCCAGGGCCCGATCGGGCCGCAGGGCCCGACGGGCGACACGGGGCCGCAGGGACCGCAGGGCGCGGACGGCCCGCAGGGCGCGACCGGCGCGGACGGCCCCCAGGGCGCCACCGGCGCACAGGGCCCCCAGGGCGCGGACGGACCGCAGGGACCGCAGGGCGCGGACGGCCCCCAGGGGCCGACCGGCGCGACCGGCGCCACGGGGGACCAGGGCCCGCAGGGCGAGACCGGCCCCGCCGGTCCCCAGGGCAACACGGGCCCCGCGGGACCCCAGGGCAACACCGGCCCCGCGGGCCCGGCCGGCCCCGCCGGCCCCACCGGCGCGACGGGCGCCGCCGGCGCGACCGGCGCCACGGGCCCGCAGGGCCCCGCCGGCCCGCAGGGCGCGACCGGCGCGCAGGGCCCGACCGGCTCGCAGGGAGCGACCGGCCCGCAGGGCGCCACCGGCCCCCAGGGACCGGGCGTGGCCGTCTGGGCGGTGGTGGACCACGACGGGACGCTGATCCGGTCGTCGGGCGCCGTCTCCACGACACACAACGGCGAGGGCGACTACACGGTCACCACCAACCGCAACGTGACCGGCTGCGCCTACCTCGCCACGGTCGGTGAGCCGGGCAGGGCCTCCGGCCCGTCCGGCTACGCCCGCACCCAGCTCGGGCCGGACGACGAGGACGTCGGAATCGACACCTGGCAGGACAACGGCGCGAAGCGGGACCGCTCGTTCCACCTCGCCGTCTTCTGCCCGTGACATGACCGAGTCGACCGCAAAGCCCGCCGGTCCCCGCGACCTCCGCGGGCGCGCCGTGACGACGGTCGCGACCGTCCGCGGGATCGCCGCCGGCCTGCTCCTCATCTACGCGACGGCGCTGCTCACCGGCGTGGCCCGCGACTGGGCGACCGGCTCCGCGGCCCACCTCGCAACCGCCGGGTTCCTTGCCTGCGGCGCGGCGACGTGCCTCGTCCGGGCCGTGCTCCTGCGGCACCAGCGGGGGACGTGGATCGTCGTCGCCGTCGCGTTCTCGTTCTGGGCCTCGGGCGAGACCCTGTTCGCGGTCCGGCCGGGCGGCGGCCCGCTCTCCGTCGCGAACGTCCTCTCGCTCGCCTTCTACCCGACGGCCTGCCTCGCGCTCGCGATGATGCTGCGCGCCCAGCTCGCGACCTTCTTCACGACCCTCTGGCTCGACGGCCTGGCGGGCGCGCTGTCCGTCGCCGCCCTCGTCGCCGCGTTCGTGTTCCCGCCCGTCCTCGCGAACACCGGCGGCGGCACGATGGAGGTGATCGGCGCGGTCAGCTACCCGCTCGGCGACGTCCTGGTCGTCGCCTTCGCGCTGTTCGCCATGGCGCTCACCGGCTGGCGGCCGGGCGGCGTGCTCGGCGGCGCGGCCGTCGCGTTCGGCGTCGTGGCCATGACCGACGCGTTCTCGCTCTGGTCGGCCGCCACGGTGAACTCCTCGCGCGAGGAGCTCCAGTGGCTGTGGCCGGCCGCCGCGCTCGGCGTCGCCGAGGTCGCGTGGCGGGCCAGGCCGCCCGCGCCGCGGACGAACGCGACCAGCCTGCGGCTCCTCGTCTTCCCCGTGCTCGTGTCGCTCATCGCGCTCGGGCTGCTCCTCTCCGGGCTCGTCCAGGAGCTCGGGGTCGCCGGCTACGAGCTCGCCACCTCGTCGCTCTTCCTGATCGTCGTGCGGCTCGGCATGACCGTGCTCGAGAACCTCGAGATCGCCGACGCCAGCAAGCGCGAGGCCCTGACGGACGCCCTGACCGGCCTCGGCAACCGCCGCCGGCTGATGATCGACGTGGAGACAGCCTTCGAGGAGGGCGCCGAGCCGGCGGTGCTCGTCCTGTTCGACCTCGACGGCTTCAAGAGCTACAACGACACCTTCGGCCACCCGGCCGGCGACGCGCTGCTGGCGCGGCTCGGGCGGGCGCTGTCGCGCGCGGTCGGCCCGTTCGGGTCCGCGTACCGGCCCGGCGGCGACGAGTTCTGCGCGCTCCTGCGGGCGAGCAGCGAGGACCTTCAGGCGCGGATCGCGTCGACCGTCGAGGCGCTGTCCGAGCGGGGCAGCGGGTTCGCGGTCAGCCCGTCGTACGGGTCGGTCGTGATCCCCGCCGAGGCGAGCGACGTGACCGGCGCCCTCCAGCTCGCCGACACCCGCCTCTACGAGCAGAAGGGCGACCGCCGCCGCACCCGCGACGGGGCCCAGGTCCGCAACGCCCTGATGCAGGCGCTGCGCGAGCGCCGCCCCGACCTCGACGACCACATCGGCGGCGTCGCATCGCTGGCGCACGCCGTGGCCCGCCGGTTCCGGATGAGCGCCGAGAAGATCGACGAGGTCACGCGCGCGGCCGAGCTGCATGACATCGGCAAGATGGCCGTGCCGGACGCCGTCCTCGAGAAGCCGTCGTCGCTCGACGAGCGCGAGCGGGAGATGATCCGCCAGCACACGGTCGTCGGCGAGCGCATCCTGGCGGTCGCCCCTGCGCTGCGGTCGATCGGCCGCCTGGTGCGCTACTCGCACGAGCGCTGGGACGGCAGCGGCTATCCCGACCGCCTCGTCGGCGAGGAGATCCCCCTCGGCGCGCGGATCATCGCGGTCTGCGACGCCTTCGACGCGATGACGACCGACCGGCCCTACCAGCCCGCCATCTCGCTCGACGAGGCGCTCGCCGAGCTGCGCCGCTGCGCCGGCTCCCAGTTCGACCCGCAGGTCGTGGAGCTGTTCTGCGACGAGGCCGAGGCGGTGCACGACGGACTCAGCGAGCCGGCGCCGGTCGAGGAGGTGGACCCCGAGCTCGATTCGATGGTGCTCCGGGTGCCCGAGCCGCAGGCTGACGAGGCACCACCGCTTCACTAAGTAAAGTAAGGAGGTCGTGAAGACCTTCGTCCGCCTGCTCGGCTTCCTCCGCCCCTACCGGCGGGGAGTGATCGCGTCGTTCGCGCTGGCCGGGATCGCGATGGTCGCGGGCGTCGCGATCCCGTTCCTCGTCGGCCGGACCGTCGACGAGATCCGCCGGGGCGAGACCGACCTCTGGCCGCTCGCGATCGCGATCGCCGCCGCCGGGCTGCTCCGGCTCGGGTTCAGCGTGGCCCGGCGGCTCGTCGCCGGCCGCCTCTCGCTGGGCGTCGAGTACGACCTCCGCAACCGCATGTACGCGCACCTCCAGTCGCTCGAGATGGCGTTCTTCGACGAGCAGCAGACCGGCCAGCTCATGTCGCGCGCGACGGTCGACCTCCAGTCGGTGCGGTTCTTCCTCGGCTACGGGCTGATCTTCATCGCGCAGTCGGCCATCACGATCGTGGTGGCCGCGGCCGTGATGCTCGCCACGAACGTCGGGCTGGCCGCCATCGCGCTCACGCCGGCGCCGTTCGTCCTCTGGGCCGCCTTCCGCTACGGCGCCCGCAACCGGCCGGCGAGCCAGGAGGTGCAGCAGCGCATCGCCGAGCTGACCGCCGAGGCGGAGGAGAGCATCTCGGGCATCCGCCTCGTGAAGGCGTTCGCGCGCGAGGAGCGCCAGCTGGCGCGGTTCCAGCGGGCGGTCGCGCGGGTGTTCGAGCAGTCGATGGTCTCGACGCGCCTGCGCGCCTTCTACAACCCGCTGATCGGCTTCCTGCCGCAGCTCGGGCTCGCCGGGCTGCTGCTCGTGGGCGGTCGCCAGGCGATCGACGGGAGCATCACCGTCGGCGAGTTCGTCGCCTTCTACGGCTACGTCGTGATGCTGAACTCGCCGGTGCGGATGCTCGGGATCGCGCTCGGGATGGCCCAGCGCGCGGTGGCGTCGGGCGCGCGGGTGTTCGAGGTGCTCGACCGCGAGCCGCGGATGACCTCCCCGCCGGGCGCGCCGCCGCTGCCGGAGGGCGCGGGGCACGTCGTCATGCGCGGCGTGTGGCTGTCCTACCCCGGCTCGGGGCCGGTGCTCAGGGACGTCGACCTCGACGTGCCCCCCGGCCGCACGATCGCGATCGTCGGCGCGACGGGCTCGGGCAAGAGCACGCTGGTCTCGCTCCTCCCGCGGCTCTACGACCCGGAGCGCGGCAGCGTCGAGATCGACGGCGCCGACCTGCGCGAGGTCGACGTGGAGTCGCTCCGCGCCGAGGTCGGCCTCGTGTCCGAGGACCCGTTCCTGTTCTCGGCCACGATCCGCGAGAACGTCGCGTACGCGCGGCCGGACGCCACCGACGAGGAGGTCGAGGAGGCGGCCCGCCGGGCCGGCATCCACGACTTCGTCGCGGGGCTGCCGGACGGCTACGACACGCGCGTCGGCGAGCGCGGCCTGACGGTCTCCGGCGGCCAGCGCCAGCGGCTGGCGATCGCGCGGACGATCATCAAGGACCCGCGCGTCCTGGTCCTCGACGACGCGACGTCGAGCGTGGACGCGACCACCGAGGCGGAGATCAAGTCCGCGCTGCGCGAGCTGATGCGCGACCGGACGACGTTCGTGGTCGCGCACCGGCTGTCCACGATCTCGCTGGCGGACGAGATCGTCGTGCTCGAGGACGGCGCGGTGGCCGCCCGGGGGACGCACGACGAGCTGCTCGAGACCTCGCCGCTGTACCGCGAGATCGCCGAGCGCGGCCTGCCGGACCGCGTGTTCCTCACGCGCAAGCCGGTCGAGCGCGAGGCGGCGGGGCTGTGACGCGGCTGCGCTCCCTCTGGCGCGTCCTCCGCGGCGAGGACCAGCGCGCGCGCAAGCTGCGCGGGCTCCTCGTGCTGCTCCGCCCCTACCGCGGCCGCGTCCTGCTCACGTTCGTCGCGATGCTGCTCGCCACCGGCGCGATCCTCGTCCCGCCGTACCTCGCCGGCCGCGCGATCGACGACGGCATCCGCGCGCGCGACGTCGGCGCCCTCGAGCTGATCGTCGTGCTGTTCCTCGTGTCCGCGATCGTCAACTGGGTCGCGACCTACGCCCAGACCTACCTGGTCAACTGGGTCGGCCAGCGGGCGCTGCAGGACCTTCGGCTCCAGCTCTTCCGCCACCTCGAGCGGATGTCGATCGGCTTCTACGCGCGCCGCAAGACCGGCGTGCTGATCTCGCGGATCACGAACGACGTGCAGGCGCTCGACCAGCTCGTGACCGACGGGATGGTCACGCTGTTCTCGTCGACGCTCACGCTCGTCGGCATCACCGCGATCCTGCTGTTCCTCGACCCCGGCCTCGCGCTGGTCACCTTCGCGGTCTTCCCCGTGCTGGCGCTGGGGAGCATCGCGTTCCGGATCGCGTCGGCCGGCGCCTACCGGCTGACGCGCGAGACGGTCGCGTACGTGACGGCGTACCTCCAGGAGACCCTGTCGGGGGTGCGCGTGGTGCGCACGTTCGGGCAGGAGGCCCGCCACAAGCGGCGGTTCGCCGAGCTGAACGACGACAACCGCGTGGCGAACATGCGGACGGTCTACCTCAACGCCGCGTACTTCCCGTCGGTCGAGCTGGTGTCGGCCGTCGCCACGGCCGCGATCCTGCTCTACGGCGGGTCGCAGGTCGTGGACGGCGCGGTCACGATCGGCGTCCTCGCCTCGTTCGTGTTCTACCTCCAGAGCTTCTTCGACCCGATCCAGCAGCTGTCGCAGCTCTACACGACCTACCAGGCCGGCATGGCGGCGCTCGACAAGATCTTCGAGCTGCTCGACGAGGCGCCGGAGATGGAGGACGCGCCGGGCGCGGGCGAGCTGCCGCAGGTTGCGGGCGAGATCCGCTTCGAGGGCGTCTCGTTCGCGTACGACCCGGACGACCCCTCGACGCTGGCGCTCGACGGCGTCGACCTGGTGGTGCCGCCCGGGCAGACCGTCGCGCTGGTGGGCGCGACCGGCGCCGGCAAGTCGACCCTCGCGAAGCTGGTCGCGCGGTTCCACGACCCGGTCGCCGGGCGCGTGCTGGTGGACGGCCACGACCTGCGCGAGGTCACGCAGCGCTCGCTCCGGTCGCAGCTCGGGATCGTGCCCCAGGAGGGGTTCCTGTTCTCAGGGACGGTGGCGGAGAACATCGCCTTCGGCCGGCCGACCGCCACGCGCGAGGAGATCGAGGCCGCGGCCCAGGCGGTGCGGGCGCACGAGTTCGTCGAGCGGCTGCCGGACGGCTACGAGACCCAGGTCGGCGAGCGCGGCGGGCACCTCTCGGCCGGCCAGAAGCAGCTGGTCGCGTTCGCCCGGGCGGCGGTGGCGGACCCGCGGATCCTGATCCTCGACGAGGCCACGTCGAACGTGGACGTCCGGACCGAGGCCCGCATCGAGCAGGGGCTGCGGCGGCTGCTGGCCGGCCGGACGGCGATCGTGATCGCGCACCGGCTGTCGACGATCCGCGGCGCAGGCCGGATCGTGGTGCTCGACCGCGGGCGCGTGGTCGAGCAGGGCACGCACGACGAGCTGGTCGCGGCCGGCGGCCACTACGCCCGGCTGGTGCGCGACTGGATGGAGCAGGCCGCGGCGTAGGCGCCGCGGCCGGCGCTCACTCGATCGTGAGCGTCCCCTCCATGCCGCCCTCCTTGTGGCCGGGGACCGGGCAGTAGAACTCGTACTTGCCGGGCTTCAGGGTCGCGGTCACCTTGGACACCTCGCCCTGGCCGACCGTCTCGCCCTCCTCCTCGACGCCGTTGCCCTCGACCTCGATCGCGTGCGGCACCGAGGACGGGTTGTCCATCGTGATGGTCACCTTGCCGGCCTTGCCCTCGAGCGTGTCCTTGTCGAACTTGAGCGCGCCGCTCGGGTCGGCGGAGAGCTTCAGGTCGCTGCCGCCGCCGCTCTCCTCCGTGCTGGTCGTGGTCGGGGCGGGGGCCGACTGGGTCGTCTCCGGAGACGACGCCTGGGTCGAGTCGTCGCCGTTGTCGTCTCCGCAGCCGGCCACGGCGAGGGCCGCGGTCGCGACGAGCGTCGTCAGGGCGCGGGCTGTGCGGTTCATGCGGTCTGCCTCCGGGGGGATCGGGATCGCGTGCACGCTACCGGAGGGTCCTACGCAGGGCGGCGCGGGGCGGTTCGGCCGCGGCGGCGGGATCACAGCTCCGACGCGGGCGTCGTGCCGATCGCCGCGAGCGCGACCTGGACGGCGGGACCGATCGCGAGCGCGAACGCGAGGGTCCCGATGCCGACCTTCCCGCCGAGCACGAAGCCGAGCGCCACGACCGTGACCTCGATGCCGGTCCGGACGGCGCGGATCGACAGCCCGGTGCGGCGGTGCAGGCCGAGCATGAGGCCGTCGCGCGGGCCGGCGCCGAGCCGGCAGGTCAGGTAGAGGCCGCTCCCGACCGCAACGATCCCGATGCCCACCGCGACCTCGGTCAGGCGGGCGGCCGTCCCGTCGAGGTCCGGCAGGAACGCGAGCGTCGCCCCGATCGCGACTCCGATGACGATCGCGTTGGCGATCGTCCCGAGGCCCGGCCGCTCGCGCAGCGGGATCCACGCCGTGAGCACGAGGAAGCTGATCGCGACCGTGGCGGTGCCCACGCCGATGCCCGTCTGCTCGCCCGCGCCCTCGGCCAGGACGGTCCACGGCGAGTTTCCGAGGCGGGAGTCGACGAGCATCGCCTCGCCGGTGCCGAACAGCCACAGCCCGGCGGCCAGGACGGTCAGGGTGCGGGGGCGGGCGCGCCAGCGGCTCACCCGTCGAGGATGGCAGGCGGCGGGTCGCGCCCCGCGTCGCCGCCGCGACGCGTCGTCCTCGCGTCAGTACGCGATCGAGCCGGCCAGGACCCGCTCGCCGCCGCGCCCGGGGAGGCGCCGCTCCACGCTCAGGCGGTGGTAGTCGCCCACGCGCGCGGCGGTCGTCATGTCGAGCTCGGCGCGGCCCGCGTCGTCGAGCCGGAACGTGCCGGCGCTGACCTTCGAACCGTTCGGGTAGACGCACCACAGCTCGTAGACGGCCCCCGGGAGCGGGCGGACGCCGGTGACCCGGAGCTGCACCCGCGTGCCGGCTGAGAAGCTCGACAGGCGGGCGTAGGCGTACGCCCTGGGTGCGCTCGGCGGACCGTGGAGGTGGGCACCGTAGACCTTCGCCGGCGCCGGGTCGTAGCTGTCCAGCGCGTCGCTCAGCAGGAGGGTCACCGCGGCGGCGGCCGCGGCCGCGGCGCCCGCGACGGGCAGCGGGCGGGCCAGCCAGCGCAGGACGCGCGGCCGCCGCGCGGTAGGCCGCTCGCGCGCGAAGCGGTCGAGGACGGCCTCCTCGAGGGTGGGCGGGGGCGGCTCGAGCTCGGCGGGCTCGGGGCCGCCGGCGGCCCCGAGCAGGGTGGGCAGCGGAGCGAGCCGGGCGTACTCGCGGGAGCAGTCGGAGCAGGTGGCGAGGTGCTCGTCGACCCGCTCGGTCTCGCCGGGCTCGAGGGCGTGCAGGACGTAGCCGCCGAGGAGCGAGCGGACGTCGTCGCAGCTCAGCGCGCCGGTCACGGCTCCACCCCCATCTCCTCCAGCGCGAGCCGCAGCCCCCGCAGCGCGTACGAGATGCGGCTCTTCACCGTGCCGAGCGGAAGGCCGAGCTGGTCGGCGATCTCCCGCAGGCGCATGCCCTGGAAGTGCGCCAGCCGGATGACCTGCCGGTGCTCCGGCGTCAAGCGCGCGAGCGCGGCGGAGACCTGCCAGCCCAGCAGGGCGCGCTCGATCGATTCCTCGGACACGGGGGCGTCGAGACCGGCGTCGTCCCGCGGCGCGAGGCCAGGCCGCACCGAGCGGCGCCGCTCGAGGTCGATGATCGCGTTGCGCGCGATGCCGTAGATCCAGGTCCGGAAGCTGGCCCGCTCGGGGTCGTAGCGCTCGGCGTGCCGCCAGACCCGGGTGAAGACGTCCTGCACGACCTCCTCGGCGAGGCCCCGGTCCCCGAGGCAGTTGAGCGCGAACCCGTACAGCTCGCCGCCGTAGGTGCGGTACAGCGCTCGCATCGTCTCCTCGCCGCGAGCGGAGCGAAGGTCCTTCAGCAGGGGCGCGGACATAGGGGCTCGCTGGGGTTTACGCAGCCGGGCTGCATGCGGTTCGGGGTCCGATCTCCGTCATCGCTCCGTCTGCCCTCTCGGGCAGGATGCGAACGTGCGTTCCCTAACTCACAGCCTGACGGCGAGCTGCCGGGCAGGGGGTCGAACCCCGGCTTCCAGGGCCAGAACCTGGCGTGCTTCCACTACACCACCCGGCACCGCGCGGCCGAGTATAGCCCTGGCGCGGGAGCCCACCGGAGCCCGTCCGGGGGCCACGTCGCTCGCGAATCTCCTGGTATCCGGTCGCTCCTGCAATCGATTCCACCTGAAGCGCCGGCTGGTCGAGGCCGGCCTCAAGGACGACCGCTGCGAGCGCTGCGGGCTCGACTCCTGGCGCGGCCTCCCGCTGTCGCTCCAGCTGCACCAGGTCAACGGGATCTCCGACGACAATCGGCTCGAGAACCTGCGACTCCTGTGCCCGAACTGCCACAGCCAGACGGATGGGCACTCGCGGAAGCGGACGTGACCGGTCGGGCCGCTCCGCGCCGAAGGAGCCGCCCGGCGTCACGCGGAAGCGAGTCGCCGCGCGGCTGGCGCATGGCAAGACGCTGGCCGAGGTGGCGCGCGAGCTCGGGTTGTCGAAGTCCACCGTCTCCTGGCACGCCCGCCGGCTCGGCCACGCAGGCAGGACCGAGCTCGCACAGCGCTACGACTGGGGGGAGGTCCAGCGCTACTACGACGCCGGCCACTCCTCGAACGAGTGCTGCGCCCACTTCGGGTTCGCGCGAAGCGCCTGGGCCGCCGCCGTCGGCGACGGCCGCGTCATTCCCCGCCCGCGCGCCTCACCGCTGTGCGACCTGCTGGTCGCCGGGGGCCGAACGTCTCGCCACACGCTGAAGCGTCGCCTGATCGCGGCCGGGATCAAGGACGGCCGCTGCGACTGGTGCGGCATCGACAGCTGGCTTGACGAGCCGCTCTCGCTGCACCTGCACCACGTGAACGGCGACGGCTCGGACAACCGCCTGCACAACCTCCGCCTGCTGTGCCCGAACTGCCACAGCCAGACCGAGAACTTCGCTGGGCGGGCGGTCAGGCGCCGCGGACGGTAGCGGCGGAGGGCCGCTGACGGTCCTCGCAGGCGGCTACAGCGACCCCAGGTCCGTCCCCTCGTCCGCCAGCGCCGCCGGGTCCGGCGACGCCCGGTCGGCGATCAGCCGCCTTGCCTCCGTCAGGTCCTCCGAGCGGCCCACGGTCAGGGCGGAGACCACGCGGCCGCCGTCCGTGTAGAACGCGGTGAACTCGCCGTCGGCGAGGGAGCCGCGGATCGCCGGGGGCCCGTCGCCGGGGCCGGTGCCCACGTACTCCAGCGACGCCCAGTCGGAGAGGTCCGACCAGAAGTAGGGGACGGCCTCGTGCGGCGCGTCGGCGCCGAGCATGTTGCGGGCGGCGGTCTTGCCGTGCTCGGCCGCCACGTCCCAGTGCTCGACGCGCGCCGGGCCGCCGTGGAGCGGCGAGTCCCACTCGCACACGTCGCCGGCGGCGTACACGCCGGGCACGGAGGTCTCCAGCCGATCCGAGCAGCGCACTCCGCCGCGCTCCCCCAGCTCGAGCCCGGCGGAGCGGGCCAGCATGACGTCCGGGACGACGCCCGCCCCGACCACGACGAGGTCGCAGTCGAGCGAGAGCCCCGACTCGGCGACCACGCGCTCGACCCGCTCGCCGCCGCCCTCGAAGCTGCCGAGCGACTGGCCGCCGTGGACCTCGACCCCGTGCGAGCGGAGCACGCCCTCGAAGAACTCCCCCACCTCGCGTCCGAACGGCCGCTCGAACGTGACCTCCTCCTCCATCACGATCGAGCAGCGCACGCCGAGGGCGGTCAGCGTCGCCGCCACCTCGCAGCCGATGAAGCTGCCGCCGACGAGGACCGCGCGGGCGCCGTCGCGGGCCTCCTCGCGGATCGCGTCCGCGTTGCCGAACGAGCGGAGGTAGTGGACCCCCTCGAGCTGCGCCCCGTCCACGCGCAGCCGGCGGACGTTCGCGCCGGTGGCCACGAGCGCCTTGCCGAACCCGACCTCGTCCTTGGTCGACAGCGCGGCCGTCCGCTCGCCGGCGTCGAGCTTCATCGCGCTGGTGCGCGTGAGCAGCTCGACGTCGTTCTCCTCCCACCAGCCGGAGTCGAGGACGAGCGCGTCGGAGCGCTCGGCCTCGCCGGCCAGGTACTCCTTCGACAGCGGCGGCCGGTCGTACGGCGGGTCCGGCTCGCGGCCGACCACCAGGATCGACCCGTCCGCGCCCTCGCTCCGCAGCGTCCGCGCGCAGACGGCACACGCGACGCCGCCGCCGATCAGCAGGAAGTCGACCGAGCGCGAGGCCACGCGGCGCTCAGCTCGCGGCCGAGCCCTCGCGGGCGCGGAACGGCGCGCTCACCTTCTCCTCGAGGCCGGTGTCGAGCACGACCAGCACCTCGTCGCCCGCCTGGATCTCGGAGTCCGACAGCGGCACGAACCCGGTCCCGTCGCGGAGGATCGAGATCACCAGCGACCCCTCGGGGAGCCCGATCTCCTTGACCATCGCGCCGTCGGCCATCGAGCCGGTCTGGACCTCGACCTCGATGATCTCGAGCCGCTCCTGCGGCAGGTCGAGCAGGTGGAGCGGGCCGTAGCGCGGCACCTCGTGCTCGATCAGCCGCAGGATCAGGTCGGTGGCCGACACCGTCGGCCGGATCCCGAGCAGGTCGAAGTGCTGGAGGTTCCGCGGGTTGTTGCAGCGCGCGATCACGCGGTCGACGCCGTACTTCTCGCGGGCGACCTGCGAGATCAGGATGTTGTCCTCGTCGTCGCCGGTCACCGCGATCACCATGTCGGCGCGCTCGATCCCCGCGCGCTCGAGCACCCAGAGCTCCGACCCGTCGCCGTAGTGGGCGGCGTGCTCGAGCTCCTCCTCGACGGTCGAGTAGCGGGCGGACTCGGACTCGACGACGGTCACCTCGTTGCCGCGGTCGATCAGCTCGCGCGCGAGGTTCCAGCCGACCTTGCCGGCGCCGACGATCAGTACGTACACGGCCTGACCTTCCCGGCGGAGAGGAGGCCGCGTGGCAGGCGGGAGCGGCCGCGCATCAGCTCACCGCCGCCTGGAGCTGGTCGATCGCGATCTTGGTCGGGCAGACGGTGCGGAGCCCCTGCTGCTCGTACCACTCGGCGCGGGCCGGGTCGAGCACGCGGACCACCACGTTGCCGACCTCGAACCGCCGCTGCGCGATCTGGGCGATCACGAGGTTGGTGTTGTCGCCGTCGGTCGACGCGATGAACGCGTCGGCGCGGTCGATCCCGGCCTCGAGCAGTGCGTCGATCTCGAGCGCGGTGCCGACGGTGAACGAGCCGCCCATCTCCTCCCACGTGCGGTCCTCGCCCTTCTCGAGCTGGGCGACCGCCTCCGGGTCCTCGTCGAGGACCGACACCTCGTTTCCCTCGGCGAGCATGCGCTTGGCCACCGTGGACCCGACTCGCCCGCAGCCGACGATCAGGACGAACACGGCCGGGAATCTAGCGCGGCGGCGTCGCGGGCGAGCTAGGGCGCCACGCCCTCGCGCGCGCCCTCCTCCCCCAGGGGCGCCGCGGTGAGGATCACGCGGCAGGGCGCCTTCTCCAGCACGTACCGCGTCGTCTCCCCCACGGCCCGGTCGCGCGGGGCCCCGCGGCCGCCGAGGATCTTCCCGCCGCGGATCCCGGTCGGGCGCTCGGCGGCGAGCACGATCGCCTCCACGCCGCGCCGCTTCGCCTCCGCCACGATCGCGGCGCCGGCTGCGCGCGCGCGCACCATCGCGGTCGCCACGACCACGCCCTCGTACTCCTCCCCCACCTCCTTGGCGCGGGCGACCGCCCTGCGCGCGCGGTCGATCTGGTCGTCGGGCACCCGGGCGTCGAGCGGCAGCGACATCGGCACCTCGACCACGTACAGCGCCTCGATCACGGCGCCGCCCTCGCCCTCCTCGCCCTCCTCGGCCGCCAGCCGGCCGGCCGTGCCGACGATGTCGTCGTCGATCGGCGACCCGAAGACCGGCACGAGGATGCTCCCGTACTCGGCCTCCATCCGCTCCTGGAGCGCCTCCTGCGGGATCGTGAACCGCTTTCGGAGCGACTTGTCCTGGCCGAGGCGGTACGTCGTGTAGAGGACGAGCCCGGACAGGAGCCACAGCCCGCCGACCGCCCGCGCGCCCTCGTGCAGGACGATCACGCTCACCCAGCCGACGAACGAGCCGACCGCGCCCACGAGCGCCGGCAGCGGCACGGTGCCGCCGCGGAACGGCACCGACAGCGGGATCCGGAACGCCCGCACGACGTCGCGCTCGCGGTAGCGCATGACGATCACGGACGCGTGGGCGAGGGTGAACGCCAGCATCGCGCCGAACGCGAAGATGCCGGCGAGGAACTCGATGTCCGACGAGAACGCGAGGCCGAGCGAGACCGCCGCCGCGATCCCGATCGCCACGTACGGCGTCGACCGCACCGGGTGCAGCCGCCCGAGCACGCTGGGGATCTGGCGGTTCGTGGCGAGCGAGTAGGTGAGGCGCGAGAGGCCGAGCATCGTGCCGTTCACGGCCTGCGCCAGCACCACCGCGCCGGTGGCCCCGACCGCCCAGCGCAGCACCTCCATCAGCCAGTGCGGGTGGTACGCGGACGCCACGCCGAGCAGCGGCGCGTCGACGTACCTGCCGCCCAGCGCGGTCTCGCCGCCCTCGACCGGCAGCGCCATGATCCCCACCGCCGAGATGCCGACGAGCAGCACGGTGACCGCGACCGAGGTGAAGATCGTGAGCCGCCGCAGCCCGCGGCGGCCGACCTGCACCTCACCGGCCAGGCCGGAGGCCGCCTCGATGCCCAGGCCGGCGACCGTGGCGAGCACGATCGCGAACCACAGCTCCTCCCACTCCGGCGCCGAGCCGAGGTCGATCGAGCCGACGACCTCGCCCGGGTCGTAGACCGACGCCAGCCCGATGACCACCAGCACGGCCATCAGGCTGAAGTTGACGAGCCCCACGCGCGCGACGCGGCCGAGCCGGGCGGCCGACGACCCGCGGATGTTCGAGAGCGTGACGAACCCGATCACGAGCGTCGTCGCGATCAGCTCGAGCGGCGGCTCGGCGAGCTCGCCCCAGAACGCGCCGAGGTAGTGCGACACGGCGAAGGCGCCGATCGCCATCACGATCAGGTAGTCGAGGACGACCGCCCAGCCGGCGACGAAGCTCCACAGCTCGTCGAAGGCGTAGCGCGCGAAGGTCGACGCGCCGCCGCGCTCGGGGTGGACCGAGTTGGCCTCGAGGTACGTCATCGTCGTGATGACGAAGAAGACGCCGGCGAAGCCGAACACGAACGGCGTCGCGGCCAGGGCGTGCTCGGCGACCACGCCGAGGATGAAGTAGACCGACGCGCCGATCGCGCCCAGCCCGATCGCCGCGAGGGCGGTCGAGCCGAGGCTGCGGGCGACCCTCAGCCGAGCCTCGGCGGGCAGCGACGCCGGCAGCGCCCGCGGGGCCTTCACGCGCGCTCGCCGGGCGAGCCCGCGCGGGTCGCCAGGAAGGCGCGCGCCGCGCCGAGGACGGCGAACGCGGCGCCGACCACGACCCCCAGGGCGAGCGGCCCGCCGCCGCGCGCGAGGGTGGTCGCCACCATCGCGACGCCGAGGAGGCAGAGCGCGGTCCCCAGCGCGCGCGTCGACTGGCGGTAGGCCCGCTCCACGGGCGCGATTCTAGGCCGCCGCGGAGGACGGCTTCGGCGGCGGCGAGGACTCGATGATCACCCGGCACGGCCGCTCGGACAGGACGGTCTCGTGGGTGCGCCCGAAGACGGGCGCGCCGCCGCGGCGCGAGGGCGAGAGCGGGATGACGATCGCCCGCGCGCGCATGTGCCTCGCCTCGTCGACGATCCGCCGCCCCGCCTCGCCCCGCCGCACCTTCTCCCAGTGCCCCGTCACCCGCCTCCCGCCGAGCACGCGAGCGGAGTCGATCGCCGCCTGGGCGCGCGCCTCGTCGGCCGGCAGCGGGGCGTCGATCGGCGCGCTGGCCGGGACGCTGATCGTGGCGAGCACGTGGATCCCGCGCCGCCTCCGCGCGGCCAGCTTGGCCGCGGTGGCGACCGCCTCGGACGAGTAGGCGCCGTCCTCGAACGCGACCAGGATCGAGTCGTACTCGATCTCGCGGTCGACGACGGGGCCGGGGACGACGACCTTCGCGGTGTGGGTCAGGTCGAGCCCCTGGTTGCGGCGGTAGACCACGTACGAGATCACGCCGGCGGCGAGCCAGACCGACCCGGCGACGAGCGTGGCCAGGTTCAGGACCGTGACGACGACGAAGGCGGTGCCGGTGCCGAACGCGCCGAAGACCGCGAACAGCGGCACCTTCACCCCGCGGACCGTGACGTTCCCGGGCGCCGTGTACGGGCGCTCCACGTCGGGGTGCCTCGCCCGCAGCCCGATCAGGGCGAGGTGGGCGATCGTGAACGACAGCATCGCGCCGAACGCGTAGACCGTCCCGAGGAAGTCCGCCTGCCCCGGCAGGATCGTCACGCACGCGACGAGCCCGAACACGCCGATCGCCACGTACGGCGTCCGGTACCGCGGGTGGAGCCGGCGCAGGAGCTGCGGCAGCTGCCGGTGCTGGCCCATCGAGTACGTGAGCCGCGAGACCCCGATCAGGCCCGCGTTCGTCGCGATGAACAGGATCGTGGCGGCGAGCACGCCGACGTAGATCTCCGCCGCGGACTGGAGCACGCCGAGGTCGAGGCTCTTCACCACGCCGAGGATCGGGTCGCCCGCGAACTCCCCCGCCAGCGCGGTCTCCCCGTTCTCGACCGGCATCGCCGACAGCGCGACGGCCGGCAGGAACGTGTAGATGACCGCGACCGCCACGACCACGCCGGCGATCGACCGCGGGATCGTCTTCCCGTAGTCGCGCGCCTCCTCGGCCAGGTTCGAGACGGTCTCGATCCCGGTGTAGGCCACCATCCCGACCGGGATCGCGATCAGGAAGTCCCCGAGCGTCGGGTAGGTGCCGAAGTCGACGTTGTCGACGAGCGTGTCCGGCGAGAACACGAGGAAGGCGCCGACCGCGACCAGCACCACCTGGGTGACGAAGTCGGCCACCGCAAGGAAGACGTTGAGGCTCGCGGCCTCCTTGATGCCGACCACGTTCACCGCCGCCAGGACCGCGACGATCGCGATGCCCGCCACGACGTCGCCGGGCGACTCGCGCAGCGGCTCCCAGAAGACCCCGAGGTAGTGGGGCACGAAGAACGCCGAGATGGCGACCGTGATGATGTAGTTGAGCATCTGGCCCCACGCCGCGAAGAACGACCAGAACTCGTTGAACGCGTGGCGGGCGAACGAGGACGAGCCGCCGGCCTCGGGGTACATGGCGGTCGCCTCCGCGTAGGTGGCGGCCGTGGCGGCGAAGATCAGGCCGGAGATCACGAACACGACCGGCGTCATGCCGAGCGCGAAGACGGCCACCAGCCCGAGCGCGTAGTAGATCGAGCTGCCGACGTTGCCGTAGGCGGTGCTGAACAGCGCCCCCGTGCCGAGGACGCGCTCGAGCTGGGCGTGGCGTGGGCGGCGCTCTGCCATGGCGCGACAAGCTAACGCGCGGCGCGGCGCGGCCCCGGGCGGACGTTCGGCTCGGTCAGACCAGGAACGGGATGATCAGCAGGGCGACGATGTTCGCGACCTTGATCATCGGGTTGATCGCGGGGCCGGCGGTGTCCTTGTAGGGGTCGCCCACCGTGTCGCCCGTGACCGACGCCGCGTGGGCGTCGGAGCCCTTGCCGCCGAACTCGCCGTCCTCGATCAGCTTCTTGGCGTTGTCCCAGGCGCCGCCGCCGGCGGTCATCGAGACCGCGGCGAAGAACCCGACGACGATCACCCCGATCAGGAGCCCGCCGAGCGCCTTGTACGACAGGAGCCCGACCACCAGCGTGACCACGATCGGGATCAGCGACGGCAGGATCATCTCCCGCTGGGCGGCGCGCGTCACGATCGCGACGCACTGGGCGTAGTCCGGCCGCTCGGTGCCCTCCATGATCCCGGGCTTCTCCCGGAACTGGCGCCGCACCTCCTCGACCACCCCGCCGCCGGCGCGCCCGACCGACTCGATCGCGAGCGCGGCGAACAGGTAGACCATCATCCCGCCGATAAGCAGGCCGACGAGCACCTCCGGCTCGGCGATGCTGAAGACGGTGGCGGTCACGTTCTCGCCCTCCTTCACCGCCTCCTCGTGGAGCTCCTCGATGAACGCGGCGAAGAGGACCAGCGCGGCCAGGACCGCCGAGCCGATCGCGTAGCCCTTCGTGACCGCCTTGGTGGTGTTGCCGACCGCGTCGAGCGGGTCGGTGATGTCGCGGACGTCCTGCGGCAGGTCCGCCATCTCGGCGATGCCGCCCGCGTTGTCGGTGATCGGGCCGAACGCGTCGAGCGCGACGATCAGGCCGGTCAGCGAGAGCTGCGCCATGACCGCGACGCCGATGCCGTAGATGCCGGCCAGCTCGTTGGCCGCGAGGATGCCGAGCGCGATCAGGAGCGCGGGCGCAGCCGTGGACTGGAAGCCCTGCGACAGGCCCTGGATGATGTTCGTGGCGTGACCGGTGACCGACGCCTTCGCGGTCGTCCTGACCGGACGGAAGCGGGTCGAGGTGTAGTAGTCGGTGATGACGAACAGGCCGGCGGTGATGCCGACGCCGACGAGCGTGCAGAGCCACAGCTCGATCGCGCTGGCGGCCTCGCCCGCACCGCCGGTGATGAGCTCGGAGGCCCCGGCCTTGAAGGTGACGTCGTCCATCAGCCACAGCGTGATCGGCAGGAACGCGGCCGCGGCGAGCGCGCCCGAGACGACGAGTCCCTTGTAGAGCGCGCGCTCGACGTTCCCGGTCTTGGTGGTCACCGCGAACGTGCCGACGATCGAGGCCAGCAGCGACACGCCGCCGATCACGAGCGGGTAGACGGCCACCGTGTCGAGCTGGTTGAACGTCAGGACTCCGAGCAGCATCACGGCCACGGCGGTCACCGCGTAGGTCTCGAACAGGTCGGCGGCCATGCCGGCGCAGTCGCCCACGTTGTCGCCGACGTTGTCCGCGATCACCGCCGGGTTGCGGGGGTCGTCCTCGGGGATGCCGGCCTCGACCTTGCCGACGAGGTCGGCGCCGACGTCGGCCGCCTTGGTGAAGATGCCGCCGCCCAGCCGGGCGAAGACCGAGATCAGCGAGCCGCCGAAGCCGAGGCCGACGAGCGCGTCGATCGCGTCCTTCTCGTCGACGTCGAAGAGGGTGAGGAGGCCGTAGTAGCCGGCGACCCCGAGCAGCGCGAGACCGGCCACGAGCAGGCCGGTGACCGCGCCGCCCTTGAACGAGATGTCGAGCGCGGGCGCGATGCCGCCGCGGGCGCTCTCGGCGACGCGCGCGTTCGCGCGGACCGAGACGTTCATGCCGATGAAGCCGGCCGAGGCGGAGAACAGGCCGCCGATCACGAACCCGATCGCCGTGCGCACGTCGAGCGCGACGGCGAGCAGGACCGCCAGGACCACCGCGACGTAGCCGATGATCGTGTACTGGCGGCGCAGGTACGCCTGGGCGCCCTCCTGGACGGCCGCGGAGATCCGCTGCATCTCCTCGTTGCCCGGCGACTTCGCCAGCAGCCAGCGCGACGTGGCGATGCCGTAGACGAGCGCCGCGCCGGCGCAGGCGAGCGCGATGAGTGGGCCGTAGTCGGTCAGGAAGTCGGTCAAGAGGGTCCCTCCAGGTCGTTGCTGCGCTTGATCGCGCGGCCCGGCGCCCCGGTCGAGGGCGCGTCTCCGGGCGCGGCGCCGGGATGGCGGTGCGCGCCGGACGGGCGGCGCAGCAGTCTAGCGGGGGTCGTGGCGGTGCGGCCGGTCAGGTGCCCGGCGGCGTCCAGATCTTCGATCGCGCCTTGGCCCGCTCGGCCTCGTCGGAGCCGGGCGCGGGGGCGGAGCCGGGGTCCGGGGCGGTACCGGGCGCGGGGCGGCCCCCCGCGGCCTCGCCCGCCGCCGCGGGAGCCTCGCCCGCCGCCCCGGGGGCCTCGCCGCCGCCGCGCGCCTCGCGCGCGAACGCCATCTGGAGCTGGCTCAGGGCCTGCTTGACCGGCCCGGCCACGTCCGCCGGCAACAGCGGGGCGAGCGCGCGAAGGCCCTCGATCGCCTGCCGCGCCTGGGCGGGGTCCGGCTCCTCGCGCTCCCCCGACTGGCTCGGCAGGCCCAGCTTGCGGCCGCCCAGGTTGACCAGCGTGAGCGCGGTCTGGACGATGACGTCCTCCACCGTGATCCGCCGCATCTGCTCCTCGAAGGCCGCGCGGAGCTCCTCCTCTGTGGGCGGGGCGTCCTGCGCCCCCTGCGGGCCCGCGGCAGGCGCGCCCCCCTGCGGGTCTTCCGTCGTCACGTCGTCACCCCCTGCGCTGCGTAGCTCGACTGCGTGGTCGCGACCTCGGCCGCGAAGACCTCCTCGATCGAGGCGCCGCCCGCGAGCGCGTCGCGCTGGCGCTGGGCGCCGTTCCGCTGCGGCAGCACGGGGTCGATCCCGAGCGCGCCGCGCGCCGGCGCCGTCCACGCCAGCAGCCGGTCGGGCAGCGCGGCCGACGGGAACTCCTCGCCGCGGTCGAGGTCGATCATCCGGCCGTCGAGGCCGTAGCGCGTCGCGCGCCAGAGGTTCTCCTCGACGAGCCGCTGCGGGCGCGGCGGCGGCGCGGCTCCGTCGTCGTGGTCGATCGCCGCCTGCGCGATGCACGCGACGGCGAGCCCGGCCAGGGCGGTCGACTCCTCGGCGCTCGTCTGGGCGTCGCAGATACGCAGCTCGACGGTCCCGAAGGCGTGGTGGGGCCGCACGCTCCACCAGAGCTGGGTGTGCTCGACGATCGAGTGGGTGCGGACGAGGAGGTCGACGTGGTCGGCGTAGGCGGCGAAGTCGCCGAACGGCTCCGGTATCCCGCAGCGCGGGAAGCTCTTCGTGAAGATCTGCGTGCGGGCGGAGGCGAGGCCGGAGTCGAACCCGTCGAGGAACGGCGAGTTCGCGGAGATCGCGAGCAGCTCGGGGAGGACCTCGCGGAGGCGGTCGCAGACGGCGATCGCGCGGTCGGGGCCGCGAATCCCCACGTGCACGTGGAGGCTGAAGGTGTTGTTGCGGCGGGCGACGTAGCCGAGGTCGTCCTCGAGCCGCCGGTAGTGCTCGGTGTCGATGATCCGCTGCTCCCACCACGGGCTCCAGGGGTGGGTGCCGGTGGCCGACAGGAGCGCGCCGCGATCGGCCGCGAGGCGCATCAGCCGCGCCCGGGCGTCGCGCTGGCTCGCGAGGGCGTCGGCGAACGTGTCGCCCCTGTCGGAGCGGATCTCCACCTCGGACGAGATCAGCTCGCCCGCCACCCGGTCGCGCAGGGCGTCGTCGGCGTCGGCGGCGGCCTTCAGGTCGTCGTAGCGCTGGACGAGGGCGTGCGTCCCGGGGTCCACGATCCCGAACTCCTCCTCGATGCCCACGGTGAAGTCGGCGGAGGCGTCGAAGACCTCCCTGGCGCGGCGCATGTCCAGCATGGGGGCTCGGCTACGTGGTCTCGACTACGTGAGGTAGTAGTACAGCGCGTAGAGCAGGTCCACGGCGGGGCTCGATGTGTGCACGGTCACGTCGGGCGGCACCTGGAGCAGCGCCTCCGAGTAGTTGAAGATGATCCTGACGCCCGCGTCGACGAGGTCGTCCGCGACGCGCTGGGCGGCGTCGGTCGGGACCGCGAGCACGCCGACCACGATCTGCTCCTCCGACACGACCTTGCCGAGGTCCGTGTACGGGCGGACGGTGAGCGAGCTGCCCGACCCGACGGGCTCGCCGACCTTGCCCGGGTCGGTGTCGAATATGGCCGTGACGCGGAAGCCGTGGTCGGCGAAGACGTCCGAGCCGGCGATCGCCTTGCCGAGGTGGCCGGCGCCGAACAGCGCGATGTTGTGCTGGCCGCCGGAGCGCAGGATCTTGCGGATCTGCGAGACCAGGGCGTCGACGTTGTAGCCGACGCCGCGCTTGCCGAACTTGCCGAAGCCGGAGAGGTCGCGACGGATCTGCGTCGAGTTGACGTGCGTGTAGTCGGCGAGCTCCTGCGAGGAGATCGTGTCCTTGCCCATCTTCTTGGCCTGGGTGAGGACCTGGAGGTAGCGCGAGAGGCGCGCGGCGACGCCCAGTGCGAGGCGCTCCCCGCCGCCCTCGGCGAGGCCTGGGCCGCCGTCGAGCGCGTGGAAGCTCACGTGGCCACTCTATCGAGGAGCTTCGCCAGCGCAGCCCTGTCGACGTGCGCCTCGAGGGGCTCCTGGCCGTCCACCTCGACGACCGGGATCCGCTCCCCGTACTCGCGGTGGAGGGCGGGGTCGAGGGTGACGTCGACCTCGTGGAGCTCGAACGGGCGCTCGGCCTGGACGGCGGCGATCTCCGCGCGCGCCTCGTCGCAGAGGCAGCAGCCCGGCTTGCCGTAGAGGGTGACGCGGATCATCGGATCTCGAACGGCGGCGAGGTGAGCGCGAGGGTCGACGGGCCGGCCAGCCCGCGGGCCTCGACCCGGAAACGGTACCCGCCCGGCTTCAGGCGGTCCCGGGCGTCGGAGGGAAGGGTGTACGAGTACTCGCCGGGCAGCACGTCGGGGGCGCCGCCGGGCGGGGTGAGCTCGCGGACCGTGCGGCCGTCCTGCGTCTCGAGGGTGAGCTGGAGCGAGCCGACGGGCTCGACCGCGGTGGCGCCGGCCGGGCGCCGGACCGCGCCGGCCGAGAAGCGGACCCCGACGACGCGCCCGCCGCGGACGATCGTCCGGACGCCCGACACGCGCGGCGCCGGCGCGGGGCCGAGCGGGACGCCGAGCGGGATCGCGATCCGGCGGGCGCCCGCGCTCGCGGTGAGCCGGCCGGCGGCGAAGCCCGGCCGTTGCGCGCGGCCGCGAGCGAGGGTCAGCGTGACCGAGCGGCTCGCGCCCGGGCGCAGCCTGAGGCGGGCCGGCCGCGGGGTCACCCGGACGCCGGGCGCGCCGAGGGTCGCGGTGAGGGTCAGGGCCACCGGCCGGCGGGTGGGGTTGGCGAGGGTGACCGTGCGAGTCGACGGCGGCGAGGGCGTGGAGGCGGTGGCGGTGGCGCGCGGCGCGGTGCCGGTGCGCGGCGCGGTGCCGGTGCCGGTGCGCGGGGCGGTGCCGGAGCCGGTGCGCGGCGGGGTGCCGGCGCGCGGCGGCGAGCCGTCGCCCTGGCGCGGCTGCGAGCGGACGCGGGACCCGCCGGCGGGGGGCGCCGGCGCCGGGAACGCGACCGCGGCCGGCTCGGCGAGCGCCGGCGCGCGGGCCGCCGCGGCGGCGTCCGGGATCCCCGTCCCGGCCGCCAGGGAGGGGCCGGCGGGGCGCGCCGTGCCGATCAGCGCCGCGCGCAGGCCCGCGGCGTCGAGGCCCGGCGCCCGGCGGTGCAGCTCCAGCGCGACGGCGGCCGCGCGCGCAGCCGCGATCGAGGTGCCGCTCGCGAAGACCGTCCCTCCGGTCGGCGACGGCGCCTCGGCCGCGCCGGGCTCGGCGAGGTCCGGCTTCGGCGCGAGCGCGTACGTCGGCCCGCGCGACGACGACGGCGAGACCTGCCGCCGTCCGCCCGCCGTCCGCTCCCCCGGCTTCGACAGGAACGCCAGCCCGCCGGGCGACTCGGTCAGCTCCAGCGCGCGGCGCGCGGGCTCGCCGCGAAGGCCGACCACCGGGATCCCGGCCGAGGCGCCGGCCGGGAGCGGCCGCAGCGCCCGCCCGGCGTCCGGCTCGGCGACCACGAGCGCCACCGCCCCGGCCGCCGCCGCCGCGGCGGCCCGCTGCGCGACGGCCGGGCGCGCGCCGTCGGGCTGCCTCGCCGGCACCACCACGACCCGCCCGCGCGCCTTGCTCGAGGCGTCGACGCCCAGGTACTCGAGCGGGTCCCCCCCGCTCGTCCGCTCGACCCCGCGCGGGCTCGCCTGCGAGCGTCCGGTCAGTGGGGTCACGGCGGCCCGGACGGCGCGGCCGCCGCCGGCCAGCAGCGCCCCCTCCAGGCGCGCCCGCCCCCCGGAGGTCGCGAGGCCCACGTCGACCGACGGCACGGCCGGCCCCGAGCCCTCCAGCGCCCCGACGGCGAGCGCGTCGGCCGCGGCGGCCGGCGAGCCGACCGTCCCGAACGCCCCCCGCCCGGGGCCCTCGTTCCCCGCCGGCGCGACGACCAGCGTGCCGATCCCGGCGGCGCCCGCGACCGCCTCGGCCTCCGGCGAGCGGGCGAACCCCGAGTAGGGCGAGCTGACGCCGACCAGCGCGAGCGGGACGCGGTCGGAGACCGCCCCGTCGCCGTCGGGGTCGACGGTGCGCTCGAGCCCCGACAGGAGCTGGTCGGTGGTGCCGGCCTCGAGCGCGCCGCCGGTGGGCTCGCTCTCCCAGCCGGCGACCCTGACCGAGAGCACGCGCTCGCCGCGCGGCAGCGCCCGAGCGAGTACGCCCGCGATCGCCGTGCCGTGGCGCTCGCGGGGGTCGGACGGACGGGGGTCCGCGTCGCCGTCGACGGCGTCGTAGCCGGACACGACGCGGTCGCGGAGCGGCGGCAGCCGGGCTACGCCGGAGTCGAGGAGGGCGAGGTCGGGCCGCCGCGCGACGCTCGCCGCACGCCGCAGCCGCACGGCCGGCCTGGGCCGGCGCGGCGGCGCGGCGGCTCGTGCCGGCCCTCCCGCGCCGGCCCCCGCCAGCGCCCCGTAGAACCGCCGCACGGGCTCCGCGCGCAGGCCGAGCGCCTGCACGGCGGGCAGGTCGCGCGAGCGCAGCGTCACCGCGAACCCGGCCCAGGCTCGCGCGTACAGCACCGGCCGGCCGGTCTCCACGTCCTTCGCGCGCAGCGCCGAGAGCAGCGCGTTCGCCTCGGCCTCCAGGCTGCCGACGTACGCCCGCTGGGCGGTGGGGTCGAGGCGCTCCGCGGCCATGCGCTCGCCGAGCGACGGCCGCCGCAGCTCGACGACGACCCGCAGGCGCTCCGCCGCCGGCACGCGCGGGCTGCGGCCGTCGAGGGCGACCGAGTCGCGGGCCGGGAACGGCTCGCCGGCGCATCCGCCCGCAGCGAGCGCGAGCATGAGCGCGACCGCCGCCACGGCGCGCGTCCGCCCGTTCCTACGCAACCCGGGCCGAGGCGTCGAGGTCGAGGTAGCCGGGGTACTCGACCGGCTCCGAGAAGCGGGCCACCGCGGCGATCATCGCCGCGTTGTCGGTGCACAGGTCGAGCGGCGGGACCCACAGCTCGAGCCCCAGCTCGGCGGCCAGATCCTCGACCCGCCGCCGCAGCTCCGAGTTCGCCGCCACGCCGCCGCCGACCGCCACGCGCCGGACCCCCTCGCGCTCGACCGCCTGCCGCAGCCGGGTCACGAGCGGGTCGACCACGGCGCGCTGGTAGGAGGCCGCGAGGTCGGCGCGGCGGCGGCCCGCCTCCTCGTCGCCGAGGTCGCGCACCCGGTAGAGCAGCGCGGTCTTGAGCCCGCTGAAGCTGAGGTCGAGCCCCTCCCCCGGCAGCGAGCGGGGGAAGTCGAACGCGTCCGGGTCGCCCTCGCGGGCGAGGCGGTCGAGCGCCGGTCCGCCCGGGTAGCCCAGCCCGAGCAGCCGCGCGCCCTTGTCGAACGCCTCGCCGGCGGCGTCGTCGAGCGTCTGGCCGAGGACCTCGTACGCCGGCGGCTCCTCGACCCGCGCGACGAAGCTGTGCCCCCCGCTCGCCACGAGGCACAGGAACGGCGGCTCGATCGGCCGCTCGCCCAGGGTGCTCGCCAGGACGTGGCCCGCCAGGTGGTCGACCGGCGCGAGCGGCAGGCCGCGCGCGGCGGCCAGCGCCTTGGCCGCCGATAGCCCGACGAGCAGCGCGCCGATCAGGCCCGGGCCGCGCGTGACCGCCACGAGGTCGGCCTCGTCCAGCGACGAGCCGGCCCGCTCGAGCGCGTCGTCGAGCACGGCGTCGATCAGCTCCAGGTGCCGCCGCGAGGCGATCTCCGGCACCACCCCCCCGTAGCGCTCGTGGAGGAGCCCCTGCGACGCGACCACGTTCGACCGGATCGCCCCCTCGGCGGTGACGACCGCGGCGCAGGTGTCGTCGCAGCTCGTCTCGATCGCGAGGATCATGCGTGCGCGCCGTGCGCCACCCCGGGCGCCGCGACGTCCGCGGCGGGAGCCTCGGTGCGGCCCGGGACGGTCCGCCACATGATGAGGGCGTCCTCCTTGTTGTCGTGGTAGTAGCCGCGGCGGAGGCCGGCGGAGTGGAAGCCGAAGCGCTCGTAGAGCGCGATCGCCGGCCGGTTCGAGAGCCGGACCTCGAGCGTGTACTGGGCGCCCGGCCGGTCGGCCCGCTCGAACAGCGTCTCGATCAGGGCGGTGGCGATGCCCCGCCGCAGGAGCCGGGGGTCGACCGCCACGTTCATGACGTGCCAGACGGTGTCGTACCGGGAGCAGACGAGGTAGCCGGCGACGCGGCCGTCGCGGACGGCGGCGAGGCAGATCCCCGAGGGCTTCGACAGCTCGAGCACGAACATGGCGAGCGACCAGGGCGTCGGGAACGAGCGGCGCTCGATCGCGATCACCTGCGGGAGGTCGGCGTAGGTGAGGCGCCTGATGTCGAGGCTGTCGGTCAAGCGGGTCGGGCGTCCGGGGCTCTGAGGTAGGTGGGCAGGACGGCCTCGGGGGCGACGGGCGGGGTGCCGACCGCGAGCCGGCAGACGTGCAGCGCGCGCACCACGTGTGCCTGCGACCCGTCGGGCGCCACCCGGACGCCGGCGGCCTCGAGGACCGCCCGGAATCGTATCGAGCCGTCCCCGGCCGCCGAGGGGGTCGACCCGTCCGCGCGGACCCGGTCCGCGACCTCCTCGGGCCGGGCCACGAACGGCTCCCACCGCTCGCCGTCCTCGTCGTGGAGGGCGCCGAACAGCTCGCCGCGCCGGGCGTCGATCAGCGGGAGGCGGAGCGGGGCGTCGATGCCCGCCGCCAGCGCGGCCAGGGAGGTGACCGGACGCAGCTCGATCGCGCGCGCGTGAGCGAGCGAGCGGGCGGTGGCGAGGCCGACGCGCAGGCCGGTGAACGAGCCGGGCCCGGTGCCCACCGCGATCGCCTCCAGCTCGCCGAAGCCGACGCCGGCCCGCTCCATCACCCGCGCGATCCGAGGCAGCAGGTCGCGCGCGTGCGCGGGCGGGGCGGACAGCTCGGCCACGTCCGGGACCGCCTCGAACGCCTCGCCGTCGCCGCGCAGGACGCAGGCGGCGGAGGCCGGCGTGGCGGTGTCGATGCCGAGGACCGTCACTCGACCCGGACAACACGCCGGTCGCCGCCGAGGTGCTCGATCGCCACGCGGACGGCCACGCGGTCGCCGAGCTCGGCCGCCCCGGCGTCGGGCCATTCCACGAACGCGATCCGCTCGGCGGTGAGGTAGTCGGCCAGCAGGCCCTCGTCGGTCCCCGACAGCGAGGCGAGCCGGTAGAGGTCGAGGTGCGCCACCTCGAGCGGCGAGCCGTCGGGCCGGCGCCCCTCGTACAGCTGGCCGATCGAGAAGGTGGGGCTGGTGACCGGCCCCTCGACCCCGAGCGCGCGGCACGCGCCGCGGACGAGGGTCGTCTTGCCGGTCCCGAGGTCGCCGCTCACGACCACCGCGTCGCCCGGCCGCAGCCGGGGGGCGAGGGACGCGCCGACGTCCTCGGTCTGGCGCGGGTTCAGGGTCTCGATCCGCATGCGGTTAGTTTCAACCCGCATATTCGGGGAATCGTCACAGGCGGGGCGCCGAGGGACCTACCTGAGGGGAGTAGGGTGCGCAAGCGATGACCACGCTCTCGCTGGAGACGCGTGAGGAGGGCGAGCAGGTGCGGGTCGCCGTGGGGGGCGAGCTCGACCTGTCGAGCGCGCTCACCTTCGACGAGGAGATGCGCCGGGCCGAGGAGCTCGGCCCCAGCACGCTGATCCTCGACCTCAGCCGGCTCAAGTTCCTCGACTCTACGGGCCTCCGGCTGATCCTGAGCGCCCACTCCCGCGCCGCGAAGCGCGGTCACCGCCTGGCCGTGGTGCAGGGCACCGAGGCGGTCCGCCGGATCTTCCGGCTCGCCGGCGTCACCGCCCGCCTCGACATCGTCGAGGACCTGGCGGGCGTCTGATCGTCCCTCGCCGGACGAACGCCCGCCTGGCCGCCGCTCGACCCGGTCAGCCGCCGAACAGGCCGAGCTGGGGCGGCTCCGGCGGCGCCGCCGGCGCGCCGATGCCGGCCAGGGCCGACGGGCGCTCGCGCTGATCGGCCCGCTCGCGCTCGCGCTCCAGGAGGGCCGGGATCTCGCGGAAGTCGCCGCGGAGCTCCTCCAGCACCTTCGGGGTCCGCAGGGCGGCCGCCGGGTGGAAGAGCGGGTAGAGGACGACCTGCCGGCCGGCCACCGTCCGCTCCTGCGGCCGGCCGCGCTGCCGGGTGATCCCGACGTTCGAGCCGGTCAGCAGCTTGGTGGCGAAGTTGCCGAGCGTGCAGACGACGAGCGGCTCGATCAGCTCGACCTGCCGGACGAGGTAGGGCCGGCACGACTCGATCTCGTCCGGCTGCGGATCCCGGTTGCCTGGAGGGCGGCACTTGAGGACATTTGCCACGAAGACGTCGCGCCGGCGCTCCATGCCGATCTCGCCGAGCAGCTGGTCCAGCAGCTTGCCCGCCCGGCCCACGAACGGCTTGCCCTGGCGGTCCTCCTCGGCGCCGGGGGCCTCGCCCACGAACATCAGCTCGGCGTCGGCGTTGCCCATGCCGAAGACGGGGTTGGTCCGCGACGAGCCGAGCGGGCACAGGCGGCAGGCGCCCACCTCCCGGTAGGCCTCGATCAGCTGCTCGCGTCGCTCGGCGGCTGTGCGATCGCTCACGCAGCCACAGGGTAGGCGGGTCTCCGGCTGTTATCCGGACCGCCTCGGCGGGTATCCTTCGACTCGGCCGCTACCCGAGGGAGCGGACCGTCGTCTTCGACCAGGCCGACCGGTATCTCGCCATGCGGGAACTGGAGCGGAACGCCGCCGACACCAGCCACGAGACGCCCGCGCGCGCCGGGGTGGGAGCCGTGGGCGCGGAGGCGGCGCGGCCGCGCATCGCGGTCGTCGGCCGCGGGCGGGTCGGGACCGCGCTGGCCGCCGGGCTGCGGCGCGCCGGCTACGCGGTGGACGGCCCCGCGGGCCGCGGCGAGGCCATCGCCGGCGCCCCCGCCGGGCCGGACTCCGCTAGGCACGCCCCCGCCGGCGCCCCCGGCGGGCCGGACTCCGCTCGGCGCGCCCCCGACGCCGTCCTCCTCTGCGTGCCCGACGCCGAGATCGAGGCCGCGGCGGCGGCCGTGGCCGGCGTCGCGCCCCTGACGGGCCACACGAGCGGCGCCACCCCGCTGACCGCGCTCGAGCCGGCCGGCGGCGACCGCTTCGGCCTCCACCCGCTCCAGACGATCGTCGGCCCCCGGACCGACCTGCGCGGCTCGGGCTGCGCCGTGGCGGGGTCCTCCCCCGCCGCCGTCGCCCTCGCGGGCGAGCTCGCCGAGGCCCTCGGCATGCACCCGTTCGAGCTGCGCGACTCCCAGCGCGCCGCCTACCACGCCGCGGCCTCGATCGCCTCGAACTTCCTCCTGACGCTCGAGGCGGCGGCGGAGTCGGTCGCCGCCGGCGCCGGCATCGGCGCCGAGGACGCGCGCCGGCTGCTCGGCCCGCTCGTCCGCACGACCGTCGAGAGCTGGCTCGCGACCGGCCCCGAGGAGGCCCTCACCGGCCCTGTCGCGCGCGGCGACGAGGCCACCGTCGCGGCCCAGCGCGAGGCGGTTGCGCGCTCCGCGCCGCAGGAGCTCGAGCTGTTCGACCTGCTCGTGGAGCGGACCCGGGCGCTCGCCCGCACCGGGGAGGCCGCGCCGGCATGAGGACCGTCCGGACCGTCGCCGAGCTGCGCGCCGCGCTCAAGCCCCGCCGGGCCGGCGGCGACGTCGGCCTCGTGCCGACCATGGGCGCCCTGCACGACGGCCACCTGGCGCTGATCCGCCGCGCTCGCGAGGACTGCGAGACCGTGGTCGTCTCGCTGTTCGTCAACCCGGCCCAGTTCGGCCCGGCGGAGGACCTCGACGCCTACCCGCGCGACGAGGCCCGCGACGCCGCCCTCGCGGCCGAGGAGGGGGCCGACCTCCTGTTCGCCCCCGCCCGCGAGGCGGTCTACCCGCCGGGCTTCGACACGTCGGTCGAGGTCGGCGGCCTCACCGCGGTCCTGTGCGGCGACCCCGCCCGCCGCGGGCCGGAGCACTTCCGAGGCGTGACGACCGTCGTCACCAAGCTCCTCAACATGGTCGCGCCGGACGTGGCGTACTTCGGCCAGAAGGACGCCCAGCAGGCGATCGTGGTCCGCAGGCTCGTCCGCGACCTCGACATGCCCGTGCGGATCGACGTGGTGCCGACCGTCCGCGACCCGGACGGGCTCGCGCTGAGCTCGCGCAACGCCTACCTGAGCGCCGAGGAGCGCGAGCGGGCCCTCGCGCTGAGCCGCGCGCTCGCCGCCGCCGAGGGCGAGGTCGCCGCCGGCCGCCGCGACGCCGCGACGGTCCTCGCCGCCGCGCGCAGGGAGCTCGACGCCCGCGGGGTCGAGCCCGAGTACCTCGAGCTTCGCTCCGCCGACGACCTGTCGCCGGCGGAGCGGGTCAACGGGAGGACGCTTCTGGCCGTGGCCGCCCAGGTTGGGCGCGCCCGGCTCATCGACAACGCCGTCCTCGGAGACGCCCAGGGGGGCGCCGCCGCGAACGGAGGGACCGCAGCGAAGAGAGGGGACCGATGAGACGGACGATGCTCAAGTCCAAGATCCATCGCGGCCGGGTGACCGGCAGCGACCTCAACTACGTCGGGTCGATCACGGTGGACGCCGACCTGCTCGAGGCGGCCGACATGCTCGAGCACGAGCTGGTGCACGTGCTCGACATCGACAACGGCGCCCGCTTCGAGACCTACACGATCGCCGGCGCCCGCGGCTCGGGCGAGATCACGATCAACGGCGCCGCGGCCCGGCTGGTCCACACCGGCGACCGCGTGATCGTCGTCTCCTACGCGCAGTACGACGAGGACGAGCTCGAGGCCTACGAGCCGCTCGTCGTGCACGTGAACGAGCACAACCGCATCGTCACGGTCGACGACGCCGTCGCGGAGCTCCTGGCATGAGCGCCGGGACGCGGGTCTCCCCCGCTCCTCCGCGCAAGCGCCGCGCCGTCACGCTCTCGACGCTCGGGGAGAAGAAGGCGCTGGGCGAGCCGATCGTGATGGTCACCGCCTACGACCACCCGAGCGCCCAGGTGGCCGAGGCCGCCGGAGTGGACGTGGTGCTGGTCGGCGACTCGGGCGCGATGACCGTGCTCGGCTACCCGAGCACCGTCCCCGTGTCGGTCGAGGAGATGCTGATGCTGGCCGGCGCCGCCCGCCGCGGGCTCAGCACCCCGCTCCTCGTCGGCGACCTGCCGTTCGGCTCCTACGAGGTCTCGAACGAGCAGGCCGTGGCGACCGCGCAGCGGTTCGTGAAGGAGGCCGGCTGCGACGCGGTCAAGCTCGAGCGCGGCGGCGTCTGCGCCGAGCGCGCGCGGGCGATCGTGGACGCCGGGATCCCGGTGATGGGCCACGTGGGGCTGACGCCCCAGACGGCGGTCTCGCTCGGCGGCTACCGCTCGCAGGGCCGGACCGCCGAGCGCGCGATGGAGGTCGTCCGCGACGCCCTCGCCCTCCAGGAGGCGGGCTGCTTCGCGATCGTGTTCGAGGCCGTGCCGTCCGAGTTCACCGAGGCGGTGATGCCGCACCTGGAGGTGCCGGTCATCGGGATCGGCGCCGGCCCGCACGCCGACGGGCAGGTGCTCGTGTTCCACGACCTGCTCGGGATCTACGACGGCCACGCGGCCCGCTTCGTCAAGCGCTACGGCGACGTGCGCCGGGCGATGGTCGACGGGGTCGAGGCGTTCGCCGCCGACGTCCGCGGGCGGCGCTACCCGGAGCCCGAGCACGGCTACACGATGGCGCCGGACGAGGCGGCGCGGCTCAGGACGCTGATTGCCGACCTGTGAGCTCCGCTTCCTGACCGAGGTCGCGGCCGAACGGTGGTCGTGAGCGTCGCCGGGCCGTGACGACGCTAGCCCGCTGGGTCCTGAGGCGGCGGCGGCTCGTCGTGGCCGCGTCGGCGGTCGCGGTGCTCGCCGCGGCGCCGGCCGCGCTCAGGCTCCCCGACGAGCTGTCGAGCGGCGGGTTCGACGTGCCCGGCTCGGAGAGCCAGCACGCGAAGCACGTGATCGACCACGAGCTCGGCAGCACGAGGACCCAGGAGCTGTTCGTGGTGGTCCCGCGGGAGGGCGGCCGCCTGCGCAGCCGCGCCGCCCGCGCCGCCCGGGCGATCCGCGGCGACCGGCACGTGCGCGGCGTCGCGGCGCCCACGGTGAGCCGCAACGGCCGGACCGCGCTCGTCCCGTTCCAGGTGGCGGGGCGCCTCGGCGACGCCGAGCACGCGCTGCCCGGCCTGCGCGAGCGCCTGCGCGGCGTCGGCGGCGCCGAGATCACGGGCAAGGCGGCGATCCTCGACACGATGACCGACAACGCGACGGACGACCTCAGCCGGACGGAGCGGCTCACGTTCCCGATCACGATGGCCGTGCTGTCGGTGGCGTTCCTCTCGCTGGTCGCGGCCGGGCTGCCGCTGCTGCTCGCCGTCGTGTCGCTGACGATCACGCTCGCCGCCCTGCTCGGCCTGACGCAGCTCATCGAGACCAACGTGTTCGTCACGAACACCGCGAGCGTGTTCGGGCTCGGCCTGAGCATCGACTACTCGCTGTTCATGGTGAGCCGCTACCGGGAGCAGCGGGCGGAGCAGGGCGACGACGATGCCCAGGCCCTCCTCGAGGCCACCATGCGCACGGCCGGCCGCGCGATCGCGTTCTCGGGCGTCACGGTCGGCATCTCGCTGGGGAGCCTGCTCGTCATAGGGGTGGACGTGTTCACGTCGATGGCGGTCGCCGCCGCGCTCTCGTCGCTGATCGCGGCCCTGACGGCCCTCACCCTGCTGCCCGCCGTGCTCGCCATGCTCGGCCCGCGGATCGACAGGCTGAGCATCAGCCCGGCCCGGCGGGCCGCCGAGCGCGCCCGGCTCTGGCGGCAGGTCGCGCGCTTCGTCCTGCGCGTGCGGGTGGCCGCGGTGGTCGGCGTCGCGCTGGTGCTGCTCGTCATGGCCGCGCCGACGCTCGACCTCGACATCGCCTACCCCGGTCCGAGCGAGCTGCTGCCGGACCCCGGAGCCGGCGGCGTGGCGACCGCCACCCACCGCCTCGCCCGCGACTTCGGCAGCGGCGCGCTCGCGCCCGTCGAGGTCGTGACGAGGGACTCGCCGGAGCGCGTCCGGCGGACGCTCGCGGCCGACCCGGGCGTGCGCTCCGCCCTGCCGCCCGCGAAGGGCCGCCACGGCTGGTACCACCTGCGCGCGATCGGGCGCGACGAGGACAACACGGGCGGCGCGCGGGAGACCGTGAGCCGGCTCCGGGAGACGCTCTCCACGCGCTTCCCCGGCACGCTCGTGGGGGGCCAGACGGCGGAGGGCGAGGACGTCTCGGACCGCATCGTGGGGCGGTTCCCGCTCGTGATCCTCTGGACCGCCGTGCTGACCTTCGTCGTGCTGTTCGTGGCGTTCCGGTCGCTGGTCGTGCCGGCCAAGGCGGTGGCCACGAACATGCTCGCGGTCGGCGCGAGCCTCGGCCTCGTCACCGCGATCTTCCAGTGGGCCGGGGGGTCCGACTCGATCACCCACTTCGTCCCCCCGCTCCTGTTCGCCACCCTGTTCGGCCTCTCGATGGACTACGAGGTGTTCCTGATCTCCCGCATCCGGGAGGCGCACCTGGCCGGCGCGTCGGGCGACGAGTCGGTCGCCCGCGGCCTCGTGCGCAGCGCGCGCCCGATCACGCTGGGCGCGATCGTGATGGCGACCGTCTTCGGCGCCAGCGCCACGTCCGAGATCGACGCCTTCAAGCAGCTCGGCATCGGCTCGAGCCTGGCCGTGATCCTCGACGCCACCCTGGTCCGCTGCCTGCTCGTGCCGGCGGCGATGGTGCTCCTCGGCCGGCGGAACTGGTGGGCGCCGCGGTTCCTGCTGCGGGCGCTGCCCGCCCCGCGGGCCCCCGCCCGCGGCCCGACCTGAGCCGGGCCCGCTAGCGCCCGTAGTCCGCGCGGTTCACGTGCAGGAGCCGGCCGGTCTGCCCGTGGTACGGGGGGTTCGGGCGGACGAAGCAGGGCGGCCGCGAGGGCGGCCCGGGCGAGCCCTCGATCGCGCCGCCGGGCTGGCCGGTCGCCGGGATGCAGTCCCAGTTCGGGTAGATCCGCCAGCGCGCCGTGTCGTAGTTGCCGATGATCGGCGGCATGTAGGCGTTGCCGCGGTTCGTCGAGAGCCGCGTCTGGTGGATGCCGATCGACTCGGCGCCGGTCGGCCCGAGCTGGCGCAGGTAGTGGCCGACCTCGTTCGGCCCGATCCCGGGCACCGTGTCGGCCGTCCCGCCGGCGCCGTTGCCGAGGAAGTCGGCGGTGAGGTGCTGGTTCACCTCGAGCCACTCGAGGATCGGGTTCAGCTCCTGGAGGAACGGGCCGAGCGAGCGGAACAGCGGCAGGGTCTCGTCGAGGATCTCCGCCTGGGCGGGCAGCGCGCGCTTCGACGCGTCGATCTGCCGGTCGAACCCGTCGAAGTAGGTCAGCAGGTCGGGCGCCAGCGAGCGCAGCGAGCGGAGCGTCGGCCGCAGCTCCCGCGCGACCGGCCGCAGGTCGCGCACCAGCGGGCGCGCGTTGCGCGAGAAGTCCTCGAGCCGCAGCAGCGTGGTGCGCGACTCGTCGAGGAACGTCGGGAAGACGTGGAACGTCTCCGCGAGCGCCTCGCGCTGGGAAGCGGTCTGGCTGAACAGCGCGTGCGAGTTCGAGATCAGGTTCGAGAGCTGCCGCTCGTCGCGCGTGAGCGCGGCGTAGACCTCGCCCGTGTCGCGGAACAGCCCGCGGACCGACCGCTCTTGGCGGTAGAGGACGTCGAGCAGGTCGGTCGCGCTGTCCGAGAACTCGGGGAGCTGGCCGAGCGAGTTGCTCAGGTCCTCGCCCCGCCGCCCGATGGCCGTGCCGAGCTCCTGCTGCCACGACTGGATCGCCTTGCGGGTGATCGGGTCGTAGGTCTGGAAGACCTCGTCGAGCTCGACGGTGCCCTCGACCTGCCCGTCGGGCAGGCGCCCGCCGTCGAACAGCGTCGGCGCGTCGCGACTGCCGAGCGTCAGCTCCACGAACGTCTCGCCGAGCAGGGTCTTCGTCCGCAGCGTGGCGCGCGAGTCGTTCGCGAGCGGCGCGTACTCCGGGTCGAGCGACAGCGTGGCCAGCGACCTGCTGGACGCGTGCTCGACGTCCACGTCGGCGACCTTCCCGATCGTGATCCCCGCGGAGCGCACGTCGAGGTTCCGCAGGAGGCCGGTCGCCTCGGGGAACGCGACCTTCACCTCGTACGGCTGCGGCCGCAGCGGGATCGCGCCGCCGAACGACAGCCACAGGAACAGCAGCAGGCCGACGCACGACATCGCGAACGCGATCATCGCGGCGATCCGCGCGGGGCTGGGCGCCTGCTTGATCATCGCTCAGTCACCGCACAGGTCCGGGTTCGTGAGCAGCGGGGTGAAGTTCGCGAGGAACTCGGTCTCCGGGCGCTCCTCCACGAGCGTCCGGATCGTCTGGCAGCTCGCGGCGACGAGCGACGGCCGGAACGGGCCGTGGGCGTCGGCGGTCGCGAACACGGTGGCCGAGTTGTGCGCGAGCCAGGCGAGCCAGTACAGGTAGCCCTCGTCGCGGCCCGCGACGCTCGGCGCCTCGCGGCCGCGCGGGTTGTGCGCGGCCATGTTGAAGAAGCGGTTGAAGACGACGAACGAGCGCGTGAGGTCGGGGGCCGCCCGCGCGAGGTCGCGCGAGGCGGGGCGCAGCGCCCTGACGAGCGGCCGCGACTCGCGGACGAACGGGCGGATCCGCTCGCGGAGCAGCGGCTCGCCCTCCTTCGCCAGCGGCCGCAGGGCGACCTGCGCCCGCCCGACCGCGCGGGCGGCCGGCCGCAGGTTGTCGCTCGTGGGCCGCAGCACGTTCGCCAGCCGCTCGACCTCGCCGAGAGTCCTCGTCGTCTGGCGCAGCGCCCCCGGCAGCTCGCGCACGGCGGTGGAGATGTTGCGGTCCTCCGAGGCGTACGCGCGGAAGACGTGGGCGGCGGAGTCGACCAGCTCGGCCAGGTCCTCCTCCTTGCCCCCGAGCTCGACGCTCAGGTCCCGCAGCGAGTGGACCAGGTGGCGGAGGCTCGAGCGCCGGGTCGCGACCGCCGTGTTGAGGCGGGCCAGGTCGCGGTGGGTCGGCTCGAACAGCCGGAATACCTCGCGCAGGTCGCGCCCGCGGCCCTCGAGCCCCTTCCCGGCGCCGTGCACGAGCAGCAGCACGTACTCGCGCGTGTCGGCGTCGAGCATCGCGAGGATCTCGTCCAGGTTCACGTCCTGCACGGCGTTCCCCAGCGGGATCACGCCGCCCTCGCCGAGCGGCCGGCCGTCGCCGGGGTCGACCTCGAGGAACATGTCCTTCAGCCCGGTCTTGGGGCGCAGGAGCGCGGTCGCGTCGTCGCGGACGAGGCCCGCGTACTTGCGCTCGATCTCGAGGTCCACGACCGCGTGGCCCTCCTCCAGGTCGACGCCGGCGATCGACCCGATCTCCACGCCCGAGACCCGCACCGACTGGCCCTGGCCGGACGTGACGGCCTGCGCCGACGGGAGCTCGACCTTCATGTGGATCGGCTCCTCGTCGAACACCGGGAACCGGAGCCGCTGGTGGGCCAGGACGTAGACCGCGACCGTGGCCGCGATCAGCCCGAGCACGACGAGCGGCAGGAGCCCCAGGAGGTTCTTGCGGATCGCCCGGATCACGGCTTGACCTCGTCCTTCACGATCCGGAGCTCGTCCTCGAGGCCCTCCCGCTTCACCTGGTCCTTCGCCCACTCGACCGCCCGCAGCTTCGCCTTCTCGTAGCGGGCCTTCGCCTCCGGGGTGTTCGGGAGCCCCTTCGCGACGACCGGGTCGCCCGGCCCCGCCGGCGACCGCAGGTCGGGCGGCTGCTGGGTCTCGCACGGGACCTCGGGCTCGAGCGGCGGGCGCCGCTCCGGGGCCGCCGGGCGGGTGCCGAGGATCGGCAGGTAGGCCTGCGCGAACTGGTCGCTCCCGACGTTCACCGTGTAGTCGCCCGCGCTGACCAGGATGTGGAACCACTGGCCGTTCGAGTCGCCGTTGCGGCTCTCGCCGGAGACGCCGGGCAGCGGCTTGGGCGCCTCCTCGAAGACCTTGCCGGTGGCCGGGAAGACCGGGTCCTCGATCCTGTCGTTCGAGAACGCGTCCAGCACGTCGTTCTCGCAGCCGGACATCGCGCGCACCTGCTCGAACAGCGGGGTCGAGGAGCGCTGGAGGCGCGCGAGGGGCGGCACCGTCGGCACCAGGTCGCGCACCAGCCCGCGCAGCTCCGGCTTGGACACGAGCCCGCGCGTCTGGCGGATGAACGGGAAGCTCTGGTCGACGGTCTTCCCCATCTCGCGCACGCTCGGGCGGAGGTCCGCGGCCAGGCGGCGCAGCGGCGGCAGCGCGCCGCTGAGCGCGGCGAGGGCCGGGCGGCCGGCCCGCAGCGTCCGCGGCAGCTCGGCGATCGCCGCCTCGAGGCTGCCCGCCTCGCGCGCGAACGCGCCCGCCGCCGTGTTGAAGTCGGTCACGAGCGCCTTCAGCTGCTCGGGGTTCCGGTCAAGTCCGCGCGCGACGCGCCCGGCGCCGTCCACGTACTCGGAGAGGTCGTGCGTCCGCTCGCCCAGCGTGGCCTCCTGGACGATCGCGCCGCCGCGGTAGGCCGGCTCCCAGTACGGGATCGAGCGGTTGTAGCCGCGGGCGCCCGCGCCCTCGAGGGCCGTGCCGTACTCGCGGAAGAGCGTCCGCAGGTCGTCGCGGGTCGAGCTCTGGAGGATCGAGAGGAACGTTCCGAGCTGCACCGGGACGGCCGTCTGCTGGATCGGGATCGTGCCGCCGTCCGGCAGCTCGCCGGTCCCGTTCGTGCCGGGCTTCAGGTCGAGGAACCAGTTGCCCTCGAGGAACAGCCGCGGGCGGATCTTCACCTCGGCGTCGCGGTGGACCGGCCGGCCGCCGTCCTCGATCCGCATCGTCACGACCGCCATCTCGCTGCCCGGCTTCGGGTGGTCGACGCTCACGACCTCGCCCACGTCCACGCCGGCGACCCGGACCGGCTGCCGCGGCTTCACGTTCGTCGCGTTCGTGAAGACGGCGCGGAGCTCGTAGTCGTCCCCGAACGGGAGCCCGCGCGAGAAGGCGAAGTAGATCGCGACCACGATCAGCACGGCGGCGATCAGGCCGGCGCGGACGGGCGAGATGCCGCGCTCCCTCACGGGTGCTGCTCCCCGATCCCGCCGGGCTCGCGGGTGAAGGTCTGGCCCTTCGGCACCCGCGTGCGCCCCTTGTAGGTCGGCCCCTGCACGCCCGGGATGTCGGCGAGCGTGTGCACGAGGAACTCGGGCGGCAGCAGGGTGTGGCGGCGGACGTAGCCGCGCTGGCCGTTCTCGCAGTCGGCGCGCCCGTCGTCGGTTATGGCGTGGTTGTAGGCGGCGCCGTGGAAGTGCGCGTTGGCGCCGCGGCGCGCCATCGGCTCCTCGTAGCCCTTGCCGTTGACCGGCTCGTACGCGCCCATCGACCCCACGTTGTTGGTCTGCGGGGCGACGCTCTTCGACTCGGTCCGCTGGCTCACGCCCACGCCGGTCGGCGCCGAGAGGTGCTCGGACAGGTAGGTCCACCAGTAGACCCACAGGTCGCAGACCGTCTGGTACGGGCCGAGGAAGCGGAGCTGGGGCTCGAGCGTCTTCGACGTCGCGCCGAGCGCCCGCAGGGCGATCCCGCTCGCCGGGTGCTCGGAGAGGTCGCGCAGCGAGACGAAGGTCGGCTTCAGGTCGCGGTAGAACCCGGCCGAGCGGCGCGTCACCGGGATCCCGCGCTCGAGCGCCGGGTTGATCAGCGGCAGCGTCGGCCTCAGCTCGCGCGCGAGCGGCTGCATCGCGCGCGCGAGCCGCTCGCTCTCGACGAGGAACGGCCGCTGGACCGGGAACGACCGGATGCCGGCGTCGAAGGCCGGGTGCGTGCGGCTGATCGTCTCCTTGAGCGACTCCGGCTCGCGCGAGATCGCCTCGAACGTGATCGCCGCCCGCGTGAAGAGGTCGGCCTGCACGGCCGCGAGCGGCGCCACGACGCGGGAGGCGTCGCCCAGCTCCTCGAAGAAGCGGCCGATGCGGGTGCGGCGGTCGGCGAGGTTCCGGGTGACCGGCGCGAGCAGGCCGAACAGCCGCGGCAGGACCTCGATCGTGCGGTTGAGGCTCTCGCCGCGGCCGGCGAGCGCGTCGCCGAAGCCCGCCGTGCTGCGCCTGACGCCCCGGCGCGTGCGGCTGTCGTAGATCCGGTTGAAGTCCTCGACCTCGACCGGCAGCGTCGTCCCGCTCGCCGGGAAGACGTGGCCGTCGCGGGCCGTCTCCTCGGAGTCCCCGCGCTGCATCTCCAGGTACTTGAGCCCCAGCGGCGAGCGCGGCCGGACCGTGAAGGTCGAGTCGACCGGCACGTCGCCCGCGGACGAGTCGAGCTTGAGCGAGAACTCCGCCTCGGCCTGGCCGCCCGGCCTCCGCACCGTCCGGATCCGCTCGACGAACCCGATCCGGTGGCCGCCCTCCCGGACGTCGCCGCTGCGCCCCAGCGCCAGCGCGTTGTCGGCCCGGACCTTGACGTCCAGCGAGGGGACGAACGGCAGCCCCTCGTTCGCGTTGTAGGCGAGGAAGACCGCCACCACCGTCACGAGCACGGTGATCGCCCCGATCAGGACCGGACTGCCGACGATCGAGGTCTGCGGGCGGCGGCTCACGGCGACAGGAGGAAGTCGAGGGCCTGGATCTGGTCGGTCGCGGTCGGCGCCGGGCGCACGTCGCCCAGCACCTGGTCGAGGATCCGGTCGAGCTCGGCCTCGAGGCCGTCCTGGGGGGCGGCGGACCGATCGCCGCCCGCGCCGCCCGGCGCCGTCCCGGCGGTCCCGCCGCGGGCGCGCGAGCGGGCGCTCCGCGGCGGCGTGTCGCGCAGCGAGCTCGGCGACACGGGCGGGGTCTCCTGGTCGGGCGACGCGGTCGGGTCGTCGGTCGTCACCCCCGGCTGGCTCGGCCCGAGCCAGGCGCGGCAGTCCTTCAGCGCGGCGTAGTTGTCCTTCAGCGACTGCGCGTTCTGGTACGGCCCGCAGTGGCTCTGGACGAGCGTGACGCGCGGGACGTGGCCGAGCTCGTCGAACGCGTTGGTCTGGAGGGTCTGGCTGACGATGTACTGGAGCAGCGCCTCGGTGCCGGCGTAGCCCCTGCCGCCGCGCGGGCTGAGCGGGTTCGGCTCGACCGCCTTGCGCGGGTCGTCGAAGTCCTCGAGCACGATCGCGAGGTTGCGCGCCACGTCGGTGGTCGGCTTCGCGTAGTCGCGCAGCTCGCGGACCCGCGGCGCCGCGGCCCTGACCGCCTGGCGCCCGACGGGCGCCGCGTCGCCCAGCGCGCGGAGCGACGGGCGCGACGCGTCGGAGAGCTCCGCCGAGAGGTCCATGAACCGCGTCAGCTCGCCGGCGCTGGCGTTCAGGTCGACGAGCACCGGCCGCTCCTCGCGGGCGGTCCGCTCGAGCGCGGCCATCGTCGGGCGGAGCTCCTGGAGGAACGTCGGCAGCCGGCGGAAGTTCGTCGCGATGTCGCTCTGCCGCTCCGCGGAGGCGGACGAGGTGTCGCGCGCCTCCTCCACGAAGCGGCCGACGTCCGCCTTGTTGTCCGCGAGGCGGCCGACCACGCGGTCGGCGTTCCGGATCAGCTCCCGGATCGTGCGGTTGTGGTCCGCCAGGACCGCCAGCAGCCGCGAGGACTGCCGCAGCGCGGGGACCGCGCGCCGGATCGCGGCGTTCAGCTCGTCGGGCCGACCGGCCAGGCCGGCGCCCAGCTCGCCGAGGATCAGGCGGAGGCGCTCGCGGAACGGCCGCCGCATGATGTTCGTGATCAGGTCGGGCGGGATCGTCGACGCGGTCTGGCTCACGGGCACGCGGCCGCCCTCCGGGATCTCCTTCCGCGACGTGCCCGGCTGGCAGTCGACGAAGAACTCGCCGAGCGGCGACTGCGGGCGCGACTCGCAGCGCGCGTCGGAGCGGAACGACCCGAACCCCTCGTCCTCGACCTCGATCTCCACGAGCGCCTTCTTGGTCCGCTTGTCGAGCTCGATCTCGCGGACCTTGCCGGCGTTCACGCCGGCCACGCGCACGTCGCCTAGGACCACGAGGCCGAACGCGTTGTCGAGCTCGACCACGTAGCGGCGCCCGCCGCCCTGGGAGTCCGTCGACGCCGCGGCGATCGCCACCGCGGCTGCGATCCCGACGAGGAGGATGCCGAGCCGCCTGGTCATGGCCCGAGCGGCACCTGGGTCTCGTCGCAGTTGTACTCGGGGTACGGCTTCCACGGGGTCGAGCCGTCCTTGAAGCTGTCGCGCTCGGCCGAGCCCGGGCAGCGGTTGGTCTGCCCGATCTGGGCGAACTCCTTCAGAGTCTCGCCGCGCAGGGCCGGCGCGATCGGAGCCGCCACCCCGTTCTTGATCGTGAACGCGTTCACGTGCGAGGCGGCGCGGCTGAAGCCGCCCAGGGCGTCGAAGTTGCCGGTGTGCGAGAAGTCGTCGAACCAGCCGGTGAAGTCGATCGAGTAGGGCCGCGCGAACGCGATTCGCGGAGTGGCGCTCGCCGTCGCCTCCGCCGCGGCGGGCAGCGCGCCCTCGCGCTCCTCGCCGTTCCGCCTGACCGGGCCGACCGCGATGCTCCGCAGCCGCGGCGTGGACAGCGCGAGGTCGATCAGGTCGTTGTCGCGCCCGCGTCGCGTGGTGATCCGCGACAGCCCGCGCACGGTCGGGTCGAGGTCCTCCACGAGCCCGCGCACCTCGGCCGTGTACGGGCGCAGCCGCCGCGCGACCGGCTTGAAGTCGTTCACCAGCGGGTCGAGGTCGTCGAGCGCCGCGCGCAGGTTCACGTAGGTCGTGTTGGCCTGGCGCATGAACGGCGGGAGCTGCGAGATGGCGTCGGCCAGCGCGCCGCGCGGTCGCGAGATCGCGCCGGTCGTCTCGGCCAGGTTGGAGACGAGCTGTGCGAGGTCCTCGCGGCGCTCGGCGATGTCGCCGACCAGCCCCGCCGACTCCGTGACGAAGCGCTCCAGCTTCGGCGTGTCGCGGTTCAGCTCGCGGAACAGGCGGCTCGCTGAGACGAGGGCGGGGTCGAGGTAGAGCCAGCCGGCGCTGGCCTGGCGCCCGCGGCCGGCGTACTGGCGGGCGGAGCCGCGGAACACCTTGCGCAGGGAGTCGCGGGTCTTCGGGTCGAAGATCGAGAAGACCTCGTCGAGGTCGACGGTCGAGGTCGTGGCGTTCTCGTCGATGACGCCGCCGTCTGGAATCTCGCCGCGGCGGTCGCGGTCGGCGGGGAGGCTCAGCTCGACGTAGCGGCTGGCGGGACCCGACAGGCCGAACTGGCGGATCTGGGCCTGCGTCCCCTTCGGGAGCGGCGCCCAGTCGTCGTCGATGCCCAGCTCGAGCTCGGCCACGCCGTCGCGGTTCAGCCGCAGCCGCTTCACCGTGCCGACCTTGCGGCCCGCTACCTCCACGAGCCCGCCGCGGACGACCTGGCCGGCGTTCAGGAAGCGGGCCTTGACGGTGTACCCCCCGCCTCCGCCGCCGAGGATGAGCCAGCCGACGACCGCCATCGCTGCCGCGACGGCGGCGACCGCGCCGAGCCGTCGCAGGGACGACCGGCCGGCCATCTCGGACGGCACGCTCGCGCTCATCCGGCTCGGCCCGCGCAGTCTGTGGTCAGCGTTCCCGTGGCGCCAACTCCTCCCCCGCGGGAAACGTACCGGTCGAGCCGGCGTCGGGCGCCGCCCGCGATACTGGCCGCCACAGCGACCGAGGGAGGACGATGGCAGTCAGCGACGAGCTGCGAGCGATCCGCGAGCGGACGGTGCGCGAGCACATGGAGTCGGAGAACGTCCACGACTTCGACACGACGATCGCCACTTTCGAGCACCCGCGCTACGAGCTGATCGCCACCGGCGAGGTCCACGACGGCGAGGCGGCCGTGCGCGCCTACTTCGCCGACACCCGCGCGGCGTTCCCCGACCAGCGCAACGAGCCGCTGCTGCTGCACCACTGCGACGACGCGGTCGTGGCCGAGTTCGTGCTGCGCGGCACGCATCGCGGCCCGCTCGGCGGACTGCCCCCGACCGGCCGCTCGTTCGAGTGCCGGATGGCCGCCTTCTTCGTGTTCGAGGAGGACCGCCTGGTGGCCGAGCGCGTCTACTTCGACACGGCGACGATCCTTCGCCAACTCGGCGTGGCCCACGACCCGGAGTCGCTGGCCGGCCGCGCCACGACCCTGCTGAGCCACCCGGTCACGATCGGCCGCGCGCTGCTGGGGCGGCTGGCCGGCCGCTGAGCGCGAGCGCCGGTCGGACCGGCCAGGTCGCACTGGTGGTCGGGGCCTACGTCATCGCCCCGGCGCGGACCCGCCGCGCCAGGTCGTGCCAGTGGCGGACGTCCCAGAAGCGGCGGGCGGCGCCCGAGGTGGACGGCAGGACGTAGACGCGGGCCGGGCCGAGCCGCTCGGGCTGCTCGCCGTAGTCGACCGGGCGGCCGAGAGCGCCGCGGGCGGAGCTCTTGCCGACGAAGGCGATCCACGTCGGCGCGTTCTCGTCGAGCTTCCGGCGCAGGCCCGGCGCGTCGAACGCGTCCGTCCCCACCTCGCTGTCCGAGCCCGAGCGGGTCTTGCAGATGTCCGTGACCCCGATCCCGTACCGCGGCAGCTCGCGGAACTCGAGCGGCTCGAGGCGCCGGGGGGTCAGGCCGACCTCGTGGAGCGTCGGCCAGAACGCGTTGCCCGGCCCGGCGAACGGCGCGCCGACCCGGGCCGAGACCGCTCCTGCCGCCGTGCCGCAGAACACGACGCGCAGGCCGGGCTCGAGCACGTCGGGGAGGATCACCCCGCGCGGTCCGCGCCGGCGGACGCGTCGCCGTCCGCGCCCCCGGTCTCGCCCCCGCCCCTGAACTCGATCTCGCGGATCGGCTTCGCGGGCGCGCCCGCCGCGATCACCCCCGCCGGCAGGTCCCTCGTGACGACGGAGTTCGCGCCGACCACGCAGCGCTCGCCGATCGTCACGCCGGTCGTGACGACGCAGTTCACGCCGAACCAGCAGTTGGAGCCGATCCGCGTCGGGCCCTTCGAGTCGAAGCCCTGCCACGTGACCGGCACGTCCGGGTCGTCGTAGCGGTGCGAGGCGTCGGAGACGAAGCAGCCGTTCGCGAACATCACGTGGTCGCCGATCGCGACCTCGTCCTGCGCCGCGACCATCGTCCCGATGTTCAGGAAGCAGCCCTCGCCGATCCGGACGCGGCCCTCGTCGGCGATCGTGATCCAGCAGCTCGGCTCGAGCAGCGTCCCCCTCCCGATCTCGAGCCGCCCGTCGTCGAGCGCCTCGAGCACGTTCCCCTGCACCGGGAACCGGATGAACGCCTCGCGCCGGAGCATGTGGAGGTGGATCCGCGCGCGCCGCCAGGGCAGCGAGTTGCGCTCGTACCAGCGCCACTTCTGGAGGTAGAGCTTCGCGGTCGCGCGCACCGGCGGAGCTTCGCAGAGCCGGGCCGGCTGGCGTCAGCCGGCGCTCACGCCGCCGCGGCCGTCACGCCCGCCACTGCCATCACGCCGCCGCGGCCGTCACGCCGCCGCTGCGGCGCGTGCGGCGGCGGGGACGCGCCGGCTCGACGATCCCGGCCAGGAAGCGGCCGGTGTGGGAGCCGGGCGTGGCGGCGACCTTCTCGGGCGTGCCCTCGGCGACGATCCGGCCGCCCTCCTCGCCGCCCTCGGGGCCGAGGTCGACGATCCGGTCCGCGGTCTTGATCACGTCGAGGTTGTGCTCGATGACGACGACGGTGTTGCCAGACTCGACCAGCCGGTCGAGCATCTCCAGCAGGCGCTGGACGTCGGCGAAGTGAAGGCCCGTGGTGGGCTCGTCCAGGATGTAGAGCGTCCGCCCGGTGGCGACCTTGGACAGCTCGGTGGCCAGCTTCACGCGCTGGGCCTCGCCGCCGGACAGCGTGGTCGCGGGCTGGCCGAGCCGGACGTAGTCGAGCCCGACGTCGTGCAGCGCCTGGAGCCGGCGGCGGATCTTGGGGATGTGCTCGAAGAAGCGCACCGCCTCCTCGACCGACATCGCGAGCACGTCAGCGATCGTCTTGCCCTTGAACCGGACCTCGAGCGTCTCGCGGTTGTAGCGCCGCCCGCCGCACTGCTCGCACGGCACGTAGACGTCCGGCAGGAAGTGCATCTCGATCTTGATCTGGCCGTCGCCGCGGCAGACCTCGCAGCGCCCGCCCTTCACGTTGAACGAGAACCGGCCCGGCTTGTAGCCCCGCGCGCGGGCCTCCTGCGTGCGCGAGAACAGCTCGCGGATCGGGTCGAACACGCCGGTGTAGGTGGCCGGGTTCGACCGCGGCGTGCGCCCGATCGGCGACTGGTCGATGTTGATGATCTTGTCGACCTGCTCGAGGCCGCGGATGCGGCGGTGGGCGCCCGGCCGCAGCTTGGCCTTGTGCAGCCGGTTGGCGACCGCCTTGAACAGGACCTCGTTCACGAGCGTCGACTTGCCCGATCCGGACACGCCCGTGACGCAGCAGAAGACCCCGAGCGGGATGCGGGCGTCGACCTTCTGGAGGTTGTGCTGGGCGGCGGCCTCGATCTCGATGTGGCCGGCCGGGCGCCGGCGGCGGCGCGGCACGGGGATCTGGCGCGTGCCGGACAGGAACTGCCCGGTGAGCGACTCGGCCACCCGCTCGATCTCCTCGGGGCGCCCCTCCGCCACGATCCGGCCGCCGTGCTCGCCGGCGCCGGGGCCGAGGTCGACGATGTGGTCGGCCGCGCGCATCGTGCCCTCGTCGTGCTCGACGACGATCACGGTGTTGCCGAGGTCGCGGAGCCGCTCGAGCGTGGCGATCAGCCGGGCGTTGTCGCGCTGGTGGAGGCCGATCGACGGCTCGTCGAGGATGTAGAGCACGCCCACCAGGCTCGACCCGATCTGGGTGGCCAGCCTGATGCGCTGCGCCTCGCCGCCCGACAGCGTGCCGGCCGCCCGGTCGAGCGACAGGTAGCCGACCCCCACGTTGTCGAGGAACCGCAGCCGCTCGTCGATCTCGCGCAGCACGAGCCGGGCGATCTGCCGCTCGGTGTCGGTCAGCTCGAGCGCCTCGAACCACTCGATCGTCCGCCGCGCCGACATCCGCGTGACGTGGTGGATCCCGAGGCCGCCGATGCGCACCGCGAGGCTCTCGGGCCGCAGGCGGGCGCCGTCGCACTCCGGGCACGGCCGGACGGACATGTACTCCTCGATCTTCTCCCGGACGTAGTCGGAGTCGGTCTCGCGGTAGCGGCGCTCGAGGTTCGGGACGATGCCCTCGAACGTGGTCGTGTAGGAGCGCCGCCGGCCGTAGCGGTTGCGGTACGAGATGTAGATGCGGTCGCCGTTCGTGCCCCACAGGAAGCACTCCTGGGTCTCCTCCGGCAGCTCGTCCCAGGGCGTGTCCATGTCGACCTCGTAGCGGTCGGCGATCGCCTGGGTCATCTGGTCGTAGTAGTTCGACGAGGTCGCGGTCCAGGGGAGGATCGCGCCGTCGTTCAGCGTCAGGCTCGGGTCCGGGACGATCAGGTCCGGGTCGATCTCCATCTGCGAGCCGAGGCCGGTGCAGCGCGCGCACGCGCCGTGCGGCGAGTTGAACGAGAACATCCGCGGCTCGAGCTCCGGCATGCTGGTGCCGCACGCGAGGCAGGCGAAGCGCTCGGAGTAGGTCCGCACCTCCCCGCTGTCGACAAGCTCGACCTCGACGATCCCCTCCGCCACGCCGACGGCCGTCTCGATCGAGTCGGCGAGCCGCTTGCGGAGGTCGGGCCGCATGATCAGCCGGTCCACGACCACCGAGACGTCGTGCTTGTACTTCTTGTCGAGCGCGATGTCGTCCTCGAGCCGCCGCAGCTCGCCGTCGACCTTCACGCGCGCGTAGCCCTCGGACCGCAGCTCCTCGAACAGCTTCCCGTACTCCCCCTTGCGCCCGCGGACGACCGGCGCGAGCACCATGAACTTGGCGCCCTCGGGCAGGGTCATGACCTGGTCGATGATCTGCTCCGCCGACTGCGCGGCGATCGGCCTGTCGCAGCTCGGGCAGTGCGGCTGGCCGATCCGGGCCCACAGGAGCCGCAGGTAGTCGTAGACCTCGGTCACCGTGCCGACCGTCGAGCGCGGGTTCCGCGAGGTGGTCTTCTGGTCGATCGAGATCGCCGGCGACAGGCCCTCGATCGAGTCCACGTCCGGCTTGTCCATCTGGCCCAGGAACTGGCGGGCGTAGGCGGAGAGCGACTCCACGTAGCGGCGCTGGCCCTCGGCGTAGATCGTGTCGAACGCCAGGCTGGACTTGCCG
>DASVQB010000060.1:0-231255 GCA_036389295.1 Thermoleophilaceae bacterium | reverse complement strand
GTGTCGAGGTGGCAGACCCGCATCATGATGCAGCCACTCACCACCAGCGGCGCGGTCGCGAAGCCGAACTCCTCGGCCCCCAGCAGGGCGCCGATGATCACGTCCCGGCCGGTCTTCAGCTGGCCGTCGACCTGCACCACGATGCGGTCGCGCAGGCCGTTCATGAGCAGCGTCTGCTGGGTCTCGGCCAGGCCGAGCTCCCATGGCGCGCCGGCGTGCTTGAGCGACGTGAGCGGGCTGGCGCCGGTGCCGCCGTCGTGGCCGGAGATCAGCACCACGTCGGCCTTGGCCTTGGACACGCCGGCCGCCACCGTGCCCACCCCGACCTCGGCCACCAGCTTCACGTGCACCCGGGCATCCGGGTTCGCGCGCTTCAGGTCGAAGATCAGCTGCTTGAGGTCCTCGATCGAGTAGATGTCGTGGTGCGGCGGCGGCGAGATCAGGCCGACGCCCGGCGTGGAGTGCCGGATCGCGGCGATGTACTCGTCGACCTTGTGGCCGGGGAGCTGGCCGCCCTCGCCGGGCTTCGCGCCCTGGGCGATCTTGATCTGGAGCTCGTCCGCGTTCACCAGGTAGTGGGCGGTGACGCCGAACCGGCCCGACGCGACCTGCTTGATCGCCGAGCGGCGCGAGTCGCCGTTCGGGTCCGGGGTGTAGCGGCGCGGGTCCTCCCCGCCCTCGCCGGTGTTCGACTTGCCGCCGAGGCGGTTCATCGCGATCGCGAGCGTCTCGTGCGCCTCGGCCGACAGCGAGCCGAGCGACATCGCGCCGGTCGCGAACCGCCTGACGATCTCCTTGGCCGGCTCGACCTCCTCGATCGGGATCGGCTCGCCGGGCGGGTTCAGCTCGAGCAGCCCGCGCAGCGTGGCCTTCCGGCGGGCGTCGCCGTTGACCATCGCCGTGAACTCCTCGTAGCTCCGCTGGCCGCCGTGGCGGACGGCGTGCTGGACCTTGGCGATCGTGTCCGGGTTCCACTGGTGGTGCTCGCCGTCGCGGCGCCACATGTGCACGCCGCCGACCGGCAGCCGGTGGCCCGTGCGCGGGTAGGCGCGGCGGTGGCGCTCGATCGCCTCGCGCGCCAGCACGTCGATCCCGACGCCGCCGATCCGCGACGTGGTGTGCGTGAAGTAGCGGTCGACCAGCTCGCGCTCGAGCCCGACCGCCTCGAAGATCTGCGCGCCCGAGTAGCTGCGGACGGTCGAGATCCCCATCTTCGAGATCGTCTTCAGGACCGCCTTGCCCATCGCCTTGACGAAGTTGCGGTCGGCCTCGAGCGCCGACTCGACGCCCCCGAGCAGGCCGCTGTCGAACATGTCGTGGAGGGTCTCGAAGGCGAGGTACGGGTTGATCGCGGACGCGCCGTAGCCGAGCAGGCAGCAGACGTGGTGGACCTCGCGCGGCTCGCCGGACTCGACCACGAGGCCGGCCTGGAGGCGCGTGCCCTCGCGGACGAGGTGGTGGTGCACGCCGGCGACGGCGAGCAGGGCGGGGATCGGCACGCGGTCGCGGCCCGCGGCGCGGTCCGAGAGGATGAGGACGTTGTCGCCGGCGGCGACCTTCTCCGACGCCTCCTCGCAGAGGCGCTCCATCGCCGGGGCGAGGCCCGCGATGCCCTCCTCGACCGGCCAGGTGGCGTCGAGCGTGTCGGCGGTGAAGACCGCGTGGTCGACCTGGCGCAGCTTCTCGAGCTCGCCGCTCGAGAGGATCGGCTGGCCGATGATCAGCTGGTGGGCGTGCTCGGGCGTCTCGGTGAACAGGTTCGACTGCGGGCCGACCGAGGTCTCGAGGCTCATCACCACGCGCTCGCGGATCGGGTCGATCGGCGGGTTGGTGACCTGCGCGAAGAGCTGCTTGAAGTACGAGTAGAGCGGCGGGCTCTTGTCCGAGAGGACCGCGAGCGCGAAGTCGTTGCCCATCGAGCCGAGCGGCTCCTCGGCGTTCGCCCCGCCCATCCGCGCGAGCGTGATCCGCAGGTCCTCCTGCGTGTAGCCGAACATGAGCTGCCGCGTGCGGACCGGGTCGGCCGGGATCTCGCGCGGGGCGACGTCGGGCAGGTCGTCGAGGTGGACGGTCTTGTCGCGGTACCAGTCGCCGTACGGGCGCCGCCGCGCGATCTCGTGCTTGAGCTCGGCGTCCTCGATGATCCGGCCGCCCTCGACATCGACGAACAGCAGCTTGCCCGGCTGGAGCCGGCCCTTGCGGAGGATGCGCTCGGGCTCGGCCTCGAGCACGCCGGTCTCCGACGCCAGCACCACGAAGTCGTCGTCGGTGAGCTGCCAGCGGCCGGGGCGCAGGCCGTTGCGGTCGAGCGTCGCCCCGATCACGTGGCCGTCCGTCGAGGCGATGCCCGCCGGCCCGTCCCACGGCTCCATGAGGCACGAGTGGTACGCGAAGAAGTCGCGCACCTCCGGCGACATCGAGTCGTCGTTCTCCCACGCCGCCGGGACCATCATCATCAGCGAGTGCGCGAGCGACCGGCCGCCGAGCACGAGGATCTCGAGCACGCTGTCGAAGATCGCGGAGTCGCTGTCGCGCTCGTTGACGACCGGGAGCAGCTTGGCGAGGTCGTCGCCGAACTCCTCGCTCAGCATCTGCGACTCGCGCGCGCGCATCCAGTTGACGTTGCCGCGCAGCGTGTTGATCTCGCCGTTGTGGCAGAGCATCCGGTACGGGTGCGCGAGCTTCCAGCTCGGGAAGGTGTTCGTGGAGAAGCGCGAGTGGACGAGCGCGAGCGCCGTGGTCATCCGCTCGTCGCGCAGGTCGGAGTAGTACAGCGGGAGCTGCGGGCTCGTGAGCATGCCCTTGTAGACGAGCGTGCGCGAGGAGAAGCTGGGGATCGCGACCGCGTCGCCGGCGCGCGACTCGATCACGCGGCGGATGACGTAGAGGCGGCGCTCGAAGGCGAGCTCGGTGTGGGCCTCGCCCAGCGTCGACTCGACGAAGACGTGGCGGATCGCCGGCTCCACGGCGGCCGCGCTCGCGCCGGGGACGTCGTGGTCGACCGGGACGTCGCGCCAGCCGAGCAGGCGCTGGCCGCCCTCCTCGATCGTCTGCTCGACGATCGCCTCGACCTCGCGGCGGCGGTCCGGCTCGCGCGGGAGGAAGACCACGCCGACGCCGTAGCGGCCGCGTTCGGGCAGCTCGAAGCTCGTCGCGCTCGTCAGGAACTCGTGCGGCGTCTGGAGCAGGATGCCCGCCCCGTCGCCGGTGTCGACCTCCGCGCCGCTGGCGCCGCGGTGCTCGAGGTGGTCGAGCACCCAGAGCGCCTTGGCGACGGTCTCGTGCGTGTGGCGGTTGGTCAGGTCGGCGACGGCGCCGATGCCGCACGCGTCGTGCTCGAAAGCTGGGTCGTAGAGGCCCGCGGCCCCAGGTGGCTGCAGTCTGTGCATGACTTGAAGAGGAGTTGGGGGCCGCGGCGATCGGCCGTTCGTCGCCAGATGTTAGCGGTCATCCGGGCGGAATCGCCAGTGGGCGGACGTGGATTCCGGGGGCCGGATCCGAGCGGCGCCGGGGGTTCGGGGGCCGGGGTGCGGGGCGTTCAGGCGCCGCTGCCGCTCGGCCTGGGTTCCGCTGCCGCTGGGCCTAGGCTCCGCTGCCGCGGACGGTCGCGATCAGGTTCTGCACGCCGGCCGCGGCGAGCGCGGTCGCGCCGAGCGCGACGATGCTCGGGAACTCGTCGTCGCCCCAGGCCGGGTCCTGGGACCACACCACGTAGACGGCCACGACCGCCGCCCCGATCGAGACGATGGTCTCGGCCCAGAAGGCGAAGTCTCCGACCACCCGCCATAGCGCGGTGCCCCATCCGATCGGCCCGTCGGCCGGAGCGGCGTCGCGCTTGGCCTTCATCGCCTTGTAGAAGAGCAGGGCGAGCGCGGTCAAGACCGCGAGGACCAGGCCGAGCGCGAAGAGGCCGCCGTTCTTGGCGTTGACGGTCAGCGTCACGGTCGCGTCGCCGACCTGGGCGGGCCCGGTGAGGACCACGTTCCCGGTGTAGGCGCCGGGCTTCACGTCCTCCCCGTCGAGGCAGATCGTCAGCGCAATGCGCCTGCGCTTTCCGAAGATCCGCGGCTCGCTGAACGTCGGTCGCGGCAGGACGGTGGTCTCGAGCTTGTCGTCGACCCGCCTGAAGCGCTGCGGGACGTCGAGCTCGAAGTGCTCGCCCTTGATCCGGCGGGGCACGGCGGTGCTCGCCGTAAGCACGACGTCGACCGACTTCTCGCTCCGGTCGGTGCCGAAGTTGACGACCTGCGTCTGGGTGACGGGATCGAGCGTGATCGGCTTCGGCTTCGCGACCTTCGCGTTCTTGGCCTTGCCCTTGGGCTTCTTGGACTTCTTGGCCTTCTTCGGTGCGGGCAGGGCGGTGGGCTCCTGGTTCGCGCTGCGGTTGCAGTCGTCGTCCTGCGCGAGCGCGAGCGGTGGCTGGACGAGGAGCGCGGCGAGGAGCGCCGCGATCGCGAGCGAGGGCAGGCGGAGGCGCGGGCGGAGGCTTGCCTGGACCATGCCGTGCTTCTGTTCGAGCGGTCGTGGCCGACCCCTTCCGCGCGCCCGGCACGAGGGTCGCCGGCCGCCCCGCGCGCGTGGCCCTGACGTGGGAAGGCCCCGCCTGGGCGGGGCCTTCCGTCAGCTGGCCTGTAAGCCGGATCCTGTCGTGAGCAGCCATCCATCTGCCCGGGTGCGGCTCTCGCGAGCCGGGCGCCGGGCGGGCCTCGCGGCCCTGCGGCCTACCTGGGACTCGGCGGGCAGCGTCGTCGTCCCTGCTCGGCCTTGCACCGGGTGGGGTTTGCCTGGCCGGCGTGTCGCCACGCCGCCGGTGCGCTCTTACCGCACCATTTCACCCTTGCCGGCGGCGGGGTTCAGCTGCGACCCCGTCGCTTAGGCGGTGTGTTTCTGTGGCACTTTCCCGCGGGTTTCCCCGGGTCGGGTTGCCCCGACCACCCCGCCCTGCGGTGTCCGGACTTTCCTCGAGGACCGGTTTTCTCCCCGGCCTCCCGCGGCTGCTTGGCCAGCAGGGTGGAAGGTTAGGCGGGCGGGGGGCTGCGGTCCACTCGCGGGCGCGCGCGTGCGCGTGGATGTCCGGCCTCGGTTTCGATGTGCGCGGGCGCCGAGCGCGTATGTTTCCGGGCGTGGCCGGGCGCGTGACGATCGACCGGAGGTTCAACGGACCGCCCGACAGCGCCAACGGCGGCTACGCGTGCGGGGTCGTGGCGGGACCGATCGCCGGGCCAGCCGAGGTGACGCTTCGGCGGCCGCCGCCCCTCGACGCCGAGATGGAGCTCGTGCGCGACGGCGAGCGGGTGACGATGCTCCACGACGGCGCGCTCGTGGCGGAGGCCGAGCCGGTCGACGGCGGCTGGGACGTGCCCGACCCGGTCTCCGTCGAGGCCGCGCGCGCCGCCGGCGAACGCTCGCCGTGGACGCGTCACCACCCGTTCCCGACGTGCTTCGGCTGCGGCCCCGAGCGAGGCGACGACGCCCTTCACTGCCTGGCCGGGCCCGTCGAGGGCCGCGAGCTGTCGGCCGTGGCGTGGATGCCGCCGGCGGGCCTGGCCGACGGCGACGGCCGTGTCCCTCCCGAGGTCGTGTGGGCCGCGCTCGACTGTCCGAGCAGCGCGCCGGTGGCCAACCCGCCGGGGCCGGACGGAGAGCTGCGGCCGGTCGTGCTCGGACGGCTGGCGGTCGAGCTCCGCGGGCCGGTCGAGGCCGGGCGGGCGCACGTGGTGACCGCGTGGACCGTGGCCGTGGACGGGCGGAAGCGGTACGCGGGCTCGGCGCTGTTCAAGGCGGGCGGCGAGCTCCTGGCGTCCGCGCAGGCGCTCTGGATCGAGCTCAAGGCAGGGTGACCGCGCCGCCCGCGCGGCTGGGCGGGACAGCAGCGCCGGATGAGTGTCCTCGTCCTCAAGCTTGTCCTGACGCCGGTGCTGATCGCCGGCGCGACACTCGTGCAGCGGCGGTACGGGCCGCGGGCCGGGGGGCTCCTCGTCGGGCTCCCGCTCACCTCGGGGCCGGTGGCGTTCTTCCTGGCCGTCGAGCAGGGCGAGTCGTTCGCGGCAGCCTCCGCCCGCGGCACGATCGCGGGGCTGGCGTCCGAGGCGGCCTTCGTGCTCGTCTACGCGGCGGTCGCATCCCAGCCCGCGGCCGCGCGCCGGCGAGGCGCGGCCCGCCGCGCCGCCTGGCCGTGCGCCCTCGCGACCGCCGTCGCGGCGTTCGCCGCGGCCACCGCGCTGCTGCGGCTCGTCCCCCTGCCGCTGGTCCCCACCTACGCCGGCGTGATCGCCGTCCTCGCCGTCGCCCGGCTGCCGCTCCCGGACGAGCCCGTCGAGGCCGTCGCCCGCCGGGCGCCGCGCTGGGACCTGCCGGCCCGGATCGTCGTCGCCACCGGGCTCGTGCTCGCGCTGACCGCCCTGGCGGACTCGCTCGGCGCGAAGCTCACCGGCCTCGTCTCGCCGTTCCCGATCTACGCGGGCGTGCTGGCCGTGTTCACGCACGCGGTCGACGGTCCGCGCGCGACGGCAGGCCTACTCCATGGCGTGCTGACCGGCCTGTTCGCCTTCGCGACCTTCTTCCTGGTGCTGGGAGCGGTGCTGGAGGACCTGGGGATCGCGGCGTCCTTCGTGGCGGCCACGGCAGCGGCGCTCGCCGTGCAGGCGCTCACGACCCGCCGGGCCCGACGCCGCTCGCGCGCCTAGGACAGGCGCGTACCGCAGCAGCCGCACCGGCCGCTGCCGGCGAAGCGCTCCATGCGGCCGCCGCACAGCGGGCACCCCGCGACTCCGGCGGCGCGCAGGCCCTCCCATGTCAGCTCGAGCGATCGCCCGAGCGTCGGCCTGCCGCCTCCGGAGACGCACTGTCCTCCATGCCCCTGGCGGGGCGCGAAGTCCTCGTCCGCGGGCGTGTGCCGCGGCAGCCTCGGTGCGGAAGTCGTCGCAGTCGTCACGTCACCCTCCGACACACGCCGACCACGCGCCCCAGCACCTCGACGTCACGCGAGCGGATGGGCTCGTGCGCGTCGTTCTCCGGCTGGAGCCGGATGTGGTCGGACTCCTTGAAGTACCGCTTCACGGTGGCCTCCTCCCCCACGAGCGCCACGACGATCTCGCCGTTGCGGGCGGTCCTCTGCGGCTGTACGACCACGTGGTCGCCGTCGAGGATCCCGGCGTCCCGCATCGAGTCGCCGCTCACGCGCAGCACGTAACCGCCGTCCTCCCCGCCCGCGATCTCCGGCACCTCGACGTACTCCTCGATGTTCTCCTCGGCGAGCACCGGCGCGCCCGCGGCGACACGGCCCACCAGCGGCAGGCCGTTCGGCTGCACGACCTTCTTCGCCGTGTCGACCAGCAGCTCGAGCGCCCGAGGCTTCGACGGGTCGCGCCGCACCAGCCCGATCTTCTCCAGGTTCGACAGGTGGGTGTGGACGGTCGACGACGAGGTCAGCCCGATCGCCTTGCCGATGTCGCGCACCGTCGGCGGGTACCCGTGCTTGGCCGAGTAGCGCTTGATGAAGTCGAAGATCTCCTGCTGCCGCTTGGTCAGGTTCAGGTCCACGCGGGCGAGCCTCCTGGGGGCCGGTTCTCGAACATGTGTTCGTAGACTACCCACCCCCGCGGACGGCTTCAACTCCCGGTCGGCGGAGCGCCGCGATCCGCCCGCCAAGCCGCCGATCCCGGCCTATAATCGACCGGCTACGCGCCTGTGGCGGAATTGGTAGACGCGCAAGGTTGAGGGCCTTGTGGACCGTATGGTCCGTGGGAGTTCGAGTCTCCCTGGGCGCACTTCGTCGTCGTCGAGTTTCCGGCCCCTCACCAGACCAGAGAGGCCGAAGCACGTCCTGGAGAAGAAGGTCTTCTACTCGATTTGGTTCGCAGCCCGAAGCTGCGCGTGGCAACGCATTGGCAACACCCGGTCGCCGTCAGCCATCCAGTTCGCGGAGGGCGGCGAGCTCGCGTAGGTCCTCGCGGTCGCGGGGTCGATCGGCGGCTTGCTTCAACGCGACGAGATCCTCGTAGCTGCAGATCCGCAACCGAGTTCCATCCGCCAACTCCGCCGTGAGCGCACGTGAGTCGAGCGCGGCGTAGTCCAGTCCGGCGATCCAGCTGAGCGCATCGAGCACGCCGTGCGCGGTGGCGAAGACAAAGTGCCCGCCCGCCGAGAGCCATTCCGCCGTGATCAGTCCGCCAGGAGCGGGAAGGTCGGCCGCACGAACGGAGGCTTCGAGATGCCGCAGCAGCTTGGCTAATCGCTCGCAGGTCTCGTGATCAGTGGAGAACACGATGTCGACATCGCGCGTGGCTCGCTCGTAACCGTGAGCGGCGACCGCGTGCCCGCCGATAACCACGAAGCGCACTTTCGCCTCAGCCAGAGCGATGAGGAGCGCTCGCTGGCTCCCTACTGACTCAACCACCGCGTGTCCGGAGGCCCGATCGGAGCTCGGACGCGAGCTCACTCAATCGCAGCGCACCCTCAACGCGCTCGCCGGGGGTCGTGTCGCGGTAGCGTCGCCGACGCTCTGCCCGCTTTGCCTCCTCCATCTTCGAGAACGACCCGCGTCGCGGCGTCGCGTTGGGCCGATCGGTCACGGGCGTGACGGTACCGGCCATCGTGGATGAGCTGCAAGGAAAAGGGTCGCATGGGCCCGCGGGAGCTCGAGTCTCCGTGGGCTCACTGCAGAAGGCCCGCTACTAACAGAACGCTGCAGCGTCCGCGTGACGCGTCGCTCGAGTCGCTTCGACCGATGCGGCGCAACCACGCCCGCAACGAAGAGCACGGCTGCGTCGCAGCGCAGACCGTAACGGCAACATGCACTTCGTCGAGATCTGCCGCAGGATCCGTGCGCTGACTGCCCAAGCATCGAGCTGGCACGGGTAAACGTACGAGCTCCTTCAGCTCGCCGCGACCACGCACGCGCCTGTTACGCAGGATCCATCGCAGGCCTCGTCGCCGCGGCAGCGCGGCGGGGCGTACCGAAGACCTTCGCGAGCACGATGCTGAGCTCGTAGAGCACGACCAGGGGAATCATCTCGAGCATCATCGTGACCGGGTCGATGGTCGGAAGCAGCGCCGCGAGCACCGCGCACGCCAGGATCGCGTAGCGGCGGTTACGCCGCAAGGCGGCGGGGGTCGTGACTCCGAGGCGCGTGAGCGCGAGGATCCCGATCGGCATCTGGTAGAGCAGGCCGAGCGAGACGAGCGCCAGCGACACGAAGCTGTAGTAGTCACTGGCACGTACGGCGGTCGTGAACTCGTCGGAGTTGAAGCTCAGTAGGAAGTCGGTCGCCGGCTCGATCACGACGAAATAGCCGAACGCGACGCCAGCGGCGAACATGAACGGGATCAGCGCGACGAGGGGCGTGGCAACCCTCCGCTCGCGCGGGCTGAAGGCGGGCAGCACGAACGCGTACAACTGGTAGAGGATCACCGGCAGGGCGAGCAGGATCGCGGCGTAGCCGGCCAGGGTCAACGTCGTGGTGAACTGCTCGGTCACGCCGAGGGTGATCGGCTCGCCCCCGTTCCCGAGCAGCTCCTCGTCGAGTCCGCGGAGCGGCCGGTTGAAGACCTGGAGGACCAGGTGGTTCTGCCAGAAGGTGAGCGCGAAAGCGGCCGCGAGCGCCAGCAGCGCCCGGATCAGCCGCGTTCGCAGCTCATCGAGATGCTCGACGAGCGTCAACTGCTCGTCGTGGGCGATGCGACGGGGACGAGCCACGTCGCGTCAGGCCCCGGCGACCTTCTCGGGCACCTCGGCGGGCTTGTCCTCGTGGTCGCCACCGGTGATCGCGTCCTTGAAGGAGCGCATTCCGTGGCCGACCGAGCGCCCCATCTCGGGGAGACGCTTGGGGCCAAGTATGAGCAGCGCGATCACCATCACGACGATCAGCTCCATTGGGCCGATGCTTGGCATCTGCAGGTCCTTTCCGGTGATGGCCCGGGAGGTCAGACGGCGCCTGAGGGGCGCCGTCTGCGTCTCCCGAGCCGGTTGGAGGTCTTTCGGCTACGACTTGACGAACGGCTTTACGGCTTTGAGCACCTCGTCAGTGCTGAGCGTCTTGTCGAACGCGTCCGGCGCCGGGTTCTCGCCGCGCAACAGGCGGATCGCCGCTGCGTGGCGCGCCTCGACCTGAACGATCCCGCCGGCCGCTGCGAGCACGTCCTTCGACTGGATCATCGGCGCCGCGCCGTTGTAGGCGTACACGCCGGTGTCCTCGAACGTCTGAGCGAGCTCGAGGAAGCTCTTCTCGCTCGCGAACGCCTTCCCGAAGTCGACCCCCGGAGCCGCGGTCGGCTTGCCGCCCAGGTCGGTGATCGCCGACTTCAGCGCCTCGACGTGCTCGGCCTCGTTCTCTTGCAGCGTGGTCGCGAGCTCCTTGGTCTCACCGGACAGGCCGTTCGTCTTCTGGAGCGCCTGCTCGTAGAACGCCGCCTCCAGGAACTCGAGCGTCAGAGCGAAGTTCAGGATCTCCACGTCGCCGCCGCCCTCCTGAGCGATCGCCTCGCGCACGAATGGGCCGACAGCCGCGAGGCCGTAGACCGACCCCGCGGCGACCGCACCACGCATCAGGAACGCCTGCCGGGTGTGCCCCTTGATTTCGATTGCCGCCAGCTCGGGGGCGGCGAGCTTGTGATTGGACACGAGTGTCTCCCTTCTCTGCTCGGTCGCCTAGGCGGCGATGAACGGTCGGACCTGCTCGAGGACGTCTGCCTTCGAGGCCGGCTTTGCGAACGCACCGTCGGGCACGATCGTCTTGCCGACGAGCGTGTTGAGCGCGGCTGCGTGCCGGGCCTCGACGGAGTGGATCGACAGTGCGGCGGCGAGCACCTCCATGCTCTTGATGCTCCCCGCCTGGCCGAGGTAGGCCGCGGCGCCGAGGTTTTCGACGGTGGCGGCCGTGGCCAGGATCTTCTCCGGGCCGCCTGCGATCACGTCGTCGAACTTCGTGGTCGGCTTGGCGGCGGGTGTGCCGCCCATCTGCTCGACCATCGCTTTGAGCGCGTCGACGTGCTCCTGCTCGTTCTCGCCGATCGACTTCGCGAGGTCGGCGATCCTCTTGTCGGTTACCTCGCCCGACTCGATCACCTTCGCGTAGAAGTCGGCCTCGAGGTACTCGAGCGTCAGCGCGTAGTTCGCGATCTCGAGATCACCGCTCTTGGATCGCCCGGCGGACTCCGTGGTCGAGGTAGTGCTGCCGCTCTCGTCCTCGTCGTCACCACCACCGCACGCCGCGATCAGCAGTGAAAGCGCGCCGGCTGCGCCGGCTCCGCCGACCATGCGCATGAACCGCTCGCGGGACTGCGGGTCGTCAGTCATTTGGTCCAGCGCCGAGCGCTCGTCCATCCCTGCCTCCTCGTGCCGCCATACATACGCGCGGCGTCGCTTTGCACAGCCCCCGCGGGGGAGACCGCCGTCGAAGTGCGCCTACTAGCGCGGTGGCCTGCAGATCGGATCAGCAGGAGCAGCGTGCTGGCGCGCTGCCGCTATCCGCGGTGCGTAACGCAGCAGCCGCGGATCCGGATCACCGCGGCGCTTCGAGGTTGCGTTGATCTGCCATGCCGGTGGGGGCGTAAGGGACGTTGTTCGGTGAACCCACGGAAGGCAGGAGACATGAGGGGAACTCGGAGGCTGAGCATCGTCATGGCCACGGCCCTCGCCTCGGGGCTGAGCGTCCTCGCGCTCGCGGGATGTGATGGAGCGGATGACGAAGGCGACGGCTCGGGCAGCTCGGCGGCTCGGAATGCGAAGGTCGACATCGCCGGCTTCCGCTTCGTTCCGGAGGAGGTGCGAGTTCGCGTCGGCAGCAGGGTCACGTGGACGAACCGTGACAAAGCCGCGCACACCGCTACAGTCGACGAAGGCCAGCCGCTGACCTTCGATACCGGCCGGCTGGATCAGGGACGGGCGCAAGTGGAGACTTTCGTCCGCCCCGGGTCGTACACGTACTTCTGCACCTACCATCGCTTCATGACGGCCACGATCGAGGTCGTCGAGCGGTGAGACTCACTAGCCGTGCGATCCAGAGCGTGCGCCAGGTCTCGGCCAATATGCGCCAGCGGCTTAGGTGCGCTGATCCGTCCAGCGGTGTCGCGCGTACTGATCCATCGTGGACTTTCACCGGCTGGCCGACGAGGAGCTGATGGACCTCGTCGCGCGGGGCGACGCGCGGGCGTTCGAGGCGATCTACGACCGCCACGGCGGCGCGGCGTTCTCGCTCGCGTACCGGATGGTCGGTGACGGTGCCGCCGCCGAGGACGTCGTGCAGGAGGCGTTCCTCTCGATCTGGCGCAGCCGCGTGCGCTACCAACGCGAGCGCGGCAGCGTGCGGACCTGGATCCTGGGGATCGTCCACCACCGCGGGATCGACGGGCTGCGCCGCAACGACGTCCACCAGCGCCGCCGCGCGAGCTCCGAGGGGATCGAGGAGTGGAAGGAGGCGCCCGAGCGCACCGACGTGCAGGCGATTCAGCTGGACGAGGCGCGCGGCGTGCGCGAGGCGCTCGCAGCGCTGCCCGAGCAGCAGGGCCGGGTGATCCGCCTCGCCTACTTCGGCGGGTTCACCCACACCCAGATCGCCGAGATGCTCGACCTCCCGGTGGGGACGGTGAAGGGGCGGATGCGGCTCGGCCTGGAGAAGCTTCGGATAACCCTGGCAGGGGAGGCCGCGTGAGCACGACGGATCACGAGCGGTACGAGCAGGACGCGGCCGCCTATCTCCTGGGCGCCCTTCCGCCGCTCGAGGCGGAGGTCTTCGAGCGGCACCTGATGCGCTGCGAGGGGTGCCGCGAGGAGGTCGAGCGGCTGCGCCCGGCCGCCGCGGCGCTGCCGCGCTCGGTGGAGGCGTTCGAGCCGCCGCCGTCGCTGAAGCGATCGCTGATGGAGGTGGTCGAGAGGGAGGCGGCGGCGAGTGGCGCGTCGACGGTCGAGCATCCGCCGGGTCTCGCGCGCGGCTGGCACGCGCGCCTCGGCTGGTTCCGCCGTGGCATGCGCCCACAACTCGCCGCTGGCATCGCGGGGGTCGCTCTCCTCGTCGGGATCGCGCTCGGGATCGGGATCGCCGCGGGCGGCGACAACGCGAGGACCGTCACGGCGACGGTCGATCACTCCCGACTGCTTAGCGGATCAGCGCGCGTTGAGATCGACGGCAACACCGCGATCCTGCGTGTCGCGGGGGCCCCGCAGCTGCCGAGCGGCGAGCTGTACGAGGTCTGGGTGGAGCGAGACGGGCTGGTCCGGCCGGCCGGTGCGCTGTTCGGTGTGGACCGGCGCGGTAACGGCTCGGCCGCGATCCCCGGCGGCGTCGACGGCGTGTCGCGGATCATGGTCACGCGGGAGGTCGAGAGCGGCGTCGACGTTCCCACAGAGGAACCGGTCATCGCCACCGACGTTTGAATCGAAGGTCTGGAGGGGCGGCATGACGAAGAAGCTCGGTGAATTCCCCCGCCACTAGCCCGTACAGCGCGCGGGCTTTGACGGGTCGGCTAGCGCTCGAGAGTCACCGCCGCTGATCGTCTCGTACCGGCTGCGCTCGCCGATCTTCTGGTAGTTGCGCGACTCCTGGTCGCGCGCGAACGCGAGCGCCTGGACCGGTAGGACGACGGCGGCCATCGCCGTCAGGGGCAGGCGTTTCATCGCACCCTCAGCGGCCGATGCTGCCCGCGTCGTCGTTTCTGGCTCCTCGTGGACGGCCGAGAGTCTTCCTGCCGTTCGACGATTTCCCGTGGTTCAAGAGCGCACCGGTAGAGGCGATCATCCGACTCGAACGGCCGGCACTAGGTCACCTTCACCGGCCCGCGCTCGACGTGGATCTGTCGATCGCCTCGATCGAGCACCCCGAGCGCTATCCGCTGAGGGCGAAGAGCTGAGGAGCAGCACGGGACTTCTGAGCTCCCTCGGCGTTCGCACGGACGAGCCACGCGCGCGGCACATCGGATGAACCTTCCACGGCCGCCGGCCTCGTCCCTACTCGTCGTCACCAGCAACCCGATGTCAGTCGCCGAGATCGCGCGAAGCGACCTCTACTTCCGCCGCTACCCCTGGCTCCCTGACCTCTTCTGACCGGATGGCCACCATCGCAGCCGCTACGGCTGCGCCACACGCAGCCGATCAGAGCCGGCCTCGCGTCAGTGGCTCGGCGCGTCGGGTCTTGCGCTCGCACCGCCACGGCGCGCACGGTCCGAAGCCCCGGACGCGGTCGCGGTGGCGGCCGGGATACGAGCCGCTCTCGCATAGACCGCCGCGATCCGCTCGATCATGTCGTGGTGGCTGAACTCGGCTTCGGCGCGGGCGCGCGCTGCGCGGGTGACTCTCGTGCGGAGCGTCGCATCGGTCAGCGCTTGGGTGACCGCGCCCGCCAGCGCGTCCACGTCCGCCGGCCTGACGAGCAACCCGGTCTGCCGATCCTCGATCTGCTCCGGGATGCCGCCGACCGCCGAGGCGACCACCGGCACGCCCGCGAGCATGGCTTCGACGATCGTCAGCGGCGTCCCCTCGCTGAGTGAGGGCAGCGCCAGCACGTCGAACCCGGATATGAGTCGCCGCGCATCCTCGCGGCCCCCCATGAAGTCGACCCTGTCGACGACCCCCAGCCGACGTGCCTGCGCCTCGAGCTCGTCGCGCAACGGCCCTTCGCCCACGAGCACGAACCGGACGTCCGGGACACCTGCCGCTATCTGCGGTACCGCATCGAGCAGGCACTCGATTCCCTTCTCCGGGTGGAGCCGTGCGACGGTTCCAACGGTGCGGCCCGTCCCTCGGTCGCCGTCGTAGGACGGCATCGGCCTGACGGCGTTGCGGATCACCTCGACCCTTGCTGCTGGGACGCCGTACTCGGTGACGAGCAGATCGCGGATCGGGTTCGAGACGGCGATGATCACGCGCGCCCGTCGGTAGGCGAAGCGGCTAGCCACCCGGGCGCGTACGTCGCGCCATGGTGCCTCGGTCTGCTCGGTGACGACCAGCGGGATCCCAGTGCCGGTCGTGGCCCCACTGGCCGCGACAGCCGTGGCGTACAGGTGCGCGTGCAGTACGTCCGGCCGCAGACGGCGGACGAGGCGCCCCAGCTCGATCGCGTACCGCACGCTCACCCTCCGCTTGACGCACGACGACGTCAGCACGTGCACCGGAATGCCACGTGCGCGCAGCTCGGAGGCGAGCGGGCCAGCCGCCGAACATGCGACCTCGACGTCCTCCCCCAGGTCCTCCAGCGAGACGGCGAGGTCCACCAGGTGCCGCTCGGCGCCACCCAGCTGGAGCGAGTCGATCGCGAGAAGGAGCTTCAGCGCGTCACCGGGTCGGACACCAGATCGGGTACGCGCGAGAAAGCAGCCGAGCCCAGCTCGATCAGCCGGGACGGTCCCTCTTCGACGAGCGCGCGCGCCCGCCGATCGCCCGCCAGGCGAGCGACGGCGCTCAGCGCGTCCGCGAGCATCGGCGGGCGAGCCGGCGAGTGCGCGTCCGACGCGATCGCGCAGACCTCGTGAAGCGCGACGACGATCCGCTCGGCCGCCGCACGAACAGCCCGCCCGTAGACGCCCAGCAGCGACGGTGCGCTGACCTGGAGGATCGAGCCTCTCTCCACCTCGCGCGCGAGCGCGTCCCACCCACCGGCGCCGAGCAGCGCCGGGCTGCGCTCCGGGTGCGCGAGCACCACGGCGAGCCCTTCCGCGCGCAGCGCGCCAGCGGCCGCTTGGATCTCGTCGATCGTCGCGGCGTAGGTGGGCGCCTCGAGCAGCGCCCATCGCCGTCCGGCGGGTCCGACCGCTATCGAGGCAAGCTCGTCGCGACCCAAGGCGGGGACGTCCCACGGCGCGAGCTCTCCTCCCGCGATCACCCGGAGCGGCAGCTCCGCTCTCGCCAGCTCGGCGCGCAACGCCTGGAGGCGGGCCGGGACCTCGGCCACGCGCACGTCGCCGACGTGCGGCGTGGCCACGATCGTCGTCGTGCCGTCGGCGAGCGCCGCGCGCGCGAGATCGACGCTCTCGTCGACCGTCGCGGGGCCGTCGTCGACGCCCGGCAGCAGGTGGAAGTGGATCTCAGCGCGACCCGGCAGCGGCTCTACTACTGTTCCACTTGTCGGCGGTCGTCGTGCGGTGGCCGGAGTCTCCCTGCGTCCCCACGGCCTCGTCGAAGCGCTTCCGCCGTGTGGCTCGTCCATTCCGCCGAGTTACCCGCTGCTCACGCCGCAAAACGGACGAAGCGCATGGGTTGCCGACCATCTGCGAGGCGACGGCATCACGGCCCCCCTCGGCGGTGTTACTTGCGGTCCGGGTACGGGTCCTCGACGCTGTCACCGCCGCTCTGCGTGCTCCACTCGCCGTTGCCGCAGCTCGGGCACGGCGGGAGGCTCTGCGTGGAGCCGACGTCGATCGTGCTTCCGCAGTTCGTGCAGCTGTACGTCCCAGCCGACACGTCGCTCCCGGCGGGCACTGGCTCTGCCATCGCATCTCCTCTCGTGGTCACGACACGGGCTACCCGCTCCCGGCCACCTCGAACACCGGGATACCCGCGGAGACCGCGCTCGGCGTCCCGAGCGGGCCGCTCGTCTGCGCCGCGTCCCTCCGCCGCGCGGTGGCGTTTCCACGCCCCCACCTCGGGTACCTGCCTCCGATGCGAACTGCGGCACGGCCGGCGCGCGCGGACCGAGCGACCGCGCAGCCATCCTCGCGTGCGGACAGCGGACCCGGCGCTGCCGCGGACACCACCGTCCCCGGCCCGGTCGCGACGGCGACCGCCGCGACGTTCGGAGCGCTCTCGCGCCTGCGCGGCGCGCGGATCTTCCACCCCGAGGGCGTCGGCTACAGCGGAGTCCTCCGCGTGGAGCGGTCCCAGCCGGGCTATGCCGGGACCCCGCTGCTCGGGCGCCCGGGCGAGCACCGGGCGCTGTTTCGCCTATCGCGGGCGGTGGGGCTGCCGGAGCCATTGCCCGACGTGCTCGGCCTCGCGGTTCGCCTCGTCGACGTGCACGGCCAGGGGCGCCACCAGGACTTCCTCCTCGTGACCTCCGCCGACGGGCCGCTGCTCCACCATCTGCTCCTGCCCGGGCTCGGTGGCTTCTTCGGCCAGTCGTTCTCGAGCCTGCTCCTCTACCGCTTCGCGGGCAAGCTCCGGCTCGTCGGAGCGACGGCCGCCGATGGGCCCCACAGCGGTCGGGACCGCGGGACCCTCGCCGAGGTGGAGAGGGCCGCCGAGCGCGGCGAGCTCGCGTTCGATCTGGCCGTCGCTCCCGTCCTGGGCCGGTGGGCGACGATCGGCGCGCTGCGCGCCGGCGAGCGGCTGCCCGACACGGAGACCGAGCAGCTCGCGTTCACGCCCTGGAACACCGGCGGGGGGATCCGACCGGTCGGCCCGCTCATGGGCCTGCGCCGCGCCGCCTACCGTGGCAGCCAGGAAGCTCGCGGTCTCGACCGAGCCCAGATCCCCTGAGCGGGAGGCCGGGCTGCACGGGCGGGCCGGCCGGGCGGCCTTGCGCCGACCGTTCGGGTGAAGAGCTCCGAATCGGGTAGCTCCCTGAGATACGAGCCAGCAAGGAGACCAGCAAGTGCCTCGGGGACCCGTCCCATCGATCGCCTCGATCGCCCTCGCGGCGCCGGGTGCCGGAGCGCCCGCGGCGCGTTGGCCGCGGCATCCGCCGGTGAAGGCGCTGGAGCCCGAATGAGCCGGCGCGCGGCCATCACGGTGAACCGCCCCCGGGCCGAGGTCGAGCGCCTCTGGCAGGACGGCGACTACGCCGCGACGTTCAAGGACGCGCCCGGCGACCGCGGCACCGAGATCCACCTGGAGCTGGACGACGCCAGCGCGGTGGGCGAGGTGGTCGGGAAGCTCACCGGCTCGGATCCGCTGTCCGAGGCCAAGGACCGCCTGCGGAGGTTCAAGCAGCGTGTCGAGACCGGCGAGGTGGCGCGCTCGGACGGCACCCCCGAGGGCGAGGCGGCCGCGCGCAAGCTCAAGCAGCGCCCCGCGCAGCCGCTCGACGGCGCCGGGGCCGAGAAGGCGGGGGTCTGATGCGAGCCACCGTCTGGTCGGGCCGCAACACCGTCCAGGTCGAGGAGGTCCCTGACCCGAAGATCCTCAACGACCGCGACGCGATCGTGAAGGTCACCTCCACCGCGATCTGCGGCTCGGACCTGCACCTCTACGACGGCTACGTGCCCGAGATGAAGCGCGGCGACATCCTCGGCCACGAGTTCATGGGCGAGGTGGTCGAGAAGGGCGGGGGCGTCGGCAACCTCGAGGTCGGCGACCGCGTGGTCGTCCCCTTCCCGATCGCGTGCGGCAGCTGCTGGTCGTGCAAGCACGAGCTGTGGTCGGCCTGCGAGAACTCGAACCCGAACTCCGGGATCGCCGAGAAGCTGTGGGGCCATTCGGGCGCCGGCATCTTCGGCTACTCGCACATCACCGGCGGCTACGCCGGCGGCCAGGCCGAGTACGTGCGCGTCCCCTACGCCGACGTCGGCCCGATGAAGATCGAGGCGGACCTGACGGACGAGCAGGTCCTGTTCCTGACCGACGTGTTCCCGACCGGCTACTTCGGCGCGGACCTGTGCGACATCTCGCCCGGGGACGTGATCGCCGTCTTCGGCGCGGGCCCGGTCGGCCAGTTCGCGATCGCCAGCGCCCTGATGCTGGGCGCCGAGCGCGTGATCGCCATCGACCAGTACGACTACCGGCTCCAGATGGCGGTCAACCGGGCCGGGGCCACCGACGTCATCGACTTCTCCGAGGACGCGGACATCGTCGAGCAGCTCGAGGTGATGACGGGCGGCCGCGGGCCGGATGCGGTGATCGAGTGCGTGGGAATGGAGGCGGCGCACGGCCACGGCGCGCTGCACGCGCTCGACCGCGTCAAGCAGCAGAACCGCCTCGAGACCGACCGCGGGCACGCGCTGCGGGACGCGATCCTGGCCTGCCGCCCGGGCGGGATCGTGTCGGTGATGGGCGTCTTCGGCGGGGTGATGGACAAGTTCCCCACCGGCGCGTTCATGAACAAGGGCCTCCAGCTGCGCACCGGCCAGGCCCCGGTCCACAAGTACCTGAAGCCGCTGTACGAGCGGATCGTGAACGGGGACATCGACCCGAGCTTCGTCGTGACCCACCGCCTCGGGCTCGAGATGGCCCCCGACGCCTACGAGACCTTCAAGCACAAGCAGGACCAGTGCGTGAAGGTAGTCCTCACGCCCTGAGAAGGAGATCGCGATGCCATTCCCCCCGAGGCCGATCGACTCGACGCTTCACGGCGTGACCGACTACACCGTGGGCACCCTCCTCATGGCGGGGTTCCCTCGGCTGGCCGGCGTGGAGGGCACGCAGTCGGCGCGCCAGATCAGGACCGCCGGCGCGGTCCACGCCGGCTACAGCACGATCACCGACTACCCGCTCGGGATCGCGAAGCTGATCCCTTACAGGGCCCACCTGGCGATCGACCTCGCCGCCGCGCTCGCCCTCGCCGCCACCCCGTTCGTCACCGGCCAGTGGAAGAAGGGTCGGCGCCAGTGGGTACCGCACGTCGCACTGGCCGCCTTCGAGCTCACCTCGCTGGCGATGAGCGACCCGACCGGGAAGGGCGACTTCCACGGCGACGTCGATGCCGTGCGCGAGGCCAACACGGAGGACCCGCGGAGCAAGATCCACGAGGGCGGCCCGGCGGTCAGAGCGGCGAGCGGCTGACCACCGGGCGCGCGTCTGGCGACCTGCGCCGCCCTGGTTTAGCCCGCCCGCGCCGAGGAGAAATGCAGCGCGGGGAAGCCTTGATCCGGTGCGGTGGTCCGATAGCGGTGTTGTGCGTCGCGCTCGCGGCATGGGCGGCGCCGGTCGCGCACGCCGTCCCGACCACCACCGCCGAGCGCACGATCCAGGACTGCGACGCCGACAACCTGCTCGAGTTCGCCGCCGGCGAGCGGCACGTGCCGTTCCCGGAGGAGCCCTTCCCGCCTGACGAGGCGTGCACCCCCCAGGGCGACGGCGGCAGCCCGCTCCGCCTCCCGCGCGAGGCCTCGCTGCTCAACCTCCTCCAGCTCACCGACTTCCAGATGGTCGACGAGGAGTCGCCCGCGCGGGTCGAGTGGCTGGACGGGACGCAGCGCTTCCCCGGGCTCCAGCCGTTCGCCGCCGCCTACCGCCCGCAGGAGTCCCTCACGACCCAGGTGACCGAGGCCATGGTGCGGCAGGCCCGCAACACGGTCTCGCCGGTGACCGGCGCGCAGCTCGACCTGGCGATCCTGACCGGCGACAACGCCGACTCCCAGCAGTACAACGAGACGCGCTGGTTCATCGACGAGCTCGACGGCACCACGGGGCCGGGCGACCCCGACCCGGAGATGACCGCGCCGTCGGGCTCGTCCGACCGCAAGCTCGACCCGAACAGCGGAATCCCGACCCCCGGCTGCGCGGCGACGCCCGGCTCGGTCTACGACGGGGTCCGCGACGGCGGCGTGCGCGACGCTCCCGACCCCGGCTACTACGAGCCGGACAGCTCCTCGCCGCCCGACGACGACGGCGACGGCTACTCGCCCGACCGGGCCCGCAACGCCGGCGAGACCGGCCGCGACGTGACCGTACGCGACTTCCCGGGCCTGCTCGAGCGGGCCAACGAGCGGTTCGAGTCGGTCGGTCTCGGCCTGCCCTGGTACTCGGCCTTCGGGAACCACGACGCGCTGGTGCAGGGCAACAGCCCGGAGGCCTACCTGGGGCCGCTCGGGCCCTCGGGCGAGACCTTCGACCCGGCCTTCCACGCCCTGGCGACCGGTTGCGTGAAGGTGACCGGGCCGAGCCCTGCCACCGCCGCGGCGATCGACGTCCTCCAGCAGGAGATCGAGGACATCCGCCAGGGCGAGCTGCCGGGCGGGCAGGCCGAGATCGAGGAGAAGATCGGCGCGATCCTGGCCCTGGCGAACGACACGCTCACGGGAGCCTGCGACCCGAGCGCCGCGGGCTGCGACTTCGACGGCACCGTCGAGACCGTCCCGCCCGACCCCCGCCGCTGCTTCCTGGCCAAGGACGACAACGCGCTGGCGCTCCCGGCCGGGCTGGCGCCGGGGCCATGCTCGACCGGGAGCTGGATCCGGCAGCACTTCAGGACCACGGGCGCGCCGGTGGGGCACGGCTTCGCGCCGACCGCGGCCGCGGACTGCGCGAGGTACGGCTCCGAGCAGGCCGCGTGCGAGGGCGCGCTCAGCGACGCCGACCGCAGCGCGGGCCTGGGCCGCCCGCCGCAGGCGGTCGCCAACCACGACGGCTACTACTCGTTCGTCCCGCGACACGGGTTCCGGTTCCTGGTCCTCGACACGATCACCGACGAGTGCGGCAGCGAGTTCTGCTCCGACGGGTCGGTCGACGCGACGCAGTTCCAGTGGCTCAGCGACCAGATCGACGCCGCGGCCGCCGCCGGGCAGTACGTGGTGGTCTTCTCGCACCACACCCTCAGGACCACGCGCTTCCCGACCACGGACCCGGAGGAGGCCCCCGCCCACTACGGCCTGCGGATCGACCAGCGCAGCCCCGGCAACCCCCAGAACCCGAGCGGCCTCAAGACGCTCGAGGAGCTCTACTGCGACCACCCCAACGTCCTGGCCCACGTGGCCGGGCACGAGCACGAGAACTACGTCCAGCGGCACGACTGCCGCGACAACCCCTCGGTCGTGGACAGCACCCGGGCCAGCGACCACTTCTGGCACGTCTCGACGGCCGCGCACGTGGATTGGCCGCAGCAGTCGCGGATGATCGAGCTGGTGACGATCGACGGGGACCTGTCGCTGGTGCTCACCGTCCTCGACCACGGCGGCCCGGCGAACCCCGGCGGCCAGCCGGAGCAGACCGAGCAGGGACGAGCGCCGGCCGACGTGACGCGGCTGGCCTCGATCGCCCGCGAGATCGCCTACAACGACTACCAGGGGAACCGGGTGGCGCGCGGCACGCGGCACGACCGCAACGTGATCCTGCCGACGGGCAGGCCGGCGCCGGAGTAGGCGGCATCGATGCCGGCCGGCCGGAGCGCAGCCGGTCGAGGCGGCAGCGAAACCGAGCCGTGAAGTATGGACGCCTCGTCGCCGGCCTGTGCGCGATCGGGGCGGTCCTGTCCGCGTTCCTGGGTCACGCCGTCGCCGGGATCCCGGGCGCGGCCGCCGGCGTGCTGATCTTCGCGGTGTTCGTCCTGCTCAGCGTCGGCTAGACCGGCCGCCGCCTCCCGGCAGCGCCTCGGCCTGCGCCGCCATCCGGCGCTCGAGGCGATCGATCGGCGCGAGCGAGACCTCGGCGGCCCCGCGCCTCCCATGCCGGTCGTATTCGAACGGGTCGTCCAGGTCCCTGATCAGCAGGATCATGTAGACGACGACGAAGGCGATCATCGCCAGGAGCAGCAGCGCCGCCCCCAGCGGCGCGATGTCGACGACCAGGAGCGAGATCAGCAGCAGCGTCGCCGTGATCTCGGCGATCAGGTAGCCCGCTCCCACGAACGACGTCTCCTTGATCGTGTCGATCCTCGTGACCAGCAGCCGGAGGGCGCTCTGCTCCTGCTTCAGGCGCACGATGAAGTTCGGCTGAGTCAGCGGCTCGAACTCGAGGAAGAACCGGTTCAGGCCCTGTATGCGGTCGAGCGGGGCCTCGACGCCCTCCCGGCCGTTGAGCCACGAGTCGAGCGCGTGCGCCAGGTCGCCGAGGTGCTCGAGGCAGCGCCGCGCCGGCTCGGCCTCCTTGTCCGCGAAGAGGATCTGGCACTCGTCCGCGATGGCCTCCGTCCGGGCCGCCAGCTCGCCGGGCAGCCGTTCGCTCTCCTTGTAGTCGGCGAGCGTCCCGGCGAGCAGGAAGCCAAGAAGGAAGACGGTCGCGGCGACGAGTCCGGAGTGCAGGGGGTTGAGCCCGACGGTGGCCCAGCCAGCGAGGTCGAAGACGAGCTTCGCAACCGCCGCGAGCCCTGCGACGAGCCCCGCTCTGAGCGCAAGGCGCCAATCGGTCGGGGCGTGCACGTCGACCGGCCGCGTCTCCGGTACGGCGTGGTCCGTCGAGCCGCTGCCGCGGGTGGATGTGATGGCCATCGGTGATCGTGCGCCGGGAGGCTCAACCGGCTGCCGTCGCGCCGTCCGCGCGCGGCGAGCGTACCTCCTCGTCCGGCTCCGCCGGCCGCTCGATGACCAGGTCGTAGATCGACCTGCTCCTGCCGACCTGCGCGTTCTCCGGGTAGGGCTCGAGGTCGGCCACGTGACCCGGCTGCTCGCGCACGCGATCGAGCCACGCGCCGACGTTCGGGAACGCGCCCATCTCCACGCCCGCCTCGTGCGCGACCTGGAGGTACCCGTAGAGCGCGACGTCGGCCACCGTGTAGCGGCCCCCGACGAAGAAGTCGTGGCTCGCGAGGTGGGACTCGGCCTGGCCGACGGCCGCGGTCGAGAAGCGGAGCTGCTGCCGCGCCTCCCGGCTCTCGGGGTCGATGCGGCCGGTCAGCACGAAGAACCGCAGCGCGCCGACGATCGCGAACAGCCGCGCCTGCTCGTACATCATCCAGCGGTGGACGTGCGCGCGCTCGATCGGGTCGTCCGGGAGGAGCTCGGTGCCCTCGGCCAGGTAGAGGAGGATCGCGCCGGACTCGGGGAGGTACACGCCGGGCTCGATCTCGAGCACGGGCGTCGTGAGGCCGGGGTTCTTCTCCAGGTAGTCGGGCCTGAGCGTGTCGCCGCCGAAGATGTCGGTCGGCACTCGCTCGTAGTCGCGGCCGAGCTGCGCGAGCAGGATGCGCACCTTGTGGCAGTTCGGCGACGGTCCGTAGTCGTAGAGGCGCATGCTCACCGTTCAGCCCTCCCGAGCGTCGATCGCATGAGCCGACGAGTATCCGCCGCGGTCGCCCGCCCCAGCGTGCTCGATCTCACGGAGCGCGCGCGCGGGGACCATCGGCGACCCGCGCGACGCTCTGTGCCAAGCTTCGCGGACCGATGTCCCGCCGGCCGCTCCCCGCGATCGTCGCCACGGCGCTGCTCACGGTCGCAGCGACGGCGTCGCCGGCCGGCGCTCAGACGGCCCCCGAACCGCCGATCGTGCCCACGCCGAGCACGCGGTGCGGCGCCGGCTCGAAGCCCGAGCCGGGCATGCAGGGGCGCGTCGCCAAGGACGACGTCGACGCCGGCCGGGCCGCCGACGGCTACTGGTGCAACCTGACCCGCATCGGGCACGTCGGCGCGACCGGCGGGTTCCGCGTGCACCGCTACGTCGACAAGTCCGGCCACGAGTGCGCGTACTACGACACCGCGCTGCTGTTCCCGACGAACGCCCTCAACTTCAGCCTCGACGCGACGGGCGTGGCGGTGCTCGACATGTCGGACCCGCGCAACCCGGTGCGGACCGCGACGCTGGTCACGCCGGCGATGCAGACCCCGCACGAGTCGCTGAACATCAGCGTGCAGCGCGGCGTCCTCGCCGCGGTGATGGGCAATCCGGCGCAGTACCCCGGCGGCGTCGACGTGTACGACATCAGCGCCGACTGCCGCCAGCCCGTCCCGATGGCCGCGGCGTTCCCGGCGACCCCGTTCGGCCACGAGAGCGGCATGGCGCCCGACGGGCTGACGTTCTACCCGTCGTCGCCGGCGTCGTCCATGTCGGCCGTCGACATCTCCGACCCGCGCGTGCCCAGGCGGCTCTGGACGAGCGAGGAGTTCTCCACGCACGGCCTGACGGTCTCGGCCGACGGGCGCCGCGCCTACCTGGCCTCGACCCAGCACGGCCTGATCATCCTCGACACCTCCGAGATCCAGGACCGCAAGCCGGAGCCGCAGGCGCACGAGGTCAGCCGCCTGACGTGGTCGAACATGACGATCCCGCAGAACGCGATCCCGGTGACGATCAAGGGCAGGCCGTACGTGGTCGAGGTCGACGAGTACTCGAAGAACGACGGCGGCGGCAACGGCGTCGCCGGCCACGGCGACCGCGTGGGCGCCGCGCGGATCATCGACATCTCCGACGAGCGCCACCCGTTCGTCGTGTCGAACCTGCGCCTCGCGGTCCACCAGAAGGAGAACCGCGCGGCGATCGCCGGCGACTACGGCGCGCAGAGCCCCGTGCAGGGCTACGCGGCGCACTACTGCAACGTCCCGCGAACGGCGGACCCGGGCGTCGTCGCCTGCTCGATGATCCTCTCCGGGCTTCGCGTCTTCGACGTCCGCGACCCGAGGAACCCGCGCGAGATCGCCTACCACGTGGCGCCGCCGTCCAACGTGAGCGAGACCGGCGGGCCCGTGATCGACGAGCGCGCGGACTGGGCGATGTCGCAGCCGGCGTTCGCGCCCGAGCGCCGCGAGATCTGGTACTCGGACGGGACGAGCGGCTTCTACGTGCTGAAGGTCGACGAGGACGTCTGGCCGCTGAAGAGCGACGCCGCGGGCGCCCGCGCCTGCCTGCGCCCGTCGACGCTCGCCTTCAAGCTCCACCGCAGCAGGCACTCGCGCGTCGTGCGGGTCGAGGCGTACGCCAACGGCAAGCGCCGCCTGCGCCGGACGGGTCGCGACATCAGGCGCATCGCGCTGAGCGGCCTGAAGCGCGGCGGCAAGCTGACGATCCGGATCGTCGCGACGCACGACACCGGCTCGAAGGTCGTGAGCACCCGCGCCTGGAACGGCTGCAAGAAGGGCAAGCCGCGCGTGCGTCTGATCCCGCGCGCGCGCTGAGCCGCGATCCGCTCGAGCGGCGGCCGCCCCCCTACCAGGGAGGGCCGCCGACGACCCGGTCGGGCCCGCGGCGCCTCAACTCGCGGCGGAGCGCGTCGTACGCCGGCTTCGGCCGGTAGTCCCGCCGCACGAGCCCGAAGCCGGACTCGCGGTCGGCGCGGTCGTAGCCCTTGTCGCGCAGGTTGTAGACGATCAGCGCCCGGACGAAGGGCCATCGCCTCGCGAGCCGGACCGCGTCGGCCACGAAGCTCGCCTGGTCCGCCGCGCTCACGCACCACTTCGGGTCTCCGGTGCAGGTCGACCAGCCGACCTCGCTGAGCCACAGCGGGACGTCCCCGTCCCCGCGGGCGACCATCAGCGCGCGGATCGCCTCGATCCCGGCCGCGAAGCTGAAGCGCGAGCCGTGCCGGCTCCAGGCGGCGGGCGAGCGCGACTCGCTGTAGGGATGGATCGAGAGCGCGTCGTAGGAGCCGCGCAGCCCCAGGTCGTACAGCCGCTCGAGGAACCCCGCGTCCGCGAAGGCGAGGGCGCCCGCGACGACGGTCAGCCGCGGCGCCGCGCGCTTGATCCGCGGGTACGCGGTCCGCAGGATCGCCGCGTAGGCGCGCGCCGGGTCGCGCGCCCGGAGGAAGGGCTGCACCCGGAGGTTGGGCTCGTTCCAGACCTCGAGCGCCTCGAGCCGACCGCCCCAGCGGGCGGCCGTCCAGGCCGCCGCGTCGGCGTAGTCGCGAGCGCGCCGCGGCGGGTGGCGGTCGACCCCCCGGTCCCACCACCGGCCCAAGCAGCCCGCCCTGAGGGACCGCGGCGCGCTGGACGCCCAGCACGGAGTGCCCCACAGGGTGGCGATCACCCGTATGCCCCGCCGATCGGCCTCGTCCAGGAAGCGGTCGACCTGCGCGACGAGCGGCCGCGAGAAGCGGCCCTTCCGCTCCGGCTCGAGGCTCGACCAGGCGAGGTCGACGCGCACGACGTCCAGCCCGGCGGCGGCCGCCAGGTCGAGCTCCCGGCGGACGTCGGAGGGGCCCGACCCGGTCCAGAACGGGTGCGTCTGGGCGCCGTACAGCTGCTCGGAGGCCCCTCGGGAGGTCTCCGCGTCCGGCGATCGGTCGCGCGCGAGCGCGACCGCGCCGGCGGCCGCGATCAGCAGAGCCGCGCCGAGGAGCACGAGGCGCCGCGAGGGCGTCGTGCCGCGCGAGGCCGGATCCGGGTCGGCCGTGCCCACTCCGAGCTCACTGTACGGGCCCGCCCTGCGTGCCCCGGCGGGCGATCACGCGGCGCCGTCGTACTCGTCGTGCAGGTTCCACCACCGGTACGGCGGGGTCTGGGGGTATCCCTCGGGCGAGTCCTCCCACTCCTCCTGGCGGCCGAGCGCCGTGACGTCGAGGTAGCTCCAGGTGCTGCCCATCGCCTCGTCGCCGCGGCCGTCCACGAAGTAGGTGCGGAAGATCCGCTCGCCGTCGCGGATGAAGGCGTTCGTGCCGTGCCACTCCCCCACGCCGAAGTCGGCGTCGAAGTCGTCGGTGAGCGTGTACCAGGGGACGTCCCAGCCCATCCGCGCCTTCAGGCGCTCGACGTCCGGCTGCGGCGCGCGCGACACGAACGCGAGCGTCGTGTCGCGGGCGTTCAGGTGCGCGAGATGGGCGACCTGGTCCGCGAGGAACGAGCAGCCGGGGCACCCGCTCTCGGGCCAGCGGGCGACCCCCGGCTCGAAGAAGAACCGGTAGACGACCAGCTGGCGGCGGCCGTCGAACAGGTCGAGCAGGGTCGCCGGGCCGCTCGGGCCCTCGAACCGGTACTCCTTCTCCACGGCCAGCCACGGCATCCGCCGGCGCGCGGCAGCCATGGCGTCGCGGGCCCGGGTCAGCTCCTTCTCCTTCACGAGCAGCTGCTCGCGTGCGGCGTCCCACTCCTGCGGCGACACGATCGGCGGGGTGTTCACGTCGTCTCGTCCTCCTTCGGTGCTGTCGACAGACTCCTCACATGAGACCGCAGACGGCGCCGAAGTGGCCTCGGGCGCTCCAATGACGGGTACGAAGGGAGAACACGACGCCCAGGGGCGGCGGACGCCCAGGCGAGGAGGACACCGATGCGCGCGATCACGGTCGTTCCCGGTACCGGCGGCTCGGCGAGCCTGGACGAGCTGCCCGAGCCGGTGCCGGGCGACGGCGAGCTCCTGGTCGAGGGCGTGGCGCTCGGCGTGTGCGGTACCGACCGCGAGATCGTGGCCGGCGATTACGGGTGGGCGCCCCCGGGGCGCGACCGCCTCGTGCTCGGTCACGAGTCGCTCGGGCGAGTGCTGGAGGCGCCGGAGGGCACCGGCTTCGCGGCCGGCGACCTGGTCGTGGGGATCGTGCGGAGGCCCGACCCCGAGCCCTGCCGCTGCTGCGCCGCCGGGGCCTGGGACATGTGCCTGAACGGCCGCTATCGCGAGCGCGGGATCAAGGAGCTGGACGGCTACGGCGCGGAGCGCTACGCGCTCGAGGCCGACTTCACCGTCAAGCTCGACGAGTCGCTCGAGCGCACGGGCGTGCTGCTCGAGCCGACGAGCGTGGTCGCCAAGGCGTGGGAGCAGATCGAGCGGATCGCGGGCCGCGCGTGCGCGCCCGGCCGGACGGCCCTGATCACGGGGGCGGGCCCGATCGGCCTCCTCGCGGCCCTCCTGGCCACCCAGCGCGGACTCGACGTCCACGTGCTCGACCTGGCGGAGGACGGGCCGAAGCCCCGACTGGCCGGGGAGCTCGGCGCGACCTACCACGCGGGAAGCGTCGCGGACGAGTGCCCGGAGGCCGACCTGGTCGTCGAGGCCACCGGCGTGGGCCAGGTCGTCTTCGACGTGATGAGCCACACGGCGCGCGGCGCGATCGTGTGCCTGACCGGCGTCGCGGCCACGGGCCGGACGATCTCCGTCGATCCCGGGGCGCTCAACAACGAGCTGGTCCTCGAGAACGACGTGGTCTTCGGCTCCGTCAACGCGGCGCGGCGCCACTACGAGCAGGCCGCCGAGGCGCTCGCGCGCGCCGATCGCGCGTGGCTCGAGCGACTCGTCTCGCGCCGCGTCGGCCTCGACGACTGGGAGGAGGCGCTCGAGCGGCGCGAGGACGACGTGAAGGTGGTCATCGACCTCGCGAGCGCCCGCTCCGGCGCGGCGTGACGCCGTGGCGCCCCTGCGGACCGCCGCCGGGCGGAAAGCGTTGCAGTCGCCGCGATCCGGGGTACCCTCGGTGTCATGGCCGGGGGCAGGACAGCGAAGGTGGCCGCGGCCTTTGCGCTGGCGATGGCTGGCATGGTCGCGCCGGCGCTCGCCGCCGACCCGGTGAAGAAGGAGCTCGAGTTCGAGGTCGTCGTCGGCCCGCGCGACGACGCGAAGTGCACGATCACGGCGAACCTCTTCACCCCGGCGGGCGCCTCGAAGGGCGATCCGGTCCCGGCGCTGATGGGGACGAACGGCTTCGGCGGCAGCAAGGCCGACTTCGACACGCTCGGCCCGTCGTACGCCAAGCGCGGCTACGCCTTCCTCGCCTACTCCGGCCTCGGCTTCGGCAACAGCGGCTGCAAGGTCACGCTCGACGACCCCGACTGGGACGGCAAGGCCGGCAGCCAGCTACTGTCGTTCCTCGGCGGCACCAAGGCGGCGCTGGACGGGACGAAGATCGACTACGTCGTCAAGGACGCGCCCGGCGACCCGCGAGTGGGGATGATCGGCGGCTCGTACGGCGGGCAGGTCCAGTTCGCGATCGCCGGGCTCGACGGGCGCCTCGACGCGATCGTCCCGCAGATCACCTGGAACGACCTGCTGTACTCGCTCGGACCGAACAACACCGACTTCGAGCGCGGCGTCACCTCTCGGACGCCGGGCGTGTTCAAGAGCGACTGGCCGGTGCTGTTCACCGCCCTGGGCTTCGGCGTCGGCTTCCAGCAGGCCGTGGAGAACCAGGACCCGAGCCACCTCGGCGCCTGCCCGAACTTCGCCGACCAGGCCTGCGCCGCCCTCGTCACCTCGGCGGCCACCGGCTACGGCGACGAGGCGACGACCGCGCTGCTGCGCCACGCCTCCGTCGCGTCCTACATCGAGAGGATCCGGATCCCGACGCTGCTCTCGCAGGGGCAGAGCGACACGCTCTTCGACCTCCAGGAGGCGGTGGCGACCTACCGGGCGCTGCGCTCGCGGGGGACGCCGGTGAAGATGCTCTGGCGCTCGAGCGGCCACTCCGGCGGCAGCATCGGCGGCGAGCGCAGCGAGACGAAGCTCGAGTCCGCCTACGAGAGCCGGATGGCGCTCGAGTGGCTCGACTTCTACGTGCGCGGGATCGGCGACCCGCCGGCGCTCGACTTCTCGTTCCTGCGCGACTGGGTGAAGTACGAGGGCGACGCCGCCCCCGCGGTCGGCTCCACGCCCAGCTACCCGGCGGGGACCGACCGGACGGTGTTCCTCTCCGGCACGGACGAGCTCGTCTCCGACCGCGCGAGCGTGAAGGCCGGCAGCGCCAGCTTCGCGGCCGCCCCGGGAGCGACCGGATCGGGCGGCGCGGCCACCGAGGTCCCGGGCGCCGACGCGCCGGGCACGACCGCGAGCTTCACGGGCGCTCCGCTGAGCGAGGACCTCGACGTGGTCGGCGTGCCGCGGCTGAACGTGAAGCTGGAGGCGCCCACGTTCGCCCAGTCCCAGGCGCAGGGGCCGGCCTCCAAGCTCGTGCTGTACGCGAAGCTCCTCGACGTCGGGCCCGACGGCGCGGCGAAGCTGCCCCGCAACCTGCTCTCGGCCGTGCGCGTGCCCGACGTGACCAAGCCGGTCGAGATCGAGCTGCCGGGGATCGCGTACCGGTTCGCGAAGGGGCACTCCCTGCGGGTCGTGATCGCCACGAGCAACGCGACCAACCGCGGCAACAACCTGGCCGGCCCGGTGTCCGTCGTGGTGGACCCCGCCGCACCGAGCACGCTCACGGTCCCGCGCCTCGGGGCGCAGGCGGGCGGCGCCGGCAGCGGCCCGTCCGGCACGACGCCGTTCACCCCCGCGGCGGGCGCCCCCGCGCCCCAGACGGCGGGCAGGGGCCGGCCGCGCACGCTCACGGCGGCCTCGCTATCGAGCAACAGGCGCTGCGTGAAGCGGCGCGCGGTCGCGTTCCGGATCGTCAGGCACAAAGGCTCGAACGCCGCGAGGTCGGCGACCGCGACCGTGAACGGCAGGACGGTGCGGAAGCTTCGCGGCAGGCGCCTCCTCGGGACGACCCGCCTGACCGGGATGCCCAAGCGCGGCAGCTACCGCGTGGTGGTGACGGTCAAGACCGTCGGCGGCAGGACGATCCGCAGCGCGCGGACCTTCCGGGCCTGCTAGCGCGTCCGCGGGATCCGTCCTACGCGCGGCCGGCCCGCGCAGCGCTCACGACACGACGAACGTCGCCGTGGCGCTCGCTCCGCCAACCGTCACGGTGACCGTCGCCACGCCCGGGCCGACGGCGGTGACGACGCCGCCCGCGTCGACGCGCAGGACGTCCGGCCGGTTGCTGCTGAACTGGAACGGCGCGTTCGTCAGGTCGACGAAGGTGTCGTCGCGGCGCACGGCGCTGACGATCGTGTCGCCCCTGTCCTGCTGCTCCGTGGGGGCCAGCCCGTCGAGCCAGGGGTTCCGGCCGCGCAGGTCGAGCGTCTCTCCCTGTGCGAGGACGAGCTTCGGCGGCGCGAGGGAGACGGTGGCGACGGTGCGGGGGATCGAGCCCGTGATCCGGACCGGCAGCGTGCGCACGAACTTGCTCGAGGAGCGGGCGAGGCGGAACCGCCAGGTGCCGGGATGCACGACCTGGCGGCCGCGCCCGGCGTCCCACATGCGGAGCGCCCGGACGAGCGGCACCGAGATCGCGATCCTCTGGCTGCGGCCCGGCCGGAGCACGCGGGTGCGCGCGAAGCCGACGAGCCGCTGCGCGGGCAGCGTCACGCCGGCGACCTTCGGCGGCGCGGCGTAGAGCTGCGCGACGGTGGCGCCCGATCGCCGACCCGCGTTCGTCACGCGGAAGCTCACCCGGAGCGTCCCGGTCGCGGCGAGCTTGCGGCGGCTGGCCCGCACCTCGGAGTAGCGGAACTTCGTGTAGCTCTTCCCGAAGCCGAACCGCCAGGTCGGCGTGCGGGTGAAGTGCATGTACGTGCGGCCGAGGCCGCGGGTCCCCTCCGGGGTCAGGTCGTAGTCGGACATGCTCGGCAGCTGGTCGTCGCCGGCGTACCAGGTGAAGCTCAGATGCCCCGACGGGTCGACCTTGCCGAAGATCGCGTTGGCCGCCGCGATGCCCTGCCGCTGGCCGTTGGCCGCGCTGAACAGGATCGACGCGACCTTGCCGCGCGCCGCCGTCAGGTCGACCGGACCGGCCGACTGGTCGACGAGGACGATCCTCGAGTTGCCGAGCGCGGAGACCCGGTCGATCAGCTGCTCGTAGTTGCCCGGCAGCCTCAGGGTCCTGCGGTCGTAGCCCTCGGTCATGACGCTGGCGTCGGTGCCGACCATCACGACCACCAGGTCGGCCGCCCCGATCGCGGCCTGCGTCTCCGGCTGGAGGACCGGCGGGTCCGTGGTCGTGGTGGAGGTGCCGGCGCTGTCGTAGGTCACCTGCGCGCCGGGCACGGCCCGCTTCACGCCCTCGAGCAGGCTGACCTTCTCGTCCGGGTTCCCGGAGTACTGACCGAGGAAGACCTCGTCGGCCTGGTCGCCGACGACGACGACCCTCCTGACCGCCCTCGGGTCGACCGGCAGCAGCGGCTGCCGCGCCCCCTTCGGACGCTTGTTCTGAAGCAGCGTGAGCGCCTTCTCCGCGACCGTCTGTGCGAGCTTGCGGTGCGGCTCGCTCTGGATGACCTCCTTGGTGATCCTCGCGTAGGGCTGCCCGTCGCGCGGGTCGAACTCGCCGGTGCGCATCCGCTGGGTGAACACGGACAGGAGCTGGCGGTCGACGACGCCCTCGCCGAGGACGCCCGCGTCGATCGCCTCGGTGAGGTAGGCGAGCTTGTTCTCGTCGGAGAAGACCGGGCGCAGCGGGTCCCAGAACGCCGGGTGGCCGACCTGGCCGGGATCCCCGACGCAGTTCAGGCCGGTGCCGGCGCGCAGCGCCCACGCCTCCGCGCCGGCGCGCCCGCTGACCGCGCTCAGCGAGCCGTCCCTGGTCCAGACGGCGGCCTGGTCGCCGTGGCTCGTCGACCAGCCGGGCGGCGCCCAGTCGTGCCCGCTCGTGGCGAGGGCCGAGGTGCCGGGGTCCTGCGCGGCCGGGTTGTCGGGGTTGTCGGCGCGGTACTGCGTCCCGATCGCGCCGCAGTCCGAGGTGACGTAGCCGCGGAAGCCGAACGTGCGCCGCAGGAGGACGTTGAGCGTCAGGTTGTTCGAGACCGCCGGGGAGCCGTTGATCGAGTTGTAGGACGACATCGCGCCGGTCGCGTGGGCGCGCTCGACGACGTCCCGGAACTGCCGCGTGTAGTAGTCGCGGATCGTGCCCTCGTCGGTGTCCGACGACTCGCCCATCCGGTTGCGCTCGACGTTGTTGAGGGCGTAGTGCTTGAGGGTGGTGACGGCCTTGAGGTAGCGGTCGCGCAGCTCGCCCCGCTCCGTCTGGCCCTGGAACCCGTCGACGTAGGCGGCGCCGAGCGCGCCGGCCAGGAACGGGTCCTCGCCGAACGCCTCGTCCGTGCGGCCCCAACGCGGGTCGCGAAGCATGTTCAGCGTCGGCGTGAAGTAGAAGAGGCTGCCGTAGGCGCCCGGCTCGGGGCCCAGGTTGTTCTGGCTCTGGCCGTACAGCGACGGGTCCAGGAAGCCCCGCGCCTCGTCGGAGATCGCCGCCGTCTCGGCGCGCATCGACGACGGGTCCCACGTCAGGCTCGCCGAGAGGTTGGTCGGGAAGCTGGTCGCCCGCACGTTGTTGATGTCCACGCCGACGCCCGCGGTCGCGTCGCCTCCCCAGAACGCGTTGACGCCGTGGAGCGCCTCGCTCCAGTACGCGTACTCCTGCACGCCCAGGCGCGGGATGGCTGGCGCGTTCGTGGTCGCGAGCTGCGCCGCCTTCTCCTGAAGCGTCATCCGCGAGACGAGGTCGGCGGCGCGCTCCTCGAACGGTAGGCCGGTGTCGCGGTAGGCGGGCTCGGCGGCCGCGGCGACGCCCGGAGCCGCGCACAGGGCGAGCGCCGCGAGGACGGAGGCCGCGCGGCGGACCGATCCGGCGACGGCACGCGACGGCGAGCTCTCGACCCGGCCGGCCACCGTCAGGACCTCGGCGGGCGGACGACGCGCGTCACCGGCCTGCTCTTGGTGCAGCCGTCGTAGGTGCGGGTCGAGACGACCTTCGCGCCGCTCGTGTGCGTCGCGACGATCCGCACCCTCAGCCTCCCGGCGGCCGGCAGGTCCAGCGTGAGGCTGCGGAGGTCGCGCCCGGTCCGAACGAGCGTCCGCCTGCCGTTCACGAAGGCCTCCGCGCGGACGATGCGCGTGCCCGGCACGCGGTGGAGCCTGAAGCTCGTCCTGCGGCGCGACGGGCAGCCGCACCGTCCCGACGGCCGCGCCGGGTCGGCGCCGTCCTGCGCCCAGCGCGCGTCGTCGACGTCGAACGTCATCAGGCCAGGGCGCAGGTAGTCGTAGGGGTCGCGCATCCAGCGCAGCTCCGTGCCCTGGGCGAGCCCCTCGTGGCGCGCCATCTCGCGGCGCACGTACTGCTCGAAGTCGTCGCCCGCCCCGTACTCGGAGACGAAGTCGTGGTGGTTCGGGTACATCACCTTCGGCCGCAGCGCCTCGACGTAGTCGACCGGGTCGCGCACGCCGTTGGTCGGGTTGTTGAAGCCCACGACCGCGTTCACGTGTACGTCCGTCGGCGGCATCCTCCTCATCACGTCGAAGACGTTCGGCGCCCGCTCGCGGAGCGGTCCCGAGCTGTCGTTCCACACGAGCGCGAAGCGCCCGACGCGGAACTGGTAGAGCAGGCTCGACCCCTCGTCGCCCGCGACGTCGGCCAGGCCGGCCACGGCCGCCGGACCGGGCGGGTGGACGAGGATCAGCGTGGGGTCGATCAGCGGCGGCGGGAGGAGCTGCGGGTCGCGGTGCTCCGCGTCCGGCGGCTCGGCCGCCGAGTGGACGTGCTTGAAGACGGAGATGCAGACGTCGTCGCCGAGCGGGCGGAGCTCGCGCACCTGGGCGCCGGGCGCGGAGCCGCGGTCGACCGCCTCGACGCACGCGATCGGCAGCGCGCGGCCGGCGTAGGTCTCGGCCTGCGCCCTGGCCTGGTCGCAGTGCTCGGGCGTGCCGACGACGGTCGCGCCGGTGCGGGTGGCCAGCTCGCCGACGAGCTTCCCGTGGTCGTAGTGGCCGTGGCCGATGAAGATCGCCTCGGGCTTCAGCTCGGCGAGCTCGTCGGTCGTCGTCGGCACGTAGTTGGGGCGGTCCTCGCCCTTGTGGACGTAGGCGTCGAGCAGGACCACGTGCCCGTCGATCGCCGCCGCGTAGCTCGCGACGCTGAACCACGAGAGGATCACGCGGCCGCGCGGGAGCGAGCCGTCGGCGGCCACGTTCTCGGCCCCGAAGAAGTGCTGGCGCGCCTTCAGCGTGGCCTCGGGCACCGCCGCCGGGGACTGCGCTGGAAGCGCGGCGGCCGCAGCCGCGGCGACCGCGACGGACGCGACAACCGCGCGGAGTCGCCTCCTGCCCCCCATGCGCGGGAGGTTAGCCCGGACCGGCAGCCGCCTTCGCCTCCTGCTCTGCGTCCCTCGCCGGCGGCCGGACGCCCGCGATCCGGTACGCGTCGCGCTGGTCGAGCGTCTCGCGCTGGAGCAGCGCCGCCGCCAGGGCGTCGAGCCTCGGCCGCTCGCGCCGGAGAAGCTCGAGGACATCGTCCTCGGCGGAGTCGACGATGCGCCGCGCCTCCTCGTCGACGAGCTGCTGCGTGCTCGGCGCGACGCCGTCGGCGCCGGGCAGCAGCATGCCGTCCTGGCGACCCTCCGTCGCCAGCGGTCCCACGGCCTCGCTCATGCCCCAGCGCCCGACCATGCCGCGGGCGATCTTCGTGAGGCTCTGGATGTCGGACTCGGCGCCGGTCGTGATCTCGTCGTAGACGACCTTCTCCGCCCCGCGCCCCCCGAGAGCCACCTTGATCTTCGCCAGCAGCTCCTCGCGGCTGTAGCTGTAGCGGTCGGTCTCCGGGGTCGACAGCGTCACGCCGAGCGCCTGTCCGCGCGGGATGATCGAGACCTTCCGCACCGGGTCGGCGCCGGGGGTGAGCATGCCGACCAGGGCGTGGCCCGACTCGTGGTACGCCGTCCGCTCGCGGTCGGCGTCGCTCATCACGATCTGCCGCTCCGCCCCGAGGATCGTCTTCTCGATCGCGTCGGTGAAGTCCTGCTGCTCGACCGCCGAGTGGTCGTGGCGGGCGGCGAAGAGCGCGGCCTCGTTCACGATCAGGGCGATGTCGGCGCCGGTCGCGCCCGGCGTCGAGGCCGCGATCTGATCCAGGTCCACCTCGGGCGCGAGCGGGACCGAGCGCGTGTGGATCCGCAGGATCTCCACGCGGCCGGTCTTGTCGGGCGGCTGGACCGCGATCCGGCGGTCGAACCGGCCCGGCCGGAGCAGCGCCTGGTCGAGCACCTCCGGGCGGTTCGTCGCCGCGAGCACGATCACGTTCGTGCCCGGCTCGAAGCCGTCCATCTCGGTCAGGATCTGGTTCAGCGTCTGCTCGCGCTCGTCGTGGCCGCCGCTCACGCCGCCGACGTTGCCCGAGCGCGAGCGTCCGACCGCGTCCATCTCGTCGATGAACACGATCGCCGGCGCCGCCTCCTTCGCCTGCTTGAAGAGGTCGCGCACGCGCGAGGCGCCGACGCCCACGATCGCCTCCACGAACTCCGAGGCGGACATCGAGAAGAACGCGGCGTCGGCCTCGCCCGCGACGGCCCGCGCCAGCAGCGTCTTGCCGGTACCCGGCGGCCCGTAGAGCAGGACGCCGCGCGGGATCCGCGCCCCGAGGCGGCTGTAGCGATCGGGGTTCTTGAGGAAGTCGACGATCTCCACCAGCTCGTTCTCGGCCTCGTCGATCCCGGCGACGTCGTCGAACGACACGCGCTCCTGCTCCCCCTGGCCCACGCGGCGCGCGGTGGAGCGGCCGAAGCCGCCGAGGATCCCTCCGCCCCCGCCCCCCATCTGCCGGCGGGCGAGCCACACGAAGAACGCGACGAGGAGGATCGTCGGCGCGAACCCGAGCAGCAGGCTCGACCAGAACGACCGGCCGCTGTCGGGCGGCTCGGCGTTGATGACGACGTTCTTCTCGCCCAGCAGCCTGGTCAGTCCGGCGCGGTCGATGAACTCGGGCACCTCGGTCTCGAACCGGTCGACCTCGACCGCCTTCTTGTCGCCCGGCGGGTCGTAGCTCGCCTTCTTCTCGAGCTCGCCCTCGATCGAGTCCGCCCGCGAGGAGATCTGCTCGACGTTGCCGGCCTCGACCTGGTCGACGAAGAACGGCTGGTAGGGCACTCGCTCGCGCGACTCGGGGCCGCCGGTCACGAACGAGAGGAGCATGTTCAGCGCCAGCAGCCCGAGCAGGAACGCGAGGAAGCGGCGGTTCCGCGGGATCAGCGGCCGCTTCTCCGGCTTCCCGCCGGCGTGCGGAGCTGGCGCTGGGTCGGGCACCGGCAGATCTTCGCAGCCGGGCGGCGCGGACCCGCGCGCGAAGGGCCGCCCGGCGGCGGCCCTTCGCCGGCGGGGAACCGGGTCCCGCGCTACCGCAGACGACCCTCGGACGGCGTCCGGCCGGGGAACGCGCTCGCCAGCCTGGACAGCGTCAGCGCCGAGAGCAGCAGGCCGAAGTCGCGCAGCGCGACGTCGCCGTAGCCGCCGACCAGCAGCAGGCTGACGATGATGCCCGCGAGCCAGCCGGCGACGAGCAGGCCGCCGAAGCGCGGGCTCACGAGCACGACGAGCCCGGCGACGATCTCCACGCCTCCCACGATGTACATGGCGTCCTGGGCGCTGCCGGGGATGACGTCGTTGAACTCGGTGGCCAGGTACTTCGGCCAGTCGTCGATCATCACCTCGGCGAACTTGTCGAGGCCGAACAGGATCGGCGCGACCGTGAACGCGATCCGCAGCAGGGTGAAGGCCTGAGCGGCGGGATCGCGGCGAAGCGCGTCCGGCCGGGGAATCGGGATCGGCCGCAGGACGGCCGCAACGGCACTGCTCATGACGCTCCTCCTCGGGAGTTCGTTGACATGTGCCGTTAGCGCCGGGAGGCGCGGAGAACTTACGGGGCGGCGCTAGGCCGCGTCGCCGCCGCTGCCGGTGCGGGCGAGCTCGCGCAGGCTCTCGTACTCCTCGTGGCAGGCGGGGCAGCCGTCGAGGTGGGAGCGCATGCCGGGGATCGCCTCCTCCGGCGCCGCACCGATCAGCTCGAGGTCGACGTACTCGTCGATCCTCTCGAAGCACTCGTCGCAGAGGAGCTCCGGCTCGGCGGGGCCGAGGAGGTTCTCGACCGTCCTGCGGCTGTCGGTCCGGCCGTCCATCAGATCGCCTCCACCGAGAATCCCCGCGCCGCGAGCGCCACGCGCAGCTTGCGCCGCGCGTCGTGGAGCGTCTTGTACAGGGCGCCGCGCGTCGTGGCGAGGCGCTCGGCGAGCACGTCGATCGGCACGCCGTCGATCGCGAGCGCGACCAGCACCTGCCGCTGGCGCTCGGTCAGCTCGCTGCCGATGCACTCCGAGAGCGCGCCGAGGACCTCGGCCCGCTCGGCGCCTGCGTCGGGGCCCGGCGTCGAGGGCGCGAGCCGCGTCCAGCTGTCGGAGTCGAGGACGACCTCGCGGTCCTGCCAGGCGCGGCGGCGAAGCCTCACGCCGGCCTCGAGCAGCGCGAACTTGTACGCCCAGGTCGTGAAGCGGCTGGCGCCGCGGAACTGGTCGAGCTTCCCGAGCACGGCCATCAGCGCGTCGTCGGCGGCCTGCGTCGCGAGGTCGTCGAGCTCCTCGCCGCGGACGTGGCCGAGGGCCCCGCGGCGCCGCGAGACCTCGAATCGCGCGCCGCGCAGCAGCAGCTCGTGCAGGGCGTCGACGGCCTGGTCACGGACGGGGCCCTCCGCCCGAAGCGCGTCGAGCCAGGCGTCCGAGTCGCTGGACGCGGACACCGGCGCTGGGGTGCCGGCGGCAGGCGTGAGCATGCCGGGAGGGCTCATCTCGGCGACGGTAGCAGTGGGCTCGACCCAGCTTCTGCTGCACACCCCCTTCGCGACGGCAGCCGCGGTTCTCTTACGGGGGTAAGGAATGGACGGCCGGAGACGCGAACCTCGACGTGACCACCGCCGTCCACGAGGAGGCCGAACGATGAACCCGATCCAGGCGATGACCGAGCGCGGCGTGGCGATCTGGCTCGACACGCTCTCGCGCGAGCTGATCGAGGACGGCCGCCTCGCGGAGCTGATGGCGAACCTGGCGGTCGGCGGAGTGACGTCGAACCCGACGATCTTCGCCAGGGCGATCGGCGGCTCGGACCGCTACGACACGCAGCTCCGGCGCGAGCTCGACGCGGGCCTGAGCGATCCGCGCGAGCTGTTCCTCGCCCTGGCGCTCGAGGACGTCCGGCGCGCAGCGGCGCTGATGCGGCCGCTGCATCGCGCCACCCGGGGCGAGCACGGCTTCGTCTCGCTCGAGGTCACGCCCGACGTGGCGTACGACGCCGACGCGACGATCGCGCAGGCGCTCGACCTCTGGCACCGGCTCGCCGCGCCGAACGCGATGATCAAGGTGCCGGCCACGGCGGCGGGCATGGAGGCGGTCGAGGAGCTGACCCTCCTCGGCGTCAACGTCAACGTCACGCTGCTGTTCGCGGTCGAGCGCTACGAGCAGACGATCGAGGCGTACCTGCGCGGGCTCGAGCGCCGGGCTCGTCGCGGCGAGCCGCTCGGCGGCGTCCGGTCGGTCGCCTCGTTCTTCGTCTCGCGGGTCGACGCCAAGGCCGACGCACGGCTGCCCGCCGACTCGCCGCTGCGCGGCGAGGTGGGGATCGCCAACGCACGGGTGGCGTATGACCGGTTCAGGGAGCGGTTCGCCGGCGCGCGCTGGGACCGGCTCGCCGAGCGCGGGGCCACCGCGCAGCGCCCCCTGTGGGCGAGCACCGCACCGAAGGACCCCGCCTACCGCGACGTCGCGTACCTCGAGCAGCTCGCGTTGCCGAGCACGATCCTCACGGTTCCCGAGCCGACGCTCGTCGCGTTCGCCGACCACGGCGACCCGAGCCGCACGAGGCCGATCGACGACCGAGCGGCCGAGCGCGTGCTCGACGCGGCCCCCCTGCTGGCCGAGGTCACTGCCGAGCTGGAGCGCGACGGCGTCGAGGCGTTCCGCGAGTCGTATCGCGAGCTGCTCGACTCGATCCGCGAGCGGGCCGGCCTCGTGGGAGCCGACCCTCCACCCCGAGCACGCCGGCGGCCGCGCGGGCGGCCAGCAGCTCGTCGTGCGGCGCCTGCCCCGCGAGCGCTATCACCGAGCCCTCGATCGCTCCGACGAGCGCCAGGGCCACCGCTCGGGAGGACGGACCGGACGGGATCGAGCCGTCCCGCCGCCCCGCGTCGACCAGACGCGCGCAGCGCCTGACCAGTCCGTCCGAGACCCGCTCGAGCTCGCGTCCGATCGGACCGTCCTGGCCGCTGAACTCGACCTTCAGCGCCATCCTGACGCGGGCGACGTCGCGCCGGCACAGCACGGCGTGACCGCGTGCCATCGCGATCAGCGCACCGACCGGATCGGGCTCCTGCTCGGCCCGGTCGCCCACCTCGCGCCGCCAGGTCTCGTCGGCCCACTCGATCACCGCCAGGGCCAGGTCCTCCTTGTCCCTGAACTGGTGGTAGAGCGCGCCGCGGGTGTAGCCCGCCTCGCGCGCCACCTCCTCCAGCACCAGGTTCCCGTAGCCGTTGCGGGACAGGCCCCTCGCGGCCGCCTCGACGAGCGCGCTCCGCGTCCGGGCGCTCCGCTCGGCCTGGGTCCGGCGCGGGCGACCCGCCCGCGACGGCGGCCGCGCCGTCGCCCGGCTCATCGGCTGCCCTCGTTACGTACATGCATGTATGTACGTATGCTACCGTGCCTGGCGTGGACGTGCCGCTGATCCTCGCCGGGGCCCTCGCCGTCGTCGGCGCCGCCGTCCACGGGGTGGGCGGCGAGGTGCTCGTCGTCAGGAGGCTGTCGCCCGAGTCGCTGCCGTCCAGCCGCCTCGGCGGCCCGCGGACGACCCAGACGATGATCCACGTCACGTGGCACATGACGACCGTCGCCTTCGTCACCGTCGGGTGCGCACTCCTCGCGGCCGGTTCGGTCCTCCACGGCGATGCCGCCCGCGGGATCGCCCTGGTCGCCGCCGCCGCGTCAACCGGCTTCGCGGCGCTGGCGGTCGGGCTGGGCGGCGCCGCGCGGGCGCCTCGATCGCTGCTCAGCCACCCCGGCCCCGCCGTCCTCACCGCGACGGCGGTGCTGGCGTGGTGGGGAGCCCTCTGAGGAGGACGCGGGTCGCGGCGAGCGTGCCCCTCGGACGAGCGTCGCCGATGTAGGTTCCCCACATGGAGATCACGAGGAGCGGGATCGACACGGTAAAGGGGCCCGACGACTGGTTCACCGGGGACGTGTACATCGACCCCGTCGCGGCGGCGCCCGCCCCCGGACGGGTCCAGGCGAACCTCGTCCACTTCGTCCCGGGTGCGCGCACCGCGTGGCACACGCACCCGCTCGGCCAGACCATCTACGTCACCGAGGGCATCGGGCTCGTCCAGCGCCGCGGCGGTCCCGTCGAGGTGGTCCGCCCGGGCGACCGCGTCTTCTTCGCCCCGGACGAGGACCACTGGCACGGCGCGGCGCCGAGCCGGCTCATGGTCCACCTCGCGCTCAACGAGGTCGACGACGACCACGTCGCGGCGAGGTGGGGCGAGAAGGTCACCGACGACGAGTACGCCGCCGCCCCCGCCGTCGGCGGGTGACGGCGGGGCGTTGAGGGCCGGCGGCACGCCCGCGTGAGCGCCGCCGCGCGCATCGGCCAAGGGCGCGAGGCCGAGATCCTCGAGGCCGGCGAGGGTCGCGCGCTGCGACTGCTCTGGGACCCGGAGGGGGAGCCCTGGCTCGACCGCGAGGAGGCGGCGCTGCGCGCGGCGAGCGCCGCCGGGGCGCCGGTCCCGGCGGTGTACGAGCGCACGACGGTCGACGGCCGGCCGGGGCTCGTGATGGAGCGCCTCGACGGGCCGGACCTCCTGACGCGGATCGGAAGACGGCCCTGGACCCTGGTCGCGGCGGGACGCGTGCTCGGCCGCCTCCACGCCAGCCTCCACCGCGTTCCGGCGCCCGCGGAGCTGCCGGACCTGAAGGACGTCGTCCGCCTCCTGCTCGAGCGCGGCGCCGACCGGGTCCCCTCGGGTCTCTCCGCGGAGGCGCACGAGCGGCTGGCCGAGCTGCCGGACGGCGACCGGATCTGCCACGGCGACTACCACCCGGCCAACGTCCTGCTCGGCGCCGCGGGGCCGCGGGTGATCGACTGGGCGAGCGCGTCGCGCGGCGACCCGAGCGCCGACGTGTGCCGGACCTGCCTGATCGTCGAGCTCGGCGTGCTGCCCGCGCAAGCGCCCGCGCTCGTTCGCCGGCTCGACCGCGTCGGTCGCTCGCTGCTCTTGCGCTCCTACCTCCGCGCCTACGGACGGCTCGATCGCGACCGGGTCGACCGCTGGAGGCGCGTGCTCACGATCGCGAGGCTGGCCGAGGACGTCGAAGCCGAGCGGCCGGCGCTGCTCGGGCTGCTGGGCGCGGCCGACCGCTCGTCGTGAACGGCTCGGTCGCCGAGGCCGATCGGCCCTCGCCGCCTCAGCGCTTCTTCGCGTCGACCGCGCGCCGGAGCTGGTCCTTGCTCATCTTCGAGCGGCCCTCGACGCCGAGGTCCCTCGCCTCGTTGTAGAGCTGGTCGCGGGTGCGCCCGCGCGGGCCGGAGCGGCCCGAGCGCAGCCCGCCTCGGCGGCCCGACGAGATGTCCCGGGTCGAGGTCCGCGAGCGCTCACGCGACTCGCCGCTGCGCGCGCGCTCCTTGTTGACGGTGCGGGCCGCGATCTCCTGGGCGCGGTCCTCGGACCGCCCCTGGTCGAGCTGGCTCTCCTTGATGTGCTCGTACTGACGAGCGCGCTTCGTGCCCTTCTTGACGCCGCGTGGAGGCATTCGAGGCTCCTTTCCCGATCGAGGCGTTCGCAATCCGGTTACCCGCGACAGGGCGAGGCGACTCACGGTCGCCGGGCGCTCAGCGCGGGTCGGGCAGGTCGCCGTGCGCGGCCTCGAGCTCGGCCAGATCGGCGCGATCGCGCATCCTGCCCGCGAGCCGCTTGAAGGCGGCGAGGTGCGCGAGGTCGCAGACCCTCGTCTCGACCCCGTCGATCTCGACCGACCGGGCCGTTCGGTGGACGCCCTCGAAGTCGAGCGGCGGCTCTCCCTCGGGGATGAAGTCGATGACCCCGTCGGGTGTGTGAGCGCGCACGTTGTGCTCGCCGTCGAACAGGGCGTCGGGCAGCGCCGAGCCGTCGAGCCTGGTCGCGCCCCATTCGGTCAGAAGGACCCGGAGCTCCTCGCCCACCTGCGAGCGCCGGGGCACAAGGGCGTCGAGGTCCTCCGTCGGGCGCACGTAGCCGTGGACGATGACGGCGATCCCACCAACCACGACGTAGGGGAGGCCGGCGTCGTTGAGGCGGCCGAGCATCCGGCCGACCTCGAACGGCGCTTCGATCACCCGGCCGGCTCGTCGAGCAGCCGCACGCTCGCGGCCAGCCGGCGAAGCCGCTTCGCTCGCTCGACGAGCTCGCCGGGGGGACGTGTCGCGTCGACTATGCGCTGGTAGCGCCGCCAAGCCTCGTGTGCGGCCCAGCGGTCGCCCGCCTCCTCAGCTCGCTTTGCCTCGGCCGCGGCGGCCGCGGCGCGCTGCTCGAGCGTCATGCGCAAATCGTAGAGGAGCTACCTCGACCGAGGACGTCGCCACGCCGCGGGCCGGGCGCGGGCCGCGGCGCGATGGGTCATCATCCGGCGCCTCCTGGAATGACCGCCTCGGCCACCCCTCTGCCACGCCTGCGCCGGCTCGCCGCCGTCGCGGCGGTCGTGTCGACCGGGCTCGCGGGCGGCTCGGCCCCGGCGCCGGCGGGCGCGACGGTCGCGATGGACGAGATGTCCGCCTGCTCGCGGCTCGGGCCCAAGCCGCCGGGTAGCACGGCGGGTCGCTCGATGTCCGCCCGGATCGCGGAGCGGTTCCGCGCGGCCGGGCTCGAGACGACGCTCGAGGACTTCCACGTCCCGGTCTTCGTCGTGCGGAAGGTCTCGCTCGACGTGCTCGGGCCGAACGCGCGCCGCGTGCCCGGCGAGTCGTTCGCCTACGGCGGCACCGGGCGGGTCGAGGCCGACGTGGTCGACGTCGGCGTGGGCCGCGCGAGCGACTACGCCGGCAGGGACGCGGAGGGCAGGATCGTCATGGTCAGGCGCGACGAGGCCTATCACCGCTCGTCCCAGCTCACGGAGGTGCTGGCGCACGGCGGCGTGGCGATGCTCTACGTGTCGGGCTCGCCCGACAACCTCGTCCAGACCGGCGCCGTGCGCTTCGCGCAGACGCCGCCGGCGCCGATCCCGACGATCACGGTCGGAGCCGACGACGGGGCGCAGCTGCGCAGCGAGCTCGAGTCCGGCGGGCTGAGGATGGCGATCGAGGTCGACGCGCAGCGCCAGGACGGCGTGGGACGGAACGTGATCGGCGTGCGCCGCGGCACCACCCGCCCGGACGACGTGATCGTCGTCGGCGGCCACTACGACAACTGGCACATGGGGGCGATCGACGACTGCACGGGCGTCGGGTCGATGCTCGCGATGGCGAGGGCGCTGAAGGACGTCCCGCTCGACTACACGGTGCTGTTCGGGGCGTGGGACGCCGAGGAGATCGGCCTGGTCGGCTCCTACGACTGGGTGATGCGCCACCCCGACGTGCTGCGCCGGGTCGCGGTCAACGAGAACCTCGAGATGACCGCAGCGAACGACGGCGCGCTCAGCCTGCGCTTCGGGACCGAGTCGCCGACCATGAACGCGGTCGCGAACGGCGCGGCGACGGCGAACTCGTACTACGCCGCCCCGGTCCCCGCCGCGGGCGTGCGCCAGATCAGCGGCGGGATCATCCCGACCGACCTCCAGCCGTTCTACAGCGCGGGGGTGCAGGGCTTCTCGACCTTCACCTCGACGCCCTGGTACCACACGCGCCAGGACCTGCCCGAGCGGGTGGACGAGGCGCCGCTCGAGCGGGTGACGAGCTACCTGCGCGACACGCTCTTGGGGCTCCAGTCGGCGCCGCCGGAGTCGCTGCGGGCCCGCGAGGTGCCGACCGTGACCGTCGACGCGCCGAAGACGGCGGCGCCCGGGGCCGAGCTGCCCGTGGAGGTGCGCGTCAGCGGGACCGCCGGGGAGCCGGTGACCGGCGTGCAGGTGAAGGTGCTGACCAACCAGCGCGACCACTGGGCGGTGGACGAGGGGCTCGCCGAGGAGGTCGGCGGGGGCGTCTACCGCTACCGCGTCCGGCCGGGCGCGACGGAGGCGGACCGGACCTCGATCACCGCCACCGTCAACCGGCCCGAGTACATCGCCGAGGGGTACGCGTTCGTCGACCAGCGCGCCGGCGGGGTCCTGCCGCCGGCGCCGGGCGCGTGCGCGAAGGGCCGGTTCGTGCGGATCGCGCTGCGCGCGCCGCGCCGGTCTGGGCGGATCCTGCGCGTGCGCGCGAAGGCGAGCGCGGGGCGGATGCGGCTGGTCACGCGGAGGCGCGTGGTCGTCGACCTGCGCGGGGTCCGCCGCCGGGCCCTGCGCGTGTACGTGAGCGCGCGGACGTCGTCCGGCCGGCTCGTGAAGCAGCGGCGCAGCTACCCGGTGTGCGCGACGACGGTCTCAGTGCGCAGGGCGGTCGGGGGGATGGGATGACCGCCCAGCCCCTCCCGATGAGAGACTGAGCCGCATGCCCAACGGCGCCCAGGCCCTGCTCCGCACGCTCGTCGACGCCGGCGTCACGACGTGCTTCACGAACCCGGGGACGTCGGAGATGCACTTCGTCGCGGCCCTCGACGAGGTCCCCGAGATGCGGGCCGTCCTGGCCCTGTTCGAGGGCGTCGCGACCGGCGCCGCCGACGGGTACGCGCGGATGGCGGACCGTCCCGGCGCGACGCTGCTCCACCTCGGGTCGGGCCTCGGGAACGGGCTCGCCAACCTGCACAACGCGCGCAAGGGGAAGGTGCCCGTCGTCAACGTCGTCGGCGACCACGCGACCTACCACACGAAGTACGACGCGCAGCTCCAGTCGGACATCGAGACCGTCGCCCGCAACGTCTCGCGCTGGGTGCGCACCTCGCAGAGCACGCAGGCGCTGCCCCACGACGCCGTGGAGGCGATCGCCGCCGCCCACGGGCCGCCCGGGCAGGTCGCCACGCTGATCCTGCCCGCCGACGTGTCGTGGTCCGACGGCGCCGAGCCGGCCGCGCCGCCGGCGATCGCGCCGCCGCCGTCCCCGCCGAGCGAGCAGGTCGAGGGGGCGGCGCGGGCGCTGCGCGGCGGCGGCCGGAGGGCGGCGCTGCTGCTGGGCGGCCGCGCGCTGCGCGAGCCGGGCCTGCTGGCGGCGGCCAGGATCGCGGCGGCCACCGGCGCGAAGGTCCTCGGCGAGGTCTTCCCCACCCGCCTCGAGCGAGGGGCCGGCCTGCCGCCGATCGAGCGCGTCGCCTACCTCGCCGAGCTCGCCTCCGTCCAGCTCGCCGGCCTGAGGCACCTCGTGCTGGTCGACGCGAAGGCGCCGGTGTCGTTCTTCGGGTACCCCGGCAAGAAGAGCTGGCTGGTGCCCGACGGCTGCGAGGTGCACGAGCTGGCGGCGCCCGAGCAGGACGCGGTCGGCGGCCTCGAGGCGCTGGTCGACGCGCTCGGCGCGGGCGCGGTGGAGCCCGCCCTCCAGGCACCGGCCCGCCCCGCGCGTCCGAGCGGCCAGCTCACGGCCGACAAGGTCTGCCAGGCCATCGGGGCGATCCTCCCGGAGGGCGCGATCGTCTCGGACGAGGCGCAGACCTCCGGGGTGACGCTCGCGACCCACACCGCCGGGGCGCCCCGGCACGACCTCCTGACGCTGACCGGCGGCGCGATCGGGCAGGGGCTCCCGGTCGCCGTCGGCGCGGCCGTCGCCTGCCCCGACCGTCCGGTCGTCGCGCTCGACGGCGACGGGTCGGCCATGTACACGATCCAGTCGCTGTGGACGATGGCGCGCGAGGGGCTGAACGTGACCGCCGTGGTGTTCAACAACCGCTCCTACGCGATCCTCAACATCGAGCTGGAGCGGGTCGGCGCCGACCGCGGCGGCGAGAGGGCGAAGTCCCAGCTCGACCTCGCGGGCCCCGACATCGACTTCGTGAGGATCGCGAGCGGCCTCGGCGTCCCCGCCGTGAGCGTCGACAGCGGCGAGCGGTTCGCGGCCGAGCTCGAGCTGGCGATAGCCGAGCCCGGGCCCCACCTGATCGAGGCGGTCGTCCCCAGCGTCTACAGCGGCCTCAGGCTGCGCGCGATGCCGCGCGCCCTGCGCGTGCTCGAGCGGCTCCCGCGGCCGCTCGCGCGAGCCGCCAAGTCCCGCTTCTACCCGTAGGCGGCAGGCGCGTGCCCGGCGCGCGCTCTGCCACCATGGCTCGGTGGTCGGACGCGCCGCCAGGCTCCTCGCGTGCGCGCTGGCGAGCGCCGTCGCGGCGCTGGCCGGGAGCCCGGGCCAGGCGGGGGCGCAGGTCGTCTGGGCCGTGGGCGACGGCGGCGTCCCGGAGACGACGGACGACGAGCTCGCCGCGTTCGTCCAGGGCGCGGGCCCGTTCGACCGCTTCCTCTACCTGGGCGACGTCTACGAGACCGGCACGCGGGAGGAGTTCCAGGCGAACTACCAGCCGTCGTTCGGCCGCTTCCGGGACAGCACGAGCCCCACGCCCGGCAACCACGAGTGGCCGAACCGGGCCACTGGCTACGACCCGTACTGGGGCTCGCTCGCGCCGCGGAGCGACGGCGGCCACTGGTACTCGTTCGACCTCGGCGGCTGGCACATCGTCAGCCTCAACAGCGAGGAGCCGCTCGGCGCCGGCTCGCCGCAGCTCGCGTGGCTGCGGCGCGACCTCGCCGCCCGCGGCGGCACGTGCACGATCGCCTTCATGCACAGGCCGCGCTACACGGCCACGAGCGGGCGGGCCGACGACGACGGGCTCGAGCCGGCGTGGAGCGAGCTGGCCGGTCGCGCGGTCGCGCTGCTGAGCGGCCACGACCACAACTACGAGCGCTTCCAGCCGAACCGCGGCGTGGTCCAGTTCGTGGTCGGGACCGGCGGGCGCTTCCGCTACGACGTGGACGAGGCGGACCCGCGCCTGGCGGCCGCCGACGACGGCCACCACGGGGCGCTGCGGCTGCGGCTCGCACGGGGGAGCGCCCAGTTCGAGTTCCTCGCCACCGGGGGAGCGCGGCTCGACTCCGGCTCGCTCGCGTGCACCCCGCCCGACGATCCGCCGGCCCCGACCCCGCCGCCCTCAGACGGGCCGCCCTCCGACGGGCCGCCTCACGCACCGCCGGCGGGGTCGACCCCGAGCCTGAGCGTGCTCTCCCCGAGGCACGGCTCCGTGCACACGCTCCGGCTGCGCACGATGCGCGGGGCGGTCGCCGCGGCGGCCGGGCCGCCCTCGATCACGATCGTCCGCAGGGCGCCCGGCGCCTGCGCGCGCTTCGACGGCCGCTCGTTCGTCCGCTCGAGCTGCCGCACGCGGAAGGGCGTGACGGTCGGCGCGTCGGCGGCGCGCTGGCGGCTCTCGCTGCCTGCCTCCGCCCAGCTCGGTCGCGGCCGCTACCGGCTGACCGCTCGCGTCACCGGCACCGACGGGCGCAGGCGCCTGGCCGGCGTCACGTTCCGGATCCGGTGACCGGGCGAACCTCCCGCAGCTCGCCGGTGGCGACGTCGTACACGAACCCGCGCACCGACTCCTTGCGCGGTATGAACGGGCTCGCCTCGATCCGCGCGATCGACCGGCGGACGTCCTCTTCGAGGTCGTCGAACGCCTCGGTCGGCCAGTCGGGCCTGACCCCCACCTCGTCCTCCAGCGCCTGCCTGAACTCCTCGTCGTCGATGGTGAGCATGCCGCAGTCGGTGTGGTGGATCAGGACGATCTCCTCGGTCCCGAGCAGCCGCTGCGAGATCGCGAGCGAGCGGATCTCGTCGTCGGTCACCACGCCGCCGGCGTTGCTGATGACGTGCGCGTCGCCGTCCTGGAGCCCGAGCAGCTCGTAGGGGTTGAGCCGGGCGTCCATGCACGCCAGGACCGCGACCTTCAGCGCCGGCGCACCGGGCAGGTCGCCCTTGTCGAAGGCCGTGGCGTAGTCCCTGGCGTTCGCGAGCAGCTCGTCGGTGGCGGACCTGTTCGCCTCGTCGGGCATCAGCCCGCCCCCGCCATGAAGAAGGTGAACATCCGCTCCGGCTCGATCCGCGCGTACTGCGGCCCGGAGTCCAGGAAGTCGTGCTCCCACTCCGACCCGTAGCGCGGCACGTACACCTCGAGCAGCGCCTCCCTGAACGGACCGGTCGAGACGTCGACCGCCTCGGCGCGCCCGTGCACGGTCACTGCGAGCTCCTCGCCCGGCAGGTGGGTGGCGCTCACGTGCGGCCGCGCGCGGACGTGCCGGAACCGGAGCGAGTCCGGCGCCGAGCCGAAGTGGAACGCGCCGCGGAAGAAGATCCCGTCGACCGGCCCCACGATCGGCCGGCCGTCGCTCGTCGCCGTCGCGAGCGCGAGCAGGCGCATCCCGGTGAGCCGCTCGCCGACCTGCTGCGCCGTCAGCCGGCGCTCGGGCGTGATTATCCGCCGCAGGTGGGCCCCGGCGTCGTCGTAGCTGCGGTCGAGCAGCTCCTGGAGCGCGGCGATGTCCTCGGGCGTCTCGTGCACGGCACGAACAACCTACCCGCGGAGCGCCCGCATGGATCGCCGCGGGTCAGCTCGACGCCTTGCCGCCCTTGCGGCCGGCGGCCTGCTTCTGAGCGCGGTTGCCGCCGCTGCCGCTCCCGCTCGACTTGCTGCTCTGGCTGCCGCCGGACTTCCCGCCGCCCGAGCTCTTCCCGCCCTTCTTCGAGGCGGAGTTGCCCGAGCCGGCGTTGGCGTTCGAGATCGCCGCCGCGCGGCTCTTGCTCATCCCCTTCTTGCGCAGTCCCTCGTACTGCTTGTCGTTCTTGACGCTGGAGCCGTGGTCCTTGGCCATTCCTCGCCTCCTCTCAGGTCAGCACCCTCCGATTACCCGGTCCGCGCGATCCTCATCGCCGCCGTGGCCGTTAGCATCGCGGCCGAGAGGAGGCGAGCGCGTGAACGTGGCCGAGTACGCGTCCTGCGACGCGACCGAGCTGAGCCGGCTGATCGCCTCGGGCGAGGTGAGCGCCGGCGACGTGCGCGACGCCGCCCTCCGGGCCATCGAGCAGGTCGATCCGCGGCTGAACGCCGTGGTCCACGGGCCGTTCGAGGACGCGGCCGCGGGCGGCGGGCCGTTCGCGGGCGTCCCGTTCGCGGTCAAGGACACGCTGATGGAGGCCGGCCGGCCGTGCGAGTTCGGCAGCGCGCTGCTCGAGGGGCACGTGGCCGCGGTCGACTCGACCCTCGCCGAGCGGTTCCGCGCGGCGGGGCTCGCCGGTCTCGTCCGGACGGCGACGCCCGAGTTCGCCTTCAGCATGGACACCTCGCCGCGGGTCAACGGCTCCACGCTCAACCCGTGGTCGCCCGACCGCAGCGCCGGCGGGTCGAGCGGCGGATCGGCCGCGCTCGTCGCGGCGCGGGCCGTCCCGATCGGCCACGCGAACGACGGCGGCGGGTCGATCCGGATCCCCGCCGCGTGGTGCGGCCTCGTGGGCCTCAAGCCGTCGCGCGGCCGGGTCCCCGTCGGCCCCCTGATCGGCGAGGTCCCCGGCGGGATCGGGCACGAGTTCGCCGTCACCCGGACCGTTCGCGACGCCGCTGGGCTGCTGGACGCGGTGTCCGGCCCCGCGCCCGGCGACCGCTACTACGTCGCCGGGCCCCGGCGGCCGTTCGCCGAGGAGGTCGGCGCCGATCCGGGCAGGCTGCGGGTCGCGGTCCACACGGAGTCGTTCTGGGGCCGCGAGACCGAGCCGGAGGTCCGCGCGGCCGTCGAGGCCGCGGCCGCGCGGCTCGAGGAGCTCGGCCACGCGGTCGAGCCGGCGGCCGGGGCGGTGCACGCGGACGCGCTCCGCAGGGCGCACGTGGTGCTCTGGACCTCGCTCCTGGCCGGCCTGGCCGACTTCTTCGGCGCGCTGCTTCGCCGGGAGGCGAGCCCCGAGACGGTCGAGGCGGCGTCGCTCGCGTGCATCCGGCACGGCCGGGAGCTGAGCGCCGGCGACGTGGGGACCGCGGCGACGATCCAGAACGCCGTCAGCCGCGCGTGGGGAGCGTTCCTCGACGAGTACGACCTCTTCCTCTGCCCAACCACCCCCACGGCGCCGCCGCCGGCGGGGACCCCGGCCCAGGACGACCCGCGCCACACGACCGCGGAGTCCTGGATCGACGAGGTGTTCTCGTACATCCCGTACCCGCCGATCGCCAACACCACCGGCCAGCCCTCGATCAGCCTGCCGCTCGGCAACGGGTCCGACGGGCTCCCGATCGGGGTCATGCTGACCGCGCAGACGCTCCGCGAGGACGTCCTGCTCCGCGTGGCATCGCAGCTCGAGGAGGCGATGCCGTGGGCCGGCCGCCGGCCCGCGGTCGCGGCCGGCTGACGCTGGCCCGAGCTCGCCGCGCTCCGGGAGCGCGTCCGCGGAGCCGCCGGCGGGAGGACGGCGCGCGCGGGCCGCTCAGCGGGGGACGAGGACCACGTAGAGCACCTCGCCGTGCCGGTCCCTGTAGGTCTGGAGGACGGGCGCGCCGGCGGGCGGGCTCGGCGTGACGAGCAGCCGCGACCTCATGGCCGGCGCAGGGCGCCGATCAGGCGCCGGACACGGCCCGGGCGGGCGGGGCGCGAGCGACGGTACTCGTCGATCGTCGTGCCGGGGGCGAGCGTGGTCTCGATGTAGGCGAAGGACGTGGGCGCGGGGCGGGTCATGGGGTCTCGACCTCTCCGATCTGCTCGTGGTGGAGGAGGAACGGCATGTGTCGATGGTCCCGTGGAAGCGCCGTGGGATCATCGGGGCGAACCCCTCAACCGGGACCCTGATCCGCGTCAGGGACCGGTCCGGCCGACCACCGTGCGGAGCGCGAGGCGGGTGTCGGTCTCGCTCGCCCCGCCCTTCGACTTCAGCGTCCGGATCAGGCGGTCGAGGTGGGCGACGTCGCGGCACGCCACCCGGACCTGGTAGTCGAAGCGGCCGGTCACGTGCGCCGCGTCGGTCACCTCCTCGAGCCCATCCACCAGGCGCTCGAAGCGGGCGCCGTCGGCCGGCGCCGCGAGCCTGACGTCGATCAGCGCCACGAGCGTCCGGCCAGCGGCGGCCGGGTCCACGACCGCCCTGAAGCCCGCGATCACGCCGCCCTGCCGCAGCCGGCGCACCCGCTCCGCGGTGGCGTTCGCGCTCAGCGAGACGCGCTGCCCGAGCTCGCGCCAGCTCAGCCGCGCATCCTTGGCCAGGTGACCGAGGATCTCGCGGTCGACGGCGTCCAGCAGCGTGGTTTCCCCTGTTTCTCGCATTTGCGATGCATCTTACGCGGTCGAACGGCTTGAATACGGGCGCTTTCGCCCCTTGAAGCGCTTCGCCCGACGCTTTCGCCACGACGCGCTTCGCACCCGACGCAAGGAGCCACGCTCGCCGATGGAACCGCCAGCAGCACTGCTCGCCGGCCTGGCGGCCGGGCTCGCCGTTGCCGCGCAGGTCGGCGCCGTCAGCCTGCTGCTCGTCGAGGCCGCTGTCGCCCGCGGCCCGCGGGTCGGGGTCGCGGCCGGGATGGGCGTCGCGACCGCGGACCTGCTGTTCGGTGCGGTCGCGGCCGCGGGCGGCGGCGCGGCGGGCGCCGCGCTGGCGAGCCACCAGTCCGAGATCCGCCTCGCCGCGGCCGCGCTGCTGGGGGCGATCGCGCTGCACGGCCTGGCCGCGCTCGCGGGAGGGTCCGGTGCGGGAGCCCGGGCCGCGGCCGGCGGTCCGGGAGCCCGGCTCGCGGCCGGGCCGGATCGACCGGCGCGCGCCGGCGGCCCGCTCGCCCACTACGCGCGCTTCCTGGCGATCACGGCCGCCAACCCGCTGACGATCGTCTCGTTCGCCGCCATCGCGGGGGCGCTCACGCTCGACGGGCCCAGGGCCGCCGCGGCGTTCGCGGCCGGCGTCGGGCTCGGCTCAGCCGCGTGGCACCTCGTCCTCACCGTCGCGGCCGGCCACGTGGGCCGCCGGCTCACGCCGCGGGCGGGGCGCGGCCTGGCCGTGGGCGGGCGGCTCGCAGTGCTCGCGATCGCCGCCCACCTGGCCCTCGGGGCCTAGCGGGCGGCGGGCCGCCCGGGTCGCTCTGCCGGCGGGCCGCCCGGCCCGCCCGGCCGGGCGGCCCCGCCCGCCGCCTACTGCTTCCTGAGCGTGTTCACGTTCACGTGCGGCCAGACGATCAGCTCGTCCGGGTTCCCGAACTGCGGGATGAACTCCAGGTTGGTCTGCTGCGAGTACTGGAGCTGCTGCACCTCCTGCCCGGCCCTCGAGTCGTCCGCGACCGTCTCGAGCCAGTAGTCGCACTGGAACGTGGTCGCGTTCGCGTTCGCCGAGACGAACGGGACGTTGACGACCCCGCCGCCGTTCGCCGTCGAGACCGACAGCGTGGTGGTCGACACGACGTCGAGCCCCTCGAGCGCCTGCTGGAGCACGAGGTTGGGCGTCCCCGGGTGGAAGTTGTCGACCTGGGTCTGGTAGACGTCGGCGTAGCCGAGCGGCGTCTCCGGGCCCGACTCCGGCAGCGCGCTCGTGTCGGGGATCTGCGGGGGCCCAGCGGCCGTCGACGCCGTGCCCACAGCCAGCAGCGTGTCGCCGTGCGGGATGCACGCGAGCCGGGCGAACGGCTGCTCCGGCGGGGAGCCGCCCTGCACCTCGGACATGTTCAGCCACATGCCGTTCTCGAGGTGGAGCGGCTCGCCCGTCTCGAGGTCGGTAATCCGCATGTCGTACATCAGGCCGTAGATCGTCATGTCGCCGGCGGGGCCGCCCCGGTTCGGGACCGGCGCCCCGATCGGCCTGAACGTGACGATCTCCGTGTACGGCCGGACGATCAGCGTGAAGCCCTCCTCGCTCCCCTCGACCTTGGGGACCGCGATCAGCTCCCAGCCCTTCGACCCGATCCAGGTGCCGATGAGGTCCGCGAGCGGGCCGAGCTCCTCGATCGTCCTCTCCGCGCTCCGTCCGAGGCGCGTGAACCCCTTCGAGGTGCCGCCCGGTGCCGTCAGGTTCGCCATTCCGTCTCCTCTCCGCCGCCTCCGCGGCCGCGCCTGTCCGAAGCGATCAAGCCTGGCACAGCAATCGGTGACGGTCAACCGCCCCGGGCGGTCGCCGCCGGTTTCGTCCCGACCCAGCCTGGGAACGCGAGTTGTTGTCATGTCCAAGCGACTCGCGACGCTCGCCCTCCTGCTCGCCCTCGCGGCTCCCGCCGGGTGCGGAGGCGGCGGCGACGGGTTCGCCGACGAGGCCAACAAGGTCTGCCGGGACTCCGAGAAGGAGATCAGGGCCGCGAGCGGGAGCAGGACCGAGCTCGTCGCCGCGGTGGACGGGCTGATCCGCGACCTGAAGGCGGTCGACGTCCCCGAGGACAAGCGGTCCGAGTACGACGCGTGGGTCGCCACCCAGGAGAGGTACTTCGGCGAGCTGAAGGCCGCGCTCGCGGCCCGCGACGAGAAGCGGATCGACGCGCTCGACGACACGACCGGCGACGACAAGGCGCGGGAGCTGGGGCTCGACAGCTGCACCGGCTGAGCCGGTGGAGAGCCCCTTCTCCGACCCGCTCACCGCGCGCATAGCCGGCTTCCTGACCGGGATCGGGATCGAGGTCGAGCCGGCCGAGCTGCCCGAGGACACGTTCCTGCCCGGCCTCACGCTGGAGCGCGGCCGGCTCCTGGTCGACGAGGGGCGGCTCGCCTACCCCGGCGACCTCCTGCACGAGGCCGGCCACGTCGCGGCCGCCCCGGCGTGGGCGCGCCCCTCGATGACCGGGTCGCTCGACGACGTCCCCGGCCTCGACACGAGCAACCTCGAGTGGGCGGCGATCCCGTGGTCGTACGCGGCCGCCGTGGCGATCGGCGTCGACCCGGCGCTCGTGTTCCACGGCGGCGGTTACCACGGCCACTCGCCGGGCCTGCTGTTCAACTTCAGGGTCGGCGTGCCGATCGGGGTGCACCTGCTGGAGGCCGCGGGCATGACGGCGGCGGGGCCGCGCGCGGAGGCGCTCGGCGTGCCGCCGTACCCGCACATGCTGCGCTGGCTGCGGGAGTGACCTCGGGACGCCGGCGGGCCCCCGGCCGGCGCGCTACCAGGTGTCGACGAAGCGGTGCCCCTGCGTCGGCCGGTCCGGCAGGTCCGCCGCGGCCAGGGTCGAGGCGATCAGCGCCCGCGTCTCGGCGGGGTCGACCACGTCGTCGATCTCGAACAGCCGCGCTGCGTTGACCGCCCTGGCGTTCGCCTGCGCGGCGGCCGTGACCTCGCGCACCCGCTCCTCCCGCGCCGCCTCGTCCTCGATCGCCTCGAGCTCCTTGCGCAGGGCCAGCCGCACCGCCCCCTCGAGCCCCATCGGCCCGAGGTGGGCGCCCGGCCAGGCGATCGTGAGCAGCGGCTCGTGCGTGCTGCCCGCCATCATCGCCTGCGCCCCAAGCCCGTAGGCGCGCCGCAGCACGACGGCGACGAGCGGGACCCGCAGCGCCGCCCCCGCCACGAGCAGGCGCGAGCCGCGCCGGACGAGGGCGTCGGCCTCGGCCTTCGGCCCGACCATGTAGCCGGGCGTGTCCACGAGCGAGACGACCGGCAGCCCGAACGCGTCGCAGAGCTGCATCAGCCGGGCGGCCTTGTCGGCGCCGGCGGCGGTCACGGCGCCCGCCATGACCATCGTGTTGTTCGCGACCACCCCGACCGGCCGGCCCTCGACCCTCGCGAGCGCCGTGACCATCTCGGGCGCGAACCGCTCGCGCAGGTAGGTGACCGACCCCTCGTCGGCGAGCGTCTCGAGGATGGGCGCGACCTTGTACGCGCGCCGCTCGCGCTCGGGCACCAGCTCGCGCAGGCGGGCCTGGTCGGCGGCCGCGCCCGGCGGGGTCGCGCCCTGGAAGTAGCCGAGCAGCCGCTTGGTCGCGGCGACCGCCTCGGCCTCGTCCGCCGCGACCACGTCGACGACCCCGTTCGGCGCCTGCACGTCGATCGGCCCGACCTCGTCGGCGCCGACGTCCCCGAGCCCGCCGCCGGCGATCATGGCGGGGCCGCCCATGCCGATCGACGCGTCCTCGGTCGCCACGATCAGGTCCGCGCAGCCGGCGATCACCGCGTTGCCCGCGAAGCAGCGCCCCTTCACGACCGCGATCCGCGGCACGAGCCCGGACAGGCCGGCCCAGAGCGCGAACGCCCGCACCTCGAGCGCCGACACCACCGGCTTGTCGGTGTCGCCCGGCCGGCCTCCCCCGCCCTCGGCGAAGAAAACGGTCGGGAGGCGCATGCGCTCGATCAGCTCGAACAGGCGGTCCTTCTTGAGGTGGCCGAACACGCCCTGCGTGCCGGCGAGCACGGTGTAGTCGTAGGACAGGACGGCGCACGCGGCCCGCTCGCCGAACAGGTCGCCGTTCACGCGCGCGGTCCCCGCGACCAGGCCGTCGGCCGGCGTGCGCTCGATCAGCTCCTGGAGGTCGCGGCGCGTGCGCTGGGCGGCGATCGCGAAGCGGCCGTACTCGACGAACGAGCCGGGGTCGACGAGGTCCGCGACGTTCTCGCGCGCGGTCCGCCCGCCCGCCGCGTGGCGGCGCTCGACCGCGTCGGGCCGGGCCGCGTCCTCCGTCAGCGCTCGCTGCGCCAGCAGCTCGGCCAGCTCATGGCGTTCCGGGTCGGCCACCCGCGTACGATCCCACGCGGGCGGAGGCCGGCGCTCGGCGGCGCTCCGCGGCGCCCGCGGCGAGCCCGCCTCAGCGCCGTCTCGCCGCCCGCCGCGGGCGGCGGCACGGGGTCTGCGGCGTCACCGCGTCGGCCGAGCCGTCGGCGAACCGCAGCGTCACCCGCACGCGCCACCTGCCCGACCGCGGGCAGGTCGGCGGCGTCGTCCCGTAGTTGCGCCGCGCCGCCCCGCGGCCGATGCTCACGGGGTCGACCTGGAGCCGGTTGGACAGGATCGCGAGCTGGTCGAATGGGCAGCCGTCCGGCGGCTCGCCCCCCATCATGCAGGTCGGCACCGGTCCGTCGAGCGTGCTGCCGCGGACGTAGGTGTGGACCACGCCCACGACGCGGTCGCCCGACTTCACCACCTCGAGGAGGTCGTCCTCGGCGTTGTAGAGCACGGTCTCGTAGGTCGCCTCCACGAGCCCGAGCTGCCGCACGGTCACCTCCCCGCCGCCGACGCGGGAGGCCGGCGGGCACGCCGAGTCGCCCTCGAAGCGGATCTGATCGTCGCTCGCGGTGCAGCGCGCCGGGACCGACGTGTCGATCCGCGTTCCCCGCGGCAGCTGGATAGTGAGCCGCCGCAGCGCCGGAGGGTCGCCGTCCGGATCGCCGGCGGCGTGGTAGGTCCCCGTGTAGCCGAGGGCCGCCGAGGCGCCGGGCCTCTTCGTGCTGCTCCACATGTCGATCGTCGCGTGCTGCCCCGATGCCGGGAGCGCGACGGCCGCCCCGGGCCAGGCGAGCCCGGCGACCAGCGCCGCGAGGACCGCCCCGACCGCCGCCTGCCCGTCTCCCCTCACCGCGCGTCGCCTCCTCCGATCGCCCGGCCTGGATGGAAGCGCACGAGGCGCGCCCGCGCAATGGAGAGGCTTCTACCCGTTGAGACCTGCGCATCGCTCGCGCGAGAATCCCGGGCGTGGCGCTGAAGACGAGCAGCTACCTGATCCTCGGCCTGGTCCGCGCCGGCGTGACGTCGGGCTACGCCATCAAGCGCTTCGTCGAGCAGCAGCGGATGGAGGTCTTCTGGGCCACCACGTTCGCGCAGATCTACCCGGAGCTCGCGCAGCTCGAGGAGGGCGGCTACATCTCCCACCGCGACGACCCGCACGGCGCGCGTCAGCGGCGGGCGTACGAGCTCACGACGAAGGGCGAGCGCGCGCTCATGTCGTGGCTGCGCCGCTCGAGGGTGCCCCCGTGGGAGCTGCGCGACGAGGGGCTGCTCCGGCTGGCGCTCGCCGACCACCTGCCGCGCGAGGACGCGATCGCGCTGGTCGAGCGCCTGCGCGAGCGGTCCGAGGAGGCCGAGCGCGAGTTCCGGGAGCAGATAATCCCGATCGGGGAGGCGCTCCGTGCGCAGGGCCTGCAGTTCCCGATCGTGATCGGCCGGATGGGCGCGGGGTACCACGCCTGGGCGATCGAGCACCTCAGGGAGCTCGAGGCCGAGCTGCGCGAGGAGGGCGCCGGCTGAGTCGAGGCGGAGCCGCCGCGGCTCAGCGGCGCCCGGCGGCGCGCAGCTCGCGAGGCCGGTCGCCCGCCGGCCGGTGCGCGTCCGGGTCGGCCTCGAACTCGTGCCGGCAGTGCTCGCTGCAGAAGTACACGGGGCGGCCATCGCGGTGCGCGACCACGGCCTTCCCGCGGTCGACCTTCATCCCGCAGACGGGGTCGGTCGCACCGCGGCGCATCGTGAGGTGGAAGAGGACGGCGAAGGCGGCGAGCCCGACCGCGTTCAGGACGGCCTTGTAGTCCAGCTCGATACCGCCGAACACGTCCTCGCGCGTGGGCCGCGAGTCGGGGACGATGCCGGCGGCCGAGAACAGGCCGTCGACCGCCGTCGCGGCGACGATCGTCGTCACGAGCATCAGCGCGCTGATCCGGAGCGCGAACGCGGTGCCGTAGTACTTGCGGTAGATCAGCACGATCGGCAGGACGATCAGGTCGGCGAAGATGAACGCGATCACGCCGGCGAACGAGATGCCGCCCGACCACAGGACCGCCGCCACCGGCACGTTCCCGATCGAGCAGACGAAGCTGAGCACCGCGATGACCGGCCCGACGACGACGTTCTCGACCGTCCGGACGGCGGCCGGGGCGTCGGTGACGAACAGCCCGTTGAAGAAGTCGTCGCCGAGCAGCGCGATGAAGCCGGCGATCAGGAACCCGGCCGCGATCTCCTTGTAGAGCATCCCCCAGTCGTTGCGGAAGTTGTGGGCGACGTCCGACCAGGCCCGCGCCGAGAGGAGGCGCTCCCTCAGGCTGAGCTGCCCGCCCGCCGAGTGGTGGCTATGGCCGGCCTCGGCCTCCCGCGCGTGCTCGCGCGCGCTCTCCTCGAGCCGGCGGGAGACGAACGCCCGCAGGAGGAGCGTCATGACGAGGATCAGGAGCAGGCCGCCGACGAGCTCCGCCAGCGCGAACTGCCAGCCGAGCAGGAGCCACAGGACGATCCCGAGCTCGAGCACGAGGTTCGTCGAGGCGAACTGGAACGCGAGCGCGGACGCCGCCGAGGCTCCCTTCTGGAACAGCGACTTGGCGATCGCGATCGCCGCGTACGAGCAGGACGACGAGGCCGCGCCGAGGCCCGTCGCGCTCGCGACCGACCGGAGCCCGCCGCCGCCGAGCCGCCGCTCCACCCGCTCCCGCGGGACCCACGCCTGCACGATCGCGGACAGCGCGAAGCCGAGCACGAGCGCCCACCAGACCTCGTAGGCCATCAGCGCCGCGTTCCACAGGCCGTCGCCGATCCTGGCCAGGACGTCTTCCATTCCCCCTCACGTTCGCATACGAGGACCGCCCCGCCCACCCGCGACGGGCTGTGCGAGCCTTCGTCCGACTACTGGTACACGCACCCCCCGGAGGTGGTCATGCTGCACACGCGCTTCTGCGAGCTGTTCGAGATCGAGGCGCCGGTCCTCCAGGCCGCGATCTGGCCGGCGACGGCGCCGGAGCTGGTCGCGGCGGTGTCCGAGGCGGGAGGTATCGGCAGCATCGGCGCGGTCTTCGGGTCGGCGGACCACGTGCGGGATCAGATCGAGCGAGTGCGCGCGCTCACCGACCGTCCGTTCGTCGTGAACCACGTCGTGCCGGCCCTGGACGAGGAGGCGCTCGACGCCACCCTCGAGGCGCGGCCCGCCGCGGTCTCGCTCGCGCTCGGGGATCCGGGCGACCTGGTCGAGCGGATCCACGACGCGGGGTCGCGGGTGATCCACCAGGTCCACACCGTGGGTCAGGCGCGCGAGGCGGCCGAGCGCGGCGTGGACGTCGTGATCGCCCAGGGCAGCGAGGCCGGCGGTCAGGGGATGGTCGAGGGCGTCGGCGCGATGGCCCTGGTCCCCCAGGTCGTCGATGCGGTCGATCCGATCCCGGTGCTCGCCGCAGGCGGCGTCGCCGACGGGCGCGGCCTGGCGGCGGCGCTGGTGCTGGGGGCGGCGGGGGTCAACGTCGGCACGCGCTTCCTCGCCTCCGAGGAGGCCGCCGCGGACGGCGCCTGGAAGCAGCTGATCCTCGACAGCGAGTCCGAGCAGGCCGTCCGGTTCGAGACGTGGGCCTCGATCATGCCTCGCGCCGGCGGCTACGACGTCGTGCCGCGCGTCGTCAGGACCGAGTTCGTAGCCGAGTGGGAGTCCCGGCCGGACGACGCGGCGAGGGAGGCGGACCGGCTCCGGGGCGCGATCCAGGCCGCGATCCAGGAGCGCCGCCCGCACGAGCTGACGCCGTTCACCGGCCAGACGGCCGGCCTGGTCCACGACGTCCTCCCCGCGGGCGAGATCGTCCGGAGCATGGTCGCCGGCGCGGAGGCCGCCCTCGCACGCGACCGGAGATGATCGGCGCTCACCGGAGCGTCGCCGACTTCGGCACCCCTCCCCTCGTCCAGTAGAGCGTCGTGCCGCTCAGCGCGAGCGACCGCAGCTCGACGTCCGCGCCGGAGTCGAGCGCGACCGGCGTGTCGGAGGAGCCCTCGACCTTCTGGACCTGGACCGTCGCGGCGCTCCCGGTGTCGCGCGCGATCCAGGCGGCCGAGCCCTGGCGCGTCGCCTCGAGGTCGGTGAACGCGCTCTTCACGCCGTCGTCGTCGTCGTCCACGATCACGTGGTGCCTCGCGGTCCGAGCGACCGCGTCCATCACGTACACGACGTTCGCCTCGTCCGCGCACGCGCCGCAGCTCGGGTGGTAGCCGAACGCGACGTACCTGCCCGCCAGCGCGAACGGGCCGTAGCCGTCCACGCCCAGCTCGTTGACCGGGAGCCGGAACGGGCGGCGGGTGTTGAACGCGCACGCGTAGAAGACCTTCGTCCGCTGGCCGTCGACGGTCGCCGTCCTCGTGTAGACGCGGACCGCCTCGCTCTGGGCGACCGTGGTCGACTTCGACGGCGAGCAGGTGCCGCGAGCGCTCGCGGCCGTGCCGGTCCCGGCGGCGATCGCCGCGGCGACGGCGGCGACGATCGCGAGTGGGAAAATGACCCTTCCGTGCATCGAGCACCCCCCGTGCTGGTCGGACGTGGAAGTCGCGGAAGCTAACACCGGCGATCCGTCGCGGTCGCGGGCGTATTCCCTCGGTTCGATGCCGGGCAGGGCGCTCACCGTCCTCGCCGGCGCGGTCCGCGCCGCGCGGCTCGCGGCCGTCCTCGCGGCGGTCGCGTCGCTCCCGGCCGCCGCGCCGGCCCTCGCCCGGCAGGACGTGGTCGCGACCGTCCCCTCGGCCGGCCCGCTGCTGAGCGGCTCCCACCTCGTCTACACCCGGCCCGACGACGCCGGCGGCGAGGAGGAGCCGGACCTCGCGGTCGTCGCGGCCCGCGCGGGGTCGCGGCCGCGGACGGTCGCCACGGTGACGAAGGTCGCCGGCTTCGACCGGGTCTCGCTGCTCGGGTTCGCCGCGTCGTCGCGGCTGGTGGCGTACGCGACGTTCGTGGGCGGCAACCAGTACGGCTTCTTCACGCAGTCGGCGAGCGCGGGGCCGCTGGCCGGGCCGATCGTCGGGCTGGGGTCGGGCGGCGACCAGAGCTGCGCGCTGCCGGCCGGCGACGTGGACGCCGGCGGGTACGTCGCCGCCTGGACCGAGGCGCCGGGCTCGCCCGCGCCGTCCGCGCCGAGCGCGTGCCCCGCCCCCGGCTACCGCGTGCTGGCGCGCGACCTGTCCGCCGGCGACTCGCAGGGCCGCGTGCTGGCGGTGGCCAGCACGTTCCTGGGCGACGTCCGCACGGCGGGCCGGTTCACCGCCTGGAGGCAGGGGTCGCCGCCCGCGATCGTGGTGCACGACCGCGACGCCGGCGCCGAGGCGTACCGGATCGACCAGTCGGGGGCCGACCGGCTGACGAGCTACGACCTCCAGGCCGACGGGAAGGTCGCGGGGACGCTGGCGGGCGGCGGCGCCGGAGCGCCCGCCGCGGTCGCGTGGTTCTCGCCGGCGGAGCGGACCGCGCACCGCCTCGCCCTCGGCGCGACCTCGGCGGTGGTGCTCGCCGGCGACTCGATCGCGTTCCGCCGGAGCGCGGCCGGGGGCTCCGAGCTGGCGGTCTCCGACCTCGCCGGCCGGACGCACGCGGTCGTCTCCTTCTCGCGCCCGGAGCTCCAGGTCGGCGGCTTCGACTTCGACGGCGGACGGATGGCGTTCGGCAGGCGGGAGTGCGCCGGGCCGGTGCTGGCGATCGAGCGCGCGGACGGCACGGGCGCCAGCGTCCCCGACGGCCCGCTGTCGTGCGAGGCGCGCGTGCCCGGCGCGGTCACGGCCAAGCGGTCCGGCTGGGTGCGGATCCCGGTCGGCTGCCCGCGCGGCTGCCGCGGCACGGTCGCGCTCCGCTTCGGCGACCTGGTCGTGGAGCGCAGGCTGCGCGCGTTGCGCGGCCACGTGCCGGTCCGGTTCCGGCTGCGCGCGGCGGAGCGGCGCCGCCTGCGGGCCGCCGGCGCGCTGCACGGCCGCGCGACGGTGCGGCTCGCCGACCGCCTCGGCCGCTCGCACGCGGCGCGCTCGGCGATCGACGTCGTCTCGCCCTAGCTCGGCCGGAAGAACTCCGCCAGCAGCTCGCCGACCTCCGCCGGGGCCTCCTCCTGGAGGAAGTGGCCGCAGTCCGGCAGGGCGGTGACGACCGCGTGCGGCACGTCGCGCGCCACGCGGCCCATGGTCTCGGCGACGTCGGGCAGGATCCGGTCGCGCTCGCCGTAGACGACCCGGAGCGGCAGCTCGAGCGACGGCAGCCGCCGCGCGAGCTCTGCGAACCGCTCGACCTCGAGCCCCACGCCGGCGTCCGCGAGCGAGCGGCGCGCCTCGTCGGTCCGGAACGGCTCCTGGACCGCCGCGATCGCCTCCTCGGTGAGCCGCGACTCGTCGGCGAGGCCTAGCCGCATCGCGGCCTCGAGCCCCTGCGGGCTCGTGAGCTGCTCGCGCAGGTCGGGCGTCGTGCACGCCCTGACGAACTCGAGCACGGCGTCCGAGAACTCGGGGTAGACGAGCGTGTTCAGCAGCGCGAGGCGCGTGGCGCGGCCCGGGTTCTCGAGCGTCCAGTGCAGGGCGATCGGCCCGCCTATGTCGTGACCGGCCAGGGCCACCTCGTCGATCCCGAGCTGCGCCAGCAGCCCGTCGATCGCGCTCGAGAACAGCTCGAACCCGTAATGGGCGCCGGGCGGCTTGTCGGATGCGCCGAACCCCGGCAGGTCGATCGCGACGACCCGGTTTGACCGCGCGATCGGCGGCATGACGTCGCGCCACAGGTACGACGAGGTCGGCCAGCCGTGGACGAGGAGGACCGGCGGGCCCGACCCGAGCTCGCGGTAGGCGAGGCGGAGCTCGCCGGCGCGGACGGTCTCGACGGCGGCGGTCGTCATCGCCGCCGCGACCGCACCCTGATCGCCCGCCGCACCGTCCGGCTCGCGTTCCCGGACGAGTCGCGCGCCACGAGGGTCACCCGCCACTTCCCGGGCCGCAGGCCGCGCGGCTTGCCCGCCAGGCGCCTCGTCAGGAGCACGTGCGAGCCGGCAGGCAGGCTGCGGAACCGCTCGCGCACCCGCGTCCACCTGCGGCGGTCGCTGCGCTCGACCAGCACGTCGACCTCGGCCGCCTCGCTCAGCCGGAAGCGCAGCTCGCGCGCGTCGAGGTGCACGCGCTTGACGACGGGCCGCACGGCGTCCTTCAGCCCGGCGTTCGGCGGGATCGCCTCGGGCAGCCCGTCCTCCCCGGCCTCCACGTCGAGCAGCGCCATGTGGCTCGTGTCGCCGTTGAAGAACGACTGCTGCGCGACGATCAGCCGGGTCCCGAGGAAGTGGACGCTCGACGGCGAGTCGAACGGCACGGTCGACCCGTTGTCGCCGCCGCCGGGCGCGCGCGGGAAGCGCTCGCGCTCGACCCCGTCGGGCCCCACCACGGCGATCTGGTTCGCAACGAGCAGCGCGACGTAGATCGCGCCCGAGCGGGCGATCGCGAACCCGTCCGGCCCGTCCGCCGGCAGGCTCTCCCAGATCTGGGTCATCGCACCCGGCCGCCCGTCGGCGCCGATCGGGACCCCGAACAGGCGGCCGGTGGCCGGGTTGCCGGACGCGCCGCCGCCCTCGCTCTGCTGCGCCAGGATCAGTGTCGCCCGGTCGGCGGCGAGCATCAGCCCGGTGGTCCCGAAGCCGCCGCCGTCGAGCCGGTCGTCGGCGAGCCACTGCTCCGGGTCGCCGCCGCCCGGCGGGACGCGCCAGAGGATCGGCCGGCCGTAGTCGGTCACGTACAGGCTGCCGTCCGGCCCCCACGCCGCGTAGTTCGGGATCGACCCCGCGGGGAACGCCGCGTAGGGGAGCTGGGCGCCCGTCGGCATGTCGAGCAGCAGCGCCCGCGGCGGGCTCTTGTCGAGCAGGACGAGGCGGCCGCGCGCGTCGCTCGTCGCCGCCTGGACGCCGTGCGGCTGCGACAGGTCCTGCCCCCGCACGGTCCACGACCGGTGGAGCGCCCCCTCGCTCGAGTACTCGAGCACGCGCGAGGGCACCGTGTCGCCCGACGGGTTGTCGTAGGTGCCCTCGTAGATGCTCCCGTTCGGGTGGACGTACGCGTGCGCGGGGTAGCCCGGGCTCGGCACGACGGCGAGGACCCGCGTGTCCCACCGGTCGCGGGCGGCGGCGGGCGAGGCGAGGGGCAGCAGGGCGGCGGCCGCAGCGGCCAGCGGGAGGACGATCGTGCGCAGTCTCATCCGAGGTCGGAATAATGCGGCATGCGCGGCTCCGGGCGCGCAGACCGCCATGTCACTCACCGCTCTCATCACCGGCGCGTCCAGCGGGATCGGCGAGGCCACCGCCCGCCGGCTCGCGCGCGAGCCCGGCGCCCGGCTCGTCCTGGTCGCCCGCCGCGAGGACCGGCTCCGCGCCCTGGCGGAGTCGCTGCCGGCGGCGGTCACGCACCTGGCGGCCGACCTCACCGAGGACGACGCGCCCGACCGGGTCCTCGCGCACGTGCGGGAGCACCACGACCGGCTCACGGTGCTCGTGAACAACGCCGGGAGCGCGTGGCGCGGGACGTTCGCCGACGCCGGCTACGCCAACGTGCGGCGTACGATGGAGATCAACTTCGACGCGGTCGTCCGCCTGACCGAGGCGTTCCTGCCGCTGCTGCGCGAGTCGGCGCCGAGCGCCATCGTGAACGTCGGCAGCACCGCCGGCCGGATCGGGCGCGCCGGCTCCGGTGCGTACTCGGCGAGCAAGTTCGCGCTCGCCGGCTGGACCGACTCGCTGTACGCGGAGGAGGTCGGGAACGGCGTGAACGTGGGCCTCGTCCAGCCGGGCTTCATCGCGACCGAGGGCTTCCCCGCCGCCGAGCTGACCGCGAGCCGCCGGACGAGCTGGCTGGTCTCGACCCCGGAGGTCGCGGCCGAGGCGATCGCCCAGTGCGCGATCGATGGCAAGGCGGAGCGCTTCGTCCCGCGCGGGTGGGCGCTCGCGGGCGTGCTGCGGGCGGTGGCCCCCGGGCTGACGCGGCGGATCCTCTCGGGCGGTGCCGCGTCGATCATGACGACGCGCACCGGGGCCGACGCGGCGGAGCAGGAGGCCTAGGGCACCAGCACGAGCTTCCCGGTGCTGCGGCGCGCCCGGACGTCCTCGTGGGCGCGGCGCGCCTCGGCGAGCGGGTAGGTCCCCCCCACCACCGGCTCGATCTCGCCCGCCTCGATCGCGCCGAACAGGTCGACGATCGCCTCGGCGATCAGGTCCGGGCGGCGCAGCATGTGCACGAGCCAGAACCCGATCACGCTCTGGCTCATGCGGAACAGCCGGTCGGGGTCGACCGGCGCGCTCGGCTCGCCCGAGGCCCGGCCGAAGTGAACGAGCCGGCCGAACGGGGCCAGCGCCTCGAGGCTCTGCTCGAACGCCCGGCCGCCGACGGTCTCGAGCACCACGTCCACCCGGCGGCCCTCGTTCGCCTCGCGGAGCGCGCCGGTGAGGTCGTCCTCGGCCGGGTCGACCACGGCGTCCGCGCCGAGCCGCAGCACGAGCTCCCGCTTCTCGGGCGTCGACGCCAGGCCGACGACCCGGCCGGCGCCGAACCGCCTGGCGAGCTGCACGGCCATCGAGCCGACGCCGCCGGCCGCCGCGTGCACCACGACCGTCTCGCCCTCGCGCAGCCCCGCGCTCGTGCGCAGGATGTGCCAGGCGGTGGTGCCCTGGGCCACGACGGCGAGCGCCTGGCCGTCGGAGATCGCGTCCGGCACGTCCCACGTGACGACGCCGAACGCGACCGCCTTCTCCGCGTAGCCGCCGTCGACCATCGCCACGACCCTGCGCCCGTCCGGCGCGGTCCCGACGACCTCCTGGCCCGGGATCGTCGGCAGCGTCGCCGGCACGAGGTACTCGTTGTCCGTCTGCATGACGTCGCCGTAGTTCACGCCGGCGGCGCTCACGTCGAGGACCGCCGCGCCCTCGGGCGCCTCCGGGTCGGGCAGCTCCACGAGCCGGAGCCCGTCCGGGCCTCCGAACTCCTCGAGCTGGATCGCGCGCACGGCCCCGGACCGCCTCAGGGCACGAGGACGAGCTTGCCCGTGGTGCCGCGCCCGCGGAGGTCCTCGTGCGCGCGGCGCGCCTCGTCGAGCGGGTAGGTCGCGCCGACGACCGGCTCGAGCTCGCCGGCGACCACCGCCTCGAGCATGCCGGTCATCGCCTCGGTCATCAGCGGCGGCATGCGGATCATGTGCGCGAGCCAGAAGCCGATCACGCCCCGGCTCGTCCCCATCAGCCGGCCGGGGTCGACCTCCGGCGCGCCCTCGCGCGCGGCCTGGCCGTAGTGCACGAGCCGGCCGAACGGCGCGAGCGCCTCGAAGCTCTGCTCGAACGTGCGCCCGCCGACCATCTCGAGCACCACGTCCACCCGCCTCCCGCCGTTCGCCTCGCGCAGGGCGGCGGTGAGGTCGTCGGCCGCGGAGTCGACGGTCGCGTCCGCGCCGAGCCGCTCGGCGAGCTCGCGCTTCTCGGGGCTCGACGCCACGCCGATCACGCGGCCCGCCCCGAACCGCTTCGCGAGCTGCACCGCGAGCGTCCCGACGCCGCCGGCGGCGGCGTGGACGACGACCGTCTCGCCCTCGCGGAGCGCCGCCGAGGTGCGCAGCACGTGCCAGGCCGTCGTGCCCTGGAGGACGAGCGCCAGCGCCTGCCCGTCGGACACGCCGTCGGGCACCTCCCACATCGCGGCGGGCGACGCGACCGCCTTCTCCGCGTAACCGCCGGCCAGGAGCGCGACCACGCGCCGGCCGTCCGGCGCGGTGCCGACGGCCTCCGCGCCGGGCACCAGCGGCAGCGTCGCCTCGGCGAGGTACGAGTTCTCGGCCTGGTGGGTGTCCGCGTAGTTGACGCCCGCGGCGCTGACGTCCAGCAGGACGCCGCCGTCGCCCGGCTCGGGGTCGGGCAGCTCGGCCGGCTTCAGCACCTCCGGCCCGCCGAACTCCTCGATCCGGATCGCGCGCACCGCTAGCGGCTCCCCCGCGCCTCTTCGCCCGCCGGCATGAGACGGCGCACCCTACCGTAGGATCTGCGGCCATGGCGATCCTCGGCAGGGCGGAGCCGGCCGCGTGAGCGAGCAGCTCTGCACGGTCGGCGACGTCGAGCTCTGCTACGAGACGTTCGGCGAGCCCGACCGCCCCACGGTCCTGCTGGTCATGGGGCTCGGCACGCAGATGATCGCCTGGCACGAGGACTTCTGCCGCGAGGTCGCCGGCCGCGGCTTCCACGTCGTGCGCTACGACAACCGCGACGTGGGCCGCTCCACCCGGTTCGACGGCGTACGCCCGCCGGGGCCGGTCGAGCTGCTGAGGCGGCGCCCGAGGCAGCTCGCCTACACGCTCCGCGACATGGCGGGCGACGGCGTCGGCCTGCTGGACCGCCTCGGCGTCGAGCGCGCCCACGTGGTCGGCGCCTCGATGGGCGGGATGATCGCGCAGGCGATGGCGGCCGACCGCCCCGAGCGCGTCGCCTCGCTCACGTCGATCATGTCGACCACCGGCAGCCGCCTGGTCGGGCAGCCCGCCATGGCCGTGTACCCGATCCTGCTGCGCCGCCCGCCGGCGGACCGCCAGGGCTACGTCGACAGCGTGGCGCGGGTGTTCGACGCGATCGGGTCGCCGGGCTTCGAGCGCGACCTGGAGGCGCTGCGGGAGCTCGCGGGGCGCAGCCACGACCGCGGCGTGAGCGCCGCCGGGACCGGGCGCCAGCTCGCCGCGATCGTCGCGTCCGGCAACCGGACCGCCGACCTCAGGCGGATCCAGGCGCCGACCCTGGTGATCCACGGCACGAAGGACCGGCTGATCCGGCCGTCCGGCGGCCGCGCCACCGCCCGCGCGATCCCGGGCGCCCGGCTGATGACGATCGAGGGCATGGGCCACGACCTCCCGCGGGGCGCCTGGCCGCGGATCGTCGACGGCATCGTCGACAACGCGCGGCGGGCGGAGGACCCGTCGGCCGTACCGGCGACCGCGGCCGCGGCCGGCTGACGGGAGGGCGGGCGTGCGGCAGCTCACGAGCCTCGACTCCCAGTTCCTCGCGCTCGAGTCGCCGCGCCAGACCGGCCACGTCGGGGGCCTGGCGATCCTCGACCCCTCGACCGCCCCGGGCGGGAGGCTCGAGCTGGCCGACATGTGCCGGCTCATGGGCGAGCGGCTGCCGCTGCTGCCGCCGCTGCGCTGGCGGCTCGCCGAGGTGCCGTTCGGGCTCGACTACCCGTACTGGGTCGACGACCACCACTTCGACCTCGACTTCCACGTGCGCGAGCTGGCGCTCGCGGCGCCGGGCGGCGACGACAAGCTCGCCGAGCAGGTCGCGCGGATCGTGGCGCGCCCGCTCGACCGCGCGCGGCCGCTGTGGGAGCTGTACCTGATCCACGGGCTCGAGTCCGGCGGCGTGGCGGTGCTCACGAAGATCCACCACGCGCTGATCGACGGGATGTCGGGGGCGGAGATCATGGGCGTGCTGCTCGACCTGAGCCCGGAGGGCCGCCAGCTGCCGTCGCCGCCCGACGACGGCCCGTCCGGCGAGGGCGACGGGCCGGGCGAGCTCGGCATGCTCGCCCGCGGCGTGCTCGGGGTGCCGCGCTACCCGCTGCGCGTGCTGCGCGCCCTGCCGTCCACGCTGCCGAACCTCGACGAGACCGCGTTCAGCCAGATCCCCGGCGCGGGCACGGTCTCGCGGCTGACCGGGCGGCTCCAGCGCACGATCCGCGGAGAGGGCGAGCACGTCCAGCGCACCGGGCTGCGCCCGCCGCGGACGTCGTTCAACGGCCGGATCTCGCCGCACCGGCGGTTCGCCTTCGGGCGGCTGCCGCTCGAGGACGTGAAGGCCGTGAAGAACGAGTACGGCTACACCGTCAACGACGTGATCGTCGCGATGGTCGCGGGCGCCGTGAGGCGCTGGCTGGTCGAGCACGACGAGCTGCCGGGCCAGCCGCTCGTGGCCCAGATCCCGGTCTCGGTGCGGACCGAGGAGCAGACCGGGACCTACGGCAACCGGATCGTGCTGATGAGCGCGCCGCTGTTCACGGACGAGCCGAACCCGGTGGTGCGGCTGCGGCGGACGCACGACGCGCTGGGCGACATGAAGGCGCGCCACCGCGCGCTCCCGGCCGAGCTGCTCCAGGACGCGAACCACTTCATCCCGCCGGCCGTCTTCTCGCGCGCGGCGCGGGCGACCTTCCGGCTGTCGACGAGCGGCGCCGGCCGGCCGACCTGGAACCTCGTCGTGTCGAACGTCCCGGGGCCGCAGGTCCCGCTCTACATGGCGGGCGCCCGGCTCGACGCGAACTACCCGGTGTCGGTCATCACCGACGGCATGGGGCTCAACATCACGGTGATGAGCTACTGCGGCCAGCTCGACTTCGGGATCGTCGCCGATCGCGACCAGATGCCGGACGTGGCGAAGCTGCTCGACTGGCTCGGCGAGGCGCTGGAGGAGCTGCGCCCACCCGGGCCCGCGAAGGCGCAGGCGCCGGCGGCGGAGCCGGTCGCGCCCGCCCGCTCGCCGAACGGCGAGGCGCGGTGAACGCGCAGCAGTGGCTCGCGGCCTACGCCGACCGGCTCGACCTCGATCCCCCGACTCCGGACGAGCTCGACGCCATCCTCGCGCTGGCGGGGGTGGCCGCGCACGCGTCGGAGCGGATCGCGGCGCCCGCCGCGTGCTGGCTGAGCGCGCGGGCCGGCCGGCCGCTGGACGATTCGCTGAGGATCGCCCGCGAGGTCTCGACGTGAGACGCTTCGCGCCTCGTGCCCGTGGATCGTGAGGGGGATCGTGGATGGCTGAGATGACCGACCTTGCCCGGCAGGCGATCGACCTGCGGCGCCAGCAGGCCGACGGCGACGGGGCGGCGCCGAGCGAGGCCGGCACGGTCCGCGAGGCCACCTACGAGCTGCTGCGCGCGCGCGGAATCACGACGATGTTCGGCAACCCCGGCTCGACCGAGCTGCCGTTCCTCGCCGACTTCCCGGACGACTTCACCTACGTCCTCGCGCTCCAGGAGGCGGTCGCGGTGGGGATGGCCGACGGCTGGGCGCAGGTCACCGGCCGGCCGGCGTTCGTGAACCTCCACACCACGCCGGGCGTGGGCCACGCGATGGGCAGCATCGTGAACGCCCGCGAGAACCGCGCGCCGATGGTCGTCACCGCCGGCCAGCAGATGCGCTCGATGATGGCCCTCGACGCGCTCCTCACGAACCGCGACGCGACCAACCTCCCGCGCCCCGCGGTGAAGTGGAGCTACGAGCCCGCCCGCGCCGAGGACGTGCCGATGGCGGTCGCGCGCGCCTGCCACCTCGCGTCGCTGCACCCGCGCGGGCCGGTGTTCCTGTCGCTGCCGATGGACGACTGGGACGCCGAGCCGCAGGTCTACTCCGACGAGCTCGCCACCCGCACCGTGACCGGCCGCGCCGCGCCGGACGCCGCGTTCACCGCCGAGGTCGCGCGGCGGCTGGCCGCGGCCGAGCGGCCCGTGCTCGTGATCGGGGCCGACGTGGACGCCTGCGGCGGCTGGGACGCGGCCGTGCGGGTGGCCGAGCGGCAGCGGCTGCCCGTCTGGGCCGCCGCGGTCGAGGGCCGCGCCGGCTTCCCGGAGGACCACCCGCAGTTCCAGGGCGCCCTGCCGCCGGCGATGGGCCCGCTCGCGACGATGCTCGAGGGCAGCGACCTCGTGCTGGTCGTGGGCGCGCCGGTGTTCAAGTACTACCCGAACATCCCCGGCGCGCTCGCCCCCGAGGGCGCCGAGCTGTGGCACGTGACGAGCGACCCCGACGAGGCCGCCCGCGCGCAGGTGGGCAACGCGGCGGTGGGCGACCCCGGCGCTTTCCTCGAGGCGCTCGCCGAGCTGGTGCCGGAGTCCGACCGCCGTCCGCCCGACCCGCGACCGGCCGCCGAGCCGCCGCCGGACTCCGACCCGATGGCCGCCGGGTCGGCGTTCGACGTGCTCGCCGGCGTGCTGACCGGCGAGGAGATCGTGGTCAACGAGTCGCCGTCCAACGCGCTGTCGTTCCGCCAGCGGATCCGCACCTCGCGGCCGGGCTCGTTCCTGTTCGGCGCCGGCGGCGGGCTCGGGTTCGGCCTGTCGGCCGCGGTGGGCGCTCAGATCGGCGCGCCGGACCGCCGCGTGGTGGCCGTCCTCGGCGAGGGCTCCGTCCAGTACACGGTCACCGCGCTCTGGACGGCGGTCGCGTACGACGTCCCGCTGACCATCCTCGTGCTGCGCAACGACGAGTACGCGATCCTCAAGTGGTTCTCCGACCTCGAGCAGGTCACCGGCGTCCCCGGCCTCGACCTGCCCGGCCTCGACTGCGTGGCGATCGCCCGCGCCTACGGCATGGAGGCGAGCCGCGTCGAGGACGCCGACTCCCTTCGCGACGCCCTCGCGGAGGGCGTCGCCGCGGACGGCCCGCGCCTCGTCGAGGTGCCGATCGCGCCGGGCATGTCGGGCTAGCGCCCGCCGCGTCGCGATTGGCCGGAAACGTCCGTTGACAGCACGGCGGTGCTGTGGCAGGTTGGTTGCAGGCGCCGCCAACTGGCCTGAGCGGCGCGAATCGAGGGGAAGGCAGGCCGATGCAGCGACTCAACCGTCGCAGCTTCATGCTGCGAACCGGCAGCCTCACCGCGGCGGCGGGCGCCGCCTCGCTCGGCTCGCTCGGGCCGCTCGCCGAGGCGCTCGCCGCGGCGGGGACGCTCGACGCCGCGCGGCGCCGGACCTACGAGGCGCTGCTCGAGAGCCTCGCGCTGCGGCCCGGGCTCGACCTCGGCGGGCGGAGCGCGCGCGACGTCGCCGACGGCTTCGCGTCGACGTTCTACCCCGCGCAGACGGCGGCCGCGCAGGCCGACCTCGCGTTCCTGCTCGACACGCTCGACTTCTCCGGCGGCCGGAGCCGGCCCGGCTCGTTCGCCGCCCTCGACCCGCACGCGCGGCTCCAGCGGCTGCGCGCCGGCCTCGCCGACCACGGCGCGCTGGGAAGCGAGTCGCGCGCGCCGCGCAGCCTGCTGACCCGGCACGCGCTGGGGCTGGGCCTCTCCGCGCTCGGCCACGACGGCCGCGCCGACCCAGAGCTGGCGGTGACCTGACGTGGCGCCGATCCAGACGACCGGCCTCGGCCCGGGCCAGCTCTACGTCCCGGACACCGACCCGACCCGGAAGCACCTGCACCACAGCGACTACCGCCTCGTCACGACCGGCGGGCGCGCGTTCAACAGCGAGATCTGCAGGAACGCGGGCCCGTGGGTGAAGATCTGGGTCGACTGGTACGCGCTCCAGCAGGACTTCGTCGCCCAGAAGGGCCACCAGCCCCAGGACATCTGGGAGTCGTGGGACTGGCTCAACCGCCGCGATGGCCCGAACCTCAGCGCCTCGCCGCGGATCCAGCGCCTCGACCGCATGATCAAGGCGATCAACGACGACGGGCTCGTCGTGATCCTGACGGTGGACCGCTACTTCCCGCTCTGGGCGTCGAGCTACCAGGGCACCGACCCGGAGAACCGCGACATGCGCAGCCGCGTGCCCGACGACGTCTCGGGCTCCGGGCCGTGGGCGATGTTCATCAGCCACCTGCTGTGCCGCTACAAGGCCGGCGTTCCGGTCAACCCGACCGGGCCCCACCTGCCCGGCTCGACCGAGACCTCGAACGCGTACTACGGCAACCCCTCGGGCGCCCGGATCAACCTGCTCGAGATCGTCAACGAGCCGAACCAGGAGATGTGGCCCCAGGCGGTGAGCAACAGCCAGTACATGTTCTGCAAGGTCGCCGACATGATGAAGACGGCCGAGTCGCTCGCCTACTTCTGGGGCTGGGCGGCGACGCTCCAGGGCCTGCTCGCGCCGGCCACGGCGGACCGCTACACGCCGAGCGCCCCGCAGCCGCCCGACCCGAACCGCTACACGGACTTCGACACCTTCACGAGGAACGTCCTGGACCTGCTGGAGAACTGGAAGCCGCGCGTCGCGTTCGGGTGGTCGCACCACAACTACTACGACATCCGGCAGTGGCAGAACCTGAAGAACGCCGAGGGGGTCACGTTCGACTCCCGCGTCGCGATCGTCCACGACCGCCTGGTCAGGAGCAGCTGGAAGGGCACCACCGTCGACGGGAAGGTGTGGCTCACCGAGGGCGGCTACGACAAGCACCTCATCAACCAGCCGACCAACGCCGAGATCACCGCGGCGGACCAGGACCAGGACGCGCTCTGCCGCATGAACTACGCGAACATGGTCGGGGCGGCAGTACATCCCGATCTGGACGCTCTACTCGACGATCGACATCCTGCCCTCGATCAGGTGGGGCATGCGGGACGCGACGAGCGGCGCGGACGGCGTGACGCTCGGCCGCAAGTACCAGATCGAGGACAGCTGGCAGCAGCACATGCCCCCGCTCGCCACCGATCCCACCTACCACCCACCCTGATCATGGACCTCAACCTCGGAAAGTTCACGTTCCCCGGACGCGCCGGAGAGCTCCAGCGCGCGGGCCGGATGGCCGCACTGATCGCCGAGGTCGGCGACCGCTACGCCGACTACAACCGCCACCTGGCCTCCGAGCTGGAGGCATCCGGCGGCCGGCCGGAGCCCGCCGACTACGAGGGCGACTTCCCCGGCTACGCGGCCGCGTGCGACGCGGTCCGCGACCTGGTCGCCGCGGAGGTGTTCCTGCGGCGCGCCCGGGCGCACCGCGGCGCCGGCTCGTTCCACGGCCCGCTCGACGGCACGCCGCTCGTCGACGGGTCGCACCGGATCGTGTCGGTGGAGACCGGAAGGCCCGCGGTCGACGTTCCCGGCTCCGCGCGGGCGCGGCGGCAGGTCTCGCCGGAGATCCGGGCCCCCGGGCTCGACGGGTAGCGCCCGGCGCGGCCGTCAGCCCGGCCGCGGGGGCCCGCCGCCGGGCGGCCCGATCGACTCCTCGCGGCCCGGCACGGCGTCGATCCAGTCGATCAGCTCGCGGACGGAGTCGGGCAGGGCGTGCTCCGGCATCCGGACCGTGCGCTCGCGGCCGTCGGCCTCCACCGTGAGCGAGTACGCGAGCTCGTCCGGGCCGCGCTCCCCCGCCGGCGGCTCCTCGGGCATGTCGAGCACGCCGGCCCGCTCGACCCTGCTGCGCAGCTCGCCCGCGTGCTCGGGGTCGAGGGCGTCCGCCTCGACGGCGGTCCTCGTCACGAGGCCGGCGAGGCCGCCGCCGCGGACGACCGAGACCTTCATGCGCCGAGGATACGCGGCTGGGGGCGCTACAGCACCCCCACCTCGCGCCACGCGTTGCCGACGGCGTCGTGCTCGGCGCCGGTCCCGAACAGCTCCTCCGCGACCGAGAGCGTCGCCTCCGCGCAGGCCGCGAAGTCGGAGTCCGGCTGGAGCCGCGCCGTGAGCGCCCCGTACCAGATCCTCCCCGCCTTCTCCCAGGCGTGGCCGCCGAGCGCCGTGGCCACGAGGAAGAAGGCGTGGTTCGGGATCCCAGAGTTGATGTGCACGCCGCCGTTGTCGTTGGCGGGGTCGTTGTCGTCCGGGAGCTCGACGAAGTCGCTCATCCGCGCCGGCTGGTTGTCGAAGTCGTTGGCGTCGCCCGGGCTCTTCAGCGACCGCAGCGACTGGCCCTCGAGCCGGCCGGCGAAGATCCCCTCGCCGATCAGCCAGTCGGCCTGGTCGGCGGTCTCCTTCCCCTTCCACTGCTTGACCAGCGAGCCGAAGACGTCGGAGAACGACTCGTTGAGCGCGCCCGACTGGGTGCGGTACTCGAGCCCGGCGGTGAACTGTGTGACGCCGTGCGTCAGCTCGTGGGCGATCACGTCGAGCGACTCGGTCAGCGAGCCCGCGCGGAACAGCTGCCCGCTGCCGTCGCCGTAGACCATCTGCGTCCCGTTCCAGAACGCGTTGTCGAAGGCGTTGCCGAAGTGGACCGTGGAGACGAGCTCGAGGCCGTTCCCGTCGACGCTGTCGCGCTCGTGGACTTCCCTGTAGTAGTCGTACGTGTCGCCCGAGCCGTCGTAGGCCTGGTTCACCGCAGGGTCGTCCGACTCCGCGTCGCCGTCCCCCCGGACCCGCTGGCCCGGGAGCTCGGCGCTCGTGCCGTGCTGCACATCGAACACCGTCCGGCTCTCGCCGGCGGGCGGCCGCAGGAAGGCGAGGCCGCGCGTTGCCGCGTCGAGGTTGCGCACGACCTGGGTGACGACCCCGCGCCGCGACCGGATCGAGCCGCTCGCGACGATCGTCTTGAGCGCGGCGCGGCGCTCGTCCTCGTCGCCCTCCTCCGCGAACCGGGCGAGGATGTGCGGCGGGGCGATCGAGCACGTGGCGCAGGATCGGTCGAGGGAGGCCGGGGCGCGGTGGGCTTCGCCTTGCATCTGAACTGCTCCTGGGGCCGGGGACTGTCGGGCGGGGCGCAGCGTAACAGCGGGTGCCGGCTGGCCTCGGGGGACGCCGGGCGGCAGCGCTCCCCGACCTCCGGTTGACAGACCCCCAGCGGTATGGGAGGCTCGTTCGGAGCCCTTCCGCGCCCTGGGCGGTCTCGCCGACGCGCTCGCGAAGGCGGGCAGCTCCGGCGGGCGCAGCGACCCTCGATGGCGGTGACGTGACCATGGCGCCGACGCAGATGACGAGCCTCTCGGGGTCCGGATCGATCTTCGTACCCGACAGCGACCCGACCCGCAAGAACCTCGACCCCACCGACTACCGGCTGGTCACCGCCGGGGGTCGCGAGTTCAACCGCGAGATCTGCTTGAACAGCGGTCCCTTGGTCAAGGCCTGGGCGAGCTGGCACGCCCTCCAGGAGGACTTCGTCTCCAGGATGGGCCACAAGCCGCAGGACATGTGGGAGTCGTGGGACTGGCTGAACGGGCGCGACGGACCCGACCTGAGCAGCTCTCCCCGCATCGGCCGCCTCGACCGCATGATCAAGGCGATGAACGACGACGGGCTGGTCGTGGTCCTGACGGTCCAGCCCTACTCGCCGACGTGGGCCTCGACGTACGGGGTGGCCGATCCGGAGGGCCGCGACCCGCGCGCACGCGTTCCCGACGACGTCACGACGAGCGGGCCGTGGGCGATGTTCCTCAGCCACCTGCTCTGCCGCTACAAGGCGGGCGTGCCGGCCAACCCGACCGGCCCGACGGCGAGCGCGCCCTACGGCAACCCGGCAGGGGCCAGGATCAACCTCCTCGAGGTCGTCAACGAGCCCAACCACTCGATGTGGCCTCAGCGGCAGTCCAACGGCGTGACGATGATCTGCAAGGTGGCGGACATGCTCCGGAGCGCCGAGTCGCTGGCGGTCTACTGGGGATGGCCGGCCACCGGGCAGGGGCTGCTCGGCCCGGGGTGCGCCGACCGCTACACGCCGTTCGCCCCCCAGCCGGCGGACCCGAACCTCTACACCGACTTCGACACCTTCAACAAGGGCGTCCTGGACTTGCTCCAGAACTGGAAGCCCCGGCTCCCGTTCGGCTGGTCGCAGCACAACTACTACGACATCCGGCAGTGGCAGGACCTGAAGAACGCCGACGGGGTCACGTTCGAGTCGCGCGTGGCGATCACGAACGACCGGTTGAAGAACAGCACCTGGAAGGGGACCACCGTGGACGGCAAGGTCTGGCTCACCGAGGGCGGCTACGACAAGCACTTCACGGCCGCGTCGTCGCCTACGGCGGCCGAGCTCGACGAGGCGGACTCCAACCAGGACGTCCTGTGCCGCCGCAACTACAACCGGATGTGGGGGCGCTCGTACATCCCGATCTGGACCTACTACGGGACGATCGACCTCCCACCGAGCATCAGGTGGGGGATGCGCGACGCCTCGCGCGGGGCGAACGGGATCACGCTCGGCCGCAAGTACATGATCGAGGACAGCTGGCAGCAGCACATGCCGCCGGTGATCGACGACCCCGTCTACCACCCGCCGTGATCGCATTGACCTGAACCTCGGCAAGCCGGGTAGCCTCCGTTCGCCATGGGCGAGCGGACGGTGCTCATCAGCGGGGCCTCCACCGGCATCGGCCGGGCGACCGCGCTGCGGCTCGCGGGCAGGGGGCTCGACGTCCTGGCGGGCGTGCGCCGCGCCGAGGACGGCGAGGCGCTCGAGCGCGAGGCGCCGGGTCGGATCCGCCCCGTGATCCTCGACGTCGCCGACCAGGCGACGATCGTCTCGACCGCCGAGACGGTGCGCGAGACGGCCGCCGGGCGCGGTCTCGCCGGGCTCGTGAACAACGCCGGCATCACCGTCCAGGGGCCGCTCGAGTACCTGGCGATCGACGACCTGCGCCGCCAGCTGGAGGTGAACGTCGTCGGCCACGTCGCGGTCACCCAGGCCATGCTCCCCTTCCTCCGGGCGGCGCGCGGGCGGATCGTCAACGTCGGCTCGGTGGGGGGCCGGATCTCGCGGCCGTTCATCGCCCCCTACAACGCGTCCAAGTTCGCGATCAGGGCGATCACCGACAGCCTGCGCAAGGAGCTGCGCCCCTGGGGCATCGAGGTCGTGCTGGTCGAGCCGGGCGCGATCGCGACGCCGATCTGGGACAAGGGCGAGGCCGCCGGGCGCGAGGTCGTCGGCGGACTCCCGCCGGAGGGCCGCGAGCGCTACGGCGAGTCGATCGAGAGCATGACGAGGTTCGCCCTGAAGACCGGGCGCAAGGGCCTTCCGCCGGAGGCCGCCGCGGAGGTCGTGGAGCGCGCGCTCACGGCGGACCGGCCGCGGACCCGCTACCTGCTCGGCCGCGACGCCCGCGCGCAGGTCGTTCTGAACGCGCTCCTGCCGGACCGCTGGTCGGACGCGCTCGAGGCGCGGGTGCTGGGGATCCGGTAGCGCGGCCTCAGTGGATCGGCGCCGTCGGCCGCCGCGGGCTCGACAGCTCGAACACCCAGAAGTCGCGCCCCATGACCGGCACCGAGACGTTGTAGACCGGCGAGTCGCCGATCCGCCCCTCGAACGTCCCCGCGTGGGCGTGCCCGTGGAGGACCAGGTCCGGCGCGTGCTCGACGATCGGGGCCGCCAGCCGGTCGCTGCCCAGGAACGCCCAGATCCCCGGCGGCTCGCCGACGAGGGTCTCGCCGGTCGGCGCGTAGTGGAGGAGCACCACCCGGTAGGGGCAGTTCGCGACCTCGCGAAGGCCGGCGGCGAGCGCGTCCACGTCGGCGGACGTCTCCGCGTACACCCGCCGCAGCAGCGGCTCGCCGAAGTCGGGCAGGTTCGACCCGGTGAAGCCGCCGACGAACCCCTTCAGCCCGACGATCCCGACCTCGCAGCCGCCGACCTCGAGCACCCTCGTCTCGCGCTCGAGCACCTGGATCCCGGCGTCCTCCAGGACGGCCCGGACCTCGTCCGCGCGGTCGGCGTGCCAGTCGTGGTTGCCGAGGACGCACACGACCGGGACGTGCAGCGGCTGGACGGCCTCGGCGAACAGGCGCGCCTGCGCGGGCTCGCCGTGGGTCGTCAGGTCGCCCGCGACGAGGACGAGGTCCGCCTCGCCCTCGAGGCGCGCGAAGGCCGCCGCCACGTCGCCGCGGGTGGCCTCGCGGACGTGCACGTCGCCCGCCGCCGCGATGCGGATCGTAGGGCCGCCGCCGTTCCGACCGGGGTCCACGGGACCCTCGTACCCGGCGACACGCGCCGCGATGCGCGCCGCGAGCCACGCGGCGCCGCTCGCCCGCGGCTTTCCCCCGCGCCCGAGCCGGGTATCAGGCTCCCATGCCCCGCAGCGAGGCGATGGGAGCGATCGCGGAGACGATGAAGAAGTCGGCGGCCGCCCTGCGCGAGCACGACGTCCCGTTCCTCCTGGCCGGCAGCCTGGCCTCGTGGGCGCGCGGCGGGCCCGAGACGAGCCACGACCTCGACTTCGTGGTGAGGCCCGAGGATGCCGAGCGGGCGCTCGAGGCGCTCGTCGCCGCCGGCATGCAGTCCGACGACCCGCCCGAGGAGTGGCTCCACAAGGCGTGGGACGGCGACGTGCTCGTGGACCTGATCTTCTCGCCGAGCGGCCTCGACGCCGCCGACGCGATGGAGCGCGGCGAGGTGCTGAGCGTGATGAGCATGGACCTGCCGGTGATGGCGCTCGAGGACGTGCTGGTCACGAAGCTCTGCGCCCTGACCGAGCACTCGCTCGACTACCAGGGGGCGCTCGAGATGGCGCGCGCGCTGCGCGAGCAGGTCGACTGGTCCGACGTCCGCGAGCGCACCGCGCAGAGCCCGTTCGCCGAGGCGTTCTTCCTGCTGCTCGACCGGCTCGGGATCGTGCCCGCGCCCGGCCCGCCGCGCGGAGGCGACCCGCGCGTGCGCGTCGACGTGACGACGGCGTAGGCGCGCTCCGCCGCGGCTCCGGCCGCCGCCCCCTAGAAGAACTTCAGCAGGACGACGATGTTCGCCACGAACAGGAGCGAGAAGAAGACCGTCCAGCGGTCGAGGTTCCGCTCCACGAGCGAGCCGCCGCCGAACGGACCGCCGCCGCTGCCGCCGACGCCGAACGCGCCCGACAGCCCGGCGTCCTTGCCGGAGTGCAGCAGGACGAGCAGCGTCACGACCACCGACAGTGCGATCTGGAAGAGCATGAGGATCGACTCCACGCGGCCAGGTTAGCGCGGCTCGCCGCCGCTGCCGTTCCGGTCCGGCCCGTCCGGCTCGCTCGCCCCCAGCTCGTCCAGCTCCGCGAGGATCGCGATCGCCTGCCCGCGCAGCTCGCGGTCGACGGCCCGCCAGTCGGCCTCCGACAGCTTGCCCATGCGCCGGTCGAGCTCGGCGTCGCGGATCTCGCGGTACTTGGCCTCCTTGGCGGCCTCGAGCGCGTCGCGCCGCGCGTCCCCGGGGTCCGGCCCCCCCGGGCGCCGCAGCGGGCCGGCCACGGCGACCGCGACGAGCGCCGCGAGCACGACGAAGGCGAGCGCGAACTCCACCGCGCGAGTCTAGGTCGGGCCTCGCGCCGCGGCGGGGTCGAGCCTCGCCCCGCGGCGGGGCGGGCTCGGGCCGAGCCGGGCCGCGCGGGTAGAGTCCCCGGCGTGGAGCTCGAGGGGCGGGTCGTGGCCGTCACCGGCGGCGCGTCGGGCATCGGGCGAGCGCTCGCGCGCCGCTTCGCGAGCGAGGGCGCCCGCGGGATCGCGGTGGCCGACATCGACGGCCCCGGCGCCGAGGCCGTGGCGGCCGAGATCGGGCCGGCGGCCGTCGCGCTCCGCTGCGACGTGGCCGACGAGGCCCAGGTCGGCGAGCTGGTCGACCGTACCGAGGACGCGTTCGGCCCGATCGACCTGTTCTGCGCGAACGCGGGCGTGGCGGTCGGCACCGACCTCGACACCCCGGACGAGGACTGGGACCTCGCGTTCGGCGTCAACGTCCGCTCCCACCTGCTCGCGGCGCGCCGGCTCGTGCCGGGCTGGCTCGAGCGCGGCGAGGGCTACTTCCTCTCCACCGCCTCGGCGGCGGGCCTCCTGACGCAGATCGGCTCGGCGCCGTACGCGGTGACGAAGCACGCGGCGGTCGCGTTCGCGGAGTGGCTGTCGGTCACCTACGGCGACCGCGGCCTGAGGGTGAGCTGCCTGTGCCCGATGGGGGTCAACACCGCGATGCTGCAGGGCGGCGGCGGCGAGCCGGAGCCGGGCAGAGCGGGCACCGGCCAGCCGGGCGACCCGACCCTCGGCCCGCGCGTGGTCACGGCGGCCGGGGCGGTGCTGGAGCCCGAGGAGGTCGCGGCGGTCGTCGTCGAGGGCCTGCGCGAGGAGCGCTTCCTGATCCTGCCGCACGCCGAGGTGCGCGAGTTCTACCGCCGCAAGGGCTCGGACCACGACCGCTGGCTCGCCGGCATGAGGCGTCTCCAGGCGCGGGTGGCCGGATAGGGCATCATCCAGTGGTCGGCTAGGGAGGGATCGATCGTGGAGCAGGCAGTCAGGGCGGAGACGGTGAGCACGCTGGTCGCGTCGGCGGCGGCGCGGCACGGCGAGCGCCCGGGGGTCCGCTTCAAGCGCGACGGCGAGTGGCGCGAGCTGACGTTCGGCGAGGTCGGCACGATCGTCGAGGAGCTGGCGCTCGGCCTGATCGACCTCGGCGTGGCGGCGGGCGACCGCGTCGCGATCCTCGCCAACACCCGGCCGGAGTGGACCTTCGCGAGCTACGCGGTGTCGGCCGCCGGCGGCGTGGTCGTGCCGGTCTACCCGACCAACTCGCCGGAGGAGTGCGAGTGGGTCGCCGGCAACTCGGAGGCGCGCGCGATCGTGTGCGAGGACGAGTCCCAGCTCGCCAAGGTCGAGGCGGTCCGAGGCGACCTGCCGGCCCTCGAGCACACGATCGGGATCGAGCCCGGCGGCGGCGAGATCGCCCTCGACGAGCTGCGCGAGCGCGGCCGCTCGAACGGCGACCGCGACGAGCTGGCCCGCCGCCAGGCCGCGGTCGAGCCGGACGACGCCTACACGTTCATCTACACGTCGGGCACGACCGGCCCGCCGAAGGGCTGCGTCCTCACGCACGGGAACGCGATGTCGGTGTGCCACGCGACCGAGGCGCTCGACTTCCTCCACACGGGCGAGGTCTGCTACCTCTACCTGCCCCTCGCGCACGTCTTCGCGCTCACGGTCCAGCTCGCGGCGTTCGACGTCGGCGCCTCGATCGTCTACTTCGGGGGCGACACCAAGCAGATCGTCGCGGAGATCGGCGAGGCCGGCCCGACCTACCTGCCGTCCGTCCCGCGCATCTTCGAGAAGCTCTACGCGATGGCCACCGCCGCGCTCGCGAAGGCCTCGGACGAGGACCGCGAGCGGTTCGAGAAGGCGGTCGAGGTCGGGTTCCGGGTGCGCCAGATGCGCGCGCGGGGCGAGGAGGTCCCGGCCGAGCTCGAGCAGGCGTTCGAGCAGGCCGACGAGCGGCTGTTCAAGGGCGTCCGCAAGCTGTTCGGCGACAACGTCCGCCAGGCCGTGACGGGCGCCGCGCCGATCGCGTCCGAGATCCTGCGGTTCTTCTACGCCGCCGGCGTGCCGGTGCTCGAGGGCTGGGGGCTGACCGAGACGACCGGCCTCGGCACCGTCGTGCTGCTCGACGACTACCGGCCTGGCACGGTCGGGCGCCCGGTCCCCGGCACCGAGGTGAAGATCGCCGACGAGGACGGCGAGATCCTGATGCGCGGCCCGAACGTGTTCCGCGAGTACTGGAGGAACCCGGAGGCGACGGCCGAGGCGTTCGACGGCGACTGGTTCCGGACCGGCGACGTCGGCGCGCTCGACGACGACGGCTTCCTCGAGATCACCGGCCGGAAGAAGGACATCATCATCACGGCGGGCGGCAAGAACCTCGCGCCGGCGAACCTGGAGAACGACCTCAAGCAGTCGCGCTGGATCTCGCAGGCGGTGATGTACGGCGACCGCCGCCCCTACCCGGTGGCGCTGATCACCCTCGACGCCGAGGAGATCGGACCGTGGGCGCGCGAGCAGGGCCTGCCGGAGGACCTGCCGTCGCTCGCCGCGGACGAGCGCGTCGCCGAGCTGGTCCAGGGCGAGCTCGACCGCGTGAACGCGCGCTACGCGAAGGTCGAGCAGATCAAGAGGTTCGCGATCCTCGACCACGACCTGTCCCAGGAGGAGGGCGAGCTGACGCCCACCCTGAAGGTCAAGCGGGCCGTGGTCAACGACCGCTACGCCGACCTGTTCGAGTCGCTGTACGCGTCCTGAGGCGGGCCGGCCCGCGCCCGGCCCGCCGCCCTATGCCCGCGACAGCTCGCGGCCGAGCCGCGCTGCGGCGAGGCTGGCCGCCCTTCGCCTGCGGACCTCGGCGGTCGGCCAGAGCGCGGTCAGCGCCCCGAGCAGCCCGACCGCCCCGCCGACCCAGATCCAGGCGACCATCGGCGAGTCGATGAAGCGGAACGTCGCCGGCGGCGCGTGCGTGCGGTAGCGCTCGGCGAGCGCCGCCACGATCAGCGCCTGGACGCGGCCCGGCGAGTCGGCGAACTGCCGGTTCGCACGCCGGATCGGGTCCATGAGCACCCGCAGGTCCGGCTGCACGGCGGTCCAGAGATCGCGGGTCACGCCCCAGCGGAGGTCGACCTCGCTGGTGGACTCGCCCATGAAGAAGCGCCCGAACGGCCCGCCGCGGCCGTCGGCGGCCGAGTAGTAGTTGCGCTGCGGCCGCATCGTCCAGCGCTCGCCGCCCCTGCGCACGTCGAGCTCGGCGCCGAGCGTGATCGGCGCGCCGGTGCCCGAGCTGTCGTCGAGGATCGTCCCGGTCGGCCTGCGGTAGGTGATCTCGTAGTCGCCGACCTTCGCCGACTGGCCGGGGGCGAGCCGCACGTCGCGCTGGTCGAGGAACGCCGACGAGGCGGCCACCCCGAGGAAGGCGATCGCCACGCCGGCGTGGACGGCGTAGCCGCCGTAGCGGCGCCGGTTGCGGCGGACGAGGCTCGCGAGCGCGACCGGCGGCGGCTCGCCGGTCATCGTGCGGCGCGCCGCCGTGCCGCGCCACAGCTCCTGGGCGACCACGGCCAGGACGAACGCGACGAGCGCGAACATCGCGAGCGACGTCGGGCTCTCGGCCGCGGGCGTGAGCACGAGCATCGCGGCGACGGCCGCAACGGCGGCGGCCACCGGGAGCTGGAACGCGCGCCGGATCGCGCCCGGCGTGACGCGGCGCCAGGTGAGCAGCGGACCCACGCCCGAGAGCAGCACCAGCACCAGCGCGAGCGGCACCGTCACCCCCTCGTAGAACGGCGGGCCGAGGCTGCGGCGGTCGCCCGTGACCGCCTCGGATATCAGCGGGAAGAACGTCCCCCAGAAGACCACCGCGCACATCGCCACGAGCACGAGGTTGTTCAGCAGGAAGAACGCCTCGCGGGACAGCAGCGAGTCGAGGCTCGACTCGCTCCGGAGCGAGTCGCGGCGGCTCAGGATCAGGACGAGCGAGCCGACGAGCACCAGCGCGATGAACGCGAGGAACGGCCTGCCGAGGGTCGAGGCGCCGAACGCGTGGATCGAGTCGAGCACCCCCGAGCGGACCAGGAACGTGCCGAGCAGCGCCATCGTGAACGCGCCGGCGATCAGCGTCGCGTTCCACACCTTCAGCATCCCGCGCTTCTCCTGCACCATCGCCGAGTGGAGGAACGCGGTGCCGAGCAGCCACGGCATGAGCGACGCGTTCTCGACCGGGTCCCACGCCCAGTAGCCGCCCCAGCCGAGCTCCGAGTACGACCACAGGGCGCCGAGCAGGATCCCGCAGGTCAGGAACGTCCAGGCGATCAGCGCGAAGCGGCGCGTGGCGCGGATCCACTCGGCGTCGGCGCGGCGGGTGACCAGCGCGCCGACCGCGAACGCGAACGGGATCGCGAAGCCGACGTAGCCCGAGTAGAGCATCGGCGGGTGGATCGCCATGGCCGGGTGGCGCAGCAGCGGCTCGAGGCCGGCGCCCTCGGCGGGCGCGGCGGCGAGCCGGTCGAACGGGCTCTGCCCGAACACGACCATCAGCGAGAGGAAGAACGCCGACACGCCGCCCAGCACCGCGGTCGCGTACGGGACGACGTCCCGCAGCCGGTTGCGGGTGGCGAGCAGGACGAGGCTCGAGTAGACGGACAGGAGCAGCGCCCAGAGCAGGAGCGAGCCCTCCTGGCTCGACCACATCGCGGTGAGCTTGTAGAAGGTCGGCGTGTCGGTCGAGGAGTTGCGGGCAACGAGCTCCCAGGTGAGGTCCGAGCGCAGGTACGCCGCCTGGAGCAGGACGACGGCGAGGACGACCAGGCCGGCGAGGCACCAGATCGCGCGGCGGGCCGAGACGACGAGCCCGCGGCGGCCGGTCCGGGCGCCGTGCAGCGCGGCCGCCGTCGCGTAGAGGGCGGTCACGAGCGCGACGGCGAGGCAGGCCGAGCCGATCTCGGCCGTCACGCGGAGCGCTCCACTACAGCGTCTTGCCGTCGGGCTTGTTCTTGAACTTCGACGGGCACTTCGTCACCAGCGAGTCGCGCTCGCCCACGAACGTCGCGCCGTGCATCTCGCCGGACACGATCACCTCGCGGCCGTCGCGGAACGGGTCCGGCACGACGCCGGAGTACACGACCGGCACCGAGGCCTGGCCGTCGCGGTCGCGGACCCGGAAGCGGATCCGCTCGCCGTCGCGGCGGATCGAGCCGGGGACCACCTTGCCGGTGACCTCGTAGGTCCGTCCCGGCCCCGCGCTCAGCACCTCCGACGGCTTCTTGGCCTCCGTGGCGGTGCCGAAGCTCGTGTAGACGAGGGCACCGGCCAGCACGAGGGCGGCGGTGAGGGCGACGACCAGGCGGACGGTCCGCTTGCGGGCGGGGTCCATCTCGATCCGATTATCGCAGGGGGCGTCCGCCGCCCCCTCCGATCAGGCCGCGTCGGGCGAGCCGCCGGCGGAGCGTCCCCTCGGGTGGCCGACGCCGGGCCACGGCGCCAGCAGGAGCAGGAGCCGCGCGTCCGAGGTGGCGCGGACCTCGCGGCGCTCGTTCGGCTCGAACTGCGCCAGGAAGCCGGGGCCGCCGCTCTGCGTCTCGCCGCCGTCCGCGATCTCGACCTCGCCCTCGGCGACCACGAGGTAGGCCCGCTCGTGGACCTGGTGCTCCTGGAGCCGCTCGCCCGCCGGCAGGTTGATGGCGATCACGCGCACCTCGCCGTCGGAGCGGAGGACCTTCGGCTGGTGCGGCTGGACGTCGAGCGAGCGGATGTCCCAGGTTTCCAAGTCGTCTCCAGTCTGTCGTGGTCGGGCGACCGCGGCATCATCGCGCAAGCGGCGGCTCCAGCGCCGCGTCGCCGGCCGCACCGGCGTGGCGGGCCATCCACTCGGACCCCGGCCGGTCGGTCGCGCCGTGCAGCACGATCGAGATCAGGACGGTCAGGGCGGCGATGCCGAAGACGCGCTCGCCGGCCGGGATCTCCTCGGACAGGACGAGCAGGGCGAACGTCATCGTGGCGACCCCCTTCGGGCCGAACCACGACATGAACGCGCGCGTCCGGACGTCCGTCGAGGTGCCCGCCAGCGCCGCGAACACCGCCGCCGGCCGCGCGACGAGCAGGGTGAAGGCGGCGATCGCCGCCGCGGCCGCGGCGTCCTCGAAGAGCAGGTCGGCCGTCAGGACCGCGCCGAAGACCAGGAACACGCCGAGCTTGACGGCCTCGACCAGGGCCTTCGAGCTGGCCGCGAAGGCGTCGCGCACGTCCGGCCGCAGGATGCCCAGCACGATCGCCGCGACGAACACCGCGATCAGGCCGTTCCCCTTCGGCGGCAGCACGGCGACGCCGTAGGCGGCGAACGCGACGCCGGCCGCGTAGAGCGACGTCAGGCGCGAGGCGCGCGCCCCGCCGTCGTGGCGACCGCGGGGCACGAGGCGCGAGGCGACCAGGCCGGCGAGCGCGCCGGTGACGAGCCCGACCGACACGTCCTCGAGCACGAAGCGCCACCACGTGAAGTCGTCGTCCCCCCCGACGTCGGCCGCCGCGGCGAAGGCGAGCACCGCCGGCAGCGCGAGGCCGTCGTTCATGCCCGACTCCAGGTTCAGGGAGTGGCGGACGACGCGCGGGACGCGCGGGTTCGTGACGACGCTCGAAGAGAGGACCGGGTCGGTGGGCGACAGCAGCGCGCCGACCAGGAACGACTCGGTCCAGGAGAGGTCGGTCAGGGCCTTCGTCGCGCAGGCCACGAGCGCGCCGGTGACCGGCATGGCCAGGACGAGCTTGCGGAGCGGCAGGTGCCACGCCGACTGGAGCATCTCGGCCTCGACCTCGAGGCCGTCGCGGAACAGGATCGCGACGAGCGCGACGAGCGCGACCGTCGCGACCAGCCCCGAGCGGGGGTCGAGCTCGATCGCCCCCACCCCGCCCTCGCCGAGCGCGAACCCCGCCAGCACGGCCAGAGTGACGGGGGGTATCGCGCGCAGCCGGATGCGGATGAGGTTACGGCCCGGCCAGCCGGCTCCGCAGCCGCAGCGACTCGGCGAGCCGGAGCCGCTCGTCGCCGCCGCCGGAGGACGTCCGCTCGCCGGGTGTGCCCTCGCCGGCCTCCTCGGCGCCGGCCGCGGAGCGCTCCTCGCGCGCGATCTCGAACCAGACCGTGTTGCCCCGCCCGCTCTCGATCCCCCAGCGGGTCGCCAGCCGCTCGACCAGCTGGAGCCCCCAGCCGCCCTCGTCGCTCTTCCTCGGCGCCGCGCGGTCGAAGCCGTGGCCCGGGTCGACCACCTCGACGCGCAGTACGTCGGCGCAGAGCACGAGGCTGACCTCCAGCGCCGAGCCGTGGTCCTGGTCGGGGTGCTGGATCGCGTTGGTGACGAGCTCGCTCAGGCAGAGCGTCGCGTCGTAGAGGCGCCCCGGCGGCAGCCGGTCGCCGAGCCCGTCGAGCGCCCCGCGGGCTTCCCTGACGGACCTGGGATCTCGTTTGAGGCTGAAGCTCTGGCGTTCGGTCACAGACGCAGCTTCGGCGCCTCTCCCACGGCGGGGATCATACGCCGCTTGGCGCGTAAGGCAAACCGGTGCCGCCGGGCGCGGTCCTCAGCCGGGCCGCGGCGCCGCGGCCCGCCGCAGCGCGACGCCCGCGGCGAGCAGCGTGAGACCGGCCAGCAGCATGCCGCCGAGCGGCAGGCCGGTGTCCGGCAGCGACGACCCCGAGGAGGAGGTCGAGCCCGCCGAGGCGCCCGACACGTCGCCGCCGCCGCCCGACGAGCCGCCGCCCGACGAGCCTCCGCCGGAGCCGCCCCCGCCGCCCGAGGAGGCCGCCACGACCCGGACCGTGCCGGTCATGAACGGGTGCGGCTCGCAGTGGTAGGCGAACGTGCCGGCGTTGCGGAACGTGACCGAGCCGCTCTGGCCGCGGTCGAGGTCGCCCGTGTCGAAGCTGCCGCCGTTGGCGGTCGCCGTGTGGTTGGTCGGGCCCTGGTTCGAGAACGTGACCGTGTCGCCCACGTTCACCGTGACCGACTTCGGGGCGAACGAGAAGTCCTTGATCGAGACGGTGGTGGAGGCCGCCGCGCGAAGCTCCGCGGACCGGCGCTCGCGCGCGGCCGGACGCGAGGCGCTCGCGGTCTCGCGGCCGGCCGGACGCGAGGCGCTCGCGGTCTCCCGGGCGGGCTCGGCCGCCGCCTCGCCCGGCTCGGCGTCCGAGGGCTCCTCGGCGGCCTCGGCGCGCGGGTCGGCCGCCGGCTGCGCGATCTCCTCCGCGGGCGCGGCCGCGGGGGCCGCGGCCGGCGGCGCCGGCTCGGCCACCGTCACGGTCTCGTGGGCCTCCGCGGGCAGGCCGCTGTCGTCGACGACCCGCAGGCCGATCCGGACCGTGCCCGGCGTCGAGAGCGTCTCGGTCAGCCGCGGGTCGCTGCCGCCCAGGCGCTCGAAGGAGCCGTCGCCGTCGAGGTCCCACGCGTAGCTCACGACGGCGCCGTCCGGGTCGGTCGACCCGGAGCCGTCGAGCGTCACGCCGTCGCCGGCGGTCACGGCGGCCGGGGCGACCCGCAGGACCGCCGTCGGCGGCGCCGGCGCGTCGCCCGCCGACCACGCGGCCGGCGCCACGGCCGCGCCGACGGCGACGGCCCACGCGATCGCGAAGATTCGCCTCACGACGCGATCCTAGCCGCCCTTCCGGCCTCCGCCCGCGGTCCACCCACGACGGGTGTTACGCAGCCGGCCGCCGCCGGGTTCGGCCCGCGAGGGCGCTTGCCGCCGGCTGCCGCGAGGGCGCCCCGCCCCGGCTGGGGGGCGGGCGCCTCGCCGCCGGCTACCCGGCGCCCTCGCCGCGCGCCATCCGCCCGAGGTAGCCGTGCTCCTCGTCGAACCCCCACGCCAGGAGCAGCAGCTTCGTGCGGAGCGTGGCGGCCATCTCGGCCGGGAGCGCGTCGGGCGACGCCTCGACCATCCGGGCCAGGTCGAGGAACTGGTCGAGCTTGTCCGCCCGGCGCAGCTCGTCGAGCCCCTCCCAGTTGGGCGCGATCTCGGTCGAGTAGAAGCGGCCCGCCGTGACGCCGTCCACGATCAGCTGCCGCACGTCCGCGGTCGGCGCCTCGACCTCGCCGTCGAGCAGGTCCCGGACGAGCGCCTTCAGGTCCACCTCGCCGCCGCCGCGCTCGGCGTGGAGCGCCGCGAGCGTCGCCCTCATCGAGCGGGCGTCGCGCGCGAGCGACGGCCGCTCGCGCGTCCCCGGCTCGCGGTCGCCCCTCAGCCGGTCGAGCAGGCTCATCCGCCCGCGCCCGTCACTTCTCGAACCGGTCGCAGGCCTCCTGGGCCCGCTTCCGGGAGTCCTCGTCCGGGATCCGCTCGGTCGCCGCCAGGCACTGCTCCCTGGCCTGGCCGCGAATCTCGTCGGTGTTTCCGGTCTCGGCGGCGCGGCAGCTCGCCTCCGCGGCGTCGCGGGCGTCGCCCTCGAGCTCCTCGGCCCGGTCGAAGCACTCCTGGACGGCGGCGGACCTCGCCTTCGAGTCGTCGCCCTCGTCCGTGGTCGTCGTCTCCTCGGAGGTCGTGTCCGTGGACGTCGTGTCCGCGCCGGTCGTCGGGACCGTCGCCCCGCCGCCGCTCGTCCCGCCGCCGTCGTCGTCGCCCCCGCAGCCGGCGAGCGCGAGCATCACGGCGGCCGCGAGCGCCGCGACCAGGGCGGCCGTCCGCGTCCTCCTCTCGCCGTCCATGCGCGGCAGGTTAGACGCGCGCGGCGGGCGGCGCGCTCAGACGAGCGGGGCGGTCGGCGAGGCCTCCACCCGACGGGCCAGCGTGACGGTCGTGCCGTCGTCGGTGTGGGTCACGTCCACGTGGTCGGTCAGGGCCTTCATCAGCATCAGCCCGCGGCCGTGGTCGGGATCGCTCGCCTCCGAGCTCCAGCGGCCGAAGTCGCGGACCGTGATCTCCACGCGCCCGTCGATGCGGGCCAGCTCGACCTCGGCGCCGCGCTCGCTGCCGGAGTGGACGATCGCGTTCGTGATCGCCTCGTCCGCCACGAGGATCAGGTCGCCCGCGACCCCGCTCCCGACGCCGGCCCGCGCGAGCCAGCCGCGCAGCCGCTCGCGCGCGCCCGCCAGCGCGATCGGGTGCGGCGGCACCTGGAACGCGTCGTGCGTGACCGGCGCGGCCTGGAAGGCGAGCAGCGCGACGTCGTCCTCGCCGTCCGGGGGGAACGCGGCGAGCGCCCGCTCGCACGCCGAGTCGGCGCCGAACCCGGTGCCCGAGACCGCGAGGCGCAGGCGCTCGAGCTGGCGGTCGATCGGCTCGGTGCGCCGCTCGACCAGCCCGTCGGTGTAGGCGAGCACGGTCGTTCCGGGCGCGAACCGGACCACGCCCTCCTCGAAGTGGGCGTCGTCGCCGAGCCCGAGCGGCGAGGACAGCCGCTCGAACAGGAAGCCGGCCTCCCCGTCCGGCCCGACGACCAGCGGCGGGAGGTGCCCGGCGTTCGCGAACCGCAGCTCGGCCGTGCCCGGGTCGAACACGAGGTAGAGGAAGGTCGCGTACTCGCCCTGGAAGAGGCGGTCGATCCGGCTCGCCACCTGCTGCGGCGACATCCCCTCGTACGCGTAGGCGCGCACGGCGTGGCGGAGGCCCGCCATCTGCGATGCCGCGGCGACGCCGTGGCCGGCCACGTCGCCCAGCGTGAGGGCCACGCGCCCGTCCGGGAGGGGCACCACGTCGTACCAGTCGCCGCCGATGTCGCGCGTGCCGGCGGGCAGGTAGCGCCCCGCCACCGTGCCCTCGGCGATCTCGGGCAGGCGCTCCGGCCGCAGGCCGCGCTGGAGAGCGGCGGAGACCGCCTCGGCGTCGGCCCTGCGGCTGGACTCGATCCGCGTCTGCTCGCGGACCTCCTCGTTGAGGCGCCAGGTCACGAGGCTCACCGCCCCGGCCGCCGCCACGAACAGCCCGTGGATCCCCGCCCACCGCCAGGGGTGCTCGATGGCGGACCGGTGGTTGTAGACGACCCCCGGGTCGACGGCCCCGGCGATCCCGTGGTGGAGCCCGACGTACGCCACCGCGATCAGGAACGGGATCCAGTCCTCGTAGAGGGCGAGCAGCGGGATCACGACGAAGAAGTGGAAGTGCGCCTCGATCGCGCCGTGCCAGAGGTGGACCAGGACGGCCGAGCTCGTGAGCATCCCGGCGGCCGCGAGGCCCGCGCACGCGCGGCGGTTGGTCGACAGCCTCGACGCGAGCGCGAACACGGCGATCGGCGCCGACTCGATCAGGCTGTGGGCGACGCCGAACCCCTGCGAGAGCCCGAACAGCGGGATGCCGACCACGTGCGCCAGGAGCAGCCGCTGCATCCAGAGGTGCCGGCGCGCGAAGACGTCGTCGGGCAGTGTCTGACCGCGCGGCAGGTAGGCGCGCAGGCTCTTCGCAGGAAGTGCGACTTGCATCGGGGGTACGGGTCCGCCTCCGCGGCTGCGGAGGCCTTGACCCAGGGTAATCCCGCCCCCGGCGGTCGGCAACCGCGGCTACCGTACGCTGCGCGACCGCTTCCATGACCGACCCGGCCCACAGCGATCCCCGCCTCCCGGACAAGCCGCGGCTCGACGGCCTGGAGGAGAAGTGGTCCGAGCGCTGGGAGAGCGAGGGCACCTACCGCTTCGACCGCTCGAGGTCGCGCGAGGAGATCTACGCGATCGACACGCCGCCGCCGACCGTCAGCGGATCGCTGCACGTCGGCCACGTCTTCTCGTACACGCACACCGACCTGATCGCCCGCTTCCAGCGCATGCGCGGGCGCGAGGTCTTCTACCCGATGGGCTGGGACGACAACGGCCTGCCGACCGAGCGCCGGGTCCAGAACTACTTCAACGTCCGCTGCGACCCGCACCTCCAGTACGAGCCCGACCTCGAGGTCGAGGCCGGCGGCGACGGCCCGCCGCGGATGGTCTCGCGGCCGAACTTCGTCGAGCTGTGCCTGCGGCTGACGGTCGAGGACGAGCAGGCGTTCGAGAGCCTGTGGCGGCACCTGGGCCTGTCGGTGGACTGGTCGATGACCTACACCACGATCGGCGAGGCAGCGCAGCGCGTCTCGCAGGTCTCGTTCCTGCGCGAGCTGGAGAAGGGCATGATCTACCGGGCCGCGGCGCCCACCCTCTGGGACGTGGGCTTTCGCACCGCGGTCGCCCAGGCCGAGCTCGAGGACCGCGAGATAGGCGGCGCGTTCCACCGGCTGCGGTTCCCGGTCCCCGGCGACGGGGCGGTCGAGATCGAGACCACGCGCCCGGAGCTCCTGGCCGCGTGCGTCGCGCTCGTCGCCCACCCCGACGACGAGCGCTACCGCGGCCTCGTCGGACGCACCGCGCGGACGCCGGTCTTCGGCGCGCCCGTGCCGGTGCACGCCCACCCGCTGGCCGACCCCGAGAAGGGCACGGGGATCGCGATGGTGTGCACGTTCGGCGATACGAACGACGTCACTTGGTGGCGCGAGCTCGGCCTGCCGGTGCGGCCGGTCGTCGCCCCGGACGGCACGATCGCCCCGGCGGAGTGGGGCTCGGACGGCTTCCCCACGGACGACCCGGGCCGCGCCCAGGGCGCCTACGACAGCCTGACCGGCGCGCGGATCGAGGCGGCGCGCAAGCGGATGGTGGAGCTGCTCGACGGCGACGGCGCGCTGGTGGGCGAGCCGCGGCCGATCAAGCACGCCGTCAAGTTCTTCGAGAAGGGCGACCGGCCGATCGAGATCATCACGAGCAGGCAGTGGTTCGTCCGCACGATGGACCACCGCGACGAGTTCGTCGCGCGCGGGCGCGAGATGGACTGGCACCCCCCGTACATGCGCGCGCGGTTCGAGGACTGGGTGAACGGGCTGACCGGCAATTGGTGCGTCAGCCGCCAGCGGTTCTTCGGGGTGCCGTTCCCCGTCTGGTACCCGATCGACGAGGCCGGCGAGGTCGACCACGAGAGCCCGATCGTCGCGGACGGGGACAGCCTGCCGGTCGACCCGTCGACCGACGTGCCCCCGGGCTACTCCGCCGACCAGCGCGACCGGCCGGGCGGGTTCGCCGCCGACCCGGACGTGATGGACACCTGGGCCACGTCGTCGCTGTCGCCGCAGGTGGCCGGCGGCGAGGTCGACGACCCCGACCTCTTCGCGCGCGTGTTCCCGATGGACCTGCGGCCGCAGGCCCACGACATCATCAGGACCTGGCTGTTCTCGACGGTGGTCCGCGCCCAGTTCGACCACGGGTCGGTCCCGTGGCGACACGCCGCGATATCGGGCTGGATCCTCGACCCGGACCGCAAGAAGATGTCGAAGTCGAAGGGCAACGTGGTCACGCCGATGGGGCTGCTCGAGAAGTACGGCTCGGACGCGGTCCGCTACTGGGCGGCGAACGGGCGGCCCGGCGCCGACACCGCCTTCGACGAGGGCCAGATGAAGATCGGCCGGCGGCTCGCGACCAAGCTGCTCAACGCGTCGCGGTTCGTGCTCCAGCAGCCGGCGGCGGGGGGGCGGGCGACCGAGCCCGTCGACCTCTCGCTGCTCGCCCAGCTCGACGAGGTGGTCGCGGACGCGACGCGGCGGCTCGAGGGCTATGACTACACGGCCGCGCTCGAGCGGGTCGAGCGGTTCTTCTGGTTCTTCTGCGACAACTACCTGGAGCTCGTGAAGGACCGCCGCTACGGGTCGCGCGGCGACGCCGGGGCGGCGTCGGCCGACGCGGCGCTGCGCATCGGGCTGTCGGCGGTCCACCGCCTGCTCGCCCCGTTCATGCCGTTCACGTGCGAGGAGGTCTGGTCGTGGTGGCAGGAGGGCTCGGTCCACCGCGCCCCGTGGCCGTCGGCGGACGGGCCGGCCGGCGACGGCGCCTCGCCTGAGCTGCTCGACCTGGCCGCGGCGGTGCTGCGCGAGGTCCGCAAGGCCAAGTCCGAGGCGAGCCTGCCCCTGCGGGCGAGCGCGCGGCGGGTGGAGGTCGCCGGCCCGACCGCCCGACTCGCGCTGGTCGAGCAGGTCGCCGACGACCTCCGCGAGGCCGGCGTGGCCGAGGAGCTCAGCCTCGTCGAGTCAGGCGACGGGGACGACGGGGGGCTTGACGTCCGCGTTCTCCTCGACGGGGCCGCCGGCGCGTGACCTCGTGACGCGCTGGAGCCGGGCGAGGCCGGCGACGAGCGCGGACACGAGGGCGAGCGCGATGGCGAGCACGATCAGGTAGCCGACCGTCACGAGCGCGCCGGACACGCCCGGCTTCTGCTCGCGCTGGAGTAGCTTCTTGTCCTTCTGGAACGGCCGGACGAAGTGGCTCGCGGCGTGCACCGCCGGAGCCGGGATCGCCTTGTCCTCCGGGAAGTAGACGGCCATGCCCTGGATGCCGGTGCCCTTCGCGAGGCGCAGGCTCGCCTTCCAGCTCCCGTGCACCGGGAGCGGCTCCTGCGACCTCCAGACGCCCGGCGCCGTCTCCTTCAGCTGCGAGACGACCGAGCGGCCCTCCTCGCCCTGCCAGGCGGTGAGCACGAACCAGTCGGCGTCGTCCGCCGCGTCGGGCGGGTCGAGCCGGGCCGTCACGTCGACGGCTCGCTCCTTGCCGCGAACGGCCTCGTCCAGGGTCACGTCGGCGCTGACGGGATCGCCGTCCGAGACCGGCACGCCGTAGGCGGCGACCGCCACGATCGCGAGCGCGGCCGCGACGCCGGCGAGGCGCGGGACGGGCAGCGCGCCGGGCTCGTCGGCGGTGAGCGCCCGGCCGACCATCGCGCCGACCACGCCGGCGGCGACCGCCATGACGAAGCCGGCGATCGGGGCCTCGGGCAGGAGCGACGACGGCCACTCGACCGTGTACCAGATGTGCGACCACGCCCACTCGGCCGCCAGGCCGAACGTGCCGATCGCGGCGCCGGCCGCGGCGCCGAAGGCGAGGGTGCGCCTGGTGGCGATCGCCATCGCGACCGCCTCGACCGCGAGGCCCTCGACCAGGTAGAGCGGGAAATGCAGGGTCGTGTGGCCGAACAGCGGCGACACGAGCAGCGTGAGCGGCACCCGGATCAGCAGGTAGAAGCCGACCGCGAGCAGGGCGCCGCCGCGGCCGAGGTGGATGCGTGCGGCCACGAGCGCGATGCCGGCCGCGAACATCAGGAGGATCGGGTGCATGATCAGGCGGAACTGCGGGACCGCGTAGTCGTACTCGCCCTGGAAGGTCGAGAGCGCGATCAGGAGCGCGCCGGCGAAGCCCACCGTGGCGAGCTTCCGCGCGAAGCTCGGACCGCCGGGCTCGACCCGGTCGGCCGGCAGGGCGCGCCGGCCCTCGATCGCGAGCACGAAGCCGCCGAGGACGGTCAGCGCGGCGCCGCCGAAGAGCAGCAGGTGGGTCGGGCCCCAGAGCGTCACGTCCTGGCCGAAGATCCGGTGCCACATGTCGTCGAGCGGGAACGCGGACAGGGCGACGGCCGCGCAGACGATGATCAGGACGCCGCCGAGCGGCGCCTGGATGCCGCCGGGCAGGCGCACCGCGGACTCGCTCGGCTTGCGGTCGGGGAGCGTGCAGGCCAGCGCGCCGGCGAGGAAGATCCCGGCCAGGCCGACCAGGATGAAGTAGTGCGCGGCGTTCGCGAACGGCCCGGAGTCGCGGCCCGAGTCGATGTGGGTCGCGATGTCCCAGTACATGCCGAAATCGGCGATGATCAGCGAGCCGCCGAGCACGCCGATCGGGAGCGCCGCCCAGCCGGGCAGGCCGCTGACGCGCTCGGAGAACGCGGCCAGGCGGCGCAGTACGTCGGTGCGGCCGTCGCGGTGGGCCATGATCACCCACGCCGCCACTCCGGCGGCCGCCATGCCCACGATCGTGCCGATCACGATCTGGAGCACCTCGCCGCCGCCGGCGGGCGCCGACGGGCCGAAGCCGTGAGCTGCGGCGGGCGGCGCCGCGACCGCCACGCCGGCGAGCGCCAGCACGATCGTCCCCAGGATCCTCTGTCCGGTGCTCGTCATTGCGCGCCTCCTAGGCGGTTCGCTTCCGGTTCCCCTCCGGCGGTTCCGCCGGTCCCTCTCGCGGCTCGTACCCGCCGCCGGGCCGTGTTACACAGGATGATGGCGCATATCGCTGCGTAAGATCGGTGACGTGGCTCACGCGGACGACCATCCGATGACGATCGACGAGCTCGCTCACCGCACTGGGCTCACTACCCGTAACGTCCGCGCCTATCACTCGCGCGGCCTGCTGCCGCCCCCCGAGGTCCGCGGGCGCACGGGCTACTACGGCGAGGAGCACGCCGCGCGGCTCGAGCTGATCCGCCAGATGCAGGCCGAGGGGTTCAACCTCACGGCGATCAAGCGCCTGCTGGACGGGGCCGGCGGGTCGCTCTCCGAGGTGCTGGGCCTCCAGCGCGCCGCCGTCAGCGGCTTCTCGATCGAGGAGCCCGAGGTCACGACGGCCGAGCAGCTCGCGGAGCGGTTCGGCGAGGAGTCCGACCAGCGGTTCGTCGACCGCGCCGTCGAGCTGGACGTCCTCGCCCCGCTCGGCGACGACCGCTACGAGGTCCGCAGCCCGGCGCTGCTCGACGCGGGCGAGAAGGTCGTGTCGCTCGGCATCCCGCTCGAGGTCGCGCTCGACCTGGCAGCCGAGATCCTGGACGACTCCGAGGCGATCGCGACCGCCTTCATCCGTATGTTCCTCGACCAGGTGGTCAAGCCGTTCTACGACGCCGGGGCGCCGGCGGAGGAGGCGACGCAGGTGCGCGAGGCGCTGGAGCAGCTGCGGCCGATCGCGGGCCAGGCCGTCTCGGCGGGCTTCGCCCTGCGCATGGCCGCCGCGGCGGAGGAGGCGTTCGGGCGGGTGCTCGCGGGCGAGGAGTGGCCGGGGGACGGCGAGGACGGACGGGACGACGGCCGCGGGCGCTCGTCGCGGTCGCGGCGGAGGGCGCACCAGGACGGCCGTCGCCGCCGCGGCGCGGGGCCGGTGCGGTGAACCCGTTCGCGCGCGTGCTCGCGGTCCCGTCCGACGTGGCGGCGGGCCTCCGGCTCCTGCCGCGGCTCGCGCGCGACATCTCCTCCGTCGCCGAGGCCACCCGGATCCTGCCCGAGGTCCTCGGCGCGATGCAGTCGATGGTCGGGCACACGCGGAACCTGCCGGAGCTGCGCGAGGACATGCGCGAGGTCTCCGAGGCGACCCGCGTGCTGCCGCCGATGGACGACCGCATGGCGGCGATCGAGGCCGCGATGCCGGTCCTGGTCGAGGTCCAGCAGCACCTGACCCGGCTGCCGGACACGATCGAGCGGCTCGACGCCGGGGTGTCGACGATGGCGGACACCCTGGAGCGGCTCCAGGTGTCGCTCGAGGCGATGAACGAGAGCCTGCTGGCGCTCCAGGGGTCGGTCGGGCCGCTCGGGCGGCTCGCCCAGCGGCTGCCTGGCGGGCGGCGAACGGCGACCGGCGCCGACGGCTCCGCCTAGCCCGCCGCCTCCACCAGCGCCGCCACCCCGCTCTCCACCGCCGCGGCGGCGTCCGCCGCGTCCGGCAGCGCGTCGCGGTCCGCGAGCAGGCCGAAGCCGATCCGGCCGTCGTAGCTCACGATCCCGATCGAGAGCGCCTGGTTGCGGGGATTGAGCGGCACCGCCGGGAAGACCTCGCGCAGGGGCACGCCCGCGAGGTAGAACGTCTGCTGCGGCCCGGGCACGTTCGAGACGACCAGGTTGAACACCCGCGGCCCGCTCATCGCGCGGACCGCGAGCGAGGAGACGATCGGCGGGGCCAGGCCGGTGGCGCCGACGATCAGCGCGCCGGCCCGGACCTGCGAGGAGCCCTTGGCGCGGGTCATCTCGGCCGAGATCGCCCGGACGCGGTCGAGCGGGTCGCCGCGCAGCGGGAGGTCGCAGAAGACCGTCGAGATCCGGTTGCCCAGCTCGCCCTGGTCGGCCTCGCCGCGGACCGACACGGGGACGAGCGCCACCGCGCGCTCCGGCGCGTCGGCGCCGAGGTACTCGGACAGCGCGAGCGAGACGGCGCCGAGGAGCACGTCGTTCACCGTCGCGCCGGCCGCCCGCCGCACGGCCTTCACGTCGTCGAGCGACGCGCGAGCGAGCGCGAACAGCCGCTCGCGGCCGATCGGGCGGTTCAGCCGGGTGGCGGGCGCGGCCGGCCGCACGCGCGCGAGCTCGGCCAGCACGGACCCCGCGCGGCGGGCCTGCCCGGCCACCGTGCGCGGGTCGGTCGCGAGCGCGCGCGAGACGGCCTCGCGGGCGAGCCGGCGCGGCACCGCGAGCTGCGCCGCGGCCACGCGGGCGAGCTGCTCGACCCGGGCGGCCGGGCCGGCCTCGCGCGTCGCGGGCTCGTCCGGCGCCGGCAGGTCGAGGCCCTCGGGCGTCGGGTCGAGCACGACGGTGCTCACGTCCACGGCCGCGATCCCGTCGACCAGCGCGTGGTGCATCTTCGCCACGAGCGCCGAGCGCCCGCCGGCGAGCCCCTCGACCACGACGAGCTGCCACAGCGGCCGCGAGCGGTCGAGCGGCTCGGACATCGCGTGCCCGACCAGCTCGCACAGCTCGGCGTCGCCGCCCGGGGCCGGGAGCGCGGCGCGCCTGACGTGGCGGTCGGGGTCGAACGCCTCGTCCGGCACCCAGACCGGGTTCGCGATGCCGAGCGGCGGCGACTCCAGCCGCATCGCGTAGCGCGGGATCAGGTGGATCCGCTCGGCGATCCGCCGGGCGACGGCCTCCCTCCCGACCGCGCCCTCGAACAGGAGGACGCCGCCCACGTGCATGTGCACGGGGCCGCGCTCCGCCTGGACGGCGGAGAGGTCGGACGGCGAGAGCGCCTCGGCCATCGGGCCCGCGGGGCCGGCGCCGGCCGCTACGCGTACGCCGCGAGCTGGACCTGGTCGGGCGCGCCCGGCCCGGGGATCACGTCGAGGTCGCGGATGCTCACGCGCTCGCCGCACTCGGGGCAGACGAGCCTGTGGTCGACCTCGCCGCCGCAGCCGCGGTGGACCGTGAGGAGCGGCGGGCCGAGCTCGGAGGCGTAGAACCGGTCGCCCCACTTCATCAGCATGAAGAGCGTCGGCCAGAGGCTCGCTCCCTTGCGGGTAACCCGGTACTCGTAGCGGGCGGGCCGCGTCCGGTACGCATGCCGCTCGAGGATCCCCTCCTCGCAGAGGCGGTCGAGCCGGTTCGACAGCACGTTGCTGGCGACGCCGAGGCTGTCGCGGATCTGGTCGAACCGCTGGATGCCGCGCATCGTGTCGCGGAGGATCAGGAGCGTCCAGCGATCGCCCACGATCTCCAGTGCACGCGCGATGGAGCAGACCTGACCCCTGTACTCTCGGTCGAGCATCCGCGCATACTGTATCCAGTTCAGGTTGCATCATGCAACCGACTCGTGTAACGTGCCGCCGGCGATGCAGGGCGGTGAGCCGGAGGGGGTCAACGTGGAGGGTCGCTGGCGCGCGTTCGCAGCCGTGGCGCCGGCCATCTTCATCTCCATACTCGACCTCTTCATCGTGAACGTCGCGTTCCCGGATATAAGCCGGGACTTCTCGGACGCGACACTCTCGAGCCTGTCGTGGGTGCTCAACGCGTACACGATCGTGTTCGCCGCCCTGCTCGTTCCCCTCGGCAAGCTCGGCGACGTCGTCGGGCGCAAGAAGGTCTTCCAGATCGGCCTCGTCGTCTTCGTGGCGGGGTCGGGGCTGTGCGCCGCCGCGCCCGGCCACGAGTCCCTGATCGCGGCGCGGGTCCTCCAGGGCGTCGGGGCCGCGGCCATCACGCCGAACTCGCTCGGGCTCGTGCTGCCGATGTTCCCCGCCGGCCAGCGGGCGGCGGCGATCGGCGCCTGGGCGGCGCTCGGCGGCGTGGGCGCGGCGATGGGGCCGCCGCTCGGCGGGCTCCTGACCGAGCTGAGCTGGCGCTGGATCTTCGTCGTGAACATCCCGATCGGGCTCGTGACCGTGCTGGTCGTCCAGCGGCGGCTCCAGGAGCTGCGCGACCCGCGCGCGCTCCTCCCCGACGCGGTCGGCTCGGTTCTCGCGGTCGCCACGGTCGGCCTGCTGGTGCTCGGGCTCGTCAAGGGCCACGACTGGAGCTGGGACGAGCGCTCGCTCGGGTGCTTCGCGGCCGCGGTCGTGATCGGCGCGCTGTTCGTGCTCCGCTCGCTGCGCCACCGCGCGCCGGTGATCGAGCTCGACCTGTTCCGCTCGCCCGCGTTCTCGCTCGCGAACGCCGCGCAGCTCCTCTTCTACGCCGGCTTCGGCGCGTTCCTGCTCGGCGGGGTCCTGTTCCTCACGGAGGTCTGGGGCTACTCGGTGCTGCGCGCCGGCTTCGGGTTCGCCCCCGGCGCGGTGATGGCGACGATCTTCGCCGGCATCGCGAGCCGGCTCGCCGAGCGCGTGGGCCCCGCCACGCTCGGCGCGCCCGGCGGCCTGATGTTCGCCGTGGGCACGGGGCTGTGGACCGGTCTCGGACCGGAGCACGAGTACGTCACCCACTACCTGATCCCGATGCTGATCGGCGGCGCCGGCGTCGGCCTCATCCTGCCGGCGTTCACCGCCGCCGCGGTGCTAGCCGTGCCGGAGGAGCGGCTGGCGACCGGGATCGCCGGGCTGGCCACCTCGCGGCAGGTCGGCGCCGCCGTGGGCGTTGCGGCGTTCGTCGCCCTGTTCGGGACGCCCGGACCCACCGGCATCCTCGAAGCGTTCGACCGAAGCTGGATCTACATGTCCCTCTGCTCGACGGCGGCGGGACTAATTCTGCTCGGGCTCGGCCTGTTCACCCGACGCAGGGAGCCTGCGGCTCCCGTGGAGGCCCCCCCACAGGCCGGACTGGAGCCGGCGATCTAGGCGCCGGGGCCGCCGCCGCAACCCCCCCTCGCGCGGTGGCCCCGGCGTTGATCGTCTCCTCTCCCCTGAAGGTTCGCGTCCGCGAGCGCGGGACCGCGCTCGTGGCGACGGACCCCGCCGGCCAGGTGGTCGTCGAGGGCCGCCGCGGCAGCGCGGCCGCCCCCTACGAGGCCGTGCTGGCGACGGCCGGCGGCGAATGGCGCGTCAGGCCGGCGTCGGACGGCGCCCCGGCGCAGGTCCTCGGGGCCGACGGGGACCTCGTGGCCGCCGTGACCCGGCGCGCCCTGCGCGGGACCGAGATCGTGCTTCCCGGCGGCGAGACGATCCCCGTCTTCGGCCGGAGCTTCCTCGGGCACCGGTGCACGTTCGGCGACCTGGCGAGCGCGCGCACGCCCTGGCTCTTCCCGCAGCGCTACTTCACGCTCGCGCTCGGCGACGAGCTGCTGGCCCGCCACGACCTCGACCTGATCGTCGCCCTCGCGACCCACCTCGCGGAGACGCACATAGCGGCGTCGATCTCCGCGGCCGGGGCGGCCGGGGTGGGCGCCGGCGCGAGCAGCGCCGCGGTTGCGGGCTGATCAGCTCCCGGCCGGCGCCTGGCCGTCGAGCGAGGCGTCGACCGCGGGCTCGAACTGCTCGCGGATCTGGGCGGCGGCGGCCCGCTCCTCGGCGACGACGGCCTCCGCGAGGTCGGCGGTCTCGCCGTCGCCGGCGCGGGTGGCGACGCGCTTGAGCTGCTCGTAGGCGGCGATCTCCAGGTGCTCGAAAGCGAAGGCGAAGCCGGCGAGCTTGGCCGGGGTGTCGCCGGGCTGGGCGGCGAAGAAGGCGCCCAGGTTGAGGCCGCCGACGCGCATGACGGCGTCCTTGAGGCGGGAGGGGCCGGCTCCGTGGGCGGCCAGGCGGTCGCTCACGCGCGCCTGCTGGGACCTCGTCTCGTCCAGGTGCTCCGCGAGGACGCGGGCCAGCGCCGACTCGCCCGCGATCCTCGGCCCCGACTCGAGGAGCTGGATCGCCTGCGCCTCGATGGCGTGGGCGTCGGCGAGGTACTTCGTGAGCTGCTCCGCGAGGTCGGACGGGTCGACGTCGCGGAGCGAGGCCTCGACCGCCCGGTCGAAGCCCGCCGCCAGCCGCTCGGCCATGGCGGCCTCCTGCTCGCGGATCTCGCGGGCCATGGCGGCCGTCTCCCCGTCGCCCGCGCGGTCGGCCACGATCGCGAGCAGGTCGTAGGCCGCGAGCTCCATGTGCTCGTAGGAGTAGGCGTGGGCGGTCAGCTTGCCCGGGGTGTCCGGCTGGGACCTCGCGAACAGCAGCATCCCGATTCCGCCGGCGCGGGCGACGAGGTCCTTGGTCCTCGAGGGGTCGGCGCCGCGTGCGGTGAGTCGCTCGCGCACGCGGCGCTCCTGGTCCTCGGTCTCGGCCAGGTGCTCGCGGAAGGCGGTCGCGAGCCGGTCGTCGCCGGCGATGTCCGGGGCCGTCTCGAGCTGCTGGAGCGCCTGCTCCTCGATCGAGTGGACGTCGGTGAGGTGCTTGGTGAGCTGCTCGTCGAGGGTCATCTGCTTTGTCCGGTGGTGCCGGTCGCGCTCGTCGTGCCGGTCGCGCTCGTCGTGCGGTCGTCCGCGGGCCGCGGGCGGTCAGCCGACCTCGGCCGCCTCGCGGCGGGCGAGCTCCAGCGCGGCGTCCCGGGTCTGCTCGAAGTGGCGACGCTGGACCGGGAGCGCCCACTCGACGAGCTCCCGGACCGGCTGCTCCCCGAGCTCCTCGTTCATCGCGCCGACGATCTCGACGTGGCCCAGCTCGCCCGCCTCGGCCATGATCAGGAACTCCAGGCCGTCGAGCGCGTCGACGTCGTCGCCGAGGTAGTCGCCCATCATCGCCTCGGCCTCCTGCTTGGTCTCGCGCGCCTTCTCGACGATCGCGGTCTTCTTGCCCTCGATCGAGTCGGCGAGCTTGGCGCAGCGCTCCTCGGTCTCCTTCGCCTCCTGGCCCATCCGCTCGAGCGTGCCCGAGACCTGCTCGTCGTCCACGAGCTTCGCGACCTTGCTGGTCGACCCCTGGGCCGCCTGAGCGAGCCCCATGACCTCGGCCAGCTTCTCCTCGAGCTGCGTCAACTCCGCCATTCCGCCTCCTGGGTTCCAGTGTGTGGCGGGGCGTTACCCGGGAGGGGGTGGGGCCAATCCGCGGCGGTCGTCAGCCGATGCGGACGACGCGCTCGCAGTCGTCGGCGACCGCGTCCGCGTGGTCGGCCTTGGCGATGTCCGAGCCGGAGCCGCAGCTCACCTTGTCGCGCAACCCGTCGCGGCTGTAGATGTCGTCGTCGCCCGGCCCGCCGTAGAAGTAGTCGCGGCCGGCCCTGGTCCGCGGCGCGTCGTCCAGCGTGTCGTCGCCCGGACCGCCGTACATCCGGTCGCCGGACCCGTCGCCGCCGTGGACGACGTCGCCCCCGGAGTCGCCGTAGAGCCGGTCCCGGCCGGCCATGCCGAAGATCCGGTCGTACTCGGAGCCGCCGTGCAGCTCGTCCTTGCCTCCCTCGCCCTTCTCGTCGCCGAGCAGGACGTCGCGGCCAGACTGCCCGTAGACGAGGTCGTCGCCGCGGAGTCCGTGGACGGTGTCGTCGCCGCCGAGCGCGTGGACGGTGTCGTCGCCGTCGCTGGCGACGATCCGGTCGGACCCCTTTGTGCCGGTGCACTCGGCGTCGACGCAGTACCGGTCGTGCGACGCGCTCGCCTCGGCGCGGTCGGGCGGGCGATCCCCGAGCCCGAGCCCCAGGGCCACCAGCACGATCGCCGCCGCGGCGGTCCCGCGGCTCCGCGGGTGCCGCAGGCGGGCCTTGGCCGAGTGAGGGGCCATCTCACGCACCGGGTTCAAGGTAGCCGCGGATCGGGATGCTGACCGCCGCGCAGCCACCGGCCGTCGCCGCCGCGTGCTCTTGGAGGTCGAGGACGAGCGGCGCGCCTCGAAGCGGACGACGGGTCTCGAACCCGCGACCTTCGGCTTGGGAAGCAGAGGCGCGACTTCCCTGTAGGCCAGGGGGTTATGCAGCCAGTCCAGGTCGCCAGGGACAGGGTCGCAGCGTGGACTCCCGTGCCGTCCGTTGCCACCTTGTTGCCAGGCGCTACTCCGCCCCGACGTCGAGCCCCGAACCGAGATCGTCCATGAGATGCACGTACCGCTCCAGCTGGACCTGGACTGCGTTCCAGCCGCGCTGAAAGAGCAGCGAGGCGCAGGTGTGGCGGAAGTGTGGAAGCCAGCCCATGGCGCGTCAATCTCCTCTGCAACAGGCTTCAGCACGCGCTTGTAGAGGTTGTCGGCGTTCAGGTACGTGCCCGCCAGGGACGGGAAGACCGGCGAGTAATCGTCAAGCCATCCGCTCGCCGCGAGATGGGCGCGAAGCGAATCCACCAGCGTCGGGGGCAGTTCGACCCGTCGAGATGCAGGTGCCGTCGCTCTACCTCGGAGATCCGCAAGCCCCGTTGCCGCCAGCAACTCGAAGAACAGCTTGTGGCGAATGGAAACGACCGCCAGGAAGGCGCCGAGCTGTTGCGTGTGAACGGCCGCGTGTCCTGCTCCTCGACGGCCTCGGCAGTCGGGCGGTGCGGAGCGCAAGTCCCTGCGCGGGGTTGGGTTGCGTGTCTGACATCAGCTAGTCGAACGACGGCGGCCCGGAAGCCAGAGCCGGGCACGCGATAGCGTCCGCCACGACGAAGGCCCGAATAGTCCTCTTCACTCCGGAACGCTGACCGCCACAGGAACAGTTGACCTCACGCAGCTTGTGGCCGAGCTTGCAGACCGGTCGAAGCCGAGGTCGGAGGCCGACATCCAGAGCGGAGTCCGAACACTCCTGCTCTACGGCAACCTGAGTCTCGAAGACCCAGAGGTTCGGCTGGAGACCCCGGCGCCTGGGCGGCGACGCATCGACATCGAGACTGGCCGCGCGGTCATCGAGTGCAAGAAGGACCTGCGCGTCGGCAACTTACGGACGGAGGCCGCTGACCAGTTGCAGGGCTACGTCGCGGACCGCACGGAAGAACTGGGCCAGCGGTACGTCGGGTTGCTCACGGACGGTGCAGACTGGGAGCTGTTCCACCTCCACGTGCCGTACGGGATGCTGGAGTCGATCTCGACCTTCGCGGTCAAGTCGGAAAACCCCGACGTCGACGGCTTGCTCGTCTGGCTCGAAGGCGTTCTTTCCACCGCGGAGCAACTCCTGCCTACCCCGCGTGAGGTTGAGCGGAAGCTCGGCGCGGCGTCACCAGGATCGAGACTTGATCTCGCGGAGCTGCGGACCGTTTACCTCCAGCACAAGGACGACTCGGAGGTCCGACTCAAGCGCGAACTCTGGTCGCGTCTGCTCGCAGCCGCGTTCGGCACGCACTTCACCGATGACGACCAGCTGTTTATCGAGCACACGTACCTCGTCCTTACCGCTGAGGTAATCGCCCATACTCTGATGGGCTTCGACCTTCGAGGCGGGGCGGTATCGCCGCGTGAACTCGTCGCCGGAGACGCCTTCCGCGAACGAGGGATAACCGGCGTCGTCGAGGCGGACTTCTTCGACTGGCCGGTGGAAAGCGACTTGGGCGCGTCCTTCGTAGAGGGGTTAGCCGCACGCCTCTCGCGCTTCGACTGGACGCAAGTTGACCACGACGTGCTGAAGGTTCTCTACGAGTCCGTCATCGACGCGGAAACCCGCCACCAGCTCGGTGAGTACTACACCCCGGACTGGCTGGCGGAGCGAATGGTCGAGGAGGTCGTGGACGAGCCGCTCGATCAGAGAGTTCTCGACCCAGCGTGTGGCAGCGGAACCTTTCTGTTCTGGGCGGTAAGGCGCTACCTGCAGGCAGCCGACGCGGCCGGCGTTGCGAACGCCGAGGCGGTCGAGACCGTCACGCGGCGGGTGTTCGGAGTCGATCTTCATCCGGTCGCCGTGACCCTGGCTCGAGTGACGTACCTCCTCGCCATCGGCAGCGACCGTCTCCAGGATCGAGGGCGGCTTTCGATTCCTGTTTACCTCGGTGACAGCATCCAGTTCGCGCAAGACACGAGCGTCCTGTCAACGGGCGGCATAACGATCTACACGACCGACGGATTGGAGCTGTTCGCCCGCGCCCTGTCCTTCCCGGAGTCAGTCGTCGCGGATGCCGCGCAGTTCGACCGACTGGTCGAAGAACTCGCCCGGTACGCAGCCGACCGGACCCCCGGAAGCAAGCCCCCCTCCATCAAGGCGGTCCTGAAGCGATACGACGTGCCAAACGCAGACCGCGCGGAACTCGAGACGACGTTCGTCGCGCTGTGCCACCTACACGATCACGGTCGAGACCACATCTGGGGCTATTACGTTCGGAACCTCGCGCGGCCGTACGAGTTCACCCGTCCTGAGCATCGCGTAGACCGGCTGGTCGGGAACCCACCGTGGCTGCGTTACAACGCGATGTCAGAGGCGATGCAGCAGGAGTTCAGGCGACTCTCGACTGAGCGCCACCTGTGGGCGGCGGCACAGGTCGTCACGAGTCAAGATTTCGCGGGGCTTTTCGTCGAGCGGAGCTGCGAGCTGTACCTGACCGGCGGGGGGCGGTTCGGCTTCGTCATGCCTTACGCCGCCCTCTCGCGCCCTCAGTACGAGGGCTTTCGAGCGGCGAACTACGCGAGCAAAGAGAGCGCTCTGACGGTGGCCTTCGATCAACCATGGGAACTGAGCGGCGTCCGCCCGCAGCCCTTCCCCATTCCCGCATGCGTGGTCTTCGGCTCTCGCACCGAAGCGCTACAGAGTCGGCCCATGCCTGACGTGGCACTCTGGTGGGAAGGGCACGTTCCCGACCATTACCGGCCGTGGTCGGAAGTCAAGGAGCTTCTGAGTCAAGCGGAGGGACCGGTCATCGTCGCCACGGGGGACTACATTTCCCCCTACGGCGCGCTCGTCCGACAGGGCGCGAATTTAGTCCCTCGCGTCCTGCTGACGGTCTTCGAGCGGCCGGCGACGAAGCTCGGTCTTCCCGCGGGTCAGCTTGAAGTCGAGAGCGATCGGACAAGTCCGGAGCGGCCCCCTTGGAGCCAACTCCCGAGTCAGACGGGGCAGATCGAGGACCGCTTCGTCTACCCAATCGTGCTTGGTGAGAGCTTGCTTCCGTTCCGGGTCCGCCACACGAAGCTCGCTGTGATCCCGTACGACGGCTCGCAGCTTCTGGATGCGGGCGGCGTCCTCATCGAGGATTTCCCGCACCTCGCTCAGTGGTGGCGCGACGCGGAGCAGATCTACGCGAAGCACAAGCCCGCCTCCACGCGCCATGACCTGCTTGGCCAGATCAACTACCAGAGCAAACTCACGAACCAGTTCCCGCTGGCACCGCATCGCGTCGTGTATACGGGCCGTGGAGCCATCGTGACGGCCGCACGTATCACGGAGCCGCGGACTGTCGTGGATCACGCGCTCTATTGGGCACCGGTGCAGTCCGCGGAGGAGGGCGGCTACCTGTGCGCGGTGCTGAACAGCCGAGCGCTTCAGTCACGCATCGAGGACGCCCTGGCGAAAGGGCTGTTCGGCGCACGGAACATCCACCGTGCACCCTTCCGCGTAGCGATTCCGCAGTACGACGACGAAGACGAACTCCATCGCGACCTCGCGACACTCGCAGCTAGAGGAGAGGCCGTAGCGGCCGGCTTTTCGCTCGACGAGAGCGCCCCGACGGCGAGAGCGCGTCAACTCGTGCGCGCGCATCTAGATGCCGATGGCGTCGGCACGAGGATTGAGGAACGGGTCGAGGAACTTCTCGGCGCTTCAGCGTCTAGCTGATCCGGAGTTGGGCGGACTAAGCCGAGCGGCCTGGTCAGGTACTAGCTACTCGGAGCTTTCTACGGGCGTCACCTCAATGAGGCCGGGATCGAGGTCGTGTACTTCGAAGGCTACGGCCCCCTTGTGTGCTGCCCGCGGTGCGGTGCAGGCGTTCGACCAGCTTTGTGGCTGGTCTGATGTAGATGAGCGACGCGACGACATGTATGCGGGCTTCCGGTGCACGGCTTGCGGCCTCACCGACGGGGGCGAGGTGTAACCGAGGCGCACGCCCTCCTCTGTTTTTTCGAGTGTGCCGTGCGCGTGGATCCGGTGATCGGTCGCCGTCCGACCGCGCAACTTCTCCGCGGGAAGGGGGGCCGACGGGCGCGACTTGACGCAATGTTGCCACCTGAGTTGCCATCTCGGCCCCGAGCCGCACTTACTGGCAGGAGGGCACCCGCCCGAAACCGCCCGGATTGCGTGCGGTTTCCTCGAAGCGGACGACGGGTCTCGAACCCGCGACCTTCGGCTTGGGAAGCCGACGCTCTACCAACTGAGCTACGTCCGCGTGCGGGCCGGACGGCCCGGCCGTGCGAGTTTAGTTTGGGCGGTTGGCCGGTGCCAGCGAAGCCCGCTCAGCGGCGGGCTTTGCGGCGCTTCGGGAAGACCCGGACCGTGCGGCGGAAGGTCACGACGTGGCCCGCCGCGTCCTTCTGCTTGGCGACGACCTGGACCTTGAAGGAGCGGCGCTTGCGGAACTTCCTGTACGCGCGGCGCTCGATGCGGATCGGGACGGCCTTGGTCTGGCCCGGGGGCAGCTTGTAGCGCTTGCGGCCGAAGCGCTGCGTGGTCCGGCGGGCGGCCTGGAGGGCCATGCGCTTCGCGGAGCTCTTCGGCGCCTCCTCCAGCGTGATCACGCCCTCGCAGCCGCCGACCATGCTCTCGGCGCACTCGACGATCACACGGACGACCCCGGTGCCGGTCGCGCTGAGGGACCCCTTGGCGATGGCGAGCGCGGGGTCGCCGCTCGTGTCGCCGGTGCCGCCGCCGGGCGGGGGATCGGTCGCGGGCGGATCGGTCGCCGGCGGCTCGCTGGTCGGCGGGTCGCCGGCGGGCGGGTCCGAGGTGTGCGGATCGAGGACGGGCGGGTCGATCGTCGGCGGGTCCAGCACCGGCGGATCGGTCGCCGGCGGGTCCAGCACCGGCGGGTCGAGGACGGGGGGATCGAGGACGGGCGGATCGGTCGCCGGCGGGTCGAGGACGGGCGGATCGGTCGTCGGCGGGTCCAGCACCGGCGGGTCGAGGACGGGGGGATCGAGGACGGGCGGATCGCTCGCCGGCGGGTCCGAGGCGGGCGGATCGCTCGCGGGCGGATCGCTCGTCGGCGGGTCCAGCACCGGCGGATCGAGGACGGGGGGATCGAGGACGGGCGGGTCGCTCGCCGGGGGATCGGTCGCGGGCGGATCGGTCGCGGGCGGGTCGGTCGCCGGGGGATCGCTCGGCGGCGGGTCCGAGGCGGGCGGATCGCTCGGCGGCGGGTCCGAGGCGGGCGGGTCGGACGCCGGGGGATCGCTGGCGGGCGGGTCGGTCGCCGGGGGATCGGTCGCCGGAGGATCGCTCGCGGGCGGGTCGGACGCCGGGGGATCGCTCGGCGGCGGGGGCGGCGGGTCCTGCGTGGCCAGCTCGACGTAGGCCGCGTACGCGAAGGTCGCGGTGCCGCCTCCGCCACTCGGGTCGTCGGTCAGCCCGAGCTCGAGCGAGTCGATCGCCGACTGGCCGGGGGTCAGCGTCAGCGCGACCGAGTACCAGCCGGCGGGGCTGCCCGGCGGGATCGTCGTGGTCCCGCCGCCGGCTCCGCCGTCGGTCGCCCACAGGACGACCTGGCGCTTCGACCCGGTCGCGAGGTAGGCGCGGGCGGTCGCGGAGGTCGCGGTCTCGCCGGCGGCCAGCGTGGCGGTGGTCAGCGAGAACCGGACCATCGACATCCCGGTCGACGACCGGCTGAGGTGGTCGGTTGCGGTCGTCGGGACGGTCGGCGCCACGACCGCGTCGTCCAGCGCGTCCCACGGCTGGGTCCCGAGCGGGGTCGAGGTCCACCCCCCTCCGAAGGTCACGCCGTCGGGGCGGAGGGCGTAGGTGGCGGCGCTCGCGCCGGCGGGTACCAGGGCGGTGACCGCCGCCGCCAGGACGATTGCCCGGCGAAGCAGGCGAGTCGGCCCGAATGGGGTACCCGGAAGCATCTCGGCTCCATCGGGTCCGGCGGATCGCCGCTTTAGGGAATCGGGCCCGTTTTGCCACGCATTCGACGGATGTCCGAGGACGGGGCCTGACTGGGATCGGGGGCGGTGGAACCCCGTCATGGAGCGGGAGGCACGGCGGCGGAGCCGGGGCGGCGGCGGCCCCGCCTCTCCTACCCTTCGCCGGAGGGTGAATCGCCTCCTGTCCCCACTCCCGCTGGCCGCCGTCGTCGCCGTCCTCGCGCTCGTCGGACTGCTCGCCTACGCGGTCCTCCAGGAGGGCGACGACACCGGCATCGACCAGGCGCTCGCCGACGGTCGGCGCCCGGCCGCGCCCGAGCTGACCCTGCCGAGGCTGGACGGCGCGGGCTCCGCGTCGCTGTCCGACCATCGCGGCAAGGTGGTCGTCCTGAACTTCTGGGCCTCCTGGTGCGACCCGTGCCGCGACGAGGCCCCCCTGCTCGAGCGCTGGCACCGGCAGATCGCGCCGCGCGGCGGCACGGTGCTCGGCGTCGACGCCCTCGACTCGACCGGCTCGGCGCGCGGGTTCGTCCGCCGCTACGGCCTGACCTACCCGAACGTCAAGGACGCGTCCGGCGAGAAGCTGCGGCCGTTCGGCGTCAGCGGCTACCCGGAGACGTTCGTGCTCGACCGCCGCGGGCGGATCGCGGCGCTGGTCCGCGGCCCGGTGACGGAGGCGTTCCTCGCGCGCGAGGTGCTGCCGCTGCTCGCGGAGCGGACGTGAGCCGGTCGGAGAGCCGCGGGCGGGCCTGGCCGAGCCGCGGGCGGCCGTGGCGGGGCCGCATCGGCGGGAGCCGCACGGCCGCGGCCATCGCCCTCGCGAGCCTCGTCCTGGCCGCTCCCGCCGTCGCCTGCCCGCGGACGACGGTCGCCGACGTCGAGGACGAGGTCATGTGCCCCGTCTGCGGCACCTCCCTGGCGACCTCCGGCGACGCGCCGCTCGCCGTTCAGGAGCGGCGGCTCGTGAGCCAGCTCGTCGCCCGCTGCCGGACGAAGTCCCAGATCAAGGACGCGCTCGCGGCCGAGTACGGCGACGCCGTGCTCGCGGTGCCGAAGCAGGAGGGGTTCGGCCTGACCACGTACCTCGTGCCGGCCCTCGCCCTGCTCCTCGCCGCCGCGGCGGTGGTCGGCACCGCGCTGCGATGGCGCCGCCGGCGGCCGCAGGAGGCGGCGGCCACGGCGGGCCCGAAGAAGCCGGACCCCGCCGACGCCGCGCGCCTCGAGGCCGACCTCCGGAGCTACGACCTGTGAGCGCCGCCGCCCGAAGGCCCGCGCCCGGGGGTCCACTGTGATCGCCGCCTCCGACGTCGACACCACGGTCGTCGCCGCCTTCGCCGTCGGCTTCGTCTCGTTCGTCTCCCCCTGCGTCCTCCCGCTCGTGCCCGGCTACCTCTCGGCGATCTCCGGCGTCTCGTTCGCCGAGCTCAGCGAGGGCAGGAGCCGCGCCAAGGTCCTCGGCCCGGCCCTCCTGTTCTGCCTCTCGTTCTCGGTCATGTTCGTCGCGCTCGGCATGACGGCGACCGGCCTCGGCCAGACCCTCCTCGACCACCGCGAGACCCTCCGCAAGGCGTCGGGCGTCCTGATCGTGCTGATGGGCGTCCTGTTCGTCGCCACGATCTTCGTCCCGTTCCTCAACCGCGAGTGGCGCCCGGAGTCGCTCATCAGGCGGGCCTCCACCGGGGGGCCGGTGATAGCGGGGCTCGCCTTCGCCGTCGCCTGGCTCCCCTGCACCGGCCCCACCCTCGGCGCGATCCTCACCGCCGCGAGCAACCAGGACACCGTCGGCAAGGGCGGCGTCCTGCTCGCCTTCTACGCCGCCGGCCTCGCCGTCCCGTTCGTCCTCAGCGCCCTCGCCTTCTCCCAGGTCACCGCGATCTTCCGCTTCTTCCGCAGGCACTACACCGCGATCACGCTCGTGTCCGGCGTCGTCCTGATCGCGATGGGCGTCCTGCTCTACGCGAACGAGCTGACCGAGCTGAACTCCTGGCTGAACGACGCGGGGATCAACGGGATCAGCGACCTCTAGCCGGAGGTCGCCGGGCCAAAAGAGGCCCGGGCGCCCCGCCGCCCCTACATGTGCTCCGGCGCCTCCACCCCGAGCAGGTCGAGCGACCGCGCCAGCACCCGCATCGTCGCCACCGACACCGCGATCCGCAGGTCCTCGTCGTCGCCGTCCTCCGCCGCGCCGACCACCCGGCAGTCGCGGTAGAACGCCGAGAACTGCCGCGCCACCTCGAGCGAGTAGTCGGTGAACCGGTGCGGGGCGCGCCGCTCGGCCGCCACCAGCACCTCGCCCGGCAGCTCGAGCAGCCGCTTCACCAGGTCCCGCTCGGAGGGGTGCAGCGGGTCGTCCCGCGCGGTCAGGTCGCAGGTCAGGGCCGCGTCGACGCGCTCCTCCCCCGCCTTCCGCAGGATGCTCGCGATCCGCGCGTGCGCGTACTGCACGTAGTACACCGGGTTCTCCTGCGACTGCTCGCGCGCGCGCGCGAGGTCGAGGTCGAGCGTCGTGTCGTGGCTGCGCTGGAGCAGGTAGTACCGCGCGGCGTCGACCCCGATGTCCTCGATCAGGTCGTCGAGCGTCACGAACTCGCCCTCGCGCTTCGACATCTGCGCGCGCTGGCCGTGCTCGGTCAGGCTGACCATCTGCATGATCAGGAGCTCGAGCCTCCCCGGCTCGCCGCCCAGCGCCTCCCAGGCGATCAGCATCCGCGTGACGTGGCCGTGGTGGTCCGCGCCCCAGAGGTCGATCACCCGCTCGAGCCCGCGCTCGCGCTTGTCGAGGTGGTACGCGATGTCCGCGGCGAAGTACGTGTAGTCGCCGCTCGACCGCCGCAGGACGCGGTCCTTGTCGTCGCCGAGCGCCGTCGTGCGCAGCCACAGCGCGCCGTCGTGGACGTAGGTGTGGCCGTTCCGCTCGAGCAGCTCGAGCGCCCGCTCGATCGCGCCCGACTCGTGCAGCGACGCCTCGTGGAAGAAGCGGTGGAACCTCACCCGGAACCGCTCCAGCGTCTCGCGCACCTGCTCGACCATCAGGTCGATCCCCGCGCGCGCCACCTGCCACGGGTCGCCGTCCGCCGCCCCCGGGATCCGCTCGGCCAGCTCGCGCACGTAGTCGCCGCGGTAGCCGTCCTCGGGCGGCTCGCCGCCCCGCGCACGGGCCTGGATCGACTCGCCGAACCGCAGCACCTGCGAGCCGTGGTCGTTGACGTAGTACTCGCGGTCGACGTCGTGCCCGGCCAGCTCGAGGATCCGGGCGAGCGAGTCGCCCCAGGCGGCGTGGCGCCCGCTCGCGACGGTGATCGGCCCGGTCGGGTTCGCGCTGACGAACTCGACCTGGACGCGCTCGGGAGAGGCGACCAGCCCGCCGCCGTAGCCGTCGCCCGCCGCCAGCGCGCCGCTCAGCGCGCCGCGGAACCAGGAGCCCGACAGGAACAGGTTGAGGAACCCCGGTCCCGCCACCTCCACGCGCTCCAGCCCGCCGTCCATCCGCTCGCGGACCAGCTCCCCGAGCCGCTCCGCGACCGACCGCGGCGGCTCGCCCAGGGCGGGCGCCAGCAGCATCGGCGCGTTGCTCGAGAAGTCGCCGAAGTCGGGCCGGGGGGGCCGCTCGAGCCGCGCGCTCGCGGCGGCCGGCGACCCGCCGCCGAGCTCCTCGGCCGCCGAGCGGACGGTCGCGGCGAGCTCCCCGATCGGGTCGGTGGAGCGAGTCGTTCCGGGCACGTCAGTAATGGTATGGCTCGCCGGCGAGGATCTTGAGCCCGCGGTAGAGCTGCTCGAGCAGCACCACCCGCGCCAGCTGGTGCGGCAGCGTCATCGGGCCGAGCGAGAGGCGGAGGTCGCAGTCGTCGAGGTCGATCCCGCGCGGCCCGCCGATCACGAAGCAGAGGTCGCGGCCCTCCTGGCGGCGCTCCTCCAGGAACCGGCTGAACTCGACCGAGTCGATCTGGCGGCCCTCGCTTGCCAGCAGGACCACGTAGGCCCGCTCGGGGATCCGGCCCTCGGCGTTCTGGTCCTCGCGCACCTCGACCAGCTCGACCCGCGCGTGGCGCGCCAGGAGCTTCTGGTAGTGCTGGACGTCGTCGGCGTACGGCGGGCGCAGCCGGCCGACTGCCACGACGATGGTTCTCACGGGGGGTCTCCGGTCCGGCTCGGCTCGGGGAGGGTGCGATACTAGAGACCGTGCCCGAGGAGCCGCGCGAGCGCCACTTCAACATCCAGACGACGCCCGAGGCGATGATGGGCGTCTACTCGAACTTCGCGAACGTCAGCCACTCGGACTACGAGTTCACGATCACGTTCGCGCGCGTCGACCACGAGGTCGAGGAGACCGAGGTGCCCGGCGTCGTGGTCACCCGGGTGAACCTCTCGCCGCGGTTCATGCGCGAGCTGATCGACGCGATGGAGGACAACTACTCGAAGTGGCGCACGCGGGAGGGCATCCGCGAGCTGCCCGAGTTCCCGGGCGAGTAGCCCCTCCGACCGCCGTGACCAGGCTGGCCGCCGCTGGCCGCCGCGCCGGACTAGGGCCGGCGGCCGCGCTCGTAGCTCAGCGCGTAGCCGATCCGCTCCATCGCCGGCGGGTGGGTGCGGAGCGGGACGAGCCAGCCGGGCGGGTCCGGGTCGCCGAGGTTCGAGGTGGCGAGCCGCCGCTCGAGGCCGACGAAGGCCTCAGGGTCGTCGGTGAGGCGCAGCGCGTAGGCGTCGGCGCGCGCCTCCACCCGCCGCGAGAGCGCGTTGCCCGCCAGGCCGCCCGCGAACGAGACGACCGCGATCGCCAGCGCGGCGGCCGGGAGGACGGCGGGGCCGGCGGGCTCGGGGCTCCCCGTCGCGGCTCCGGCGCGGGCGGCCAGCCGCTCGGTCAGCCGCTGGATCAGCAGCATCCCGGCGGGGGCGACGATCGCGATCCAGAGGAGCCCGCGCGGCACGTCGCGGTGCTTCACGTGCGCGAGCTCGTGCGCCACCACCGACCGGACCTCCGCCGGCGTGAACCCCTCGATCAGGTTGTCGTAGAGGACCACCCGCTTGGTCGACCCGATCCCGCCGACGTAGGCGTTCGCGCCGGTGGTCCGGCGGCTCGCGTCGACCTCGTAGACCTCCCCCACCTCGACGCCCGAGCGGCGCGCGAGGTCGAGCACCTCCGACCGCAGCGGCCCGTCCGGCAGCGGCGTGAAGCGGTTGAAGAGCGGCTCGATCACCACCGGCGTGAGCCACAGGAACACCACGCTGAGGGCAACCACCGCGCCCGCGCCCGGCAGCCACCAGCGCCGCGGGAAGCGGCGCATGAGGCCGACGAGGATCGCGCCGCCGCCCGCCGCAAGGAGCGCCTCGACGGCGGTCGACTTCGCCACGTCGCCGGCCCACGGGCCCCAGTCCTGGCTCGAGAGCCCGAAGTCGTGCGCCCGCTCGTGGCGGACGGCCGCCAGCGGCAGCGTCACGACCACGAGCCCCGCCGAGATCGCCGCGGCCGTGGCCGCGGCCCCGAGGACCGGCCGGCGGCCGGCGCGGCGCAGCAGCCCGCTCGGCGGGCGCGCCGCGACCAGCACGAGCGCGGCCCCCGTGAGCGCCAGCCCGCCGAGGCCAAGCGTCCGCTGGGGGCCGGCGAAGTCCCGGATCCGGTTGAGCTCCGCGGCGCTGAAGTAGGCTTGCTCGCTTGCCGGTGCGGGCTCGATCAGGCCGCCCCGCGGCCGGAGCGCCAGCGTCGCCGCCCCAGCCGCGACCACCGCGACAGCGGCGGCGACCGGCAGCCGAACGTCATGACCGCGCATCGTCCGGAAAATCTAGAGAGGAGCGGCAGGATCGCCCTGATCTCCGACGTGCACGGCAACCTGCCGGCGTTCGAGGCCGTGCTCGCGGACGTCGCGCGGGCGGGCGTGGACGCGCGCTGGTGCCTGGGCGACCTGGTCGGCTACGGCGCGCAGCCCGACGAGTGCGTGGCGCTGGCGGCCGAGGCGTGCGACGTGTGCCTGATCGGCAACCATGACCTGGTGGCCCTCGACCGGCTCGACGTGAGCGAGTTCTCGCACAACGCCGCGGTGGCGGCCGTCTGGACGCGCGAGCACATCGCCTCCGAGTCCGTGGACTACCTCGCGGGGCTCTCGACGCACGACGAGGGCGGCCCCGTCGGCCTGTACCACGCGAGCCCGCGCGACCCGGTCTGGGAGTACGTGCTCTCCGCCGCCCAGGCCGAGGCCTGCATGGACGGGATGGAGCCGCGCGTGGCGGCGGTCGGGCACTCGCACGTGGCGCTGCACTTCATGCGCGACGGCGGGCCGGTGGGCGGCGAGCACGCCCCCGCGGGCACGGAGCTCGACCTCTCGCGCGGCGACTGGATCGTCAACCCGGGCGGCTGCGGCCAGCCGCGCGACGGCGACCCCCGCGCGCCGTGGCTCCTGCTCGACCTCGACGGCTGGAGCGCGAGCTGGCGGCGCGTCGAGTACCCGATCGACGACGCGGCGCGTGCCATCGAGGCGGCCGGCCTGCCCGAGGTGCTCGGGCGGCGGCTGTACGTGGGGCAGTGAGCCGGCGCGGTCGACAGCCGGCTGCGGCGCTCGGCGCGGTCGCCGCGCTCGCGGTCGCGGGCCTGGCGGCCGGCTGCGGCGGCGGCGACGAGCCGCAGATCCCGCGGTCGGACGCGTCGAGCATCGTCCGCCGGCTCCAGGAGGCGCAGCGCCGCTTCGACCAGGACCCGCCGGTGTGCGGCGACCTCCAGGAGGACACGCTGCCCGCGCTCGAGTCGCAGGTGCGGAACCTCCCCTCCGACGTCGACCAGGACGTGCGCGACACGCTCGAGGAGGGGGTCGACCACCTGGACGACCTGGTGGTGGCCGAGTGCACCGCCGAGCGGCCGGACGAGACCGACACCACCGACACGACGGAGACGACCGCGCCGCCTCCGACGACCACCCAGACCACGACGACGACCACCCCGCCGGACACGACCACCGAGCCGGACACGACCACCGAGCCGGACACGGAGCCCGAGACCGAGCCGCCGACCGACCCGAGCGGCGGGTTCTCGCCCGGCCAGGGCAAGAAGAAGGGCAAGAAGGGCGGCTGATGGCAACCCCGACCGAGGTCGCCGGGCGGTACCGGATCGAGTCGCGGCTCGGGGCCGGCGGCATGTCGACGGTCTTCCGCGCCCAGGACGCGGTGCTCGAGCGGGCCGTGGCGGTGAAGCTGCTCGCCGAGCACCTGGCCGAGGACGAGGCGTTCGTGGCGCGCTTCCGGCGCGAGGCGCTCGCCGCCGCCCGGCTCCAGCACCCGAACATCGTGCAGGTCTTCGACTCGGGGCAGGACCCGGACTCGGGCCGCCACTACATCGTCATGGAGTACGTCGACGGCCCGTCGTGCGCCGACCTCCTCCGCCAGCACCGGATGTTCGACGCCGAGGACACGGTCCGGATCGTGCGCGACGCCTGCCACGGCCTCGACTACGCGCACCGCGCCGGCGTCATCCACCGCGACGTGAAGCCGGGCAACCTGCTGGTCTCCTCCGACACCGGCACGACCAAGCTCGCCGACTTCGGCATCGCCAAGGCGGCCGAGCAGACGCGGATCACCCAGGTGGGGTCGGTCCTCGGGACGGCCGCCTACCTCTCGCCCGAGCAGGCGGCCGGCGAGGAGACCGGGATCGCCTCCGACATCTACTCGCTCGGCGTCTGCGCGTACCAGTTCCTCGCCGGGCGGCTGCCGCACGAGTACGGCTCGCTGACCGAGCTCGCGCTCAAGCAGCAGCGCGAGGAGGTCGCTCCGATAACGCAGTTCCGGGCGGACGTGTCGCCGGAGCTCGACCGCGCCGTGCGCGCGTGCCTCGAGCGCGACCCGGCCGGCCGCTACGCGAGCGCGCTCGACATGGCAGCGGCGCTCGAGGCGGGGCTGCGGGGCGAGGTGACGGAGGCGACTCGGCGGCTCGGGGCGGGCGGGGCGCTCGCCGACGACGACGCCACCAGCGTGCTGGACGCGACCGACGCCACCCGCGCGCTGGCGCGGACCCAGCACGCGCGGGCGCCGGTCCCCGTGCCGCCGCCGCCGGTGCGCCGTCCCGACCCGGAGCCGGAGCCCCGCCGGCGCCGCGAGCGCAACCCGCTGCGGTGGGTGCTGGCGTTCCTGATCGTGCTGCTGCTCGGCGTCGCCGCGGCGCTTCTCCTCGGACTCGACGAGGGGGCGCGCGAGCACATCCGCGAGAACGACGTGAGCCAGCAGGTCGACGAGCTGATCCAGTACGTGCGCGAGCACCGGGAGTAGTCGCGTGCCCGCCCCGAAGACCCGCTACGCGCGAAGCGGCGACCTCCACATCGCCTACCAGGTGGTGGGCTCGGGGCCGATCGACCTCGTCTACGTGCCGACGTTCATCGGGGCGATCGAGCACGCCTGGGCGTACCGGCCGATCGCCCGCTTCTTCGAGCGGCTCTCCGAGTTCGCCCGGGTGATCGCGTTCGACCGGCGCGGCACCGGCATGTCGGACGTGCCGCTCGCGCCCCAGTACGCGCTCGAGGACCAGATCGACGACGTGATCGCCGTGATGGACGCCGCGGGGGTCGAGCGCGCGGCGGTGTTCGCGCAGCTCGAGGGCACCGCGATGGCCACCCTGTTCGCCGGCACGCACCCGGACCGGGTGTCGTCGCTCGCCCTCTACTGCCCGTTCGCCCGCTCGACCCGCGCCGAGGGCTATCCGTACGGCCTCTGGCCGGAGGAGCGCCGGCGCCAGATCATCGAGCCGACGGTCGCGAGCTGGGGCGAGGGCTCGCGGGGCCCGCCGATCGCGCCGAACCTCGCGACCGATCCCGACTTCATGGAGTGGTTCGCGAAGCTCGAGCGCCTCACCGCGGCGCCGTCGCGGGTCCGGATGCTGATGGAGCTGCACAACGAGACCGACGTGCGCGACATCCTCCCGCAGGTGCGGGTGCCGACGCTCGTGGTCTCGCGCCCCGAGACCCAGTTCTACGACAGGGGCCACGCCGAGTACGTCGCGGAGCACGTGCCCGGCGCCCGCCACGTGACGCTGCCCGGCGAGGACATCATGGTCTCGTCCGGCGACGCCGAGGCGGTCGTCTGCGAGATCGAGGAGTTCTTCACGGGCCACCGCCGCGAGCGCGAGCCCGACCGCGTGCTCTCGACGGTGATGTTCACGGACATCGTCGGCTCGACCGAGCGCGCCGCGGCGCTCGGCGACGCTCGCTGGCGGGACCTGCTCGAGCGCCACAACGAGCTGACGAGGCGCCAGCTGGCGCGCTTCCAGGGCCGCGAGGTGAAGACCGTCGGCGACGGGTTCCTCGCGACCTTCGACGGGCCCGCCCGCGGCGTCCGCTGCGCCGCCTCGATCGCCGAGGAGGTCCGGCGGCTCGGGATCGAGGTCCGCGCCGGCCTCCACACCGGCGAGTGCGAGGTGATCGGCGACGACGTCGGCGGGATGGCCGTCCACATCGGCGCCCGCGTGGCGAGCCGGGCCGGGCCGGGCGAGGTGCTCGTCTCGGGGACGGTGAAGGACCTGGTCGTCGGGTCGGGCATCGAGTTCGCCGACCGCGGCGAGCACGAGCTGAAGGGCGTGCCGGGCGCCTGGCGGCTCTACGAGGTGGCCGAGTCGCCGTAGGGCGCCTCGCCCCGGAGCACGCTCGCCGAGTAGTCGTCGAACGTGCCGGCGGCGATCGAGCCGCGGATCCCGTCCATCAGCGCCTTCACGAACGTGAGGTTGTGGAGGGTTAGCAGGCGGGCGCCGGTCAGCTCGTGGGTGCGAACGAGGTGGTGCAGGTAGCCGCGGGTGTGCTCGCGGCAGGCCGGGCACGGGCAGCCGTCGGCGATCGGCTCGCGGCTCTCGCGGTGGCGCGACTTCGCGAGGTCGAGCCGCCAGCGGCCGTCCGGGTCGGGGACCAGCGCGGTGCCGTGGCGGGCGAGGCGGGTCGGCGTGGCGCAGTCGAAGGTGTCGATCCCCGCCGCGACGCCGTCGAGCAGGTCGTCGACGTCGCCGATGCCGAGGAGATGGCGGGGGACGCCGTCCGGCACTGGGCGCAGCGACCAGCGGACGACCTCGCGCATCTGGGCCTTCTCCTGCCCGAGCGAGCCGCCGACCGCGACGCCGTCCACCTCGCTGCCCGCGACGCGCTCGGCCGACTCGGCGCGCAGGTCCTCGTGGACGCCGCCCTGGACGATCCCCATGAAGAGCTGCCCGGGCGGCGCGTGCTCCCGGCGCCACGAGAGGCAGCGGTCGAGCCAGCGGTGCGTGCGCTCGGCGGCGCGGGCCGTGTAGTCGCGGTCGACGTGGAACGGGGTGCACTCGTCGAAGGCGAGCGCGACGTCGGAGCCGAGGGCGGCCTGGACCTCCATCGAGGTCTCGGGCCCCATGAAGCGCTCGGCGCCGTCGACGTAGGAGCGGAAGCGCACGCCCTCCTCCTCGATCGAGAGGACCCTCCCCTCGCGGTCCCCGCGGCGCCGCTTGATCTCCTCGGCCACCGACCCGTGGCCGAGCGAGAACACCTGGAACCCGCCGGAGTCCGTGACGATCGGGCGCCGCCAGGCCATGAACTCGTGCAGGCCCCCCATCCGCTCGATCAGCTCGTGGCCTGGCTCGAGGAACAGGTGGAAGGTGTTGCCGAGCACCATGTCGTAGCCGAGCTCGGCGACCTCGGACGCGTGCAGCGACCTGACCGTGGCCGTGGAGGCGAGCGGCACGAAGGCGGGCGTGCGCACCTCGCCGTGGGCCAGACGCAGGACACCCGCCCGGGCCGAGCCCGAGCGGGCGACGATCTCGAGGGGGCCGGCGGTCACGCCCGGAGCGTAACCGCGCGGCCCCTCACCCCTTCAAGCGTCCCGATTGCGGGCGGCGGCCCCGCGCCCGGCCCCGAGGGCCTCGCGGACCCGCGCCGTCAGGTGGCGCGATCGGTCGCGGTGCCCTCGAGCTGCGTAGGGCGGCCGTTGCCGTTCTGCTTCGCCCCGATCTGCACGCGGCGCGGCTTGCGCGCCTCGGGCTTCGGGATCCTGACCTCGAGCACGCCCCGGTCGAACTCCGCGGACACGGAGTCCGCGTCCACGCCGTCGGGCAGGGACAGCGACCGGCTGAACCGCCCGGTCGCGCGCTCGACCCGGTACCAGCCGCGCTCGCGCTTCTCGTACTCGGACTTGCGCTCGCCGGAGATGGTGAGCGCGTTGTCGCGGATCTCGATCGAGACGTCGTCCTCGCCGAGCCCCGGAAGGTCGGCCTTCAGGACGAAGTGGTCGTCGGCCTCGACCAGGTCCATCGCGGGAACCCACCGCTGGGCCTGGCCCTCCTCGAAGAGGGTGTTGAAGAGGCGGTTGATCTCGCCCGAGAACGGCTCGGGCTTCATCAGGAGAGCCATGAGTCACCTCCCTGGATGGTCTGGCTTCTCGTGTGTTGGCGGCAGTATAAAACCTCAGTTGGTACCTGTCAACTTTTATGGGCGACAGGTAGCGCGATGAGGGAGTCCGGCGGCCCTTAGTGTCTCGGTTCGGAGGCGCCTCAATCCCCCAGCAGCGAGCGGCCCGTCATCCCCTCCGGCCGCTCGCGGCCCAGGAGGTCCAGCACCGTCGGCGCCACGTCGGCCAGGATGCCGCCCGGGCGGAGGTCGCCGGCGTCCGCCGTCACGACCAGCGGGACCGGGTTCAGCGAGTGCGCCGTGTTCGGGCCCCCGTCGGGCTCGAGCATGTCGTCGGCGTTTCCGTGGTCGGCGGTGACGATGCAGGCTCCGCCGGTCTCGTGGACCGCCCGGACCACCTCGCCCAGGCACGAGTCGGTGGTCTCGACCGCGGCGATCGCCGCCGGGATCGAGCCTGTGTGGCCGACCATGTCGGGGTTCGCGAAGTTGACGATCCCGAAGCCGAAGCGGCCGCTCCGCCAGCGCTCGGCGAACGCGGCCGCGGCCGCCCGGGCGGACATCTCGGGCTTGTGGTCGTAGGTCGGCACGTCGCGCGGCGAGTCCACGAGGCAGCGCTCCTCGCCCCCGTACGGCTGCTCCTCCCCGCCGTTGAAGAAGTACGTCACGTGCGCGTACTTCTCGGTCTCGGCCACGTGGAGCTGCTCGACCCCCGCGTCGGCGAGGGTGGCCGCCAAGGTCGTCGCGGGCCGCTCCGGCGGGAACGCCGCCGGGTAGTCCCACCCCTCCTGGTACTCGGTCATGGTCGTGAGCCGCACGCGCGGCGCCTCGCCGCGGTCGAGCTCGTCGAACCCGGGCTCGCCCAGGGCGCGCGTCATCTGGCGCGCCCGGTCGGGCCGGAAGTTGAGGAACAGGACCGCGTCGTCGTCGCGGACGCGCCCCTCCTCCCCCACCACGGTCGGCTTCACGAACTCGTCGGTCTCGCCGCGCGCGTACGCCGCCCGCACGGCCTCGACCCCGCTTACCGCCGGCTCGACGGCGCCCCGGCCGTGGACGATCGCGTCGTAGGCGAGCTTCGTACGGTCCCAGCGGCGGTCGCGGTCCATGGCGTAGTAGCGGCCGCACACGCTCGCCACCCGCCCGCCGCAGGCCGCCAGCCAGCCCTCGGCCTCCTCTACGTAGCCGGCGCCCGCGTCGGGCAGCGTGTCGCGGCCGTCGGTGAACGCGTGGAGCACGAGGTCCGGCACGCCCTGCGCGGCGGCCAGCTCGACGCACGCGCGCAGGTGCTCGAAGCCGGAGTGGACGCCGCCCGTCGAGACGAGCCCCAGCAGGTGGAGCCGCCCAGCCTCGCGACCCGCCGCGCAGGCGTCGAGGAGCGCGCGGTTCTCGGCGAGCGAGCCGTCGGCGATCGCGTCGTCGATCCGGGTCAGGTCCTGGCGGACGACCGCGCCCGCGCCGAGGTTGAGGTGGCCGACCTCGGAGTTGCCCATCTGGCCGTCGGGCAGCCCGACCGCCCGGCCGCAGGCGGTCAGCTGGGTGTGGCGGCAGGCACGCCACAGCTCGTCGAACACGGGCGTGTCCGCCAGCTCGACGGCGTTGCCGGGCCCGGGCGGCGCGAGCCCCCAGCCGTCGAGGATCACGAGGCAGACCGAGGGGACCGGGGGCGGCCCGGGCCCGGCGGGGAGCGTCATGCGCGGGCCGGGGGCCCGGCCCCGCGCGGAGGCGCCGTCCCGGCGGCCATGCTCATCGCGCCGCTACGGCCGCGATCCGGGCGAGCTCCGCCGGGTCGAGGCTCGCGCCGCCGACGAGCGCGCCGTCGACGTCCGGCTGCGCCATGATCTCCGGCGCGTTCTCCGCGTTCACGCTGCCGCCGTAGAGGATCCGCACGCCGGCCGCGGCTTCCTTCGACCGGTCGCCCACCAGCGCGCGGATGAACGCGATCGCCTCCTGCGCCTGCTCGGGCGTGGCCGTCCGGCCGGTCCCGATCGCCCAGATCGGCTCGTAGGCGATCACGACCTCGGCGAGCCGCTCGTCCGCCACCCGCTCGAGCGCCTCCTGGACCTGGTGGCGAAGCTTCCGCTGGGTCTCGCCGGCCTCGCGCTCCTCCTCCAGCTCGCCCACGCACAGGATCGGCTCGAGCCCGGCCGCGAGCGCCGCCGGCACCTTCTCCTGGAGCGCGCGGTCGGTCTCGCCGAAGTCGCGCCGCCGCTCGGAGTGGCCGAGCACCACGCCGTCGACGCCGAGCTCCACGAGCATCGCCGCCGAGACCTCGCCGGTGAAGGCGCCCTCCGCGGCCTGGTGCATGTTCTGCGCGGCGACCTTGACCCCCGAGTCGCCGACCGCCCGGCGCGTCGCGGCGAGCGCTGTGAACGGGACGCACAGCCCCACCTCCACCCGCCCGACGCCGAGCTGGCCGAGCAGCTTGCCGACGTACTGCTCGGCGTCCGCGACCGTCTTGTGCATCTTCCAGTTCCCCGCCACGTACGGGATGCGGGCCTCAGGCATCGTCCAGGGCCTCCACTCCGGGGAGGGGCTTGCCCTCGAGCAGCTCGAGCGACGCGCCGCCGCCCGTGGACAGGTGGGTGACGGAGCCGGCCAGGCCGAAGCTCACGAGCGCCGCGGCGGAGTCGCCGCCGCCGACCACGGTCTTCCCCGGCGCGGCCGCGACCGCCTCGGCGACCGCCCGCGTCCCGGCGGCGAACGGCTCCAGCTCGAACGCGCCCATCGGCCCGTTCCAGAACACCGTGCCGGCCTTCGCGACCTCGTCCGCGTACACCGCGCGCGTCTCGCGGCCTATGTCCAGCCCCATCCAGCCCTGCGGGACCGAGGTCTCGGCGGTCTCGCGGACCTCCGCACCGGCGTCGAAGCGGTCGCCCAGCACGAGGTCGGTGGGCAGGACCAGCCGGCAGCGCGCCCCGTCGGCCGCGAGCAGCGCGCGGCGGGCGAGCTCGACCCCCGCGTCCTCGACCAGCGAGTCGCCGGTGTCCTTCCCCTGCGCGCGGAAGAAGCTGAAGCACATCGCGCCGCCGACCAGGAGCACGTCCGCCAGCTCCAGGAAGCGGTCGATCAGGCCGACCTTGTCGCTGACCTTCGCGCCGCCGAGGACGACCACGAGCGGCCGGTCCGGGCTCTCGACGATCTCGCTGAGCGTCTTGACCTCGCGCTCCAGGAGCGGCCCGGCGGCCGACGGCAGGAACTCCGTGACGCCGACCGTCGTGGCGTGCGCGCGGTGCGCGGCGCCGAACGCGTCGTTCACGTAGAGGTCGGCCAGGTCGGCGAGCTCCTCGGCGAGCGTGCGGTCGTTGGCGGTCTCACCCGGCTCCCAGCGCGTGTTCTCGAGCAGCAGGAGCTCGCCGAGCTCGAGCCGCGAGACGCCGCGCCGCACCTCCGGCCCCACCACCTCGGGCGCCTGGTAGACGCGCTCGCCGAGCAGCTCGCCGAGCCGCCTCGACACGGGCGCGAGCGACGTCGCCGGGTCGCGCCCCTTCGGCCGGCCGAGGTGCGAGCACAGGACGAGCCGCGCGTCGCGCTCGCGCAGCAGGTCGACGGCCGGCAGGGCGGCCCGGATCCGCGTGTCGTCGGCGACCTCGCCGCCGGCGAGCGGCACGTTCAGGTCGGCCCGCACGAGGACGGTCTGCCCCGCCTCGATCCTCAGGTCGCGCAGCGTTCTCTTCGCGAAGGCCGCCACCCGAGCCCGCCCCCTCCTAGAGGACGCGCTGGACCAGCTCGACCAGGCGGTTCGAGTAGCCCCACTCGTTGTCGTACCAGGCGACGACCTTCACGAGGTTGCCGCCGAGCACCATCGTGAGCGGGGCGTCGAAGATGGCGGAGTACGGCGAGCCGACGATGTCCGTCGAGACGATCGGGTCCTCGTTGTAGGAGAGGATCCCCTTGAGCGGCCCGGTGTCCGCGCGCTCGGCGACCGCCCGGTTGACCTCCTCGACCGTGGTCTCGCGACCGGCGGTGAACACCAGGTCGACCACCGAGCCCGTGGGGATCGGCGCGCGGACCGCGATGCCGTTGAGCCTGCCCTCGAGCTCGGGGATCACGAGGCCGATCGCCTTCGCGGCGCCCGTCGAGGTCGGCACCAGGTTGATCGCCGCGGCGCGCGCCCGGCGCAGGTCCTTGTGCGGCAGGTCCTGGAGGTTCTGGTCCGCCGTGTAGGCGTGGATCGTCGTCATCGCGCCCTGCTCGATCCCGACCGCGTCGTGCAGCACCTTCGCGACCGGCGCCAGGCAGTTGGTCGTGCACGACGCGTTCGAGATGACGTGGTGCCGGTCGCGGTCGTACACGTCGTCGAAGTTCACGCCGAGCGCGACGGTCACGTCCGGCTCCTTGGCGGGGGCGGAGACGATCACCTTGCGGGCGCCGGCCTCGAGGTGCTTCGAGGCGTTCTCGCGGTCGGTGAAGAGGCCGGTCGACTCGATCACGACCTCCGCGCCGGTGTCGCGCCACGGCAGCGCGGCCGGGTCGCGCTCGGAGAAGACCCGCAGCTCGGTGCCATCGATCGAGATGCCCGTGTCGGTCGCCTCGACCTCCGCGTCGAGCGGACCGAGGATCGAGTCGTACTTCAGGAGGTGGGCCAGGGTCCGCGTGTCCGTGATGTCGTTGACGCCGACCCACTCGACGTCCGCGCCGCTCGCGTGGGCCGCGCGCCAAACGTTCCTGCCGATGCGCCCGAAGCCGTTGATGCCGGCCTTCAACGCCATCCACTCAGTCCTTTCTCACGCCGACGGGGCCACGCGGCCCCGGTGCGGCCAGCCTATCAACGGGGCGCCCGCGGGCCTCGGGGCCGGCGCGGCTCGCGCGACCCTCAGGGCCGCCGCGGCGGCTTGTCGATGTCGCGGTGGACCACGTCGACCAGGTAGTCGCCGCGCTCGGCGAACTCGCGGGCGAGCCGGTCCCCGATCACCACCGACCGGTGGCGCCCGCCCGTGCAGCCGATCCCGATCGTGAGGTGCGCCTTGCCCTCGCGCGCGTACGCGGGCAGCAGGTAGTCGAGCAGCGGCACGAGCGCGGCGTAGAACTCCTGAACGCCGTCGGAGTCCTCGACGTAGCGGATGACGGCCTCGTCGCGGCCGGTCAGGTCGCGCAGCTGCTCCTCGTAGTGCGGGTTCGGCAGGAAGCGGACGTCGAACAGCAGGTCGGCCTCGCCGGGGGCGCCGTGCTTGAACCCGAAGGTCTGGATCTCGACCGCGAGCCGCCCGCGGGTGGCCTGCGGGAGCATCTTGTCGACCACGATCTTGCGCAGCCGCGAGGCCGACAGGTCGGTGGTGTCGATCACCACGTCGGCACGGCCGCGGAGCGGCTCGAGCAGGCGGCGCTCCTCCCGGATCGCCGCGGTGACCTGCCCGCCGCCGGCGAGCGGGTGGCGGCGGCGGGTCTCCTTGAAGCGGTGCATCAGGACGTCCGGCGAGGCGTCGAGGAACAGGACGCGGTGGCGCAGGCCGCGGGCGTCGAGCTCGTCGAGCACCCGCACGATCCCCTCGAAGTACTCGCCGCCGCGAACGTCGCACACGACGGCCGCGCGCTCGACCTTGCTGCCCTCGTGCGCGAACAGCTCGGCGAGCGAGCTGATCATCTCCGGCGGCAGGTTGTCGACGCAGAAGTAGCCGGAGTCCTCGAACGCGGCCATCGCCTGCGACTTGCCGGCTCCCGAGAAGCCCGTGATGAGGACGAAGTCGTCGATCCCGCGGTCGGGAACGGGGACTTCGTGCACCGGCCGCTCGCCGCGGAGCCGGCGCAGGAGACCCCGCCTCTGACGCGCCTCTCTCATGTCGTCGCCCACGTAATGCCTATCGGATCTTGTGGACGTACTCGTAGACCTCGCGCGCGACCTTGCCCGGCACGCCCGGCACGGCCTCGAGCTCCTCGCGGGAGGCCTGGAGGAACCGCTCCGGCGTGCCGAAGTGCTGGAGCAGCCGCCGCTTGCGAGCGGGCCCGATGCCCGGCACCTCGTCGAGCACCGAGCGGGTCATGGCCCGGTCGCGCCGCGTGCGGTGGTGCTCGACGGCGAACCGGTGGGCCTCGTCGCGGGCGCGCTGGAGGAGCTGGAGGGCGGGCGAGTCGTGCGGCAGGACGAGCGGGGCCGAGCGGCCCGGGAGGAAGACCTCCTCGATCCGCTTGGCGAGGCTGACCACCGTGACGCCGACGTCGCGGAACGGCCGGAGCGCCTCGAGCCCCGCCGAGAGCTGCCCCTTCCCGCCGTCGATCACGATCAGGGCCGGCACCGCCGCGAAGCTCGCGTCGTAGGCCTTCTCGTGCGGCGAGCGCTCGCGGTGGGCCACGTACTGAGCCATCCGCCGCGAGAGCACCTCGTTCATCGCTGCGAAGTCGTCCTGCGCGACGTCGCGGATCCGGAAGCGGCGGTAGTCGGACTTCTTCGCCGCGGCGCCCTCGAAGACGACCATCGACGCGACGGTGTGCGTCTCGCCGAGGTTCGAGATGTCGAAGCACTCGATCCGCATCGGGATGACCTCCATCCCGAGCTCGCGCTGGAGCAGCTCGAGCGCCTCGATCCGCTGCACCCGCCGGTGCTCGGACCGCAGCCGGTCCTGGTCGAGCGCGAGCCGCGCGTTGCGCTCGGCCAGCTCGAAGATGCGCCGCTTGTCCCCGCGCTCGGCGTGGCGGACCTCGACCGGCGCGCCGCGCCGCTCGCCGAGCGCCTCCGCCAGCGCGTCCGCCCCGGCCGCGACCTCGCGCGAGACGATCACCTGCGGGGGGATCGCCGGCGAGGTCGCGTAGTACTGGAGGACGAACTCCTCCGCGACCTCGGCGTCGCCGCGCGCTGCCTGGTTGTCGAGGTAGAAGCTCTGGCGGTCGGCGAGCACGCCGTCGCGGACCTGGAAGACCTGGGCGTTCGCGTCGGTCCCCTCGGCGGCGACGGCGATCGCGTCGAGGGTGCCGACCGCGGAGTTCGAGATCCGCTGGCGCTCGAGCAGCGAGCGGACGGCCTTCAGCCGGTTGCGGTAGGTGGCGGCCTGCTCGAACTCCTGCGCGTCGGAGGCGCGCCGCATGGCGGCCTCGAGGTCGCGCTCGATCTGGCGGTAGCGGCCTGACAGGAAGTCGACGATCGCGTCGATCGACTCGCGGTACTCCTCCCTGCTCACGTAGCCGACGCACGGTGCGCCGCAGCGCTTGATGAAGTAGTCGAGGCACGGGCTGCCCGACGCGCGGCCGGGCTGCGGGCCGTCGCAGGTCCGGTGCTGGAAGACCTTGCCGAGCAGGTCGAGCGTCTCGCGGACGCGCTTGGCGTTCGAGAACGGGCCGAAGTAGGCGCGGCCCCGGCGGTGGCGCTCGCGCGTGAAGTAGACGCGCGGGAAGTCCTCGTCGAGCGAGATCCCGATGTACGGGTACGACTTGTCGTCGCGTAGGCGGACGTTGAAGCGCGGCCGGTACTGGCGGATGAACGTCTGCTCTGCGAGCAGGGCCTCGGCCTCGGTCTGGGTGACGATGAACTCGATGCTGTGGATCTCGTCGACCATCCCCCGGTAGCCGCGCGTGCTGGGGTTGGAGAAGTGCGAGGCGACGCGCTTCCTCACCGACTTCGCCTTGCCGACGTACAGGACGCGGCGGCTCGAGTCGCGGAACAGGTAGACCCCGGGCGCGTCCGGCAGGGCCTTGCGCTGGGCGGCGACGCGGGTCTCGGTCTCGGTGGCGGGCACTCGCGTTCGAGGATAGGTCGGGGCGGTATACGCTGCCGCCCATGGCCGACCGCAGCGCGTTCGTGACCGGCGGGTCGGGGTTCATCGGCGGGCACCTGCTGCGGCGGCTCGCGGCCGACGGCTGGCGCGTGCGAGCGCTCGCCCGCTCGGACCGCTCGGCCCGCGCGGTCGAGGAGGCCGGCGCCGAGGCCGTGCGCGGCGACCTCGACGACGCGGGCTCGATGCGCGCCGGCGCCGCGGGCTGCGACGTCGCCTTCCACGCCGCCGCGTACGTGGGCGAGTGGGGCTCGTGGCGCGACTTCGAGCGCGGCAACGTCGACGGCACGCGGAACGCCCTGGAGGCGTGCCGCGACGCCGGCGTGCGGCGGTTCGTGCACGTGGGGACGGAGGCCGCGATCCTGGCGGGCAAGCCGCTGGTCGACGTGGACGAGACCGCTCCGCTGCGGCCGGACTCGCGCGCGCCGTACTGCGCCACGAAGGCGCGGGCGGAGGAGCTCGTGCGGTCGGCGTCCGGGATCGAGACGGTGGTGGTGCGGCCCCGGCTCGTCTGGGGGGCGGGCGACACCACGATCCTGCCCGGCCTGGTCGAGGCCGTGCGCCGAGGACGCTTCTCGTGGGTCGGCGGCGGAGCGAATCGCACCTCGACGACGCACGTCGCCAACACGGTCGAGGGACTCGTGCTGGGGGCCGAGCGCGGCCGGCCCGGTGAGGCCTACTTCGTCACCGACGGCGAGCCGGTCGTGTTCCGCGAGTTCATCTCCGAGCTGCTCGGCACCCAGGGCGTCGACCCCGGCTCGCGAAGCATCCCGGCGCCGGTCGCGCGGGCCGCCGCCGCGGCCGGCGAGGGGCTGTGGCGGGCGGCGCGGCGCCACTCGTCCCCGCCGCCCGTCACGCGGATGGCGGTGTGGGTCTCGTCGCTCGACACGACGATCGACATCTCGAAGGCCCGCGCCGAGCTGGGCTACGAGCCGGTGGTCTCGCGCGCGGAGGGGATGGAGGAGCTCCGGCGCGAGGCGGAGACCGCCGCGGGCGTGGCCTAGGCGCCGCCCGGTCGTCGAGACCCCGCGTCGCGGCTACAGTGCGCGAAGTGACGCTGGAGCAGCGCGCGCTTCGCGGAGCCAGGCCCGACGGCGCCTGGGAGGTTCCCCTCTCGGACGTGCGGCTGCCCCCGGAGGCGATCCGGGCGGCGACCGAGGTGCTCGAGTCCGGCTGGCTCACGAGCGGCCCGCGCGTCGCCGAGTTCGAGGAGGCGGTCGCGGCGTACGTCGGCCGTGCCCATGCGGTCGCGTGCTCGAGCGGGACCGCCGCGCTCCTGCTCGCCTTCGGCGCGCTCGGACTTCGACGCGGCGACGAGGTGGCCATGCCGTCGCTCTCGTTCGTCGCCCAGGCGAACGCCGCGCACCACGTGGGCGCGCGCTGCGCCTTCGTCGACGTCGCCGGCGGGGACGACCTCGGCATCGCGGCCGACGCGCTCGAGCGCGTCCTGACGCATCGCATTCGCGCGGTCGTTGTCATGCACTACGGCGGACACCCGTGCGACCCTGCCGTGATCGAGCTCGCCCGCGACCACGGGGTCGCGGTCGTGGAGGACGCGGCGCACGCGCTCGGCGCGGCGACGTCCGCCGGGAGCTGCGGGGCGCTCGGCGACCTCGGCTGCTTCAGCTTCTACGGGAACAAGAACCTGCCGCTCGGCGAGGGCGGGATGGTCGTGACGGACGACGACGCGCTCGCCGGCCGGCTCCGCCACCTCCGCACGAACGGGCTCGGGTTCGCCGGCTGGGACCGCTACCTCGGCGCGCGGTCCGAGTACGACGTCGCGGTGCCGGGGCTGAACCTGAAGCTCGACGAGATGCGCTCGGCGATGGGAACGGTCCTCCTGGCCCGCCTCGACGAGTCGATCGTGCTCCGGGCCGCGCTCGTCGCGGAGTACGAGCGGCGCATCGAGCGGATCGAGGGCGTGTCGCTCGCGTTCGCCGGCCGCGGCGAGCCCACGGGTCGCTCGGCACACCACCTCGCGGTCGCGATCCTCGACGAGGGGATCGACCGGACGGGGGTCGTCGGCAAGATGTCGGAGCTCGGCGTGCAGACCGGATGGCACTACCCGCCGATCCACCTCATGACGGCGTACAGGAGGGCCCGCCGGCGAGTGCCGCGGACCGAGGCGCTAGCCGCCAGGCTGGTGACGCTTCCGCTCTACCCGCACATGTCGCTCGATCGCCTGGCCCACGTAGCCGACGCTCTCGAGCTGGCTGTTCGCGCGACCGACCCGTGAGCCGTCGCGGCCGACGTCGAACACGTCGGTCGACAGGCTCAGGTACAGCATCACGACGTACACGGCGGTGAGTGCCGCGAGCAGGAAGCACCAGGCGACGTATGCGCTCGGCCTCGGGACGCGAGGCAGGCGCGGCGGCCTGCGCGAGTAGCCCCGCAGCCCGCCCCGCCCGCTGAAGTTGTGGAGCTCCGGCAGTCCGAACGTCCGCTCGAAGTCCGTCAGCCAGCGAGACATGATCGTCTCGAAGTAGCGGTGCCTGGTCATCTGGTAGAGCGCCGCGGACAGGATCGCGATGCCGATGCCACACGCGATCACGCGGCCCTCGCGCGAGGTGTCCGGATCCAGCACGGCGGTGAGCACGAACGCCTGCGCCGCGATGGTGAGCGCGGGCACGCTCCACATCGTCTGGTCCTCGGCGCTCCGGCGCATCTCCCCGGCCTGGATCAGCGCCGCGGCGACGGTCGCCTTGGCGTCGGACTCGAGAAGCGTGCTGCCGGCGAGGGTGTCTGGGTCCGCGGCGCCGCGTCGCGGTGAAGGTTCTCGCTCCCGGATCGCGCGATGCTAACTCAGCGAGCTTCGACCGGCGCGGCGCGCCTCAGTCAAGGATCTCGAGCACGCGCTCGACCGGGCGGGCCAGCACGGCGCGTTCGCCGCGCTCCACGATCGGCCGCTGGAGCAGCTGCGGGTGCTCGACCATGAGCGTGACGAGCTCGTCGTCCGAGTGCTCGCCGCCGTCGAGCCCGAGCTCGTCGTAGAGCGGCTCGCGGCGGCGCAGCACGTCGCGCGGCGAGGCGCCGGCCTTGCGCAGCAGCTCGCGGACCTTCTCCTCCGGCAGCGGGTCGACGTGGTAGTCCACGCGCTCGAAGTCGACGCCGCGCTCCTCGAGCAGCTTCGCGAGGTTGCGGCAGGTGGTGCAGGTGGGCTTCTCGTAGACGGTCAGCTCTGGCACTTCCGCCCAAGGTATACGCTGACCCCGATGGCCGCACAGAGGGCGGACGTGGTTGTCGTCGGGGCCGGGATCGCCGGGCTCGTCGCCGCGCTGGAGCTGCTCGACAACGACCGCGACGTGCTGCTGCTCGACCGCTGCCGGCCGGAGGAGGTCGGCGGGCTCGCGCGCGAGGCGTTCGGCGGGATGTTCATGGTCGACACGCCGGAGCAGCGGAAGTCCGGCATCCGCGACACCGTGGAGCTGGCGCTCGACGACTGGCTGCGCGTGGCCGACTTCGACGCCGACGACGTGTGGCCGCGGCGCTGGGCCGAGCAGTACGTGGCCCGCGCGCGCGACGACGTCGGCGCGTGGCTCAAGCGCCACGGCGTGCGGTTCTTCCCGGCGGTGAACTGGGCCGAGCGCGGGGTGTACGGCGACGGCAACTCGGTGCCGCGGTTCCACCTGACGTGGGGCTGCGGCAAGGGGCTCGTCGACGGCGTGTGGGGCGGGATCGAACGGCACCCGCGCCGGGGGTCCCTGGAGCTGCGGACCCGGACGCGGGTGACGGCGATCGTCCAGGACGACGGCGGCGCCGTGACCGGCTGCCGGGTGGCGCCCGAGGACGGCGGCGAGGAGCACGAGGTCGCCTGCAACGCGGTGGTGGTCGCGTCCGGCGGGGTCGGCGGCAACCTCGACATCGTGCGGCGCGAGTGGCCGGCCGACCTCGGCGACCCGCCGGCGGACATCCTCATGGGCTCGCACTACTACGCCGACGGCGCACTGCACGAGGAGGTCGAGCGGATCGGCGGCAACGTGACCCACCTCTCGCGGATGTGGAACTACGCCGACGCCGTGCGCCACCCCGAGCCGCGGCGCCCGCTGCACGGGCTGAAGCTGATCCCGCCGCGGTCCGGGCTGCTGCTCGACCCGACCGGCCGCCGCTACGGGCCGGTGCCGGTGATGCCGACCTTCGACGCCTACTACGCGCTCGAGCGGATGTGCGAGGGCGAGCTGAAGTACTCGTGGCTCGTGTGCAACTGGAAGATCGCGCGGCGCGAGCTGGACGTGTCCGGGTCGCAGCACAACCCGAGCATCCGCGAGAAGCGGCTGGTGCGGTTCCTGCTCGGGATCCTGCTCGGCAAGCCGACGCTCGTCCGGCACTTCGTCGACCGCTGCCCCGACTTCGTCAGCGCCGGCTCGCTGCCGGAGCTGGCGGTGCGGATGGCCGCGGTGACCGGCGACGGCGCGCTCGACGCCGGGCTCATGGAGCGCGAGGTGCGCCGCTACGACGACAGGCTCGGCCGCGGCAAGGCGCTCTGGAACGACGACCAGGTGAGGCGGATCGCGGCGCTGCGGAACTGGCGCGGCGACCGTCTGCGAACGGCCCGGTTCAGGCGGATCGCGGACCCCGACGCGGGGCCGCTGATCGCCATCCGGCTCCAGCCGATGGCGCGGAAGAGCCTCGGCGGGATCCAGACCGACCTGTCGGCGCGGGTGCTGCGGCCGGACGGCGAGCCGATCCCCGGGCTGTACGCGGCCGGCGAGGCGGCGGGGTTCGGAGGCGGCGGCCTGCACGGCAAGCGGTCGCTCGAGGGCACGTTCCTGGGCGGCTGCGTGTTCAGCGGGCGGATCGCCGCGCAGGCGATCGCCGGCGCCGGCCGCCCGGCGGTCGCGACGCCCGAGCCCGCCTACGGCGCCGCGGCGCCGGCCTCGAGCGGGGACCCCGCGTCGAGCCCGGACGGCGGCGGCGGCTCGGCGGCCACCGCCACGCGGGCGTAGACGCCGCGCCGGGCGGGGCGCACGAGCGGGTTCCGGCGAGGATCACGCGATTCGCAGCGGCGCGTGCTCGGCGATCGCGTCGAAGTCGGCGTCCGCGTGCAGGACGGGCACGTCGTTCCGCATCGCGACCACGGCGATCAGGCAGTCGAGCAGGTTGCGCACCGTCGTTCCGCCACGTCTGCACCTTCGGAACAGCCGTGCCGCGTCCTCGTAGTCGCTCGGCCCCTCGAGCGCGACGAGCTGACACGCGGCCATGAGGTCGCGCAGGCGGGCGTGGTCACGATCGTCGCGCGCGCCCACCAGCACCTCGAGGATGACCGGGTCGGTCACGCCCAGCCGATCGGTACCCACCAACTCGCGCATTCGAGCGTGCACCGGGCTGCCGGTCGCCCGTAGGAACTCGATCCACGCGGACGTGTCCGCGAGGATCAAAGCTCGGGCGGGGGGGCCGCGTTCCTCAGCTGCTCGAGGTCGCCCTCCCAGCCCGTTCCCTCCATGGCCAGCGCCTCCTCGCGGCTCATCGGGTTGCCGACCAGCTTCCGGAGCGCCAGGTCGACCGCCTCGCGCTTGGTCTTGCAGCGGTACATCGTCATCGCCTTGCGAAGCAGGAAGTCGTCGATCTCGATGTTCGTCCGCATTCTGTACACCATGATACACCTCGATGTGTAGACGCTTGTCGGACCGGCGGTCGCTCATTCGACGAGCCTGATCTCGAAGGCGAAGCCGGCCGCCTCTCCCGCTCCGCCCAGCAGGCCGAGGATCCGGGCCACGTAGCCGCGGGTCTCCGGGTGCCGAGCCGGATCCGGCACAAAACCGCCAGGGTTCCCAACGCTCACGAAGGCGAGGTCAGCGAGATCATCTCTCGCTCTTACGCAAACGACAGCGCAGCGAGCATCAGATGGCGGAAGGGGACGGACGCTTCCGTAACACGCCGTCCCCCGCCCGCCGGTACCCCTCGTACGACTGAGGGGTCAGGCCGCCTCGTTAGCGAGCGGCGCGCGCCTCAGCCTCGGCCGCAGCAGCTTCGGCCTGTGCTTCCGCCTTCGTCATGTGCGGAACAGACGCTGCCTCTACCTGATGGCCGCTCGTCTTGACGCACTCGACGTAAACGCTTCCGTTGAAGGTCGAACTAGAGGACGGATTGAACATCGACCCCAGGGCTCCTCGACCGTAGGAGGCGAAGAACACCGGTTCCAGGGCCCCGAGGCCGAGGCCGATACCGACCGCCGAGTAGCCGTCAGGGCACGTAATGTCGAAACGGGCGAAGTCGTTCGGAGGGGCCGGAATGTCCTTGCGCTCACGCGTAATGACGGGCGGCCCCGCGAGCGCGACCTCGGCGGCATCGATTGCGAGGCTCCGCGCCTCTCGAGCCGTCTTCTTGGCGGAAGTCGCTTGGCTGAGGGCCTTCTTCGCCGTCTTGCTCACGCTGCTGATCGACGGTACGCCCGCCGCCGGAACGGCAAAGGCAATTGCAAAGGCCAGCGCGGCGATGATCGTGAGGCGCGTGCGTGTCGTGTTCATCTGGGATCGCTACCTCTTCTTGAGACGTTGTCCATGGCAGTGGAAGCCGTACTTGTGGTACCTGCTGTCCCATGCCTTCTTGCAGTACTGACCGGCCCGCAGGCACTTGTGGCCGTTGGGAAGGACGGCGTGCGTGTAGCCGCTTCCACAGCTCTTTGCGGCAACGATCGACGCGGGCTGGTCGGCGTTGCTCCCAGCCGTGCCCGCACCGACGGCAAGCGCAGCAATGATTAGCGCGTGGAGCACGCGCCTTCGAACGCGGGTCATGCGAGTCCCCCTGTCAGACGGCAAATACGGGTTCCGGTTTCCACCTTCTGACCAATCAGCCCATTTGTCAAGAGGCGCCAAGATTTGCGATCCGTCCTTGAGTGCGCGGGATGTCGAGCACGTCACGGATCGGCGCGCGTGCGACGAATGCGGCGCGATCCCGACCGGCTAGTGCCCGATTGCTTCAGGCTGGGCGAGATCGTCCACGTGACCTCGCTCCAGGCGTTCCGCGAGATGCCCGGAGGTCGAGTGCCCGTCCGACCCACCCTGATCCGGTGCGCTCACCCGGTCGGGGTCGTCCGCCGCGCGCACCGGCCGAGCCGAGCGTCGTCCGGGAGGCGGGATCCCGGGAAGTTCCGGCGCGAACGCCGGCGAGACGGGCGGACGCCGCGCGCTATGCGGTTCGACCGAGGGCGGAGGAGCACCACGTCGTGGCGCTCGCGGTCGGCGGCACCGACGAGGCGGCGACGAACGACTGCTCTGCGGCGAGCTCCACCGCATGCGACGGGCGCGGCGGCTATCGCTCGCGGTCGCGCGATCGCTCGAAGGTCTCGATGTCCTTGAGAGGCGGCGTAGTCGGCGTAGTCGGGCCGGCGAGCCGCGCCTCGCGGCCGCGCCGAGCTCGCGCCTGATCGCGCCCACTCCGACTCGGCGCCGCCGCCGGGCCGCAGCATCTCCTCGCTTCCCGCCCGCGACAGCGACGAGAGCACGCGCCAGCGCTGAACTAGGTCACGAATCTCAGCCGATCGTCACGCGTGCTCATTCTGGTGTTGGATCTAACACATGCGCTGCGGACCTGTTTTGGTCGCTCATTCGACGAGCCTGACCTCGAAGGCGAGGCCGGCCGCCTCGCCGGCTCCGCCCAGCAGGCCGAGGATCCGGGCCACGTAGCCGCGGGTCTCCGGGTAGGGCGGGACGCACATGCAGCGGGCGACCGCGGCGGGGCCGGCGTTGTACGCGGCGAGCGCCAGCGGGACGGAGGCGAAGCGGGCCAGCAGGTCGTGCATCAGGTGGCCCTGGGCGTCGATCGACTGGGCGGGGTCGAACGGGTTGCGGAGGCCGAGGCCGCGGGCCGTCCCGGGCATGAACTGGGCGATGCCCTGCGCTCCGGCCGGGGAGCGGGCGAACGGGTTGAAGTTCGACTCGGCGTAGATCTGCGCCGCGAGCAGCTGCGCCGAGACGCCCCAGCGCTGGGCCGCCCGGGCGATCATGGGCGCGTAGCGGGGCGGGACGAACGACTGGATCGCCGCCGTGGCCCGGCCGTCGCCGCCGCGGGCGCCGAACCCGACCGACGAGGTCCCCGGGCTGCGCGTGTAGCCGAAGTGCCAGGGCTCCCACGAGTAGCGCCTCAGGAAGCCGAACCGGCCGGCGTTGCGGGCGAGCCAGCCGTACGCGCCCGCCGGGCCGAGGTCCAGCTCGGTGCCGAGACGGTGCAGCGAGCGCCCCGGCGGAGCGACCCAGCGCGGGTCCGGGTGGTGGGCGAAGAGCACCGCCTGCTCGGCGTTGCTGCGGAAGCCGCTGACGACGATCAGCCGGACTCCGGCGGACGCGGCGGCGGTCGCCATCCGGTCGAAGGCGCGCGCGACGTCGGGCCGCATCGGCTTGCCCTGGCGATGGGCCAGCGGCCCGCGGTACTCCCCGTCCCCGCGCGCGTCGAGGGCCGCGTCCGCGCCGGGGGCGAGCTCGGCCTCGGCGTGCGCGCGGACGGGTATCCGGCGGCGGTCGCCGTCGCCCGACCGGTGCGCGGGGCCGCCGTCCCCGCCCTGCGACACGCGGACCTCGGCGTCCGTCCTGACGTCGATCGCTACGCGCGTCGGCTCGAAGCTCGCCGCGTCGGGGAAGCGCACGTCGCCGGGCGCGAGCCGCAGTCCGTTGCGCCGCGCGACGCGGAGGGCGGCCTCGCGCGCGCGCCCCAGGTACGCGGCACGGTCGAGGTGGCGCGGGTTCGGGACTCCGGGCCGGAGCTCGGCGGGCTCGAACAGGCGGGGATGGTCGTCCCGCATCTGCGCCGCGGCGGAGATCGCGGCGAGGTCGGCGACGCGCTGGGCGCGCCCGCGCGTGCCGAGCGCCTGCCCGAAGGCGGCGAGCGCCAGGGCGACCGCGACCAGCGCGGCGAGTGCGCCGAGCAGGAGGATCGACGCCTGCCCGCGCTCGGCGCGCCCGTCGCGCGGCTCCCGTCCCCGGACGAGGCCGGGGGTCAGATCCGCGCCTGCGCCAGGCACCTGTCCGCCAGCTCGGCGATCGGGGCCGCGAGCGGTCCGTACGGCCCGCGGCAGGCGAGCGTCGCGTGCGCCGCGAAGCGGGACTCGGGGACGACGACCGCGCCGCCCGGCGCCTCGAGCGTCATCTGCGGCGCGTCGCTGGAGCCGGGCCGCGTGTTGCCGGACCCGCGCGGCGCTTTGCCGGACCCGCGCGGGGCGTGACCGGAGCCGCGCCCTGCGATCGCCCCGTCCGCGGCGCGATCGATCGCCCGGTTCACCACCACGTCCACGGCACGGTCGCCGGCGCGCAGCGAGCGCTGCACGGCGTTCGCGAGCGCAGGCTCGACGTCGGGCGTCGCGACCAGCACGACGTGGCGGACCACCGTCAGGACGGCCTCGATCGGCGCGCCGTGCGAGACGTCGACCGCCAACGGCGCCTCGCCCGTGCCCGCGATCCCGGCGAGGGGCGCGTCCGAGGGCAGGAGGCACAGGCTCCCGGCGGCGCGGACGCCGAGCCCGCGCTCGGCGAGCGTCCGGGCGAGCCGGACGGCGGCCCGGCCGCCGAGGGCCGCACGGGCGGGAACGTCGTCCGAGCACAGGACGGCGACGCCGGCCGGGTCGAGCGATGCCAGGCGCGCCGCGAGGGCACGCGCGACCGTCGAGGCGCCCGCTCGCGGCGCCAGCGCGACGACGGCGACGAGCGGCCGCGTGGGCGGAGGCGGCGGCTCCGGCGGCGGTCGGTCCGCGGCCAGCCGGGCGGGCGGGTCGACCGGCTCCAGGAGCCAGGCGCCCGCGCGGGTGACCAGGGCGGAGAGGGGATCGGGTCGGTCGTCCCGGCGCGCGGCTGCGCCAGGTCGGCTCACGGGTCCACCGCCGCGGTCGCCTCGACCTCCAGCACGCGCGCCACGACCCGGAGCGGCGACGGCGGGCGCATCCGAATCCGTACGCGCGACCCCCGGCGCTCGACGCGCATGCGCGCGCGGGACCAGCCGGGCACCGCTCGGCGCGCCGCCTCCCGCGGCTCCCCGCCGGCGACGGCCGCAAGCGCCGCCGCCTCGGCGGCGTTCCCGGCGAGCACCTTCGCGTAGCCGACCGCCAGGAGCTGGAAGGCGACGAGCCCGACGACGAGGACGGCCGGAAGGGCGCCGAGCAGCTCGACGCTGGCCTGCCCGCGCGCGGACGACGCGCGTTGGCCCCGCCCTGGGGCAGCGCCGCGGACCCCGGCCTGGCCGCTCGCGGAGGTCACGTCGATCCCGCCTGCGGCAGGGCCGCGGACGCGCCGATCGTGACCGGGCTTCGCCAGCGGCGGAGGAGCAGCGGCACGCGGAGTCGCACGCGGACCGCGCCGCCGCCGGTCCGCTCGACCTCGATCCCCCGCTCCAGCGATCGCGGCAGGGCGCTCCGGACCGCGGCCCCCGCGGGGCGGCCCACCGCCTCGGCCCGGGCACCCGCACGGGCCGCGTTCGCGCACAGCCAGGCGGTCTGGCCGGTCAGCGCCAGCTGCCACAGGACGGCGGCCACCAGGACGACCAGCGGCAGCACGCCGACCAGCTCGACCGACGCCTGGCCGTCCTGGGCCGTCAGCCTCCGGGGAACCTCTGGAGCGGCTCGCATGCGCGAACCGTCCCGCGTCCCGCGTGACGGCTCAACACGCGCGAGTTACGACTTCGTCACGAGGATGTGACAAGCGTGCGACGGACGCGGGTTGGTCGTGTCGGCGGCAGCAGCGGACGCCGGGGGCGAGCGGCCGGCGGGGGGCTTGCGATGCGGCTGGCGGGACGTCCCGGCGGGATGCCGGCGGGCGCGGGGGGCGAGCGGCGGCCGGGGGCGCCGACCGAGCTACCCGTACTCCTGCGACTGGCGCCAGACCCAGTAGATGCCGTAGGAGGCGAGCCCGAGCAGGCACAGCCACCCGATCACGCCCAGGCCGCCGGCGTCGAAGAGGCGCCGGGTCGCCACGAACGAGATGAAGGCCAGGCCGATCGAGCCGTAGAGGACCAGGCGCTCGCGATCCGCGAGCGCGTCGATGTTGAAGCGGTACTCCCGGTACAGCCGCGCGCCCAGGAAGGCGATCGCCACGAAGAACGAGATCGAGAGCAGGGTCAGCGCGACGGCGAGCGCGTCGCCACCGCCGGGCAGCACGTACAGCGCCAGCGCCACCAGCGCGACGATCGCGAAGTTGCGCAGCCCGCGGAAGCGCTCCACGGTCTACGCGCGGTCCGCGGGGGTCGGCGCCGCGCCGGGCTCGCGCGCGTCCGCCGCGCTCGGCCCCGCGTCGGCCTCGCTGGAGGGCGCCGTGCCCGGCGCCGCGTCGGGCTTGCCCAGCTCCTCGACCGGCTCGGCGCCCGACAGCGCGTCGCGGGCCGACTCGGCGCCGCGCGGCGCGGCGGACTCGGAGCCGGAGCCGCCGTCCTCGCTCTTCCGGAGCCGCTCGCGCGCCGCCTCGATCTCCGTCAGCGCGTCCTCGCGCGAGTACCACCCGTCCACTCGGACCTTCTTCTGCTCGAGGTCCTTGTAGACCGAGAAGAAGTGCGCGATCTCGGCCCTGAGCTGCTCGGGCAGGTCCTCGAGCTCGGCCAGCGTGTTCCAGGCCGGGTCGTGGAGCGGAACGCAGAGCACCTTGTCGTCGATCCCCTTGTCGTCCTCCATCCGGAACAGGGCGATCGGCTTCACGTGGATCATGCAGCCGGGGAACGTCGGCTCCGAGACGCAGACCATCGCGTCGAGCGGGTCCCCGTCGAGGCCGAGGGTCTCCGGGATGAACCCGTAGTCCGTCGGATAGACCATCGAGGAGAACAGGAACCGGTCGAGCTTGATGCAGTCCTCGTCGTGGTCGTACTCGTACTTGTTGCGGCTCCCCTTGGGGATCTCGACCAGGCACTTGAGCGGCTCGTCGGCCATGGCGGCCCCCGAGGTTACCGGTAGAGTGGCCGCCTGATGAACCCGCGCAGGTGGCTCGCCGGTGCCCTCCTCCTCGCGACGCAGCTCGCGCTCGCCGCGCCGGCCCTGGCGTCGGACGACGGGGAGGGCCTCGCCGGCGAGACGGACGACAAGGTCGTCACGTTCTTCGCGCTCGGCGTGATCCTCTTCTTCGTGCTGTTCGTCACGCTCGCCACGCTCCTCCAGTCCGCCCTGACGCGCCGCAAGCACGCGCGCGACTCGGCGCGGGCCCGCGCGCGGACGAGCTGGTAAGCGGCCCCGGAAAGAGGCGCGGCCCCGGGCGGGGGCACCGGAGCCGCGCGAGAACGACGAGAGGGAGGGAGTTCCCGTCGCTTCCCGCGAATGGTTGCGAGCCCACCTAAGGGATCGCTAAATGGGAAGATCCGCGGGTGGCGCCGGAGCCGGTGAGATACGAGCGGGTCGGCGCCGCGGCGGTGCTGACGATCGACCGCCCGGAGCGCCGCAACGCCGTGGACGGGCCGACCGCCGAGCTCCTCGGCGAGGGCTTCCGCCGGTTCGAGGCCGACGACGGCGCCCGCGTGCTGATCCTGACCGGCGCCGGCGACGTCGCCTTCTGCGCCGGGGCGGACCTCAAGTCGATCGAGAGCTTCGGCCCCCGGCTCACCCTCCCCGACGGCCCGCTCGGCTTCACGCGCCTCACGCCCACGAAGCCCACGATCGCAGCCATCTCCGGCTGGTGCCTGGCCGGCGGCCTCGAGCTGGCGCTCTGGTGCGACCTCCGGATCGCCGCTGCGGAGTCGACCCTCGGCTTCCCCGAGCGCCGCTTCGGCGTGCCGCTGATCGACGGCGGCACCCAGCGGCTGCCCCGGATCGTCGGCCTCGGCCGGGCCCTAGACATCATCCTGACGGGCCGCTTCGTGCCCGCCGAGGAGGCGCTCGAGATCGGCCTGGTGAACGAGATCGTGCCGCCCGGGGAGCACCTCACGCGCGCGCTCGAGCTCGCCGAGGCGCTCGCCCGCTTCCCCCAGGAGACGATGCTCGCCGACCGGCGCGCCGCGCTCGAGGGGATGGGGACGACGCTCGAGGAGGGGCTACGGCTCGAGGCCCGCGCCGGGCCGGAGGTCTTCCACGTCGCCGAGCAGGGAGCCGCGCGCTTCGCCGGCGGGGAGGGCCGCGGCGGGGCCGGCGCGGGCGCCTGACCTTGGCATAGTTGCCTCGTGTCGGACGCCGCCATCAGCGTCAGCGGCCTGCGCAAGAGCTACGGGCGCGTGGAGGCCCTCCGCGGGATCTCGTTCGAGGTCGAGCGGGGCGAGGTCTTCGGCCTGCTCGGTCCGAACGGCGCGGGCAAGACGACGACCGTCGAGATCCTCGAGGGCTACCGCGCCCGCGGCGGCGGCGAGGCCTCGGTCCTCGGGCGCGACCCCGAGTCGCGCGACCTCGAGCTGCGGAGGCGCGTCGGGATCGTGCTCCAGAGCTGCGGCTTCTACCCGCGCGCGACGGTGCGCGAGGCGGTCGAGCACATGGCCGTGGCCTACCCCAGTCCGCGCGACCCCGGCGAGACCATCGCGCTGGTCGGCCTCGACGGCAAGGAGGACGCCTACGCGGGCCAGCTCTCGGGCGGCCAGCGCCGCCGGCTCGACCTCGCGCTCGCCCTCGTCGGCGACCCCGAGCTCGTCTTCCTCGACGAGCCGACCACCGGGTTCGACCCGGCCGCCCGCCGGGCCGCCTGGGGCGTGATCCGCGCGCTCAGGGAGCTCGGCAAGACCGTCCTCCTGACCACCCACTACCTCGACGAGGCCCAGTCGCTGGCGGACCGCGTCGCGATCGTGAAGGACGGCCTGATCGTGGCCGAGGGGCCGCCGTCCGACCTCGGCCCCGAGCGGTCCCGCTACCGGGTGGCGTTCGACCGGAACGGACACCGCGTCGAGCACGAGACCGACGACCCGACCGCCCTGCTCCACCGGCTCACCGGCGAGGCGCTCGAGCGCGGCGAGCGCCTGGAGGGGCTGTCGGTCACCCGCCCGACGCTCGAGGACGTCTACCTCGAGCTGACCGAGGAGGCGGGCGAGTGAGCACGGCCGCCCTGGCCTGGCGCCAGTTCCGGTTCGAGCGGCGGATGTTCTGGCGCAACCCGAGCGCGGCGTTCTTCAACATCGTCCTGCCGCTCCTGTTCCTGATCCTGATCGCGACCGCGTTCGGCAACGCCCGCGACGACCTCGAGATCCTCGTCCCGGGCATCGCGGGCTTCGCGGTGATGACCACTACGTTCACCGCGCTCGCGTTCAACATCACGTTCCTGCGCGAGCAGGGGATCCTGAAGCGGGTCCGGGGCAGCCCCATGCCGCCGCTCGCGTACTTCGGCGGACTGCTCGGCAGCGCCGTGGCGAACGCGCTGGCGCAGGTCCTCGTGGTGGTGGCGCTCGGGCACCTGGCCTACGACCTCCCCTGGCCGCGGGACTGGCTCGAGCTGGCGGTGTTCACGCTGGCGGGCGTCGTCGCGTTCGGCTCGCTCGGCATCGCGCTGGCCCACGCCGTGCCGAACTTCGACGCCGTCCCCGCCTACACCAACCTCGTGATGCTCCCGCTGATCTTCATCTCCGGGACCTTCTACTCGACGGACTCGCTGCCGGCCGCCCTGGAGGCGATCGCCAGCGCCCTGCCGCTGAAGCACGCGATCGACGGGATGCGGGCGGCGATCGTGTCCGGCGACGGCCTCGAGCACAACCTCGGCAACCTCGCCGCGCTGGCCGCCTGGGGCGCCGCCGGCGTGACCCTGGCGGTCAGGCGGTTCCGCTGGGAGTGACGACGAACGCCGCCGGCGGCTCGCCCTCGAGCTCGTAGGGGACCGCCGCCAGCTCGGTCGCCTCGAACTCCTCGCGCGAGAGCCGCAGGACCGCGCAGTCGCGGCGCTCGCCGCCGTGGACGTGCCAGCCGCGCAGCACGCCCTCGGGCGCGAACCCGAGCCGCTCGAGGGCCGCGATCGAGCGGCGGTTCTCCGGGCTCGCGAGCGCGGTGACCCGCAGGAGCCTGAGGTGGCGGAACGCGAGCGACAGCACGAGCGCCTTCGACTCCGCGTTGGCCCCGCTCCCCCAGTGCTCGCGCCCGAGCCAGGTGCCGACGACCGCGCGCCGGTCGCGGCGCGACAGCTCGCTCAGGCCGGTGATCCCGATCGGCCGCCCGTCGCCGCCCGCGATCGCCAGCTCGAGCCGCTCCCCGGCCTCGCGCTGGCGCGCGGTGCGCTCGACGAAGGCGAGCGGCTCCGACTCGTCGCGGTAGGGCCCCCACGAGAAGAAGCGGGTGACCTCGGGGTCGCGGGCGAGGGCGAACAGCGCCGGCGCGTCGCCCGGCTCGAGGTGTCGGAGGTGGAGCGTGGGGCCGCGGACGACCACGCGGCGAGGCTACAGCCGCAGCGTCGACCCGTACCGCCGCAGCCAGCGCTCGTGCGTGCGCCAGTCCGGGCAGCGGGTCTCGACCAGCGACCAGAAGCGCGGCGAGTGGCCCATCACGTGGAGGTGAGCCACCTCGTGCTCGACCACGTAGTCGAGGATCTCCTCCGGGGCCAGCAGGAGCCGCCAGTTGAAGCTCATCGCGCCGCGGTCCGAGCAGCTCGCCCAGCGGGTCCGCTGGCCGCGGATCGAGAGCGACGCGTACGACGCGCCTGCGCGGGCGACTGCGGCGTCGAGCCGGTCGGCCACCTCGGCGCGCGCCCGCCGCCGGTACCAGCTCTCGAGCGCGTCGCGGACCGCCGGGGGCCCCGGCGCGGCCACCGCCACGCGGAGCTCCTCGCCGCGGCGGGCGACGTGCGCGCGGACGCGCCCCGGCTCGACGCGGACCCGCAGCCGCAGCTCGCGCCCGAGGTACGGCACCGCGCCGCCGTCGCAGAGCCGGACGGCCGGGGCGGCCGCCTCCGCCTCGCGCTGGCGGCGGACCGTGCGCTCGATCCAGCGGCGCTTCTCGGCCACGAACGGCGCGACCTCGCGCAGCGGCATCCGGCGCGGGACCACGACCTCGACGGCGCCGCCCTCGACGACGATGCGGGCCCGCCGCGCCCGGCCGGAGCGGCGGATCGCGTAGGGGATCTCCTCGTGGCGGTAGAGGCTCGACGTCACGGGGCCGACGATACGCGCGCGGCCGGTCGGCGGCGCGTCGTCAGCCGGCCCGCACCTCGTCGTACACGCGGGCGAGGCGCTCGACCAGCGCGGGCCAGGAGTAGCGGTCGCGGCTCGCGCGGTACGCGGCCTCGCCGCGCCGGCGCCGCTCGCCGTCGCGGGTCACGACCTCGACGAGCGCCTCGCAGAGCGCGTCCTCGTCGTCCGGCGGCACGAGCCAGCCGGTCTCCCCGTCGTCCACGATCGTCGACGGGCCGTGGGCGTCGACCGCCACGACCGGCAGGCCGCACGCCATCGCCTCCACCAGCACCTGGCCGAACTGCTCGTGCACCGACGCGAGCACGAGCGCGTCCGAGGCGTTCAGGCCGTCGGGCAGGTCCTCGTGGCCGCGCCAGCCGGCCAGGAACACATCCTCGTCGCCCGTCGCGCGGACCGTCTCGACCGGGTGCTCCCCCTCCCACTCCCCCGGGTACCCGCCGAGCAGCACGAGCGGCGCGCGGCGTCCGAACCGCTCCCGCGCGCGGGCGTGCGCGCGGATGGTGAGCGGGATGCGCTTGACCTCCGTGTAGCGCCCGACGTACAGCAGGACCGGGCCGCCGCGGAAGGCGTCGAGGTCCGCCTCCCCGTAGGCGACGCTGCCCGGCTCCCCCGACTCGTCCCAGCCGCGCGGCTCCTCCACGAGCCAGCGGCGCCAGAGCGCCACCCGGTCCTCGCCGGTCGCCGGCCGCCGGTCGAACGCGTCCGGCTCGAAGCCGTTCGGCGCCCAGACGACGCGGTCCGGCTCGACGCCGAGGAGGTCGGGCACGCGACGCACGGCGTCGGGCGAGAGCACGAGCAGGCGCTCGCAGCGCCGCGCCCAGCCGCGCATCCGCTCGGCCCACGCCTCCGCGTGGGCCCAGCCGGCCGGCGGCCCCTCCTCGATCGCGCGCAGCATCAGGAGCTCGGTGCCGTGCAGGTGGCCGACGACCGGCACGTCCGGGAACGCGCGGGCGGCCGCCTCGTTCATCGGCGTCAGGTGGCTCAGGTGGAGCAGGTCGGCGTCGCCGGCGCCGGCGGCCGCCAGCTCGCGCTCCCACGTCGCCACGAGGCGCTCGTAGGCGTCGTCGTCGACGCTCGCGAACACGCGGTCGGGCGCTCCCGGGCGGTCCTCGTAGGAGGGCTGGAACGGGGGGTCGGCGGCCAGCGGGTCCGGCGCCCGCGCCGCCTCCGAGTAGTCGACGGGGTGCACGTCGAGGCCGGCGAAGAACGTCCCGGCGTGCGACGGCTCGCCGGGCGCGCCGAGCGAGCCGGCCGCGAGCCGGACGTCCCAGCCGGCCGCCGGCAGCCCGCGCGCGACGTACCTCGCGACCTGCGACGAGCCGCCGCGCGGGAAGAACATCAGCGCCATGAGGACGCGTCCGCGGGGGGAGCCGCCGGAGCGGCGGGGGCGCTCCGCGCCCGCGGAGTCGGGGCTCACGGCGACCACGTTATCGGCCGCGGCGCTAAAGGCCTGAGTACCCCAAACCGACTAACCCCTAGGCAACCGAACGCTGCGCCGACCGGCGTAGCCCATCGAAGGGACTACACCAATGACCAGGACCAGGAAGCTGCTGCTCACGCTGATGGTCGTCGGCGTGGCGGCCAGCGTGGTCGCCGTCGGCGTCTTCTCTGCATTCTCGAGCACCACGAGCAACTCCGGCAACCAGCTCACCGCCGGGACCGTGGCGATCGGCGACAACGACGCCGGGGCCGCGATGTTCAACAACGTGACCGGCGGCAAGCCGGGGACGACGATCCAGCGCTGCATCACCGTGACCTACACGGGCTCGCTGGACTCCGACGTCCGCCTGTACACCACGGACGCGAGCAGCGGCACGCTCGCCCCGTACGTGGACGTGACGATCGAGCCCGGGAGCTACAGCGGCGCGCCGCCGGCCTTCCCGAGCTGCACCGGCTTCACGGCCGACTCGGGCGGTGCCATCTACACCGGCACGCTGGCCAACTTCCGCACCACGAAGAACAGCTACGCCAACGGCGTCGTGGACAACCCGGGCTCGAGCACCAAGTGGGCCCAGAACGACGCGGTCGTCTACCGCGTCTCGTACACGGTCCAGGACACGAACGCCGCGCAGGGCCTGACCACCGGCTCGCACTCCTTCACCTGGGAGGCGCGCAACCAGTAGACGGCGGGAGACGCATCCGAACCGCGAGGAGGGGGCCCGTCCAGGCGGGCTCCCTCCTCCGCGTTTCGGGCCCGCTCGGAGAGAACGTGACTGATACCAGGGCACCCCACCGGATCACAGCAGTCGTGGCGTTCGCCGCGGCGATCGTCGCGGTCGCGCTCGGGGTGCTCTCGTGGCGGGTCCCGCCCGGCTCGGGGCGGCTCGGGCTGGACGTGCGGGTCCTCGCCGCGTCGAGCGGCGAGCTCGCCGCGACCCGCACCGGCCCGATCGCGTCGGCGTCCGGGCTCGAGCCCGGCCGGTCCGTCTCGGGCACCACCTCGCTGCGCAACCAGACCGGCAGCGTGCTGGCCGTCCGCCTCCGCGCGCTGCCGTCCAGCCGGGATGCCGACGCCTCGCTGCGGGTCGAGCTGCGATCGGGGGGGCGGGTCCTGTACTCGGGCCCGCTCGGCGGGCTCCGCCGGCCGACCCGGGCGTCGTTCCGCCTGGCGCCGACCCGGTCGGCCGAGGTCTCGGCGCGGGCCTGGGTCCCGGCCGCCGCCGAGGGCTGGCGCGGCCGGATCGTGGACGTCCAGCTCGAGCCCGTCGCGCGTCCCGTCCGGGGGCGGCCGTGACCACGGCCCGCAAGGTCATCCTGTCGCTGCTCGTGCTGGGGCTGACGGGGGTGGCCGTCGGCGCCGTCACCTGGTCCGCCTTCTACGGCACGACCCAGAGCTCCGGCAACTCGTTCGCGGCGGGCACGATCGCGATCGGCGACAACGACGCCGGGTCGGCGCTGCTCACGCTCTCGAACGCCCGCCCGGGCGACTCGAGCACGCGCTGCATCAAGGTCTCGTACACGGGCTCGCTGGCGGCGAGCGTGCGGATGTACGCCGCGACGTCCGGGACGCTCGCGAGCCACGTCGACCTCGTCGTCACGCGCGGCACCGACTCCTCCCCCTCGTTCCCGTCGTGCACCGGATTCTCGCCGGACGCGACGAACTACGTCGGCGCCGGCGCCGGGGTCGTCTACTCGGGCCTCCTGTCCGCGTTCCCGACGTCCGGCACGGCGACCTCCGAGCCGCCGGGCGCGCCGGCCACCTGGAGCTCGCCCGACGCGCACTCGTACAAGTTCACCGCCACGCTGAGGACGGATGCCCCCGCGTCCGCCCAGGGCGTCTCCGCCACCGCGGACTTCACCTGGGAGGCGAGGAGCCAGTGAGGGCCTGGCGGCTCCTCTCGGCGGCCGTGCCGTCGCTCGCGCTCGGCGCGCTGGTCGGGCTCGCCCTCGCGATCGCGGGACCGTTCGCGCTCGGCTGGCGGAGCTACACGGTGATGTCCGGAAGCATGGAGCCGGGCATCCGCACCGGCGACGTGGTCGTGGACCGGCCGATCCCCCCGCTCGAGGCGCGGCCCGGCGACGTCGTGACGTTCCGGGACCCGGACGACGCCTCCCGCATGATCACCCACCGCGTCCGCTCGGTGAAGGCCGCGCGCGGGCGGGTCACGATCGTCACGAAGGGCGACGCCAACAACCGGACCGAGCGCTGGACCGTGCCGGAGAACGGGCGGATCGGGCAGGTCGCGTACCGGGTGCCGCGCGCGGGACGCGTGCTGTTCTACGCGCACGACCGCTGGGCGCGGCTCGTCTTCGTCGTGGTCCCGGCGCTGCTCTTCTGCGCGTACGAGCTGGCGCGGATCTGGAGGCCGCAGAGGCGGCGGGACGAGGCTGAGGCGGCCGCGGCGGCCGCACCGGCGCTCCCGCTCGCGCCGCCGGCCGCACCCGCTCCGCCGGCCGCACCGGCGCCCCCGCTCGCGCCGCTGCCGATCCCGGCCGCGGAGCTCCTGCCGGAGGGCGAGCCGGACCCGCTCCCGTTCGGAGTGCCCGCCGTCGAGTCCTGGCCGGCTCCGCGACCCGAGGACCGGGTGGCGTCGTGAGGCGGCGGCTCGCAGCGGCCGCGGCCGTGCTCGGCGCGGCGGCGACCATCGCGGCCGCCGCGGGCGGCACCTGGGCCGCGTTCAGCGCGACGACCTCGAACTCGAGCACGATCAGCTCGGCTCCGGACTTCCTCGGCCCGAGCGTGACGGCCGCGGCGGTCGCGAAGTCCAACGGCTGCTCCGCCGGCTACGTACGCCAGGGCGGGACCTACCGCGTCTACGCGAACGTGACCGACAGCGGCAACCCCCCCTCGGGCACGACCTCGGTCGCCGCGAACGTCTCCCAGCTGACCACCGGCTCCACGTCGGTCGCGCTCCCGTCGGGCTCGTTCAGCTACGGCGGCGTCGCCTTCGGCTACCGCAGCGCCCTGGTCACCGCGAACGCGATCCTGGCCGCCGGCGCCAAGACGTTCTCGATCGCGACGCAGGACGCGGCCGGCAACACCGCGACGGCGAGCGGGCTCGCGGTCACGGTCGACAACACGGCCCCCACCGTGGCCGGCGCCGACGTGCAGACCCAGAACACGGCCGGGGGGACGGCGGGCCGTCCCGAGACCGGCGACACCGTGACCGTGACGTTCCCGGAGCAGATGGACCCGTGCTCGATACTCGCGAACTGGACGAGCGGCAGCGCGACGGTCACCGTGCGGCTGCTGAACGCGGGCGGCAACGACGTGCTCCAGGTGCTCGACTCGGGCGGCGGGACCGGCGTGAGCCTCGGCAGCGTGGCGCTCGGCAGGAACTACGTCGGGGGGGCCGTGGACTTCACCGGCTCGTCGATGGTGCAGGCGGGCGGCGCCGTCACGCTCACGCTCGGGACTCCCGACGTCCCGGCGAACGTCAGGACGACGGTGGGCGACAGCGCGCTCGTCTGGACGCCCTCCACCCTGGCCTACGACCGGGCGGGCAACCTCTTCAGCGCGGCCGCCGGAGCGACCGTGAGCGAGACCGGGGCTGGCGATGGCGAGTTCTAGGACGGGCGGAGCCGCGCGCCGCGGAGCCGCGGCCGGGTCGGGCGGAGCCGCGGGCCGCTGGGCCGCGCGCCGCGGAGCCGCGGCGGGCGTCGCCGTGGCCGCCGCGCTCGCGCTCGCCGGCGCGCCGCCGGCCGCCGCCGACGGACCGCCGCCGCCCGAGTCGGCGCCGTCCCCGTCCACGACGACGCCGCCGCCGCCGTTGCCGCCGCAACCCCCGCCGCCGCCCGTGGCGCCCCCGCCCCCGCTCGCGACCCCGCCGATGGACCTGCTGGCGCCGCGCCTCGTGCTCGGCGGCCGGCGCCGTCAGCCCCTCGGTCCCGTCCTCAGCGCCTTCGCGACCTGCAGCGAGCGCTGCGAGCTCGACGCGTCCGCCCGCGTCCAGGGCGCGCCCGGCGTCGGCTCGCTTCCGGTCGTCACGCCGGCGAAGGCCGGGGAGGGCGGCACGCGGACGCGGTTCGAGGTCAGGATCTCGCCGCACGCGGAGAGGCTGATGCTGCGGGCGATCCGCGCCGGCCAGGAGGTGAGGGTCGTGGTGTCCGTCTACGCGCTCGACCTGGCGGAGAACGAGACCGCGGCCACGCTGCGCATCCGGGTGCGCGAGCCGCGCGCCCCGGCGCCCAGGCGGCCGCACGCGCCGGCGCTCACACGATCGTAGGCACCGTCCCGCCGTCGACCGACCACGCCGCGCCGGCCACGTTCGACGCGAGGTCGGAGCAGAGGAACGCGATCACCGCCGCGATCTCGTCCTCGGTGCCGAACCGCCCGAGCGGGATCTTCTCGCTCGACGATCGCAGCGCGTCCTCGCGGCTCCCGCCCCGCGCGGCGGCGGCCTGGTCGGCGAGCCCGCCCTCCTCGAGCCAGAGCGGCGTCTCGACCGGTCCAGGCGCCACCGCGTTCACGAGCACCCCGCGAGCGGCGTAGGCGTCCGCGAACACGCGCGACAGCGACAGCTGCGCGGCCTTGCTCACCGAGTAGGCGGCGTTGGAGGACGACGGCCGCTTGCCGGACGAGGAGCAGACGTTCACGATCCGCCCGGCGCCGCGCTCGGCCATCCGCGGAGCGGCCGCCCGCATGAGCCGCAGCGGCGCCATGACGTGCAGGTCGAGCTGCTCGCGCCACTCGTCGTCGGTCAGCTCGTCGAGCCCGCGGACGCGGCTCGTGCCGGCGTTGTTGACCAGGACGTCGACCGCGCCGAAGCGCTCCTCGCACGCCGCCACCGCACGCTCGCCCGCGTCCGGCGCCGTCACGTCGAGGACGAGGGCCGCCGCCTCGCCGCCGGCCGCGCCGCACTCCCCGGCCGCGCGCTCGAGCGCCTCCGCGCCGCGCGCCGCGAGCAGCACCCGCGCGCCCTCCCCGCACAGCCGCCTCGCGACGGCCAGCCCGATGCCGCGGCTCGCGCCCGTGACGATGCACGCCCTGCCGGCAAGGCCCAGGTCCATGCCGTCATGATCCCAGCGCCGGCGGCCCCGAGCCGTCCGCCCCGCGAGAGCGCGCCCGCGCGAGAGGAGGCACCCGTGAAGTCCCACACCGTCTACCACACGTTCAACACCACCGAGCGGCGCGAGTTCGTCCGCATCACCGAGGACGTGCAGGCGGCCGTCGACGAGGCCGGGATCGAGGAGGGCATGGCGCTCGTGTCCGCCATGCACATCACCGCCGGCGTGTGGGTGAACGACGACGAGCCGGGGATCCAGGCCGACGCCCTGGAGTGGCTAGACAAGGTCGCGCCCCCGAGCTGGCAGGCGCCGGCGAACGACGTGGCGCGCGAGCTGCTGCCGGCCGGCGGCGACTACCGCCACCACCGCGGCGGCGAGGACAACGGCGACGCGCACCTTAAGAACCTCCTCGTGCACCACCAGGTCGTGGTGCCGGTGACCGCCGGCCGGCTCGACCTGGGGCCGTGGCAGGCGATCTTCTACGCCGAGTTCGACGGCCGGCGGCCCAAGCGGCTGATCGTCAAGGTGATGGGCGAGTGACGGCCAGCCTGGCCGACCCGAGCTCCGCGAGCACGGCGGCGGCCGCCGCCTCGCCGGAGCGCACGGCGCCGTCCATGTAGCCGTTCCAGACGGTCGCGGTCTCCGCCCCCGCCCAGCGGATCGGCCCGACCGGCTCGCGCAGCGCCGGCCCGAAGGCGGTCCAGGCGCCGGTCGGCATCGAGCAGCCGTAGCAGCCGCGCGTCCACGGCTCGTCGGCCCAGACGCGCTCGACGTAGCGCTCCGGCCGCGTCGCCCGCTCGCCGAACAGGCGCGCGAAGCCGGCCACCACGGCGTCGCGGCGCTCGGCCGCCGACCGCGCGCCGTACACACGCGCGCGCTCTCCCTCGAGGAAGCCGAGGAGGACGCCGGGGGAGCCGCTCGGCGGCGTGTTGTCGAACGTGATCTTCGCCGGGCCGACGTCGCTCAGCCCCTCGCCCGACAGCCCCTCCTCGCGCCAGAACGGACGGTCGTAGACCGCCATGCACTTGACGACCGAGCCCTGCGCCATCCGCTGCGTGAGCTGGTCGCGCAGGCCCGGGAGCGGCGGGTCGTACTCGATCCGGCCGGCGAGCGGCGGCGGGATCGCGACAACGGCGCGGCGCCCGCGCGCGACGGTCCCGTCCGCGTGCACGGTCACGCCGTCCGCGCCGTGCTCGACGCGGCGGACCGGCGACGACAGCCGCACGGCGTCGCCGAGCTCCTCCGCCGCCCTGATCGAGACGAGCTGGGAGCCGCCCACGAAGCGGTCCTGCTGCGCCCCGCCCTCGGTGTTCAGCAGCAGGTCCAGCCCGCCGGCGGAGTGCGTGTAGAAGAGGACGTGGAGGAGCGACAGGTCGGCGGGCTGGACCGCCCAGACGGCCTCGATCGCCACGGACATCAGCGCCCGGCCGCCGCGGGTGTAGACGTTGCGGCGCATCCACGACCAGAACGTCTGCGAGTCGAGCCGCTCGGCGCCCGGCGCCTCCCACGGCGCGTCGAGCGGGATGCGCCGCGCCATCCGGTCGAGCTTCGCCTGCGCCTGGCCGACGTCCGCCAGGACGTGCGGGCCGAGCCGCGGGATCTCGCCCCTGTAGCGGCGCACGCGGCCGCCGTACTCGACGAGCCGCTCGCCGCTCGTGTGCGTGCGGTAGGTCTCGACGCCGAGCTCGCGCGCCAGCGCGGCCATCCGGTCCTGGCCCGGCCCGATCCACTGGCCGCCGACCTCCACGACCTGGCCGTCGCCGAGCGGCTCGTTCAGCGTCCGGCCGCCGACCCGGTCGCGCGCCTCGAGCACCACCGCCGAGGCGCCCGCCGCGGTCAGCTCGCGCGCGGTCGCGAGCCCGGCGAGCCCGGCGCCGACGACCACGACGTCGACGTCGAGCACGTCGGCCGTGCGGTCCGTCACGCCGGCACCCTGATGACCAGGATCGCGATGTCGTCGCGCGGCTCGTCGCCGTTGCGCACGCTGAGCGCCAGCTCGAGCAGCCGCTCCGCGATCGCGTCGGCCGACTCCCCGCGGGCGGGCCCCAGCATCGCGGCCAGCTCGGCCGGCTCGCGCACGAGGTCCGGCGCCGCGGCGTCGGTGACGCCGTCCGTGTAGAGCACGACGGCGTCGCCCGGATGGAGCTCGACCTCCTGGTCGACCAGGTCCGGGTCGGGCACGACGCCGAGCACCGTTCCCGGCGTGCCGACCTCGCACGACTCGCCGTTCGCGCGCAGCAGGAGCGGCAGCGGGTGGCCGCCGGTCGCGAAGCGCAGCCGCGTGCCGTCGCCGTGGCGGTCGAGCGTCGCGTAGAGGACCGTCGAGAAGCGGCGGTCGTCGCGCTGGCGGAGCATCGCCTCGTTCAGCATCGTGAGGACCCGGCTCGGCACGTGCTCGCTCATGGCGGCGGTGCGGAGCGTGTAGCGCGCGAGCGCGGTCACGGCGGCCGCCTCGGGGCCCTTGCCGCAGACGTCGCCGATAAGCGCCGCCCAGCGCGACCCCCCGGTGGCGAACAGGTCGTAGAAGTCGCCGCCGACCTCGTGCGCCTCCCCGGCGGCGCGGAACCGCGCGGCCACGTCGAGTCCGGGGGTGCGCGGCAGCTCGGGCGGAAGGAAGCTCTGCTGGAGCGTGCGGGCCACGTGCGCGCGGGCGTGGAAGAGCCGCGCGTTGTCGACCGCGAGCGCGCACCGCGCCGCCAGCTCCTCGGCCAGCCGCAGGTCGCTCTCGCCGAACGTGCGCCCGGACTCCGCCGAGGTGGTCATCATCGTGATCGCCCCCAGCGTGCGGCCGCGGGCGATCATCGGCACGACCATCCCCGAGCGCATCTGGAGCTGCCGCATCAGCTCGAGGTGCTCGGCGTCGCGCGCGGCCGCCTCCAGCATCTCCTGCGGGATCTCCTCGTACAGCTCCGCCCTGCCGGTGCGCAGCACCTCGTAGAGGCCGGTCGCCTGGGTCGGGTTCGGCGGGTAGCGCTCACGCAGCTGCTCGGCCCAGCGCACCTTCGCCGGGTCGGTGTGCGCCACCACGACCGGCTTCACCGAGCCGTCCTCCTCGACGTCGACTGCGCACCAGTCGGCCAGGCGCGGCACGGTCAGCCGCGCGACGTTCGCCAGCGTCGTGTCGTAGTCGAGCGAGGACGAGAGCAGCCGGCTCGCCTCCGCCAGGAGCCGCTGAGACTCTGACGCCTCGCGCTCGGCCGTCACGTCCTCGATCACGTTGATCGCGAGGACCGGCTCGCCGGACTGGCCGAAGAGAGGCGACGCCTTGACCCGCGACCAGCGGCTCGGCCCGCCGGCGCCGTGCGTGCGGAAGCGGACCATCGCGGGCGGCGGGGAGGCCTCGCCCGCGAGCGCGAGGCGCCCCGGAAGCCGCTCGAGCGGGAACGGGTTGCCGTCCTCGTCCTCCATGTCGAACCGGGCGCGCACCGACCCGGGCGGCGCGTTCAGGAGGTCCTCCACCGAATCGAACCCGAGCAGCTCGACGGCGGCCTCGTTCGCGAACACGAGCCTCCCGGTCCGGTCCTGCACGGTCACCGCGTCGCCGACCCCGTCGAGGATCGCCTGGAGCTGGTCCCGCGAGTGGCGCAGGTCGCGCTCGGCCTCGGTCAGGTTCCCGTACAGGTGCGCGTTGTCGATCGCCGCGGCCACCCTGCCGCCGAGGTCGGTCAGGAGCTGGAGGTCGTCGTCGTCGAGGACCCGCCCGGACTCGGCGGTCGCGACCGCGACCGCGCCGAACGTCCGCCCGCGAGCCGAGAGCGGAACGACCGCCGCCGAGACCATGCCCAGCCGGCGGAGCATCCCGAGGTTGCGCTCGTTCGCCGAGATCGACGCCAGGAGCCGTTCGTCGACGCTCTCGTACAGCCGCGGACGGCCGTCGCGCAGGACGGCGGCGGGGCCCTCGTCCCGATCGGGGTCGAGGGGGTAGCGGCGCAGCAGCTCCCAGGCGGCGCGCTGGCGCTCGGGGTCGACGTGCACGGCGGCGACCTGGCGCACCGGCCCGTCGTCCTCGCGGAGGAACACGAAGCACCAGTCGCCGACCTCGCGCGCGAGCAGCTGCGCGACCTGGATCGTCATGACGTCGGGGTCGAGCGTGGACGCGGCGAGGTCGCTCGCCTCCGCGAGCGTCGCGTAGCGGCGGCGGGCTAGGCGGTCGCGCTCGCGCACGCGGGCGATCCACACCGCGATCGCGCCGGCCGCGACCACGACTCCCACGCGCGAGACGTGGTCGAAGTCGCCGAATATGCCGCCGACCGCCCCGAGCCCCAGCGAGAGGACGAGCGCGTAGGCCCCGGCCAGGGCGGTGTCCCGCGCGTCGGCGCCGAACGAGGCGATCAGCGGCGCGACGAGGAGGAAGCCGATGAACGTGGCCTCGCCCGCGCCCACCGCCAGGTCGAGCGCCGCGATCGCCGTGCCCGACGCGATTCCCGCGGCCAGCCACGCTCGGTCCCCCCGACGCCACCGCGCCCAGGCCGGCTCGACGACCGCGGCGTCCCGCGGCATCAGGCGACCGGCGTCTGCCGGACGACGTCCAGCCTCGCGGTGCCGCGCTCTCCGGCCAGGGAGATGACGAGCGCGTCCCCGCGCACGCGCGTCTCGAAGCTAACGCTCACACCGCGGCAAGCGTACGCCAGTCGCGCGCGTCTACGCGCAGTTGGCCCAGGGAGCGGTGCCGCGCTTGCGGTAGAGCCGGAGCGCCCGCAGGTCCTGCTCCCACTCCGGCGCCTGCGCGGGGTCGCCGCGGCCGCCGAGCGAGCGCCAGGTGGCGAGGTCGAACTGGAACTTCCCGCGGTAGCGGCCGTCGCGCGAGATTGCGCGCGGGTTGCCGCCCGACTCGCACCGGGCGATCCGCCTCAGGACCGCCGGCAGCCGCACCGTGCGCGCGGCGGGCGAGCTCGGGGCCGAGCCGCCGGTCGCGTACGAGGCGCCGCTGACCTGGACGCCGAGGGCCTTCGCCGTGGCGGGGCCGACCACGCCGTCGGCCCTCAGGCCGTGGCGGCGCTGGAAGCGCTTGACCGCGCGGGCGGTCTCGGTGCCGTAGTAGCCGGTCGCGCTGACGCCGAGCTTTCGCTGGACGGCCTTGACGGCCTTGCCGGTGCTGCCGATCGAGAGGCTCGCCTGCTGCGCCTGCTCGGTCGAGCCGCCGCTCGTCCCGCCCTCGGCGGCGAGCGCGGCGCCGGAGCTCATCGTCATGAGCGCGGCTGCGAGCAGGGTGGTGATGCGCGATCGGATCGGTGCCTCCCGTTCGTTCTCTCCGTGGCCTACGGGGTGAGCTGACGGGCTCGCGCGGAAAGAACTCGCGCTACGCCGCACTCCGGCGGCGATTCGCCCCACGGGCCGGACGCTCCGGCCCAATTGGGTCCCCCGTTCCCCGCCGCCCTGAGACGGCGGGAACTCGGCCTTGCCGCATAGATCTAAGCAGATGCGTCCACCGAAACGCCGCCCGGCGGGCGCGAAGCCGCATCGGGAGCGGGATCGCCGCGGGCGCCCTCGCCCGGCTGCGCGCGCGCCAGGCGGGCTGGCTACCGTGACCACCGATGCGCCGCTCGCTCTTCCTGCTCGCCGTCCTCGCCGCCGCGGCGGCCGCTCCGGCGGAGGCCGCCCGGCGAGCGCCCGACGGCCGCGTGGCCACCCGCGCGGCGCCCTCGATCGCGCCGCAGGGCCCCGGGATCCGCTCGCGGCGCGCGACCCGGCCGCCGCTGCCGCGCAGCGCGCGCCGGCTGCGCGCCGCGAAGCGCGCGGCGGCGCGGCGGTACCGGCGGGCGGAGCGGCGCCGCCGGCGGCCGGTGCGCCGGGCGCGGGTCACGGTCCTGTCGGGCCTCAACCAGGACGGCCGCTCGATGGCCGGCAGGACGCCGCCGGACGCGACCGGCGCGATCGGGCCGGCCCACTACGTCGAGATGACCAACGAGGGGATCGACGTCTTCGACCGGTCGACGCTCGCCCCGGCGAGCGGCGCGACGCTCGCGTCGTTCGCCGGCGTCCCCGCGACCGTCGGCGTGGGCGACCCGCAGGTCCAGTGGGACGCCGTGTCGGGTCGCTGGTACTACCTCGCCTACGTGGACGACGGGACGACGAACCGGCTGGCGTTCGGCTGGTCGCTGTCGTCCGACCCGAGCGACCTCGGCGCCGGCGACCCCGCCGACCCGGGGGCCGGGGGCTGGTGCAAGCTCCTGCTCCCGACCGGCTCCCTGTTCCCCGACTACCCGAAGCTCGGCCACGACGACGCGCGGCTCGTGTTCGGCGTGAACGGGTTCAGGGACGTGGACGGCGACGGCGAGGAGGACTTCGTCACGGCGCAGCTGTTCACGGTCCCGAAGCCGACCGCGGACGCCCCCTGCACGGCGCCGACGGCGTTCGCGTTCGGCAGCGAGCAGAGCCCGCTCCTCACGGCCAGCGGGCGGAAGGCGTTCGCGCCGATCCCGGCCAACACGTTCGACTCCTCCGCCGTGACCTACGTCGTCGCCGACGACCAGCTCGCCGGCCAGATCATGACCTGGCACGTCGCGGGGCCGGCGACCAACCCCACGCTCGCGGCCGACGGCGGCCCCGGCGTCGGCCCGTGGTCCGTGCCCGGCAACGCCGTCCAGCCGGGCACGACGCGGCTGCTCGACACCCTCGACGGCCGGCTCACGCAGGCGGTCTCGCTCGCCGACCCGCGCGCCGGCGGCCAGCGGGCGGTCTGGACGCAGCACACGGTCGACGGGGCGGGCGGTCGCTCGGCGGTCCGCTGGTACGAGCTGCTTCCGGCGGCGGGGCAGCTGCGCCAGGCCGGGACGGTCTCGGACCCCGCGAGCTTCGTGTTCAACGCCGCGATCTCGCCGGCGGCGAACGGCGAGGACGCGGCGATCGACTACAACGTGAGCGGCGCGACCCAGCTCCCCGCCGTGCGGGCGCGCGCGAGGAAGGCCACCGCGCCGCTCGGCTCGCTCGGGCCGGAGCTCGGGATCGTCACGAGCGGCTCGCCGTACGACGACGGCCTCGTCAACCGCTCCTGCGGGACCGGCGTGTGCCGCTGGGGCGACTACGCGGGCGCGAGCCCGGACCCGCTCAACCCGACCGTCGTCTGGGGCTCGAGCCAGTACAGCGGCGGCGCGACCTGGCGGTCGCGGAACTTCGCGCTGTCGATCGAGCCCGGCCCGCTCGCGCGGGTCACGGCGGCCCCGGCCCCGGCGCTGACCGGGGACACGGTCACGTTCGACTCCTCGCCGAGCGTCGCGGAGTCGGGCGCGCCGATCGTCGACCGCCGCTGGGACCTCGACGGCGACGGCGCGTTCGAGCTGTCGACCGGCCAGACGGCGACCGCCTCGCGGTCCTACTCGGCGCCCGGGACGTACGTGACCCGCCTGCGGGTCGCGGACTCGAACGGCGACGAGAGCGAGGCGGCCGTGTCGGTGCCGGTCTCCGAGCGGCCGCCCGACTCGGCCCCGCCCCCGCCCCCGCCGCCGGCGACCCCGCAGCAGCCGAGCGCCAGCTGCGTCGCGGCGCGGCGCAAGCGCGACCAGCTCGCCCGGGCCGTCCGCGGCGCCCGCCGGAAGCTGAGCAGGACGAGGGACCGCCGCGCGCGGCGCCGGCTGGCCCGCATCCTCAGCGACCGCCGCGCGCGCTACCGGCGCGCGCGCGCACGGGTCCTCCTGCGCTGCTGAGCATGGAGCGCTGGACCCGCCGAGTCCTCCGCCACCGCCGGAAGGTGCTGGCAGCCTGGTTCGTCCTGTTCCTGGTCGGGGCGGCCGCGTCCGCGAACGTCGGCGACCTGCTCTCGAACCGCTTCACCGCCCCGGGCACCGAGGCCGAGGACGGACGGGCCCTGCTCGCCGACCGGCTGGGCGAGAAGGGCGACGGCGACTTCACGCTGGTCGTGCAGGCCGCGGACGCCGCCGCGGCGCGGTCGCCGGCGTTCGTCGCGGCGGCGGAGGCCGCCGGGAGGCGGGCGGCCGGCGCGATCGAGGGGGCGAAGGTCGGGCCGGTCCAGCGCGCGGGCGACCGGGTGGCCTACCTCCAGATCCCGACCCCGCTCGACGCGGTCGACGCCAGGGAGCACGTCCCCGAGATGCGCCGCGCGATCGGCAGCGTCCCGGGCGCCCGGACGTACCTCTCCGGCTTCCCGGCGATGATGGAGGACACCGAGCCGATCTACAACGAGGACCTCGCCCGCGGGGAGGCGATCGCGATCCCGATCGCGCTGCTCGTGCTCGCGTTCATGTTCGGGACGCTCGCCGGGATCGCCGTGCCGGTGCTGTTCGCCGCGGTCACGCTGCCGACGACGATCGGCATCGTCTGGATCGCCGCCCACTTCGGGAACATGGCCCAGTACGTGGTGAACATCGTCACGCTGATCGGGCTGGCGATCGCGATCGACTACTCGATGCTGGTCGTGTTCCGCTTCCGCGAGGAGCTGCGGCGCGGGGACGGCGCGGAGGCGGCGCTGATGCGGACGATGGCCACCGCCGGCCGGGCCACGCTGTTCTCGGGGCTCGTGGTGGCCCTGGGCCTCGCCCTGCTGGTCGTCATGCCGCTCCCGTTCATGCGGTCGATGGGCGTCGGCGGCCTGGCCGTGCCGCTCGTCTCGATCGCGGCGGCGGCCACGTTCCTGCCGGCGATCCTGGCCACGATGGGCGACCGGATCGACCGGTTCCGGATCGTCCCGCGGCGCGTGCTCGAGACCCGCGCTCTCGGGCAGGGCCGGTTCTGGACGCGGCTCGCGCGGTCGATCATGCGCCGCCCGCTCCCGTACCTGCTCGTGGCGGCCGGCGCGATGGTCACGCTGGCGCTCGTGGGCACCGGCATGTCGCTGACCGGCGGCGACAACCGCGGCGTGCCGAAGACCACCGAGTCGACGCGCGGCCTGGCGCTGCTCGAGGACACGATCGGGCCGGGGGCGCTGGTGCCCAACCAGATCGTGATCGACACCGGGCGGGCCGGCGGCGCGTTCGACCCGCAGGTGGTCTCGGCAGAGCGGCGGCTGGTCGCGGCGCTCGGCCGCGACCCGGAGGTGGAGCGGAGCTCGCTCGTGGCGCCGGTGCTCCTGTTCGCGGGGCCGGGGCCGCCGGGGGCCGAGCGGCGGCGGCGCATGGTCGCCGCCTCGACCGTCGACCGCGACGGCCGCGTCCTCCAGGTCCGCGTCGCCGGCCGCTCCGACGCCGGGACGGACGCGGCGAAGCACCTCGTCGAGCGGATCCGCGACCGGTACCTGCCGGACGCGGGGTTTCGCGAGGCGGGTGCGGCCACGTACGTCACCGGTGCGCCCGCGTTCGGAGTCGACATCGTGGACAAGGTCTACGGGGTGTTCCCGTGGCTGGTCGCCGCCGTGCTGGTGCTCAGCTACCTGCTGCTCCTGCGGGCCTTCCGGTCGGTGTTCCTGCCGCTGAAGGCGGTCGCGATGAACGTGCTCTCGGTCGGGGCCACCTACGGCGTCCTCGTGCTGGTCTTCCAGAGCGGCTGGGGGTCCGGGCTGGGCTTCGAGGAGAGCCCGCAGGTCGAGTTCTGGATCCCGGTCTTCCTGTTCGCGATGCTGTTCGGGCTCTCGATGGACTACGAGGTGTTCCTGCTCTCGCGCATGCGCGAGGAGTGGGACAAGCGGCGCGACAACGAGGCGGCGGTCGCGTTCGGGCTGGAGCACACCGGGCGGATCATCACGGCCGCGGCGATCGTGATGGTGGCCGCGTTCTCGGGCTTCATGGCGGGGAGCTTCTACAACCTCCAGCAGTTCGGGGTGGGGCTCGCGGCGGCGATCTTCCTCGACGCGACGGTGGTCCGCGCCGTGCTCGTGCCGGCGTTCATGAAGGTGATGGGGGACTGGAACTGGTTCCTGCCGGACCGCGTCCGGCGGGCCCTGCGGCTGGCGCCCGCCTCGCCCGCGATCGCGACCCCTCCGCTCCGGCGCGGTCAGGCCTGACCGCCTGGCGACGGGTCGCTCCGCGGCGCGTCCGCCGTCGTGTACCAACCGGCTGAGCGGGTAAGCCCCGGACATGAAGACGACATCCATAATCACCGGCCCGGCGCGCGCCGGGCTCACCATCGGCCGCCGGGCCGTCGACGTCGCCGCCGGCTCCGGCCTCCAGGCAGTCACCGCCGTGACCCGGCGCTTCCGCCGCGGCGACGAGGGCGACGAGGCGGCTCCCGAGCCGTGGGGCGAGGCGGAGAGCGTCCGCGAGCGGCCGCGGCGAGCGGCGACGGCCGCGCCCAAGGGCGCCGCCCGGGCCCGCAAGGAGGGCTCCGCCGCGCCGCGGCGCGGCAAGGCGGCCGCCCCGGCGGCCGGGCGAAAGCCCGCCGCGCAGTCCAAGCGCGGCGCGTCCGGGGCGTCCAAGCGGGGCGCTTCCGGGCCGGCGAAGGGCAGCGCCTCCGGGCCGTCCAAGCGCGGCGCCTCCGCGGCGGCGAAGCGTGGCGCCTCAGCGCCCTCCAAGCGCGGCGCCTCCGCGCCGGCCAAGCGCACCTCCACGCGCCGGCGGGGGGCCGCCGAGGCCGAGCCGTCCGCCTCCGACCGCGCGGCGACCGAGTCGCCCGCGGCCGAGCGGGCCGCGGCCGACCGCGCGGCGACCGAGTCGCCCGCGGCCGAGCGGGCCCAGGGCTCCGCCGGCCCCGGCGACTGGCCGGCCACGCCGCGCGTGACCGAGGAGCAGCCGTCGGCCGCCGCCGAGCCCTCCCCGCGCGAGCTCGCCGAGAGCGGCGAGGGGCGCCAGCCGGCGCCGCTCGGCTCGCGCGACGACTCGCCGCGGGCGCCGTTCCCGGACACCGGCGGCAACGGCAACGGGGCCTCCTCGACCTAGCTCCGCGACGCACCGCGTCGACCCGGTGGGCCCCCGGCTCACCGGGTTCGTCGAAGCCGGCGCGTATCCTCGGCCCGTGGACCGCGGCGAGCCGATCTCCTACAAGGTGCTCCGCCGCGGCGTGCGCGTGGAGTCGGCCGACGGCCAGGAGGTCGGCACCGTCAAGAAGATGATGGAGATCCAGCGCGAGAACCTCTTCGACGGGATCGTGATCAAGACGCCCGCCGGCGACCGCTTCGTCGACGCCCCCGAGGTCGCCGCGATCTACGAGAACCTCGTAGTGCTCACCATCGACGCCGCGGACGCGCAGCGGCTGCCGAAGCCCGGACAGAACCCGGGCGTGATGGGCCTGACTCCCGACGACCTCGTCGAGTCGCCTGCCCGGCGGCTCCTGCGCCGCACCTGGGAACGACTCTCCGGCCGCTGACGCCGGCGCCTCTCCGAGCCGCTGACGCGGTGGCGGCGATCGGCGACGGCGGGAAGCCGCGGGCCGGGCGGGCGCCCTCGGCGTCAGCGGGGCGCCCGCAGCAGGGCCTTGGCCTCGCCGGCTATCCCCCTCCACGGGTCGCCCTCCGCCTCGAGCCGGTCGGCCACGTCGCGCACCGTCCAGCGGCGCGGGGACAGCGACCGGTCGGACAGCTCCTCCCACCGGAGCGGGACCGCCACCGGGGCCTCCGGCCGCGGCCGGACGGCCCACGGCGCTGCCGCGTGCTGCGCGTACGCGTTGCGGTTCACGTCGACGTAGATCCGGTCGCCGCGGTCGCGCCTGCGCCACTCCATCGTCAGCGCGCGCGGGTGCTGCTCGACCAGCCGCTCGCCGACGGCGCGGGCGAAGGCGTGCACCTCCTCGAACGACCGGGTCCGCCGCAGGGGAACCGTCACGTGCAGCCCGCGCGAGCCGGTCGTCATCGCGTGCGGCGCCAGGCCGAGGCCGCGCAGCACGTCGCCGAGCGCGCGGGCGGCCGCGCGGACCTCGGCGAAGCGCTCGTGCTCGGGGTCGAGGTCGAAGATCAGCCGGTCGGGGCTGCGCGGGCGGTCCGCCCGGCTGAGCCAGACGTGCGGGGTCACGCAGTTCTGGCCGGCCAGGTACACGAGCGTGTCCGCCCGGTTCGCCACGACGTGCGTGACGGTCCCCTTGCGCTTCGGCACCTCCACCCTGTCGACCCACTCCGGGAAGTGCCGCTGGACCTGCTTGACGACGAACCCGCCCGCCTCGACCCCGCCCGGGAACACGTGCATGGTCACCGGCCGCCCGCGCACGTGCGGGACCATCGACTCCGCGACCCGCGCGTAGTGCTCGGCCAGCTCGAGCTTGGTGACCCCGCTCGGGAACATCACGCGATCGGGGTGCGTGACCCGGACCCGCCGCCGGCCCGCCCGGACCTCCGCGGCGCCCGCGCTCACGACGGCCGCTCGCGCACGACGTCGCGCGGGTCCTTGTCCTCGCGCAGGCCGAGGAAGCGCGGGTGACGGAGCCGCCCGTCGCGGGTCCACTCGGTGAAGGCGACCTGCGCGACCAGCCGCGGCTCGGCCCAGCTCGCCCGCACCCGGCCGGCGTCCGCGAACGGCGACTCCGCCCGCTGCAGCTCGCGAAGCCGTCCCGCCAGCTCGAGCAGCGTCTCGCGGTCGAACCCGGTCCCGACCTTCCCCGCGTACCGCAGCCGCCCGTCCTCCCAGTGGCCCACGAGCAGCGCGCCAAGCCCCGCGCGCGAGCCCTTCGGCTCCGTCCAGCCCCCGACCACCAGCTCCTGCTGGCTCTCGCACTTCCACTTCAGCCAGTCGCGCGACCGCGCCTGGACGTAGGTCGAGTCGGCCCGCTTCGCGATCAGGCCCTCCCAGCCGCGCCGGCAGGCCTCGGCGTAGAGCCGCCGGCCCTCGCGCCGGCGGTACGGCGTCAGCCGCAGCGGCCCGCCCGGCCGCAGCGCGCCCCTCAGCACGGCCTTCCGCTCGAGCAGCGGCAGGCCCGTCACGTCGCGCCCGCCGGCGAACAGCACGTCGAACGCGTACAGGAACACTGGGACGCGGCCGCGCCGGCGGCGGTCCGCCAGCCGGGCGAAGCTGGTCCGCGAGCCGGCGAACGCCACCACCTCGCCGTCGAGCAGCAGCGGGCCGCCTCCCTGCGCCGCGAGCGCCCGCGCCACGTCCGGGAAGCGCCCGTCGAGCGACAGGTTGTTTCGGGACACGAGCCGCACGCCGCGCGAGTCCCGGTACGCGAGGCAGCGGATGCCGTCGAGCTTGCGCTCGAAGATCCAGTCGGGGTCGTCGAACCGCTCGTCGGTGAGGGTCGCGGCCATCGGCGTGACCCGCTCGGGGAGCGGCGCCCGCTCGCGCGGCGTCAGGTCCGGGCCTCCTCCGCGACCTGCTCGATCGTCCGCCCGCTGACGACCGACTCGCGCTGGGTGCTGGTCGGCCGCCGCCGCGCGTCCGCCGCCTCGTCGCGGCGCTTGACGAGCAGCCACTGCGGCTTGCCGCCGCCCCGGATCCGGCGCAGGGACCACCCGCCGCGCAGCTTGTCGCCCTCGAGCCAGAACGACGCGTGGCCGGCGTCGAGCGCCTCGGCCGTCGGCGCGTCGCCGAGCGGCTCGTAGGTCCCGCGGTCCCAGACGATCACCGGCCCGGCGCCGTAGCTGCCCCTCGGGATCACGCCCTCGAAGTCGCCCCACGCGAGCGGGTGGTCCTCGACCTCCATGGCGAGCCGCCTCTCGCGCGGGTCGGTCGACGGCCCCTTCGGCACCGCCCACGAGCGGAACGTCCCGTCCACCTCGAGCCGGAAGTCGTAGTGGAGCGAGGTGGCGTGGTGCTGCTGGATCACGAACCGGGGCATCGCGTCACGCCCGCTCGAGGGCCCGCGCGACCGTCGCGAGGTCGGCGGCGAACATCTCGCGCTCGGCGGCGCGGGCGTCGTCGTCCGGCGCGCGCAGGATCGCGGAGGGGTGGACCGTGGCCGTGACGAACGGAGCGAGGTCCGACTCGATCTCCTTGCCGCGCAGCTCGGTCACCTTGAACCTCGCGCCCAGCAGCGCCTTCCCGGCCGTCGCCCCGAGCAGGACGACGACCTCCGGCTTCACCGCCCGCAGCTCCTCGGTGAGCCACGGCAGGCAGGCCTGGACCTCGAACCGCCTCGGGGTCTTGTGCAGCCGGCGGCGGCCGCGCTCCTCGAACTTGAAGTGCTTGACCACGTTGGTCACGTAGACCTCGCGGCGGTCGATCCCCGCCGCCTCCAGCCCGCGGTCGAGCTCGCGCCCGGCCGGCCCGACGAACGGCTTCCCGGCCCGGTCCTCGCGATCCCCCGGCTGCTCCCCGACGAACACGACGCGCGAGCGCTCGAGGCCCTCGCCGAAGACGGTCTGGGTCGCGCCGCGCCAGAGATGGCAGCCCCGGCAGCCCGACGCGGCCTCCCGCAGCGAGTCGAGCGAGCGGCGCTCGGGCAGGAACGGGGTCGCGTCGTTGGGCTCTGCCTGCTGGTCGATCACCTTCGCCTGCAGTTTGCCCGGGGCACCTGCCGGCGTATCCCTCCTCCCACGTTCGAGTTCCCCTCGACGAACCGCATGCACGCGATCTCGCGCTCGTGCGGTCCGCGGTAGCGCAGCACGTAGAGCCCGTTCCGAAGGTCGACCACGTAGACGAGCCCGTCCTTGACGATCGGGTAGCTCCACATCACGACCTTGTCGAGCCCGGAGCTGAGCGCCGGGTCCTCGGTGGCCACCGCCGGGAGCGGCTCGGGCAGGAACTCCGCGACCTTGGCCGGATGGCGCGGGTCGCGGATCGAGATCGCCTGGAGGCCGCCGGAGTGCCAGGTGACGAGCGCGAGGTCGCGGGTGAGGGTCGGGTTGTGCGACGAGAAGCTGGCGGACTCGTTGCGCAGCGGGAAGACCGACTCGCAGTAGGCGGGGTCGTTGTAGGGCAGGAGGCGGTGCTCGGCCACGATCCGCGGGCGGGTCGGGTCGCGCACGTCGACGATCCGCGACCACCCCCACGGGCAGCCCTTGAGCACGTTGAAGCCGAGCACGGGCGCGAGCCCGAACGCCCTGCCGTAGACCTCGTCGGTCGTCAGCGCGTACGGCCTGCCGAACAGCTTCACGGCGCTGTGGGTGCCGGGGTCGCCCCAGTGCACGCGGTTGGCGATCGGGGTCACGAGCCGGACGCGCGGGCTGCGCCGCCCCAGCGCGAAGTCCGAGGTGTCCGCCACCAGGAACCCGCCGCCGAGGTAGGCGAGGTACGCGCGGCGGCCGTCGTCCGAGAGGCCGAGCGAGTGGAGGTCGGGCGTCGCCTCCGGGTCGTGGATGCCGGCGGTCCAGCTCCCCAGCTCGCGGAAGCGGCCCTCGCGGGCGCGGCTCACGTCGAGCACGATCAGCTGCTGGGTGCCCTCGCCCAGGTACGGCGTCGTCACGTAGAGGAGGGCGCGGCGCGGGCGGCGCGGGTCGACCCAGAGGAACATCTCGTGCGGCAGCCGCGGCGGGGAGTAGGTCGCCACGAGCTTCGGGCGGGCCGCGTTCTCGCCGCGGATGTCGTAGAAGCGGACGCTCGGGGCGGGCGGCTCGCTCGCGGCGCCGGCGCAGGCGTGCCCGACCGTGTCGCAGCCGAAGTTCAGGACGATCAGCAGGCCGGCCTGCGGCCAGACCCGCAGCTCGCGCGAGGACTCGCCGAGGTTGCCCTCGTCGGGCGGGCCGACCTGGTGCACCACGGTGGGGTCCGCGGGGTCCCCCACGTCGACCACGTAGATCCCCGCGTTGGGGTGGCTGCCGTCGGTGCGGCTGCCCACGTAGGCGTAGCGGCCGTGGACGGCCAGCCCGGCGTTCACGCCCCGGCTCTCGAGCGCGTTGTGGCCCACCTGGTCGAACGACCCGGGCAGGGCCCGCGCGGGCCCGGCCGGCGCAAGCGCCGCGACCGCTGCAAGCGCCGTTGCGGCGCCGAGCCTCGACCCCCTCCAGAGCCGCCCCCGCATGACCCGAGGATACGCCGCCGGTCGACTCGGGTAGACCAGAGGGCGTGAAGGGAACGAGCACGCTGGACGAGCGGATCGACGGCCTGATCGAGCGCGGCGAGGAGACCGGCTGCCTCAGCCTGTCCGACCTGGCCGAGGCCGTGCAGGACCTCGAGCTGGACGACGAGCAGGCCCAGTCGGTCCACGAGCGCCTCGAGGCGCGCGGGATCGACGTGACCGACGACTGCGGCCGCGAGGGCGTCGAGCCGACCAGGATCCAGAACGGCGAGCTCGCGACCGCCACGACCGACGCCCTCCAGCTCTTCCTCAACGAGGTCCGCCGGCACCCGCTCCTGACCGCCGACGAGGAGGTCGAGCTGGCCAAGCGGATCGAGCGCGGCGACCTCGAGGCCAAGGAGCGGATGGTCAACTCGAACCTCCGGCTGGTGGTCTCGATCGCCAAGAAGTACCAGGGCACCGAGCTGCCGCTGCTCGACCTGATCCAGGAGGGCATCCTCGGCCTGATCCGGGCCGCCGAGAAGTTCGACTGGCGGCGCGGCTACAAGTTCTCCACCTACGCGACGTTCTGGATCCGCGAGTCGATCCAGCGCGGGCTCGCGAACCGCGGGCGCACGATCCGGCTGCCGGTCCACATCGGCCAGCGCGAGCGGAAGATCGCGCGGGCCCAGCGCGAGCTGGCGATCAGGCTCGGGCGCGAGCCGACCGAGGAGGAGGTCGCCGAGGCGGCCGAGCTGACGCTCCAGGAGATCCACGAGGTGCAGGACGCCGCGCGGGCGGTCACGAGCCTCGACCGGCCGGTCGGCGACGAGGAGGGCACGGGACTGGGCGACCTGCTCCCCAGCGACGAGCGCCCGCCCGAGGAGGAGGTCGAGATCAGCCTCCGCGAGGCCGCGATCCGGCGCGCGATCGCCCAGCTTCCCGAGACCGAGCAGCAGGTGGTGAAGCTCCGCTACGGGATCAACGGCGGCGGGGAGCCGACCCCGCTGCGCGAGGCCGGGCGCCGGCTCGGCATGTCCGCCGAGGGCGTGCGCAAGCTCGAGTCGAGGGCGCTCCAGCGCCTGGCGACCGCGCGCGAGCTGGACGGCCTCCGCTCCGCCGCCTGACGGCGAGCGAGCCGGTAGGCGCGGGCGCCGCCCGACGGTGAGCGAGCCGGCGGGGGCGGGCGCCGCCTGACGGCGAGCGAGCCGGCCCGCGGTCCGCCGCCCCGACGACCCGGACACCCGGCCGGCGGCCCCGCGCGGCTTGCGCCAGAATGCCGGCCATGAAGCTGGGCCTGATGATGTTCGCCACCGACTACTCGATCCGGCCGGCCGAGCTGGGGAAGCTCGCCGAGGAGTTCGGGTTCGAGTCGCTCTTCCTCCCCGAGCACACGCACATCCCGGTCAGTCGCCGCACGCCGTACCCGGCCGGCGGCGACCTCCCGGAGGAGTACAGCCACACCTACGACCCGTTCGTGGCCCTGGCCACCGTGGCCGAGGCGACCGACCGGCTCCTGCTCGCCACCGGCATCTGCCTCGTCGTGGAGCGCGACCCGATCGTGACGGCCAAGGAGGTCGCGAGCCTCGACCGCCTCTCCCACGGCCGCCTGCTGTTCGGGGTCGGCGCCGGCTGGAACCTGGAGGAGATGGAGAGCCACGGAACCGACCCGCACACCCGGTTCTCGCTGATGAAGGAGCGGATCGAGGCGATGAAGGCGATCTGGACCTCCGACGAGGCCGAGTACCACGGCCGCCACGTCTCGTTCGACAAGCTCTGGGCGTGGCCGAAGCCGCAGCAGAGGCCGCACCCGCCGATCCTCGTGGGCGGCAACGGTCCGAAGGTCCTCGACCGCGTGCTCGCCTACGGCGACGGCTGGATGCCGAACATGGGCGCCGAGCCGCCCGACCAGCTCATCGCGCGGATCGAGGAGCTCCGCGAGCGTGCGGCCGAGGCCGGCCGCGACGAGATCCCGGTGACCCTCTACGCGGCGCGCGCCAGCGTCGAGGCGCTCGAGCCGTTCGCGGCGGCGGGGGTCCAGCGGGCCGTCCTGTACGTGCCGTCGAAGCCGCGGGACGAGGTCGAGGCGCGCATCGAGTACCTCGCGGAGCTCGAGCTCGAGGCCGGGATCGCCTGAGGCCCGCCGGACCGATCAGTGGTCGGCCACGCGGCCGCCGTCCGGCTCGAGCGGGAGGCCGCGGCTCGCCCAGTCCAGGATCCCGCCGGTGAGGTTGTAGGCCTCCCAGCCCGAGGCCCGGAACGCCTGCGCGGCCATCGCCGAGCGGGCGCCGAGGCGGCACTGGAAGACGATCGGGCGGTCGCGCGGCAGCTCCTCGGCGCGCCCGGCGAGCCGCTCGAGCTCGACGTGGCGGGCGCCGGGGATCCGGCCGGCGTCCCACTCGTACTGCTCGCGCACGTCGACGAGCTCGATCTCGCCGCGGTCGAGCATCTCCTTCACGCGGTCGGCGTCGAGCTCGAGCCCGGGGTCGGCGGTGAAGGGGGCCACGCGCGGAGGGTACGCGCTCGGCGGGCGCGGAGCCCGCGGGGCGCGGAGCCCGCGAGCGCTCGGGCGGCGCGGAGCGCTCGGCGGGCGCCCTAGCTCCGGGCTCCGGCCGGCGCCGCGCGCTCGACCCGCCAGCGGACCGGCCCGGTCGTGCAGGCGGCCGTCGAGGAGCCGGCGGTCCGGGTGAGCCGGAGCCGCCAGGTGCCCGCGCCGCCGCCGCGGCCGAGGCGGCCGCGGATCGAGTAGCGGGCGCTGCCGGCGCCGCCGCCGGCGAACCGCGTGGGCTCGGAGCGCTCGAGCTCGAGCGACCCGTCGCTCCCGATCCGCACCCGCGGCGTGCCGGCGCCCGAGGCGAACCGGCCGCGCCCGCGCGTGCCGTCGCTGCAGCGGTAGTCGTAGAGGACCCGCCAGGCGGCGCTCCGGCGGTCCCTCGCCAGGCGCAGCGCGACGGACCGGCCCTGCTCGGTCCGGCCCCGGTAGCGGGTCCCGAGCTCCGCGCCGGCGTCGAGCGGCCGGAGCGGCGGCGCGGCGCTCACGTCGCCGGCCGCGGCGATGCCGAGCAGGACGATCGGGACGAGGGGAGCCACCGCCCGCGAGCTTAGGGACGGGGTCGGAGGGCTCGCGGCCCCCCGCTTGGCGGGTCGCCCCCTCCGTCGGGTGGGGCACGCCCGACCCTCGGGTGGACTTTGTTTGAGCGGTCCGCGAGCGGGGGTAGCCCGGGACGTGACCTTCAGGCCGGACGAGCGCTTCGACGTCGTCGTCGTCGGCGCGCGCTGCGCCGGGTCGCCGCTCGCCGCCCTCCTCGCCAGGCGCGGCCTGAAGGTGGCCGTCGTCGAGCAGGCGACCTTCCCGCGGGACACCCTCTCCACGCATCTGCTGGCGGCCGACGGCCTGGCGTTCCTCGACCGCCTCGGCGTGCTCGACCGGGTGCGCGCGACGGGCGCCCCGATCACCAGCACCATCGACCTCAGGCTGGGCGACCTCCGCGCGCTGGTCGAGGTCCCCGACCGCGAGGGCGACGCGGGCGCCGGCGTGTGCGTCCGCCGCTTCGTGCTCGACCCGATCCTCGCCGAGGCCGCGGCGGAGGCGGGGGCCGACGTCCGGATGGGGACCAGGGTCACCGGGCTCTTGGAGAGGGACGGCCGCGTCAGCGGCGTGCGGATCGTGAGCGACGGCTCGGAGACGCGGCTCCGAGCCCGGCTCGTGGTCGGCGCCGACGGGCGGCGCTCGACCGTGGCCAGCCTGTGCCGCGCCCGCAGGTTCAACGTCGTCCCGAACGAGCGCGGCTACTACTGGAGCTACTTCGAGGGCGTGGACGCGGCCCATCACGACACGCTCGTCTACCACCGCTGGGACGACCGGTTCGTGATCGGGAACCCGACCGACAGCGGCCTCTACATGGTGCTCACGTCGCCGCGGCGCGGCGAGGCCGACTCGTTCCGCCGCGCCCCGGACGCGTCGCTCCTCGGCCACGCCATGGCGTACGAGCCGATCGCGTCGCGGCTGTCCGGCGCCCGGAAGGCGGCGAGGACGTTCGGCGTGGTCCGCTTCCAGGGCTTCTTCCGCGAGGCGTCCGGACCGGGCTGGGCCCTCGCCGGCGACGCCGGGCACTTCAAGGACCCGGTCGTGGGTCGGGGGATCGGCGACGCCTTCCTCCAGGCCGGCACGCTCGCCCCGGCGATCGAGAGGGGCCTCGACGGCTCGGGCGACGGGCTCGACGCCGAGCTCGAGCGCTGGGGGCGCTGGCGCGACCGCGAGTTCGCCGAGACGTACTGGATCGCCGAGATGTACGGAGCGGCCCGCCCGCTGCCGGACCTCGTCCCGGAGATCGCCCGCCGCCTGTGCGCGCGGGGCCGGGGCGGGGAGGTCGTCGAGGTCCCCAGCCACCGCCGCCAGCCGTCCTCGGTCTTCACGGTGCGCCGGACGATGGCCGCCACCGGTCGCCTGCTCGTTCGCCGCCGCGGCGACCTCGCGGTGCTCCGCGAGGCGCGCGACCTCGGCCTGCGCGAGCTGCGCAACCGGAGGCTGAACGCCCGCCCCGTCTACGAGCCTCCCGCCGAGGCGCCCCCGGCGGGGGTCGCGAGCCGGGACTCGGCGCTCGACCCCAATGAGCTCGTCTCTCCCTGACCGCGGGCGGCTGCCCGCCGCCGTGGCGGTCGCGGCGGCCGCGGCCCTTCCCCTGTTCGCGCCCCCCGCCCGCGCCGACACCTTCGAGGGTGCCTGCACCGGCGCGCCCGCCGTCGTCGAGTGGCCCGAGGGCCTGCGCGCGCTGCCGGCGCCGATCGTCATGACCGCCGAGGTCGACGGCGGCCGCTGCGACGGCACCGTGAACGGCGAGCGGGTCGACGGCGCACCGCTGCGGCTGAGCTGGGAGATCCGCGGGCCTCAGTCCTGCCCCGCCGGCTACGCGGAGGGCCGGACCAGCTTCTCGATCGCGCACGGCAGCTTCACCGGGAGCGTCCACTACCGGCGCGGCGGGATCACGCCGACGATCGTGATCGAGGCCGACGGCGGCGGCTACGCCGAGTCGGTGGCGCGTGCGCTGTTCGTCCCGGAGGACGCGGTCGCGTGCGCGGGCTACGGCATCGCCCGGAAGGACGTCGTGGTCGAGACGTTCTCCACCCTCACGCCGATCCGCTCCGCCGAGCACCGGGGCCGTTCGTTACATTCGCCCGCCGAACGCGAGCAACCGAGGAGACCCCGATGGGAGAGCGAACGAAGTACGAGCCGGGCACGTTCTCGTGGGTCGAGCTGGCGACCAGCGACCCCGGCGCCGCCAAGGAGTTCTACGGCCGCCTGTTCCGCTGGGACTTCGACGACGTCCCGGTCGGCGACGGCGGCACCTACACGATGCTCCGCGTGGGCGGCGCCGAGGTGGGCGCGCTGATGGCGCAGCAGGAGCAGGAGCGCGCGCAGGGCGTGCCGCCGCACTGGAACAACTACGTGACCGTGGAGGACGTGGACGCGAGCGCCGAGCGGGCGCGCTCGCTCGGCGGGACCGTGCTGGCCGAGCCGTTCGACGTCATGGACGCCGGGCGGATGGCGGTCGTCCAGGACCCGACCGGCGGCGTCCTGTCGATGTGGCAGCCGAACCGGATGATCGGCGCGGCGCGGGTGAACGAGCCCGGCTGCCTGACCTGGAACGACCTCAACACCCGCGACACCGAGTCGGCCAAGCGCTTCTACGGCGAGCTGTTCGGCTGGACGGCCGAGCCGATCGACGCCCCGAACGTGGACTACACGGTCTGGAGGAACGGCGACCGCAGCAACGGCGGGATGTTCGGCATCACCGAGGAGATGGGCGAGATGCCCACGTTCTGGATGCCGTACTTCGCGGTCGAGAGCCTCGACGAGGCCCTGGTCCGGGTGAAGGACGGCGGCGGCACGGTCGCGTCCGGCCCGATGAACGTGCCGACCGGCCGCGTGGCGGTCGTGCAGGACCCCCAGGGGGCCGCGTTCGCGATGTTCGAGGGCGAGCTCGAGGACTGACCGGCGGCTCGGGCCGGCGGCGGCCCGGCCTCAGTCCACGCCGTCGAGCAGCAGCCAGTTCGCCCGGACGGCGGACTCGGCCGCGTCGACGAGCGCGTCGTCGTCCGCCTCGGCGCGCAGCTCGTCGATCAGCGCGCGGACCTCGGCCGAATGCTCGCGGTCGAGCGTCTCGTGCACGCGGAAGTAGTCCGTGGCCGGCCCGTCCTCGACGCCGTAGAGGCCCACGAGCCCCTCGCGCTTCACGCGCGCGACCTCGGGCTGCGCCCGCTCGATCGCGTACACCCGCGCGAGCGTCGGCAGCAGGCCGTCGGCCGCGGTCCAGGCCTCGACGCACGCGGCGGTCTGCTCGTTGGCCGCGTCCTGGCCCGCCCCCAGCTCCCGCGCGAAGCCGTCCCACAGGCCGACGTGCTCCGCCTCCTCGACCGCGTGGGGCCCCAGCTCCGGCAGCTCGCCGGCCGCGCTCGCCGTGGCGGCGGCCAGCGCCTCGACCGCGTGCCGGTACTGCCCCGCGTAGCGCGCCAGCTCCTCGCGCGTGAGGGTGCCCTCGGACCAGCGCACGTAGAACGGGTGCCGCAGCACGTCCCAGCGCGAGCAGCGAGCGTCGATTCGGTCCCAGAGCACGTCGGTCACGAGGCACCTCTCTCGTAGTGGGCGGCGGAGCGGGAACCATACCCAGCGCCCCGGTTAACCTGCCGCCGTGGCTCGCGGCCCGATAGACGGCGTCAGCGGCTTCCTCGGCATGCGGTGGGAGAGCGCCGAGGAGGTGCGGATGACCATCCGGCCGGACCTGGTCAACCCGGCGGGGCTCCTGTCCGGCGCGGCCACCTACGCGATGGTCGACTACTCGATGGGCTCGACGCTCTGGGCGCAGGTCTCGGACGAGGAGCGCGTCGCCACGATCAACATCGCGATCAACTACATCGAGAGCGCGACGGAGGGCGAGGTGACGTGCAGGACCCGCCTCGACCGCCGCAACCGCTGGGTCGCGGTGCTCCGGAGCGAGGTCCACCACGACGACGGCCGGCTCCTGGCCACCGCGGTGGGAAGCTTCGCGATCGTGCCGAAGCGGTAGTAGCCTCCGCCGCGGGGCATGCAGGGGAGAGCTCGCACAGCCACGACGGTCGCCGCCGCGCTCGCGGTCCTCGCGGCCACGGCGCCGGCCGCGATCGCCGAGGAGCGGATCTACGCCGTCCCGAGCAACCAGTACCTGAACCCGTCGGTCGCGATCGACCAGGGCGAGACGCTGCTGTTCCGCAACCTCGACCTCCAGCAGCACGACGTCGTGGCCGTGGACAAGCCCGCCGGCAAGCCGCTCTTCGCGAGCCCGCTCGTCGCGCCCGGCGGCGAGGCGCTGGTCGTGGGCGCCGACCAGCTCAAGGGCGGCAGCTACGCCTACCTCTGCTCGATCCACCCGTTCATGCGCGGCACCCTGGTGGTGACCGGCGCGGGGGCGCCCGCCCCACCGCCGCCCGCCAGCGACACGCGCGCGCCGGCGCTGTCGCTGAAGGTGGTCGACACCAAGGTCTCGGCCGTGCGCAAGGCGCGCAAGCTCCGGGTGAGGGTCACGGTCGACGAGTCGGGCAACGTCCAGCTCGCCGCCACGACGAAGAGCGGGAAGAGGACCGTCACGATCGCGCGCGCCACGCAGGCGGTCTCGAAGCCCGGCGCCGTCACCGTCTCCATGCCGCTCACGAAGTCGGGCGCCTCCGCCCTGAGGGGCAGGAGCTCGGCCGCGGTGAGCGTGACCGGCCACGCGACCGACGCCGCCGGCAACGCCGGCCACGGCAGCGCGAAGCGGACGCTCAAGAGGTAGCGGCCGCCGCGGCGGCCTCCTCGAGCCGGTCGTCGCCCCAGAACAGGCGGTCGCCGACCGCCACGGTCGGGACGCCGGTGACCCCGCGCGCGATCGCCTCCTCGGTGTACTCGCGCAGCCGGTCCTTCACGGCCGGGTCCTCGATCGCGGCCCGGACCGCGTCGCGGTCGAGCCCCGCCCGCTCAGCGGCGAGCAGCACGTTGTCGAGCTCCGCCAGCGACCGGCCTTCGGCGAACGCGAGCCGGTAGCACTCGAGCGTGAACGGCTCGAGCAGGCCGCTCCGCTCGGCCGCCACGGCGGCGCGCAGCGGCGCGAGCGAGTACGTCTCGGCCGGCCACCCCTCCGGCCACCGCACGTCCGGCAGGCCGCGCTCCGCGGCGCGCTCGGCGACGTCGGCCATGCCGGTCTCGCGCCCCGGCCGCATCGACCACGGCAGCTTGTCGATCCGGCGGACGACCACGCCGAAGGAGATCGGGCGCCACACGGCCTCCGGCAGCGTCTCCCCGATCCTCGCGGCCGCCAGGTAGGCGTACGGGGAGCTGACGTCGTAGTAGAAGACGACCTCGTCCGGCGCCACGGGCGAAGGTTATATTCGCGCGGTGCGCAGTCCGCGCAGGCTCGCCCCGGTCCTGGCCGCCGCCGTGCTGGCCGCGCCCGGGTGCGGGGGCGGCGGCGACGAGCCGGAGGCGCTCGACAGGGCCTCGGCCTGCAGGGCGGTCTCCGACCACCTCGACGTCGCGGCGTTCGAGGAGCGCTTCGGCGAGGCGGACGCGAAGCAGGACTTCTTCGGCGACACGGTGATCACGTACCGCCGCGACGACGGGGACTGGAAGTTCCAGGTCTCCGGGAAGGTCGGCGCGTTCCGGGCCCTGCGCCAGGTGAAGGGCCGTCCCGAGGAGATCCTCCCGTGCCGGCAGTGACGCGGATCTCCGCCGCTCCGGCGGGCTAGCGGCCGAGCCGCTCGCGGCAGTAGGCGTCGCGGCGCTCGCGGGACCCCGGCACCTGGAACGAGGCCATCCCGCGCGCCCACTCGCCGGCGTTCGCCTCGATCTGCTCCGCCACCTGGCGGCGCTCCTCGTCGCTCCGCGCGGCGAGCAGCCGCTCGGCGTTCCGCCAGACCGCCTCGCGCCACTCCTTGACGACCTCGAGCCCGCCGGCGTCGTCGGCGGGGCTCTCGCTCGCGTTGGTGGTCCGGACCGTCGGGTCGTAGCGGTCCGCCACCGCGTCCACGACGCGCTGGTAGGCGTGGTCGAGCACCTCGTTGACCAGGTCGTGGTCCGGCTTGCGCGACGCGCCCGAGCGGGTCCGCTGCCCGAGCGCGGCCAGCACGAAGGGCATGTCGTTCTGCACGTGGGCGTTGATCCCGAGCAGCATGTCCTGACCGCCGGTGACCTCGCCCGAGCGCGCGGTCTCGAAGGCGATCCGCCAGGCCTCCGGCACCTCGGCCCGCCGCGACAGCCTGATCCAGTCAAAGTAGACGTTCGCGAACAGGACGTCCTCCACGTAGAGGTAGCGCGTGTCGATCAACCTGCGCCTGAACTCGCCGCGCAGCTCCTCGCGGAGCTGGCGGGTGAGCGTCAGGTACGTGGTGGCGAAGACCGCGCGGTGGTCGCACCCCCATGCTCGCTGGAGCCGCTTCATGCGGCGGATCTCGGTGTCGACGCACCTCACGCTCGCCCTCCGGCAGCCCGGGACCGAGTGCGGCTGGACCTCGTTCGAGCTCGGGAGCGCCGGCAGGAGCTCCTCCCACTGGACGTTGGCCGGATGGGTCGACCCGCCGGCCGCGCCCACGGCAACCAGGACGGCCGCCGCCGCCGTGCACGCCGCCGCGAGGAGACGCCGGCGCACGGCCTAGGGCTCCTCCGCCGGCGGGCGCGGCAGCGCGTCGATCTCCGCGGTGTCGAGCGGCAGGCACGCCCTGCAGAAGTCGTCGCCGAACGGGGTCAGGTCGATGCTGCGGCGGACCGTGCGCGCGCGGCCCGCCTCGCGCATCGCCTCGGCCACCTCCGGCTGCGCCTCGAGCACCTGGTACGGCGCCTGCTCGGGTATCGGCTCGCGCGAGAACCAGACCAGCCCGAGCCGGTACAGGTTGTTCAGGTAGGAGTGGACGCGGTCCGGGCGCCGGCAGCCCGCCTCGCGGCCGATCATCGTCAGGCCGGGCGCGACGAGCTGCGAGCTGACCACGCCGAGCGGCCCGCCGGTGCGCACGTCGACCGCCGCCTGCGGCCCCTCGCGGACGAGGAGTCGCAGGATCCGGGCCTCGTCGGGCGCCATCTGCTCGAGGATCAGGTCGTAGGCGGGGTGGTCGTCCTCCTCGTAGTGGACGTCGGCGGAGCGCCGCAGCAGCTCGGCGCCGCGCTCGCGGAGCGTCGGCTCGCTGCCGTTCGGCGAGGAGCCGTTCCGCGACGCCCCCGGCTCCGGCATCTCCTCCTCGACCACCTCGATCAGGTGCCGCAGCCAGAGCCGAAGGTCGGTGCCGCTCTCCCGGAACAGCTCGGCCGGGTTCTCGCCGGCGATCGCGGCGCGGAGCAGCCGGCGCCAGACCCGCGCCGACGCGGTGACCGTCCACCCCGTCGTCCGCCACCACGCGGCGCCGGCGATCCGGACGAGGCCCGGCAGCGCCTCGATCAGGCCGGCGTCGCCCCGGACCGGCTCGCCGCCGTACGGCTCGCGGCCGAGGGCGTCGCCTCCGCCCACGGGGGCCGTGCGGCCGGGCGGCCGGCGATCAGACACCGAACACCGCCAGGTGCGCCAGCCCGCCGCCGAACCCGAGCACGGCTCCGTGGAGGTACAGCAGCCACTCGTCCTCCCTCATCGCGCTGCGCAGCATCTCAGAGAAGTCGCGCGGGGGCATCTCCCGGATCCGCTCCGACACCAGCTCGTGCACCTTCTCGCTCTGCTCGCGGTTGAAGTCGTCGTCGACCAGGGGCGTCATCGTGTACTCGACCGCCTCGGTGGCCACGGACTCGCGGATGGCGTCGTACTCGCGCCTGCCGACCGCCACCCGCACGGCCGGGCGGAGCGGCCCGACCGACCGGTCCACGGCCGGACGCATGGCGTCCTCGATCATCTGCCGCGTCCGATCCGACTGCGGCCCGCCCAGGAGCTCCTCGCCGATGTTCTTCAGCGTGACGATCTCGCCGGCGATGATCCGAGCGTACACCTCGCCGGCCTCGCGCTGGCGGCGCAGGAACAGGCCCTGGAAGGTGAACAGGCCGAGGATCCTCCGCGGCTCCACCGGCTCGAAGATCATCCAGATCGCCACCACGTTCGTGACGTAACCGACCAGCACGCCGAGGATCGGCAGGATCCACCAGCCCTCGACGAGCTGGTCGATCGCCGCGACCGGGAAGCCGAGCAGGAACCCGAACAGGAAGCCGAAGTTGACCATCAGCCTGAGCTCCCGCCCGCCGACCTCCGTGTAGACCTTGTTGGCCAGCTCGGGGTTCGCCTCCATGCGGCGGATGACCATGAGCTTGATGTCGAGCAGGTGGTCGACGTTGTGGGCGAGCTCGTCGGTGACGCTGTGGACCATCTCCGGGAGCTGCTCCTGCACGCGCTCGTGGATCCGCTGGCGGACCTGCGGCGGGAGGTCGCGCCAGAGGTCGGGGTGCTCGCGCTGGACGATCCGCTCCACGGTCTCGCGCATCTCCGGGCGAACGGTCGCGAGGATGTGCTCCGCCATCCGCTCCGGCTCGAGCTGGCGCACGAACTCCGACGGGCTGCCGAGCTTCGCGATCCCCTTGTCGACCGCGATGCTGCCCATCTTGGCCGCGCGCGAGGGGATGATCCCCTGCCAGCCGACGCCGCCCTGCATCACGCCCGGGATCTGCTGGAGCTTGCGCGGCAGGACGCCGACCAGGGGCTGGAGGCCCGGGATGCGAAAGCCGCGGAAGCGGATCGGCTGGAACAGCATGATCAGGCCCGTCCAGTTCGTGACGTAGCCGATCACGCCGGTGAACAGCGGGATCGTCAGGAAGTGCAGCAGCGTGGCGTTCAGTGCCCCTCGGTCTCCTCCCCGGTGCATTGTCGCGCGATACTGCACGCGTGGGCGCTATCGACGACAGGCTCGCCGAGCTGGGGCTCGACCTGCCGGACCCTCCGGCGGCGCCGCCGGGCATCGTGCTGCCGTTCGACTGGGTCCGCCTCGAGGGCGACCGCGCGTACGTCTCCGGGCACGGGCCGCTCGACGGGTCGGAGGTGCTGGTCCGGGGGAAGGTCGGCGCGGAGGTGAGCGAGGAGCGCGCCTACGAGGCCGCCCGGCTGACCGCGCTCTCGATCTTCGCCTCGCTGCGGCAGGCGCTCGGCGACCTCGACCGGGTGACCGGCTGGGTCAAGGCGCTCGGGCTCGTGAACTGCGCGCCCGGCTACAACCGGACGCCCGCCGCGATCAACGGCTTCAGCGACCTGGTGGTCGAGGTGTGGGGCGACCGCGGGCGCCACGCCCGGTCGGCGATCGGCGCCGCGGAGCTCCCGTTCGACATGTCGGTCGAGGTCGAGGCGATCGTCGCGATCGCCTCCTGACCGCTACTCGACGTCGTCGGTCACGTAGGCCGGGCACCCCTCGGGCGGGACGACCCCGTTGCAGCGGTAGGGCTGGCCGTTCGGGTCGTCGTGGATCAGCACGTTCCCGTTCGCCGTCAGCTTCACGCAGACGATCCCGTTCCCGTTGTCGTCCTGCTCGAACACGACCAGGAACGGCGATATCTCGTAGTCGGCCGGACAGCGGCCGAGGGGGTTCTCGTCGGCCGAGCTCGGAGCGGCGGGCAGTGCCAGCGCCAGCGTGGCCAGCGCGGCGGGCAGCAGGACGTACGGCTTTCTCACGGCGATCTCCCCTGTGCGAGCCCGCCCTCGCAATCGGGGCCGGCGATTGCTCAATCCGCCTTCACCGTAACCCAGGTCCGGCTACGCCGCCACCTCCGGTCGCTCGACCTCGTAGCGGTCGCGCCAGGCGTCGAGGCCGCCCGTGAGGGCCGCGGCCCGGTACCCGTCGGAGATGAGCTGCCGCGCCGCCCGGGCGCTGGTCCCCTCGTCCGGTCAGGTGCAGTAGAGGACGACGAGCCGGTCGAGCTCCTGCTGCCGCGCCCAGTCCGAGACCTCGTCGGGGCGGACCCGCTGCGCGCCCGGTATCCGGACCGGGTCGCGCGCGTAGCCGGACCGCGATCGCACGTCGACCACCACCGGCGGCGCGTCGCCGTCGAGCAGCGCCCGCAGCTCGGCCGCGTCGATCCGCGGCGCGTCGCCGACCGAGACCCGCGCGAGCACCCCGTCGGCGAGGCTCTCGCGCTCCTCGGGGTGCATCGAGCGGTCGACCCGCCGGCCGTACCAGGCTGCGAGCGGCGTGGCCGACGCGCCGTGGACGTAGACCGACACCAGGACCACGAGGCCCACCAGCGCGAACACCTCGCGCGAGTCCGCCACGCCCTCCTCCACGACGAGCAGCGCGAGCAGGAGCGAGTTCAGCCCGCGGGGGCCGAACCAGGCTATGAACGCGCGGCCGTCGCGGCTGAGGACGCTGTGGCGCAGCGACAGCACCGACCACATCGACAGCGGGCGGACGAGCAGCAGCGCGACGGCGGCCAGCGCGAGGCCCTCCCAGAGCGGGACGGCGTCGAGCTCCGTCGAGAGGACGATCCCGAACAGCACGAACGAGACGAGCATCAGGAGCTCGGCGATCACCTCGCCGAAGTCGAGGAAGCAGTCGCAGAGCGTGCGGCTCGACAGGGCGACCGCGGCGCCGGCCGCGAACGCCGCCAGGAAGCCGTCCTCGCCGAAGGTCTCGCCGGCGGCGAACGCGCACAGCACGAGGCCGATCCCGTACAGCGCCTGCCACTCGCTGCGGACCGGCCGGCGCCGGTCCACCTCGCTCATGAGCGCGGCGCCGGCGACGCCGACCACCGCCCCGGCCAGCGGCCCGACGACCAGCAGCTCGACCACGTAGCGGACCCAGTCCCCCGTCCCGCTGATCCCGGAGCCGGCGACGGCGGTGAGCACCAGCACGGTCGGCAGCACGATCGCGTCGTTCATGCCGGCCTCGAGCGACAGGGCGCGGCGGACCCCGCCGGGGATCCGCTCGTCGTGGGTCACGTCGCGGAGGACGACCGGGTCGGTCGACGCGAGCACGGCCCCGACGAGGAACGCGGGCAGCGGGTCGAGGCCGAGGATCGCGATCGCCGCGAGCGCGACGAGCACGACCACGGCCGCCGTGCCCGGACCGAGCGTCAGCGCCGGCAGGACCCAGTGCCCGCGCAGGTGGCGAAGGTCGAGGTTGAGGGCGTCGAGGAACAGGACCAGCGCGAGCGTGGCGAACGCGATCGTCTTCAGCACGTCGTCGTGGAGGTCGATCGAGACGGCCGCCGAGGTCCCGCCGCCGAGCGCCAGGCCGAGGGTCAGGAAGACCATCGGGAACGAGACCGGCGCCCGCTCGACGACGCCCGCCAGCAGCGCGGAGGTCATCAGGACGGCGGCGCCGAGGGCGAACAGTCCGACCGGGTCCACACGCGGAGCGTACGAGCCGCCCGCGGCCGGGGCAGCCCGCGGCGGCGCGACGCGGTGGGCGCGCCGGCGAGGGGCGGCGGCTAGGGCCGGGCGCCCGGCGGCGGGACCCAGCCGCCGAACACGCGCTCGAGCTCGCGGGCGACCGCGATCGAGACGTGGTCGCGGCCCCGCCCGGCGGCGACCTGCACGCCGAGGGGCAGGCCGCGGTCGCCGAGCCCGAGCGGCACCTGGGTCACCGGCAGCCCGGCCAGGTTGAAGACCAGCATCGGGTGGATCCACCAGAGGCGGCCCACCGTGCGGCCGTGCCGCGGCGCGACCCCCGGGGCGGGCGGGTGGAGCAGGACGCCGTCGCCGATCGTCTCGTGCAGCTCGCGGACGAACGAGTCGCGGGCCGAGAGCAGTCGCTGCACGCGCCGCTGCGGCACGAGCCGCCCGAGCCACTCGGCGCCCAGCGTCATCCGCGTGGCCACGGTGTGCGGCCCGCCGCGGCGCAGGGCGGCGCGCAGCGTGAGCGGCTCCGAGCCGGCGGTCGCGAGGAGATCGCGCGCGGTCACCCCGGCCTCGGCCTGGAGCGTGTTGAGGAACAGCTCGAGGGCACGGCGCATGCTCTTCGTCGAGACCCGCTCGAGCCTGGCGCCGGCGGAGGCCAGCGCGCCGGCCGCGCGCTCGCGCGCCCCGGCCAGCTCGCGGCTGGTCGGGCCGAGCGTGCCGGACTCGCTGACCACCACGCGCAGGCCCTCGATCGAGACGTCGTCCGGGTCGCCCAGCTCGACGGCGGTGACCGACTCGTCCTCGCCGTCGGGACCGGCGACGATCCGCAGCACCGTCGCGAGGTCCTCGGCGCGGCGGGCGAGCGGGCCGGCGACGGCGAGCTGGGACGTGCCGCCGGCGATCTCGGGCCAGTGGCCGGTACCGGGCACGAGGCCGGGCGACGGCTTGTGGCCGAAGACGCCGTTGAAGAAGGCGGGGAGCCGGATCGAGCCGCCGAGGTCGCTCCCGAGGCCGATCGGCGAGCCGCCGGAGCCGACCGCGGCCCCCTCGCCGCCGGACGAGCCGCCCGCCGTGCGGGCCGGGTCGTAGGGGTTGCGGGTGCGGCCGTACACGCGGTTCTCGGTCTCGACCCAGAGCGTCATCTCGGAGACGTTCGTCAGGCCGAGCGCGATCGCGCCGGCGTCGAGGAGGCGCCCGGCGGCGGTGGCCGTCCGGTCGGCGAGGTGCTCGCGGCGGGCGACGACGCCGACGCAGTTCGGCAGCCCCTCGACCGCGAACGACTCCTTGATCGTGCACGGCACGCCGAGCAGCGGCGGGAGCGAGTCGGGGTCGGCCGCCTCGGCGACCCGCGCGTCCGCGGCGTCGGCCTCCTCGAGGGCGGCGTCGAAGCGGTCGGCGACCACCGCGTTGATCCGCGGGTTCACCCGGCGGAGCAGCTCGACGTGCGCCTCGACCACCTCGCGCGCGCTGGCCTCGCCGGCGCGGATCGCCGCCGCGAGCTCGGTCGCTGAGAGCTGCGTCAGGTCGCGGGTTGCGACGGCCACGGCCACGCGGGGACCGTACCGGAGCGGCGCCCGCCGGCCGTCAGTCCGACGTGTGGCCGGTCCAGGCGTTCCCGTCCCAGTAGCGGAGACGGGCGTGGAGCCAGGGGTCAGGGTGCCAGCCGGCGGGCGCGGAGCCGGGCTGGGCGGTGGCCGCGGGCGCCGCGGCCGGCTGGGCCGGCTGCGCGGGGCCGGCCGGCTGGGCCGGCGCCCCGACCGCCGCCGGCTGGGCCGCCGCCGGGGCGGCCGGCTGCGGCCCGGTCGCCGGGTTGCCCGTGTACACCACGATCTCCGCCTCGACGACGAAGTCCGAGCGGAGCTTGCGGTCGACGATCCCCTCCACGTACCAGTGCAGGTGGTTGCGCGCCGCGTTGAAGGTGGGCGGCACCCCGGGCGGGACCGTCAGCTCGAACGGGAACCGCAGCGTCTGCCCGGCGTCGAGCTGCGTCGCGCCGGCGAGCTGCATCCCGTCGAGCGTCTCGGTCCGGTCGATGTCGTCCGGGGTGTCGGTCCGGCGGCGCTCGAGCTGGACGCGGACGGCGCGGCCCTTGAACGAGTCGCGCGGCGTGATCGTCAGCTCCCCGGACAGGCTCGCGCCGGGCTGGAGCGACCGGGTCGAGAGCTCCAGGCCCATCGGGCACTCGGCCGCCTTCGGCACCACCGGCATCTGCCCCCAGGCCGCGTACTGCTCGGGCCGCGAGTAGACCCGCACGATCTGCTCGGCGTCCGGGTCGAACGCCATCCGCCGGTCGAGGATCGCGCGGACCCGCCACTGCACGACGTCGCCGAACCCGGCCGGCTCGTGCGCCGTGGGCGGCGCGTCGTGGGGGAACGTGAGGGTGACGACGTGCTCGCCGTGGGCGACCGCCCCCTCCGGGCCGGCCGGCAGCGGCTGCCAGGCGGCGACGACCGTCTCCGAGCGCGTCACCGTCCTCGTCCGGTCGGGGCCGTCGTGGTCGTACTCGCGCTCCTCGGCGAGGTAGCGGTTCTCGTACGCGAGCTCGACCCGCCCGCCCTGGATCCGGTCGTCCGGCCCGCCGCCCACGACGACCCGCGCGGTGACCGAGTCGCCCGGATGGAAGTCGTAGCCGCTTAGGGCGATCTGGACCGTCGTGTCGCTGCCGAACATGCTCATGGACGGCGAGCGTAGCGGCGGTCGTCGACAATCCCCGTCCGACCCACGACGAAGGGACCGTTTCGAGATGGACTTCCAGGAGATCCGCTACGAGGTCGCCGACCGCGTCCTCACCATCACCCTGCACCGGCCCGACCGGCTGAACGCGTGGACCACGACGATGCAGGGCGAGCTGATCGAGGCGCTCGACCGCGCCGACGCCGACGACGAGGTGCGGGCGATCGTGGTGACCGGCGCCGGGCGCGGCTTCTGCGCGGGGGCGGACCTCCAGGCCGGCGGCGCCACGTTCGACTGGCGCGAGCGCGGCCGCAGCACGTTCTCCGGCGCGGACGCCGACGAGGTGCCGCGCGACGGCGGCGGGACGTTCACGCTGCGCGCGTTCCGGTGCACCAAGCCCCTGGTGGCGGCGATCAACGGCCCGGCGGTCGGCGTGGGGATCACGATGACGCTGCCGTTCGACGTGCGGATCGCCGCCGACGACGCCCGCATGGGCTTCGTCTTCGCCCGCCGCGGCATCGTCCCGGAGGCGTGCTCGAGCTGGTTCCTGCCGCGGATCGTGGGGATCGCCAGGGCGATGAGTGGGTCGCCACCGGCCGGGTGTTCGGCGCCGAGGAGGCGCTCGCGGGCGGGCTCGTCCGTAGCCTCCACCCGGGCGGCGAGCTGCTCGACGCCGCCTACGAGCTGGCGCGCGAGATCGCCGACAACACCGCGCCGGTCTCCGTCGCGCTCGCCCGCCGGCTGATGTGGACGATGCTCGGAGCGGACCATCCGATGGAGGCGCACCGCGCGGACTCGCGGGCGATGCTCGCCCGCGGCCAGTCCGCCGACGCCCGGGAGGGCGTGACCGCGTTCCTCGAGAAGCGGCCCGCGGAGTTCCCGGACCGGGTCAGCGAGGGGCTGCCCGACGTGCTCCCCGGCTACGAGGAGCCCGCCTTCTCCTGAGCGGCCGCGCGGCCGGTCGCGCGTCGCGGCGAGCCGGCTACAGAACCAGCCGGTAGCTCTGCCCGACCGTGCGCGGGCCGAAGCGGCTGTGCGCCTCCTCGTCGACCAGCTCGAAGCCGGCGCGGCGGTAGATCCGCCCGGCCGCCTCGAGCACGTCGTGGGTCCAGAGCGTCATCTCGCGGTAGCCGGCCTCGCGAGCGAAGCCGACGCACTCGTCGACGAGCCGGCTCGCGACGCCGCGCCCGCGCGCCCACGGGTCGACGAGCAGGAGGCGCAGCTGTGCGGTCGCGTCGTCCTTCGGCACGCACAGGACGCAGCCCGCGCGCTCCCCGCCGACCTCGGCGATCCAGCCGCGCTCCCGCGCGGGGTCGCGCCGCTCCAGGTGGTCGGCCACGATGCGGGCGATGAGGGCCTCGAACGCCGGCGCGTCCCAGCCGAACTCCTCGAGGTAGACGGCCGCGTGCCGCTCGACGACCCAGCCCATGTCGCCGGGGGCGGCGTCGCGGAGCCGGAGCTCGCCGTGCGCGGTGTCGCGGAGCCGCTCGCCGGGGGCGGCGTCGCGGAGCCGGAGCTCGCCGGGGGCGGCGCCCGCGGCTCCGCCGCCGTCGCCGACGGGCGCCCGGCCGCCCTCCTCGAGGATCCGGCGGACGGACGCCATCGCGGCAACCAGCCGCCGCTGCGCGTCCGGCGGCTGCGCCGACAGCAGGGCGCCGACCTCGCGGGCCGACCGCGTGTCGAGCATCTCGAACGCCTCGCGCCCGCGTTCCGTGAGCCGGGCCACCTGGCGGCGACCGTCCGCGGGCGAACGCTCCCGGCTCGCGAGCCCGCCGGCCTCGAAGCGGTCGAGGATGCGCGACAGGTAGCCGGCGTCGAGGTCGAGGTCCCGCCGCAGGTCCACGAGCTCGGTGGCCTCCCGCTGCCCGAGCTCGAAGATCACCCTCGCCTCGGTGAGGGTGTACGGGGTGCTCAGCACCTCCTCGCCGATCAGCCCGATCACGCCCGTGTAGAAGCGGTTGAACGAGCGGACCGCCGCGACCCGCTCGTCGAGCCCCTCGTCAGCGGATGTGAGCGTCGCCGGCGTCATTCTTTGACTGAGTCAAAGAATAGCGCAGCGAGCTCGGGGGCCGCGGCGCCTAAGCCTCGGCGCCGGTCAGAGCGGTGGCGCCACGGCGCAGCCGCTCTGCACCGCGCCTCGGCCGAGGCGTCGGTCCCACGTGACCACGGTCGTGTCGGCGCCGAGTGCGAGCGCGGTGGCGAGGTGCACGGCGTCGTAGCCGCGGAGGCCGAGGTCGCGGGCGAGCTCACCCGCGTGGTGCGCGAGCGGCTCGTCGATCCCGAGCACGTGGACCTCGCCGTGCGCGGCGGCGAGGTCGTCGAGCGACCGGCCGTGCTGCCGCGCGCCGAGACGCCCGGCCCTCCACGCCGCCGCGAGCGCGGCGCATCCCTCGGGATAGGAGAGGATGCTGGAGGCCACGGGCTGCCTCAGCGCCCACAGCTCGGCGACCAGCTCCGAGCCGTCCTCGTCGACCACGAGCTTCACCAGCGCCGACGTGTCGAAGTAGAGGGTCAGCGCCGCTGGTCCGCGACGTGCTCGGAGACCGATCCCCGCGGCTTCACCTGCGGGCGCCGTGCTCGGCGCGGCTTTGCCGGTGGCGTGACGAGCCCTCGGCGGACGAGGTCGGCGAGGGGATCCTCGCGGCCGATCGCCGAGATGCGCGCAATCGGCCTCCCACGCCGCGTGACGACGATGTCGGAGCCCCTCTCCACGCGATCGAGATGCTCGCTCAGGCGGTCGTGCAGGTCTCGGACGCCCACCTCCCGGTCGGGCTCATGTAGCGTCATTGCGAGATCGTAGCAGCTACATTGCGAAGAGGCCCGGGCTCGTGCGATCGGCGATGGCTCGTGTCGCCCGCGGCGCCTACGCCGACGCCCGCTCCCGGTACGGCGCGAAGTCCGGCGCTCGCTTCTCCGCGAACGCCGCGACGCCCTCGCCCGCCTCGGCGGACTCGACGAACAGGCCGAGCCCGCTGAAGGCGAGCTGCCCGACGCCCGCCAGGTGCTCGGTGTCGGCGTTGAACGACTGCTTCACGAACCGCAGGGCGGTCGGCGACAGCGCCAGGATCTCGTCCGCCCAGCGGCGCACCTCGTCGCGCAGCTCCGCCGCCGGGACCACCCGGTTCACGAGCCCCCACCGCTCCGCAGTCTCGGCGTCGTACTGGCGGCAGAGCATCCAGATCTCGCGGGCGCGCTTCTCGCCCACCACGCGGGCGAGGTAGCTCGTCCCGAAGCCGGCGTCGAACGACCCGACGCGCGGGCCGGTCTGGCCGAAGCGCGCCGTGTCGGCCGCGATCGTCAGGTCGCACAGCACGTGGAGCACGTGCCCGCCGCCGATCGCGTAGCCGTTCACGGCGGCGATGACCGGCTTCGGGATCTCGCGGACCAGCCGGTGCAGGTACTCGACCTCGAACAGGCCGGACTCGGTCGGCCCGTAGTCGCCCGACTCGGCGCGCTGCTTCTGGTCGCCGCCGGTGCAGAAGGCGCGGTCGCCGGCCCCGGTGATGCAGACGACGCCCACCTCGGGGCTCGCCCAGGCGCGCTTCACGCAGCGGATCAGCTCGTCGACCGTGCGGCCCCGGAAGGCGTTCATCCGCTCGGGCCGGTCGATCGTCACCCACGCGAGGCCGTCCTCGACCTCGTATCGAACGTCGGTCAGCTCGTCCATCTCTCCTCCTGTCGGCTCGATCGGCTCGCGGCGGCGAGCTACGCTACCCGCCGCCTTGGCCGAGCGGATCGCACTCGTGACCGGCGCGGCGCGCGGCATCGGCCGGGCGATCGCGCTGGAGCTCGCCGGCGGCGGCCGCGCCGTGGCGGTCGCCGACCTGCTGGAGGACGAGGCGCGCCGCACTGCCGAGGAGGCCGGTCCCCGCGCGGTCGCGGTGCGGCTCGACGTGACGGACCCGGCTTCGGTCGCCGCGGCGGTCGAGCGCGTGGAGGCGGACCTCGGGCCGGTCGACGTGGCGGTCAACAACGCGGGCTGGGACGAGATGCACAGGTTCGTCGACACGGGCGAGGAGTTCTGGGACCGCGTGATCGAGGTGAACTTCAAGGGCTGCCTGCGGGTGACGCGCGCGGTCCTGCCCGGGATGATCGAGCGCGGCTTCGGCCGGATCGTGAACATCGGCTCCGACGCCGGCCGCGTCGGCTCCTCGGGCGAGGCCGTCTACGCGGGCGCGAAGGGCGGCGTGATCGCGTTCACCAAGACGATCGCCCGCGAGGCCGCGCGCAGCGGGGTCACGGCGAACGTCGTCTGCCCCGGCCCGACCCGCACCGCGATGCTCGCCGGGATGACCGAGCACGAGGGCGGACCGCGGTACGTCGAGGCGCTCGAGCGGGCGGTGCCGATGAAGCGGCTCGGCGAGCCGGAGGACGTGGCCGCCGCGGTGGCCTTCCTGGCGTCCGACCGCGCCGGCTACGTGACGGGCCAGACGCTGTCGGTCAGCGGCGGCCTGACGATGGCGTAGGGCCGCGCGCGGCCCGCCTCAGCAGCCGCCGACGCCCCCGACGTCCGTGTCCACGATCGTCCGCCTCGACCCCGGCTTGCGCATCGCCCAACCGGAGCAGTAGTAGAAGCTGAGGCGCTCAGAGCGCTCGAGCTCGATCGGCTCCCACCTGCCTACCGCGACCGGCTCGAGGTAGCGGAGCCGCGCGGCCAGCAGCGGGTCGGTCCGCCTGCGCGGCCTCCTCCGGCTCCTCACCGGGTCGCCCTCGTGCTTCACGTACTTGGCGAGGAAGGCCTGGATGTAGGCGCTCGTCAGGGCCTGCCCGTACCGGCTCGCCGGCATCGCCAGCGGGATGTCCGTGTACTCCATGTGGGTCGACGCGCGCGGCACGACGAGCATGACGTCGACACCGGCCTTGCGCCAGGCCTCGAAGCCCGTCGCGAGCTCCCGCCGCGGGTCCGGGCCCTCGGACGGCGACCCCGGCCGCGGCTGGAGCGACGACCCGTTGTTCGCCCAGTACGGGTTCACGGTGAAGCCGTACTCGGACTGGACGGCGAGCGCCGGCACGACCGGCCGGTTCGGCTCGGCCCCCGACAGCTTGTCGAGCGCGACGACGGCCTCGACGCGGCGGTCGATCCCCTGGACGCGCGAGACCGCAGACGCCCCGAGCGAATGGCCGAGGATGGCGACCCGGGTGGTCCGCCCCGGGGTGACCGACCTGCGGTCCCGGCTGCGGTCGAAGAGCCGCCAGAGCGGGTTGAACGCGTTCGCCTGCACGTCGCTCGACCGGGGGTTCGGGTACCGGCTCCTCGGAGTCGAGAGGAAGAAGTCGAGGGCGTCCTGCGTGCCGAACACGAAGTTCGCGGCCTGCTGCGACGGGACGCCCGGGCAGCCGAGCATCTCGTCCTCCCGCGGCGGCGCGAACGGGTTGCAGAACGGCAGCGCGTTCACCTCCTCGTTCTCGTGAGGCGCCGTCTCGCTCGTGCCCTGGCCCTGGACGTCGTAGGTGAGGACCAGGTAGCCGCGCTCGGCGAGGTCCTCGGCCAGCCACTCGTACATGCGCTCGGAGCCCTGGATCGAGCCGGTCGTGAAGACGGCGCCCGGGTACGGCGGCTTCAGGCGCGCGCCGGTGTAGGGGTCGCGGGCGCCCGGCAGCGGCGCGTACACGTCGCCGCGGATCAGCGCGCCGTAGCGGTTGGTCCACGCCACCCGCTGCCTGAGGCCGCGGGTCCCGGCCCAGCCGTCGCGAAGCGGGTTGCCGCGGTTCCAGCCGGGGAAGTAGATGCCCGGGGTGATCGACGGCCGGGTCGGCGCCGAGGTCTGCTCGACGAGCTGCCCGAGCCCCTGGGGCACGCCGCCCGCCAGCAGCGCGGGCAGGTAGGCCGGGTTGTCGAGCTGGCCGCCCGGGCCGAACACCCGCCCGTCCGCGTCGGACATGTTCTGCGCGTCGCGCTGGACGAACTCCGGGCTGCCGGACTCCGGCCCGGCCGCGGCGGCCGGCGCGGCGGACGCGCCCGCGACGATCGCTGCGACCGCCAGCGCCCGCGCACACCTCGACACGCCCCCACCGAACATGGCGCCCGTCGTGTTCCCCGCGCGACCGGCCGGCAAACCAGGCGGTCGGGGACGGGGCTCGAGCGGGCCGGGGCTAGCCGCGCCTCATGTGCAGGCGCACGACGCCGCCGTGGGCGAACGCGCGGACCTGCACGAGGTCGCAGAGCTGGTTCGCGAGCCACAGCCCCCGGCCGCCGGGCCGGTCGTAGCTCGGGCGCTCGCGTCCGGCCAGCGGCCGGTCGATGCGGCCGCGGTCGCGGACCTCGCAGACGAGCCAGGGGTCGTCCTCCCAGACCCTGAGCACGCCGCGGCCGCCGCCGTGGCGGACGCTGTTGGTCGTGACCTCACCGACGGCGAGCACCAGGTCCTGCGAGCGCTCGAAGCCCAGGCCGGCGACGGCGGCGCGCCGCTCGACTATCTCCCTCATCGTGCGAAGCTCGGCGAACCCGAACGGGATCCGGTCGGTCGGCACGGGCGGCTCGGGGAGCTGCACGTCGAACGGCGCGCCGGACTCCTCCTCGCCGCGATAGACCCCGCTCTCGCGCTCGCACCCGCCCTCGCAGACGATCGGGTGGCTGCGCCTGGCCTCCTCGACGACGGCCGGGTCGAGCGCCTCGACGTCGTACGGGCAGAGCAGCCGGAAGCCGGCCACGTCCGCGAACGCGACGTTGATCAGCGACTCGTGCCGCTGGCACTCGATCAGCTGGGCGGGCGTCCGGCTGGCCCAGATCGGCTCGCCGATGCCGCGCATCGCCTGCCCGGGGCGAGCGCTCGAGACGGCGAAGTCCCGCCACGCCGGGATGATCCGCGCGGGGTTGGCCCCGACCTCCTCCATGTCGGCCATGAAGACGTGCTCGGCGTCGCGGCCGAGCTCCTCGCGAAGCGCGTCGAGGTGCCGGGCCGGGACCATCACGGCGATCGGCTCCTCCGCCTCGAGGCCGTCGCGCACGAACGGCGCGGTCCCGTCGACGAAGCCGTCATCGCCGGCGTACATGACGGCCTCGTGGCTGAAGCCCTCGCAGCGGGCGGGCGGCACGGCGAGGTCGGTGGCGGCGCCTATGCCGTCCTCCGCGGGTCGCAGTCCGGGCGCCGACGGGACCGTCCCATCGGCGCGGCGACCCTGCGTTCCGCGCCGCGCGGGGTTCGGGGCAGGACGACGAGGCTCGGGTGGTCGCGCCAGCCGCACGTCGTAAGGACCCTCTCGAGGGTCGGAGGCGCGTGGGTGAGGACGAGACGGCGGTCGCCCGTCAGGCGCCGTGCGGCCTGGACCAGCACGCGCGCGCCCTCGACGTCGACGAACTCGACCGCAGCCATCTCGACCACGATGTCGTCATACCCGGTCAGGTGGTCTTCCAGGCGTGCCGCCAGGTACGGGGCCACGTGGAGGTCGATCTCCCCCGCGAGGACGAGCGCGGCCAGCCGGTCGCGCTCGGAGACCGTCAGCGCGCCCCTGACGGCCGTGCTCTGGCCGTTGCCGGTCGCGATCTCGAGCCCGTGCACGTCGCCGAGCCCGCCGACGACCTCCTCGGGGAACAGCCGGCGGTCGTACTGGCACAGGCCGCGGACGTCCGCCTTGGCGAAGACCCTCGAGCTGGCCGCCTCGTACGCCGCGATGTCGTCGAAGCTGGCGCCCCCCGCGATCATCCAGCTCATCTCGCCGGTGGCGGCGAGGCCGCTGAACCCGTCCCGCCGCGCCTGCTCGCGCTGGGCCTCGAGCATCGCCGCCTGGCGGTCGGGGTCCAGGCCGGCGGCCTCGAGCTGGATGCCCGCGCACGGCACGATCACGAGCTGCCCGAGCGCGAGGCAGCGCTCGGAGTCCAGCCCCGCCGCGTCGACGTACGCGCGGACCGCTCGGTCGTCCGAGCGGTCGGCCGCGTAGAGGACGCGCTCGTTCCGCTCGATGGCGTCGCGCACGTATCGACCGACCAGTCCCGCCTGCTCGTCGTCCGTGCCGAAGGTGAAGCAGGCGTGGTCGCCCGGCAGCACCCCGCTTACGGCACGGGCGGCGTGCTGGCAAGGCTTGCCGGCCGCGACCCGCTGCAACTTCCTTGCAACTCCTCCGTCCATCTCCCCCACTGCCCGTCCGAGGGGATAGGGCCACCTCGGCTGGGTGAGTCTACCCAAGCGCGCAAGGACTGAAAACCATCCCCGACGTATGGGTGGTGCCGGGCCGCACGCGGCCGTCCGTCAGCGCTCGAACGTCTCGAAGTTCTGGGTGCCGTCCGGCACGCGGTCGAACTCGATGCGACCGCCGTTGCCGTGGCCGCGGATGCCGAACGCCCAGCCGTACGCGCGCGGCGAGCGGATCGCGCGGGCGGGGAACGTGTAGCGGATCGTGCGCCGGCCGGCGCGGACGATGCGCGCCGACGCGACCTTGGTGTCGTAGCCGCACTCGTAGACGCCGGCGCCGCGCGAGGTCCGCCCGACGTAGAAGTCGCAGTCGTAGGTCGCGCCGGGGTAGCTGGGCACGTTGATCAGGAGCAGCGGCACGAGCTCCTCGCCCTTCGCGGGGTTGGCGATCCGGCCGGCGACGGTGACGGTGTGCACGAGGTTGCCGCGCTTGGCGGTGGCGGCGGTGGCGCTCACGATGTCCACGTCGCCCTTGCCGGACTGCGCGGCGCCGAGGCTGTCGTTCGACGGGTCGCCGAGCACGTCGCCGCTGTTGTCGTCGAGCGCGAGGGCTGGGACGGCGAGGCTCGCGACGGCCGCGAGGGCGGCGATGAAGGTGACCGTGCGCCTCATGCAACGAGGGTGCCCGGATCGAGGACGCACTGTGTGACAAGTGACCACAAAATGACCCCCGCCTGGGTGGTTTTGCCCCTTTTAAGTCGGGTAGAGACTTGTGTCTCTAAATGCCCGCAGGGGCCTGTCCGGGGGAGGGAAGGCATGACGAAAGCCCGCGCGACGGTTGCGGCGGTCCTCGCTCTGGTCGCGTTCGCGGCTCTGTCCGCGACGCCGGCGAGTGCGCACGATCCGATCCTGTTCGTGCACGGTTGGAACTCCAGCGGCTCGACCTGGAACACGATGGTCGGCCGGTTCCAGGCCGACGGCTGGACGACGGCGGAGCTCAACAACTGGAGCTACAACACCGCCCAGTCGAACAAGACGACGGCCGGCCAGATCCAGACGAAGGTCGACCAGATCCTCGCCTCGACCGGGGCGGCCAAGGTCGACCTGATCACCCATTCGATGGGCGGCCTGTCGTCGCGCTGGTACGTGAAGTTCCTCGGTGGATCGGCGAAGGTCGACGAGTGGGTCTCGCTCGGCGGCCCGAACCACGGCACCGACACCGCGAACTGGTGCTTCGACACGTCGTGCGGCGAGATGCGGATCGGCTCGCAGTTCCTGGCCGACCTCAACGCCGGCGACGAGACGCCGGGCACGGTCAGCTACCGCACCTGGTGGTCGCCGTGCGACTCGGTCATCAACCCGGACAGCAGCGTGTCGCTGTCGGGGGCGACCAACACGAAGACCGCGTGCATCGCGCACACCTCGCTGCCGGACGACGCGGGCGTGTACTCGCAGGTTCGCGACTTCGTCCGCTGACCGCGGACGGCGATCGGAGGCCGGCACGGCCGGGCGGGCGCCCTCGGGCGCCCGCCGGGTCGCCGTCCGCCGCGGGTCCGCGACCCGCCCGGCGCCCCCGCCTCAGTCCGCGAACTCGGCCGGGCGCTTCTCCAGGAACGCCGTGACGGCCTCCGCGGGCGCCGTCCCGTGCAGGGCCATGATCTGCTGACGGTCCTCGTACTCGACGGCGGCCTGCTCCGACGGGATCTCGAGCGCGGCCCACATGCCCTGCTTCGTCAGCCGGACCCCCCACGGGGCCCACGCGGCGATCTGCTCCGCGCCCTCCACCGCGCGGTCGATCAACCGGTCGTCGTCGACGACCTCCGCGACGAGCCCGATCCGCTCGGCCTCCTCGGCGCTCACCCGCCGCGCGGTGAGCATCATCTCGTGCGCGCGCGAGGCGCCGATCAGCCGCGGCAGCAGCCAGCTCGTGGCCATGTCGCAGTTCGAGACGCCGACGTTCGCGAACGCCACGCGCAGCACGGCGCTCCGCGCCGCGTAGCGGACGTCGCTCGCGAGGGCGAGGGCGAGCCCGAAGCCGGCGGCCGGCCCGTTCACCGCGGCGATCACCGGCTGCGGCGTGGCCCGCACCCGCAGCACGAGCCGGGACATGTGCTCCTGGTTGCCCAGGCGGTCGCGTGCCGGGTCGCCGCCGTCGTTGCCGGGCGCGTCGCCGTAGCCGCGCAGGTCGATGCCGGCGCAGAAGCCGCGGCCCGCGCCGGTGACGACGATCGCGCGGCAGGATCGGTCGCCGCCCAGCCGCTCGAGCTCCCCGTGCAGCGCTCCGCACAGCTCGGCGGTCATCGCGTTGAGGTCGTCGGGGCGGTTGAGGGTGACGACGTGGACGTGCGGCGCCACGCGATCCGATCTCAGGACGTCGCTCACTTGCTCCTCCTTCGCTCTAGGCGGCCTGGCGGATGCGGCGGCGGCGCGGCGAGCGCCGGGCGACCAGCTCCCCCCAGTCGCCGTCGTCGATGCGCGCGGGCCGGGTCGTGGCCAGGAAGTCGCGCAGCACCGCGGCCAGGCCCTCGGGGTCCTCGAGATGAGGGAAGTGGGCGGCGCGGGGAAGGGTCTCGAACCGGCTGTTCGGCGCCGCCCGGTGCGCCTCGAGCCCGTGCGCGAGCGGGATCGTGTTGTCGCGCTCGCCCCAGACGATCAGGGTCGGCATCGCGGCGAGCAGGTGGAGGCGGTCGCGGGCGCTGACGCGCTGCCCCCTGACGTCGATCACCGAGCGGAGCGTCTGGAGGAACGCCTCGCGGGCGCCGGGGCGGCTCAGCGGCCGCAGCGCGCGGGCGATCGCCAGGAGGTAGACGCCGACGCCGGACCCGCGCGCTCGCAGGCGCGCGCCCGCGCCCGCGAAGGCGTCGACGAGCCGCGGGTGGGCGGCGAGCGACAGCAGCGCCGACGCCCCGGGCACCGCGGCGCTGCGCAGCAGCGGGCTCACCTCGGCGCCGAGGCCTCCGCTCGAGACGAGCACGAGGCGCTCGGTGCGCTGGGGGAACTGGTAGAAGAACTGCATCGCCACCCCGCCCCCGAGCGAGTGGCCGACGATCGTGGCCCGGTCGATCCCGATCGCCGCGAGGAGGTCGCGGATGCTGGCCGCGTGAGCGCCGAGCGAGTAGTCGCCGCGCGGGGTGGCCGAGTCGCCGTGGCCGATGAGGTCGGGCGCCACGACCGTGTGGCTCTCGGCCAGGGCGAGCGCCACCGACTCCCAGTGGCGGGACGAGTTGACCATGCCGTGGATGAGCACCACCGGCGGGCCGCTCCCCGCGATCCGGTAGATCGCGCGGTGACCGTGCAGGTCGATCTGCCACTCGTCGAACTGCCGGCTCTCGGTCAGGCGCCCACCTCGCCGCCGCACCTTAGCGACGGACGGGGAGGGAGCCCCGCTACGGCGCGACCGGCCCGTCGTACACGCGGTAGTCGCCCTGGTCGACCGGGTTGTAGGGCTGGCCGGCGACGTTCGGGTCGTCGCACGTCCTCGGGTCCGACAGCTCCGGCGGCTCGGGGAGCAGCGTCGCGTTGCCGTCGACCGGCTGCCCGTCCTCCGGGTTCCCGTTGTCCTCGACGAACACCTCGATCACGTCGCCCACCGGCGGCGCCAGCGAGCCGCCGCTCGTCTTCACGACGTACTTGATCGCCGCGCGGTTGCCCGGGCCCGTGACCAGCGCCTCGGCGAGCGGCTTCGGCTCGACCCGCAGGCACGTGACCGGTCCCTCGACCACGAAGTCGCCGCCCGGCAGGTCGCCCGTCAGGTCGCCCGAGCCGCGGACGTGGCCCGTCACCTCGGTCGGCGATTGCCGGTGCGCGGACACCTCGAGCTGGAACGGCGACTGGCTGAACTCGGCCGCCCGGTTCTTCGCGCTCCCGACCGCGTAGTCGTACGGCCCGCCGGCCGCCGCGGCCGGCCCGCTCGTCGCCGCGGCGAGCGCGGCGAAGGTCGCTCCCATAAGGATCCAGCTCCTACCGTGCACGTCAGCCCCCCTTCGACCCGTCCCCTGCTGCGCTCGAGGTTGACACAGCGGCGGCGATCTCGCGCCGGTCGGCGGGTCTCGGTCAGGCAACGCCGAGGGAGCCGGCCGCCAGACCTAGTGGGACACGTACTCGACGCCGACGCCGAGCGCGCGGTAGACCGGAGCCGCGCGGCGATCCGCCGTCACGAGCGTCCTGCCGTGGTGAGCCGCGGTGGCCGCTACGAGGGCGTCGTACAGGCCGCCGCCGCGCACTCCGCGGTCGACCGCCGTCCGGAGCGCGCGTCGCGCCCGCGCGGGCGGGAGTGTCAGCCACGCGCGCGGAAAGCGGCGGTCGAGCCATTCGAGCACGACGTCGGGGGCGACCCGGTGTCCCTCGGGCATGCGGCTGACCGCGGCGGTGGTCTCGTACGCGACGTGCGCAATCAGTGCGACCGGCGCGGCGTCCAGCGCTGTGATCGCCGCCCGATGACCCGTGTGCCACGGCATCGCCGCGGCGATCGCAACGCTGGTGTCGGGCGCGATCACCGTCGGGTGCGCTCGACGGCGGCCCGGACGTCGTCCGGCGTCAGCGGGGTGACCGGCCCGTCGGAGGCGATCACCGGGGCTCCGTCACGCTCCTCCACCCGCGCGGGAAGGTCGGCGACCGTCAGCTCGATGACGCCGTCCCGCGAGGCCACCTCGAGGTCTGTCGGACCGGAGATCCCGAGCTCGTCGCGGAGCGGCTTCGGGACGACGAGGCGGCCGACGGCATCAATGGCAATCCGCATGGCATGAGATTACCATCTGCCGCCGCATTCTCAACCGCGACGGCCCGCCGAGGCGGGCCGTGTATTGCGGCCGGGAGCGACCCGGGCACGATTGCCACTCGTGTTGAAGGTAACAGCCGGCGAGCGGTCGTTGCCAGCGACCCGCTCCCAGCCGAGCGGCGGAGCGCGGGGGGACTCGAACCCCAGCCGAGGCGCGACCTCGACCGTAACGAGTGGCAATCGTACGCGGCACCTCACCGCTTCACGCTCCGCCCGCCCAGCCTGACTTGCCCCGCATTACACGTGGGTTCGTTGTGTGCCAATTCATACGCGAGCTAGAAGCAGAGTCGCGAAATCTCGACGCCAGCTGTCGTCCGTCCTCGAACGCCTACTGCTATGGACGAGGGGACCAGCGCGAGCGCTCGATCCGAACTCCGCCCGTCGCGTGGATGTGGGAGTCTGATTGAGCCGCCTTCCGCTCCGTAGCGAAGTGGAATGAAGCAGGCGGTCAGGCAGTGGAGACGGTGGGAATTGAACCCACGTCCGCGGGCGCGTGCAGGGCGGCGTCTACGAGCGTAGCCGGCTCTCTGGATCTCGCCTCCGGATCGCCGCGCCGGCGGGGTGGCCGGAGGCCAGCCCTCTTGGTGTCCCCGCCGCGCCGAGGGCGCTCGCGGCGGGCTTAGCCCGTTAGCTGATGCCGGCGATCTCCCCCACGGGCCGAGGGGAGGCCGACACTCGCAGGCCTAGGGTTTAGCTAGGCGGCGAGAGCGTACTCGTGAGAGTCCGCACTTATGGTTGTCCCGGTTGTTTTACGAGGCCGACCGGGGACCTCGACTCGCTGCCGACCTCACGGAACGTCCACGTCGAAGCCTGTCGTCCCCGTGAGCTATGTGCCCTCAAGGGTAGTGGCGAGCGGCCGCCGCGACGACCGCATCGCCCAGCGGTCCGCGCGCGGCGAACGGCCTCAGGCCGGTTCGGCCCGGTACACCTCGAGCTCCTTCGGCACGCCCTTGGCCTTGAAGCGGCGCAGGCGGCGGCAGTCGAAGGCGGCCGGGTCGAGTCGGTCGCGGATCGCGCCGGACACCAGCACCTGGTCGCCGGACGCCCCGTCGGCGACCCGGGCGGCCACGTTCACGTCGACGCCGACGTAGTCGCCGCCGATCTTGCGCGGGCGGCCGACGTGGACGCCGGCGCGAAGCTTCGGCCGGTAGCCGTCGAGCTCGACCTCGGCCACCCCGCGGCGGGCGTCGTGCGCGGCCTCGACCGCGTCCTGGGGCTCGCCGAACACCGCCATCAGGCCGTCGCCGAGCCGCTTCACCACACGACCCTCGCGGGCCGAGATCGCCGACTCCTGCGCTCTCCCGACCCGGCGGAGCAGCTCGAGCGTCGCCTCGTCGCCGGCGTCGAGCGCCCACGACGAGAAGTCCACCAGGTCGGTGAACACGATCGCGAGCTCCCGGTCGCCGCGTCCCCGCCCCTGCGCCTCCGACAGCGCCTGCCAGACCTGGAGCGCGCCGAGCCCCAGCTCGCGTATCGCGCTCGGGCGCTCGGCCCCGACCTCCGCGACCCGCCGGGCGATCAGGAGCGACGGCTCCTCGCCGGCGGTGGAGAGCGGGTCGCCGAGCTGGCTGTCGCCCGGCAGCATGTCGCGGAGCATCCGTGCGGCGCGGAGGAGCCGCGGCGAGCCGTCGGTGCGCCGGAGCTTGCCCAGGGCCTCGACGGGAAGGGGCCTGCCCTCGCCGTCCCGCTCCTCGGAAGACGGCTCGCCGTCCCCCTCGTCCTCGGGGGACTGCCGGTCGCCGGCCTCCTCCTCGGGGCCGGCCGCGTCCGGTGGCCGGTCGTCGCTCGCCACGCAGGAAGCTTACGTCGGCGGCACCCGCCGGCCCGTGCCGGCCTGGCGGCCCGCCGCACCCGGCCACGCGGGCGGTCGCGCAGGCGGGGCTCCGCGCCCGCCGCGGTCGAGCGGGCGACGCGGACGGCCGCTGCCACAATTGACGGAGCCGTGCACCACTACGAGCCCCCACTGCAGCCCGAGGCTCCGACGCCGGTCCCGCCGCCGGCGCCCGACTACTACCCGCCGTCGTACGAGCCCGAGCCCACCGAGCGCCCGTCGGCGCTCAAGCGGGCGGGCGGCGCGATCGCGGCCGCCGGCATCCTCGCCGTCAAGTTCGGAGCCAAGCTCAAGGCGCTCCTGATCCTCCTGCCCAAGCTCAAGCTGTTCACGACGTCGGCCTCGATGCTCGTCTCGATCGGCGCCTACTCGCTGATCTTCGGCTGGAAGTTCGCGGTCGGGTTCGTGCTGCTGATCCTGGTCCACGAGATGGGCCACGTGATCCAGCTCCGGCGCGAGGGCGTCCCCGCCAGCGCGCCCCTGTTCATCCCGTTCCTCGGCGCGGCGGTGGGGATGAAGGGCCTGCCCAAGGACGCCGCCGCGGAGGCCCGCGTCGGGCTCGCCGGGCCGGTGCTCGGGAGCATCGGCTGCCTGGTCCCGCTCGCCCTCTACGAGGCCACCGGCGACGACTTCTGGAAGGCGCTCGCGTTCACCGGCTTCTTCGTGAACCTCTTCAACCTGCTCCCCGTCCTGCCGCTCGACGGCGGTCGCGCGATGGCGGCCCTGAGCCCGTGGATGTGGATCGTCGGCTTCGCGCTGCTCGTCGCGACCGCGATCGTCTTCCCCAACCCGATCGTCCTCATCATCGTGCTGTTCGGCGGGATGGAGACCTACCGCCGCTGGAAGCAGCGCCACTCCCCCGAGTCGCAGGCCTACTACAAGGTGAAGCCGCTCACCCGCGCCGCCATCGCCGTGGTGTTCGTCGGCCTCGCCGCGGCGCTCGCCGTCGGGATGGACCTCACCCACCTCGAGCGCGACTTCGGCGACGCGTAGGCCTACCCGGCGTCGACCCCGGTCCGCAGCTCGTAGACGATGTCGAGCGTCCCGACGCCCTCGGGCGTCGTCGCCTGGATGCGCTTGACCGCAAGCCCCCCGCCGCGCGGGATCGACGCCTCGCTGGCCTCGAAGGGCTCGCCCTCGAAGCCGCGCCTCTTGATGCGGAACGGGATCGTCGTGAACTCGCCGGAGACACCCGTCAGCGTGACCTTGCAGGGCCGGAAGATCGTCGTGTGGAGGGTGGTGAACCGCCCCTGCGTCAGGGTCGCCTGCTTGTCGGGCACGATCGGCATCCGCGCCCAATCAGACCGGATGGCCGTCCTGCTGTCAACCTCGCCCCACGCGGGGCGCGCCGGCTACCGCTGCCGGTCGCGCAGCGCCCGCTCGATCTCGCGGCGCTGGTCGCGGTCGCGGAGCGTGCGCCGCTTGTCGTGCACGTCCTTGCCGCGCGCCAGCGCCAGCTCCACCTTCGCCCGCGGGCCCTTGAAGTAGATCCGGGTCGGGACGAGCGTGAGCCCGCGCTCCTGCGTCTTGCCGACCAGCCGCTCGATCTCGCGCCTGTGCATCAGGAGCTTGCGCGGGCGCTCGGGCTCGTGGTTCTCGCGCGCGGCCGGCGCGTACGGCGCGATGTGCACGTTGTGGAGCCAGACCTCGCCGTCCCGGACCGTCGCGTACGCGTCCTTCAGCTGCGCCTTGCCGTCGCGCAGCGACTTGACCTCCGACCCGACGAGCTGGATCCCGCACTCCCACTTCTCGAGCAGGTCGTAGCGGTACGACGCGTAGCGGTTGCGGGCCACGTCGCGCCCGCCCGCGGACTCGCCGCCGCCCTTGCGCTTGCCGGACTTCGCCATGCGATCAGCCTGCCGGCGCCAGCTCGAGGTCGGCGCGGCCGCGCGGCGCGTCGACCCGCCCGACGGCCACCCGGATCGGGTCGCCGAGCCGGATCGCCCGGCCGGAGTCGGAGCCCACGAGCGCCGTCTCGTGCTCGTTCGGCTCCCACCAGTCGCCGCGCATCCGGCGGACCGGGAGGAAGCCCTCGAACCCCTCCTCGCCGAACCGCACGAACAGGCCGTGCGGGATGACGCCGACGACCTCGCCGTCGAGCTCGAGCTCCCACCCCGCGTCCGCCAGCCGGCGCTCGAGCAGGAAGCAGAGGCAGACGTCGTCGGCGTCGCGCTCGACCTGCATCGCCGCCCGCTCGGACGCCGAGCACTGCTCGCCGGCCTCGCCCAGCTCGGCGGCCACCGGCGCCACGTCGTCCAGCCCGAGCGACGCGAGCAGCGCCCGGTGCGCCACGAGGTCCGGGTAGCGCCGGATCGGCGAGGTGAAGTGGAGGTAGCGCGGGCTCGCCAGGCCGGCGTGCCCGACGTTGCGCGGCGTGTACCAGGCCTGCTTCATCGCCCTCAGCACGAGCGAGCCGAAGGCGAAGCGGCCGCGCCCGGTCCGCTCCACGTGGCGGACCACGTGGCGGCTGATCTCGCCCGCGGCGTCGCCGGCCTGCTGGGGGCTCATCCGCTCCGGGAGCGGCGGCGTCGGCACGTCCAGGCTCTCGAGCTGGGCGGCGAGCCGCTCGACCGCGCTCGGGTCCGGTCGCTCGTGCACCCGGTACAGCGTCGGCGCGCGCCGGTCGGCCAGGTACGCCGCGACCTGCTCGTTCGCGAGGATCATCAGCTCCTCGATCACCGTGTGCGACTCGGTCTGCTCCTCGTGCCGCACGCCCACGACGTGACCGGCCGAGTCGAAGTCGAAGCTCGGCTCGCTCGACTGGACGGCGAGCGACCCGCGCGCCTCGCGCCGGGCGCGGAGCGCCGCCGCGACCTCTCGCGCGAGCGCCAGCGGCTCGCCCCACGGTTCCTCCGCCCGCTCGTCGCCGGCGAACACGCGGTCCACCTGCGGGTAGCTCAGCCGCGCGTCGCTGCGGACCGTCGAGCGGTGGAAGCGCACCGACCCGACGTCCGCGCCGTCCATCTCGAGCTCGACCGTCACCGCGAGCCGGTCCACGCCGGTCACCAGGCTGCACGCTCCGCTCGACAGCGCGTGCGGGAGCATCGGCTCGACCGCGCCCGGAACGTACGTGCTGGTGCCGCGGCGGTACGCCTCGCGGTCGAGCGCGGTGCCCGGCCGCACGTACGCGCTCACGTCGGCGATGTGGACCCACACGCGCACCCGCCCGCCGTCCTCGCGGCGGGCCGAGATCGCGTCGTCGTAGTCGCGCGCGGTGACCGGGTCGATCGTGAACGTGGCGAGGTCGGTCAGGTCGCGCCGCGCGCCGGGCGGAGCCGGCGGCGACTCCGCGGCGTCGTCCGCCTCGGCCTCGACCGCCCGCGGGAACGCGCGTCGCAGCCCGCGGTCGAGCATCAGCCCCTCCAGCACGTCGCGCGCGACGTCCGGCCGGCCGATCCGCCGCGCCACGCGCGCGCCGCGCTTGCCGTGGCCGAGGAGGACGAGGTCGCCCACGCCGGCGCCCCGCGCGGCCGCGGAGTCGAGCGAAACGCGCCGGCCGCGCTCGAACAGCGGCTCGGCGGCCACGAAGCGGCCGCGCTTGGACAGCACGGCGACCAGCGGCGCGTCCAGCGCGGCGGGCCGGCGGCGGGCGGCCCGCGGGGGCGCGCTCACCGCACCGAGGCCGCGACCACGTCGAGCGCCACCGGCAGCGCCTCGTCGCGGCGCGTGCGGGGCACGTCGCGCGCGGGTACGGTCGGGCGGATCCCCTTGTTGGCCAGGTTCTCGCCGCGCGGGAGGTAGTAGCTCCCGACGGTCAGCTCCACGACGCCCCCGTTCGAGAGCGACTCGACCTCCTGGAACACGCCCTTCCCGAACGTCTTCTCGCCGACGACGCGGGCCCGGCCGCGGTCGCGCAGCGCGCCGGTGACGATCTCGGACGCGCTGGCGGTGCCGCCGTCGACCAGCACGACCATCGGCTCCCTGGTCGCGATCGCGTCGCCCTCGGCGTCGAACTCGCGCTTGGGGCGCGCGCGCCCGCGCGTGGAGACGATCGGCCCCCGCTCGACGAACAGGCTCGACACGAGCACGCCCTCCTCGAGCAGCCCGCCGCCGTTGCCGCGCAGGTCCAGGACGATGCCGCGCGCGCCGCGGCGGAGCAGCGGCTCGAGCTCGTCGCGCACGGCCGCGTGCGCCCCGACGTTGAACGCGGCGAGCCGCACGTACGCGATCGGCACGCCGTCCTCGCGGACGAGCCGCCCCTTCGCGATCGGCACCTCGATCTTGGCCCGCTCGACGCGGAACCGGCGGGGCCTCTCCCTCCCGGGGGTCAGGACCGACAGGCTCACGCTGGTGCCGGCCGGGCCCTTGATCCGCCCGGTGGCGACGTCGCTCGGCACGCCCGCGATCGACCTGCCGTTCACGCCCACGATCACGTCGGCCTTGTGGATGCCGACCTTGCTCGCCGGCGAGCCCTCGAACACCGACACGATCTTCAGCCCGCGGTCCTCGGGCTGGACGGTCACGCCGATGCCCTCGAACTGGGAGCTGAGCGACTGGCGGAGCTGCCTGGCCTCGGCCGGCGTGAAGTACTCGGAGAAGCGGTCGCCGAGCGATCGCACCATGCCCTTCAGCGACTCCTCCTCGAGGTCCTTGCCGGACACGTCCTTGTAGAAGTCCTCCTCGATCCGGTCGATCAGCTCGGCCCGGAGCGCGCGGTCGTCGTCCACGAACGCGTTGCGCGCCCACTGCGGGAGCCGGTCGGGGTGGCCGCCCAGCCACGTGCCGATCGCCAGCGCGGCGATCGCGCAGCCCAGAGCGACTACGGCTGTGCGGAGGAGCGGGCTCATGGAGGGGGACGGCGCCGGCCGGCGGCGCCGCGCCCAAGGGTAGCCAGGCGCCCCGCCCGGGCCGGGCCGCGCGCCCGCCGCGGCGGGCCGGGGCTACACGCGCAGGAAGCGCCGCAGCGTGATGCCGCTGCCCGCCGCCGAGACGAGCACGCAGGCGGCCATCAGCAGGCCGACGAGCAGCGGGAAGTCGATGGTGTCGGGCGCCGCGAGCAGCGCGAAGCGGTCCGACAGCGGGTCGACGAACGTCTCCTTGGCGATCATCAGCATCAGCGCCGCGAGCACGCCGCCCATCAGCCCGACGAACACGCCCTCGATCACGAACGGCCAGCGGATGAACCAGTTGGTCGCGCCCACCAGCTTCATGACCTCGATCTCGCGGCGGCGCGCGAAGAGCGACAGGCGGATCGTGTTCGCCACGAGCGCGATCGAAGCCAGCACGAACAGCGTCGCGAGCGAGGCCGTGAGGAGCTTCACGAGCCCGGTCGCCTTGAGGATCTTGTCGGTGTCGCGCTCGCGGTTGCGGACCTCGTCCACGGCGGCCAGCCGCGGGCTGCGCTCGCCGTCGGCTCCGCGCGGCGCGACGCGGTCGACGATCGCGTTCACGCCGTCGGGGTCGTCCGGCGTCACGCGGAACGCGTCCGGCAGCGGGTTCCGGCCGAGCAGCTCGAACGCCTCCCTGTTGCGCTTGCGCTCGTCGCGCAGCGCCTCCTGCTTCGAGACGAAGTCCACCGACCGCACGTTGGGAGTGGCGAGCAGCGCGCGCCGCAGCTCGGCCCGCTGCGCGTCGCTCGAGCCCTCCTTCAGGAACACGTCGACGACCACCCGGCCGCGGACCTCGTTGGCCGTGCCGGTCGTGGCCTGGACGACCGGGATGAAGACGCCGAGGACGAGCGCGGTGAGCAGGATCGTGACCATCGCGGCGAGGCTCGGCGCCGCGTTGCGGCCGAGCGCCCGGAAGGCCTCCCTGACGAAGAAGGCGACGCGCATCCTCTAGTCGGACCCGTTCTCGTAGCCGAGCTGGCGCCGGACGCGCTCCTCGGAGCGGCGGTCGCGGCGCAGCGCGCGCTCGTCGTCGCCGTCCTCGTCGTCGTGCCCGTTGCGGGCCCGCAGCACCGTCTCCTTGCCGTAGCCGAGCTCCTCGCGCACGCGGACCGCGAACTCGGTCGTCGACTCGTCGGGCCGGTAGAGCCCGCCCTCGTCGTCGCGCAGCACGCGCCCGTCGGCGAGCTCGATCACCCGCCGGCGCATCTTGTCCACCATCTCCCGGTCGTGGGTCGCGACGACCACGGTCGTGCCGGTCCGGTTGATCCGGTAGATGAGCTGCATGATCCCGATCGAGGTCTCGGGGTCGAGGTTGCCGGTCGGCTCGTCCGCGAGCAGGAGCGGCGGGTGGTTCACGAACGCGCGCGCGATCGACACGCGCTGCTGCTCGCCGCCCGATAGCTGGTCGGGGAAGCTGTGCAGCTTGGTCGAGAGCCCGACGAGCCGGAGGATCTCGGGCACCTTGCGGCGGATCTCCTGGCGCCCCTCGCCGATCACCTCGAGCGAGTACGCGACGTTCTGGTAGACGGTGCGGTTGGGCAGGAGCTTGAAGTCCTGGAACACGACCCCGATGTTCCGGCGCAGCCGCGGGACCTTCTTGCGCGTGACCTCGGCCAGGCTGCGGCCGGCGATCAGCACCTCGCCGCGCGACGGCTCGAGCTCCTTCATCAGCAGGCGCACGAGCGTGGACTTGCCGCAGCCGGTCGGGCCGACGAGGAAGACGAACTCGCCGCGGCCGATCCTCAGCGACACCCGGTCGAGGGCGATCGCGCCGCCCTCGTAGACCTTCGTCACGTCGCGAAGCTCGATGACCGGCACGTCCGGCCGGACGGCGTCGGTCCGCACCGGACGCCGGATGTCCCTCTCCATGACCGCCATGAGGCGAGACCTCTATACCGCCTGCGAGGGCGCGGGCCAAGCCGTGCAACGGGTCGTGCAGGGGGTCAGGCGGCCGGAATCCGGTACCGGAGGAAGAGGTGGCCGCCCGCCTCCAGGACCGAGACGAGGTCCATCTCGACGGTCGGGTCGAGCGACGGGCCGGCCACGACCGCCGGCCCCGCCCCCGCGGCGAGCTTCGGCGAGATCGACAGGAACAGCTCGTCCACGAGGCGCTCGGCGAGCAGGCCGGCGTTCAGCACCGCTCCCCCCTCGCACATCACGGTCTCGACGCCGCGCGCGCGCAGCTCCCGCATCAGCGGGGCGAGCGGAAGGGTGCCCGGCTCGTCGCCGGCGTCGGCGCGCAGGTACTCCACGCGCGCGCGGTGGCCCTCGAGCTCGGCGTCCGACGCCGTGTGGACCAGCACGCGCGAGTCGGGGTCCTGGAGGAGCGGGATGTCGGCGTCCAGCGCGAGCCGGGCGCTCACGACCACCGCCAGCGGGTCCGGGTCGAGCCCGGCCGCCCGGCGCCGCTCGCGCCGGTCCGGGTCGCGGACCATCCGGCCGTAGCGCTCGGTGCGGACCGTGCCCGCGCCGACCATCACCGCGTCCACCTGCGCGCGCAGCTCGTGGAACAGCTCGCGGTCGGCGTCGTTGCCGATCGGGCCGGAGCGGCCGCCGATCGTTATCCGCCCGTCGGCCGTCGCGACCATGTTCAGGGCGAGGTAGGGGCGGTCGTCCGGCGGGCTCGCGTCGGCGCGCAGCGCGGAGGCGGCCTCGACCGCGTCGAGCTCGCCCGGATCCGGGTGGAGTCGGCGGAAGCTCACGGCGCCAGCGTATTGGGGGCGCGGCGGGCCGGCGCGCGTCCGGTCCGCGGCGCCCGCCGGCCCCCCGCGAGATCCTCGCGTGACTTATCGCGCGTGCGCGCGTTACAAGCCTCGACGGCCGTGCCGTCGCCACCCGTTTTCGCGGGGGCTATCCGCAACTACCCTCGGACTTGAAGGCCAATGACGCCACGCCGACTCATCGAGCCCGCCCGACTGGCAGGGGCGGCGCTCCTGCACACGCAGAGCGACGAGCGACTCGTCGACCTCGCCCGCGCGGGCAACGACCGCGCGTTCGAGGCGATCGTCTCCCGCTACCGGCGCCCGCTGCTCCGCTACTGCCGGCGGCTGCTGCCGCCGGAGCGGGCGGAGGACGCCGTCCAGCAGACGTTCCTGAACGCCTACCGCGCGATGGGCGCCGGGGAGCAGGAGCTCGTCCTGCGGCCGTGGCTGTACCGGATCGCGCACAACTCGTCGCTCAACCTGCTGCGGCAGAACGGCTGGAACCACGACGAGATCGACGAGAGCCTCGACGGCGTGAGGCAGCCGCCGCAGGCGGTGGAGGAGCGCGAGCAGGTGCGTGAGGTGCTCGACGCGGTCAAGGACCTGCCCGAGCGGCAGCGCAGCGCGGTCGTGCTGCGCGAGCTCGAGGGCCGCTCCTACGAGGAGATCGCCCTCGAGCTGGGCGTCACCGGCGGCGCGGTCCGCCAGCTCCTGAACCGCGCGCGGACCACCCTGCGCGCGGCCGCCACCGCGATCACCCCGTTCGACCTGGTGTCGTGGGCCGCCTCGCGCGGCGTCTCGGACGCCCCGGTCGCCGAGCGCATCGCCGAGCTGACCGCGGGCGCGAGCGCCGGCGGGATCGCGGCGGCCGCGAAGTTCGGCACCGCGCTGGTGGTGGCGGGCGCCGTGGTCGGCGGCAGCACCGGGGCCGGACCGGTCCCGAACGTGCTGCACCCCGGCGGCGGGTCCGACGCCGGCGCCCACGAGGCTCCGGCGGGCGACCGGTCCGGCGCCGCGGGCGGCGCCCCCGGCGGCCTGCCCCTCTCGGGCGGCAACGAGGCGGGCGACGAACGGCGCGCGGGCCGCGACGACGACCGGCGCGGCTCGGACGATCGCCGTGGCGACGGCGAGCGCTCGGACGACGACGGCGACGACTCCCGTGACGGCGGCGACGACGGCAGCAACGACGGCGACGACGACCGCCGCGAAGGCGACCGCTCGGGGCCGGGCGGCGGCGACGACGGAGGCGACCGCTCCGGCAGCGACTCGAGCGGCCCGGGCTCCGGCGACGACTCCCCGAGCGGGTCGGGGTCGAGCGGCTCCGGCTCCGGCTCGAGCGGCTCCGGCTCTGGCGACTCGAGCGGCTCCGGCTCGTCCGGCTCCGGCTCGTCCGGCTCCGGCTCCGGCGACTCGAGCGGCTCGGGGTCGAGCGGGTCGGGGTCGAGCGGCTCGGGCTCCGGCGATGACGGACTCTCCAGCGGCTCCGGCTCCAGCGGGTCGGGCGCCAGCGGCTCCGGCTCCACCGACGACGGCGTCACCAGCGGGTCGGGCACCAGCGGCTCCGGCTCGAGCGGCCGGCACTAGCCGCCCCGCCTCGCACCGCGGGCACCAGCGCTCCGGCTCGCGCGGCGGGCGCCGCCTCCGCAACCCCTCTCACCCACGGTTGCGGGATTTGGGAGTCCCTGGACTCCCCAATCCTGCAACCGCGCGCCGCAGGCCGACCGTGAGCTTTTCCAGCCGACCGTGAGCTTTTCCGAAAGCGGGTGTTCCAGGAGGCAGAACCCGAATGAACGAAGGGAGCAACACGATGAGGAAGGCGACGCTGCTGGTTGGCGCGCTCGTCGCGATCGTCGCCCTGGCACTGCCGGGCGCCGCCTTCGCGAGCAAGCGCGACCGCGACCGCGACCGGATGCCCGACAAGTGGGAGCGGAAGCACGACCTGAACGCCAAGAAGAACGACGCGAGGAAGGACCCCGACGCCGACAAGGTGTCGAACCTCGCGGAGTACCGGGCGAAGACGAACCCGCGCGACACCGACACGGACGACGACGGCGTGGCGGACGGCGCGGAGGATCGCGACCGCGACGGCGTGGACAACGCCAACGAGGATCGCGAGCGCACGCGTCCGGACGATCGCGACACCGACGACGACGGTCGCGGGGACGGGCGTGAGGACGCCGACCACGACCGGCTGAACAACGTCGGCGAGGACCGCACGGACAACGACCCGCGCGATCGCGACACCGACGACGACGGCGTCAGGGACGGCGACGAGGTCGCCGGGACCGTCACGAGCTTCACCCCCGGCGCCGAGCCCGGCACCGGCACGCTCGTGATCGCCCTCGCGGGCGGCGGCACGATGACCGGCCAGGTCACGACCGCCACCAGGATCTCGTGCGAGGACGAGGACGAGGACGAGGTGGAGCACCAGCGCGGCGACGACGACGGCATCCGCAGCTCGAGCAGCGGCCCGGGCGAGGACGGCGACGATCGCGACGGCGACAACTCCGGCTCCGGCAGCTCCAGCTCCGGCCCCGGCTCGGGCGGCGACGACCGCGACGAGGACAACTCCGGCCCCGGCAGCGGCGGCGACGCAGACGACGCCGACGACGACCACCGCGGCCGCGGCCGCGGCGACGACGACCGCGTGTGCACCACCGCGGAGCTGACCCCCGGCACGCCGGTGCACGAGGCCGAGCTCGAGACGCAGAACGGGCAGGCCGTGTTCGAGGAGGTCGAGCTGGTCCGCTAGCTCACCGCGGCCCACGGGCCGCAGCAGGAACGGGGCGTCCGGCCACGCAGGGCCGGGCGCCCCGGCTCCCCTCCGGCGGGACGCCGCGGCGGGGGCGTCACCCGGTCGCGAACCGGCCGGGCAGGTGCCACAATCGAACCGCACGCTCGATGGATGCCGCTTCGCACACCAGGAAGGTGGCGGCGGCGCTGGTCGTTGCGCCGCCGTACGTCCCGGACATGCCGGACGGCGTTGAGGACTACGTACAGCGCTTCGCCGAGGTCTGGGCTCGACCGGAGAGCGCCGAGAGCTTCACGAGGCGCTTCATCGAGTACGTCGACCCCGAGATCCGGCTCGTCCAGCACTGGCTCTTCTACCCGACGGGCACCGGGCTGCGGTCGTTCAGGAACCAGTTCCGCCGCTACTTCACGGCGCTCCCCGACCTGAGCGGCGAGGTGATCCGCTGGGCCGCCATGGGCGACACGATCTGGATCGAGCTCGAGCTGACCTGCTGGCACGACCGCCGGCCGCTTAGCTTCCGGGTGATCGACCGCACCGTGATCCGCGACGGCCGGGCGGTGGAGCGGCGGGTCTACGGAGGGCCGGGACGGCTGCTCGCCGGGATCCTCACCCGTCCCCGGACCTGGCCGCGCGCGGTCCGCGCCCTCCTCGCGCGCTAGGCCCGGCAGGTGCGGGCAGCGGCCAATCCCCCGCCGCACGAGCTCTACGCCAGGCGCTGGCCGATCTTCGCGGTGAGCACGGTCGGCGCGTTCCTGGCCTACCTCGACGCCACGATCGTGAACGTCTCCGTCCCGGAGCTCCAGGACGCGTTCGACGCCGACGTCGTCACCGTCGCCTGGATCGTCAACGCGTACAACATCGCCTTCGCCGCCCCGCTCGTCGCGATGGGGAGGCTCGCCGACCAATTCGGCCGCCGCCGGCTCATGCTCGTCGGGCTGGCGGCGTTCGGGACAGGGTCGCTCGGCTGCGCGGTCGCACCCTCGATCGAGCTGCTGATCGCCGCCCGCGTCGGCCAGGGCGTTGGGGCCAGCATCCTCGTCCCGCTGACGCTCGCCACGACCGTGATGGTGTTCCCGCCCGAGGAGCGCGGGCGCGGCGTGGCGATCCAGGCCCTGATCGGCAACCTCGGCGCGGTCGTCGGCCCGGTGGCCGGAGGGCTGCTGCTCGAGTACGCCTCGTGGCCGTGGATCTTCTGGATCAACGTCCCGGTCTGCGCGGTGGTGTTCGTGCTCGTCCGCCGCGTCGTCCCGGAGACGTACGACCCGGCCGCCGGGCGCCGGGTGGACGTGGCGGGGATGGCGCTGCTGGCCGGGGCCGTGCTGACCCTGAGCCTCGCCTGCGTGAAGGGCAACGACTGGGGCTGGGGCTCGCCGCCGGTCCTCGCGCTCTTCGGCTCGACCGCCGCGCTCGGCGCCGCGTTCGCGGTCTCCCAGGGGCGCTCCTCGTCGGCGATGGTGCCTCCCGCGCTGGCCCGCAACCGGCAGTTCGTCGCGGCGGTTGCCGCGTTCGTGCTGTTCAGCCTCGGGGCCCTGGGGACGTTCTTCCTGCTGATCGTCGGGATGGTCGAGCTGTGGGGGTACAGCCCGCTGAAGGCGGCGCTGGCGACCCTGGCCGTGCCGGCCGGAGCGGTCCTCGTCGCGCCGGCGGTCGCCCGCTACTCGGATCGCGTGTCCCCGCGGACGCTGCTCGCGCCGGCGGTCGCCGCGACGGCCGTCGGGATGTGGCTGCTCGGCGACTTCCCCGCCGAGCCGGACTACGCCGCGATCCTCCCCAGCCTCGTCCTGCTCGGCGTCGGCGCCGGCACGATGTTCCCGGTCGGGTTCGCGGGCGCGATGGGAAGGCTCCCGGGGCAGGAGTTCGGGCTCGGGTCCGGCCTCCTGAACGTCGCCAGGGCCGTCGGCTCGGCGCTCGGGGTCGCGGCGATCGCGGCCGTGTTCACCGCGGCGCTCGCACCGCGGCTGTCCGACGCGCGCGCGGAGCTGAGGCAGGTCGCGTCGGTCCGCGGCTACTCGCGGGCTCAGACCGAGCCCGTGGCCGAGCGGCTGCGGTTCGACCCCGAGCGACGGCCGCGCACGCGGGCCGGGCCCTCGACCCCGATCGCGCGCGAGGGGCGGCGGCTGGCGGCCCGCGCGACCGGCGACGCGTTCGGCGTGGCGTTCCGAGCCGCGGGCGTCGCGGTGGCTCTCGCTACGTTCCTTGTGCTGATCATGCGAAGCCGGGTCGCCGACCCGGCCGGGGAGAGCGGCAAGGAGGCGAGGCGATGACCACGGAGGTGCTCGATCCACGGGAGGCCCGCGGCGGCGCCGGGCGCGACGGCGGGCCGGGTGCGCCGGGACAGCTCAGGCCGAGCGCGACCGCCGAGATCAACTGCGCGCAGCGAGTCGCCGAGATGCACCGGCCGCCCGACGCACGGCTCTTCGAGGACCCCTACGCGCGCTGCTTCCTCCAGGCTCGCCGCTACCGGGCGCTCGTCGCGTGGGGGCCGCTGGCCCGGCTGGCGCTGCGCGCCTTCGACCGCCGCTACCCGGGCCTCCACGTGGAGATCATGCTCCGCAACCGCGTCTACGAGCGCGAGCTGGCGCGGGCGCTGGCGACCGGCGTCGACCAGGTCGTCCTCCTGGGCGCCGGCTACGACTCGACGTCCCTGCGACTCGACCTGGGGCCGGCGACGCTCTACGAGCTCGACGCCGCGCCGACCCAGCGCGCGAAGCTCCGCGCTCTCGAGCGGCTTGGGAAGGCGGCGACCGGCGGGGTCCGCTACGTCGAGTGCGACCTCGAGGCGAGCGGCCCCCGCGAGCGCCTGCTGGCCGCCGGGCTCGACCCCGGCCGGCGCACGTTCGCCGCGTCGTTCGGCGTGCTGTTCTACCTGTCCGAGGCCGCCGTCCGCCGGACGCTCGCGGAGATGGCGGCGGTCATGGCGCCCGGCAGCCGGCTGGTGTTCGACTACCTCGACGAGTCGGTGGTCGACGGAACCACCCCCTACCCCGGGGCGCGGCGCGCGGAGGCGGCCGTGAGGAGGCGCGGCGAGCCGTACGTCTTCGGGCTCGGGCCAGAGTCCGCCGTCGAGCTGGCCGATTCGGCCGGGTTCGCCGCATACGACCACCTGCGGGCGCCGGACCTCTGCGAGCGCTACGGCCCGCCCGCCGGGACGTGGTGCAGCCCCGACGACTACCTCGGCGTCCTCGCGACGGAGCGCCGGCCGTAGGGGGAGACAGCACGGGCGCGAGCCGGCCGGCGCTGCTCGTGCGGCTCGCGTCGTGGGCCGCGCGCCTCGAGCTCGAGGCGGTGCCCGACCGCGTGGCGGCGTTCGCCAGGAGCCAGGTCCTCTCCCAGCTCGCCGCGGCGCGCGCCGCCCTCGGCCACGAGCTCGGCCAGGGCGTCGTCCGCGCCTTCGGCCCGCCGCTCCAGGACGACCCGAAGCGCTCCGCCTACGTGCTGGCCGCCCTCACGGCCGCCCTCGACTTCGACGACACGCTGTACGCGGGCCACGTCTCCCACTCGACCGTGAACGTCCCGCTCGCGTACGCCGGCGCGCTCGGCCTCGACGGACGAGCCGTGCTCACCGCCACGCTCGCGGCGAACGAGTGCGCGGCGCGCGTCACGGCCGCGGCCACCCTGGGACCGTTCCGGGGCCAGACCGCGGCGCACGCGCACCTGGCCGGCGCGGCGGCGGCGCGGCTGCGCGCCGAGGGAGCGCCGGTCGAGACCTGGGTGGACGCGCTCGGCATCGCGTTCGCGGCCCCGCCGTGGTCGCTCGAGCGGGCCTTCCTCGGGAGCGACGCCAAGGTGCTCACGGCGGCGACCCCGGTGATGACCGCGCTCGACGCGTGCGACGCCGCCCGCGCGGGGCTGAGGGGAGCGGCGGACGTGCTCGAGCACGACGACGGGTTCCTGGCGCGGTTCGCGGCCGTCCCGCTGCCCGAGGCCGTCGTGGCGGGGCTCGGCGAGCGCTGGCACACCGAGACGGCGTCCCTCAAGCTCTACCCCGGCTCGGCCTACGTCGACGCGTGCGTGGACTGCGCGATCGACCTCCACGGCCGGCTCGGCGCGCCGGACGCCGCGGACGTCGAGGAGGTCGTGGTGCACGCCTCGCTGCTGACGGTCGCGCTCCAGAGCCGGACCGAGCCCTACCTGGAGGGCCCCGGGACGCCGGCCGTCGCCCTCACCTTCTCGGTCCCCTACAACGTCGCCACCGCGCTCCTGACGGGCCGGCTCGGACCCGACGACCTGTCGCCGCCGCGCGTGCGCGACCCGGGGCGCTGGGAGGTCGCGGCGAGGGTGCGGCTCGAGCACGACGAGCGCCTGACCCGGCGGGCTGCGCTCGCGACGGCGCCGCTCGGGGAGGCGCTCCGGGAGGCCGGGCCGCGCGCCGCGGACTGGCTCCGCGCCGCCGCGGGCGAGCGAGCGGCGGACCTGACGGACGCGCTCGAAGGCGGCCCGAGCCCCGGCTTCGAGGAGGCGGACAAGGCGATCGGCGCCCGCGTCGAGGTGCGCATGGCGGACGGGCGCAGGCTCGAGGCGAGCCGGGAGATCGCGCTCGGCGCGGCCGGGCCGGACACGCGCGCCCGCCACGGCGAGCTGATGCGGGAGAAGCTGATCGGGACCGGCGCGTCGCCCGACGCGGTCGACGCCCTCGAGGCCCTCGACCGCCTCTCTCCCGACGAGCTCCGCGAGGCGCTTCGCGAGGCGCTTCGCGTCAGCCCGGCGGGGCGTCCGGCGCCGCGAGCACGGGCACCGCGCCCGGCACGACCTCGACCGTGACGACGTCGCCCGCCGGCCGCGGGTCGCCGTCGTGCTCGACCACGAGCGGCTCGCCGTCGGTCCGCTCCAGGCGGAGCCGGCGACCCTGCCCGTACGACACCCCGGGGCGGCCGAGATGCTCGCCGCCCGGCACGAGGCGGGCGAGCTCCTCGACGCGCTCGGGGGTGAGCTCGCCGACCACGCACACGTCGAGGAGGCCGTCGTCGAGCACCGAGCGGGGGAGCAGCTCGAAGCTCCCGCGCCCGAAGCGGCGCACCCCGCCCGCGGTGGCGAGGGTCACCGGCCCCTCGTGCACGACGCGGCCGTCGAGCTCGACCCGCCCCGGGAACGTGCGGAGGTCCTCGAGCGCGGTCGCGATCGCGGCCCAGTAGCGGTCCTCCTCGGGGACGCCGGCCTGCTCCTGGACGAGCTGGGCGATCCGCGCGACGAGCCCCGCGTTCACGCCCAGCAGCGTCGCCCGGTCGGCCTCGACGAGCCGGAGCAGGTCGAGCCGCCTCGGCCGAGCGCGCCCGCCGTCGCCCTCGCTCTCGCCGTCGCCCTCGCCCTCGCCCCCGCCCTCGCGGCCGAGCGCGGCGTCGACAGCGGCCGTCCAGGGCGACTCCCCCCAGAGCGCGCGGTAGGCCGAGTTCCCGGACCCCGCCGGGACCACGAGCAGCGCCGGGCCGCCGCCGGAGGGCCAGCGGCCGCCGCCCCCGTCGGCGAGCCTCGCGGCGCCGCCGCCCCCGCGGGGCTTCGCCTCCCCGCCGCTCCCGGAGGGCCAGCGGCCGCTCGCGCGGGCCAGCCCCTCCGCGACCTCGCGGACCGTGCCGTCGCCGCCGACGGCCACGACCGCCTCGAGCGGCGACCCGTCCCGCTCCGCCGCGGCGACGCGGTCGGCGACCAGGGTCACTCCCCCGTCGGGCTCGCCGGTCCAGGCCGTCTCGACCGCGTCGAGGCGAGCCCGGCAGCGGGCGGCGACCGCCTCGACCCGCTCCGGCGACGCCCCGGCGGCGGCGGGGCTCGCCACCACCAGGCCGCGCCGCGGGCCCCCCGTCGCGCCGGCTCGACGGGGAGCGGCTCGACGCGGGCCCCCCGTCGAGCCGCTCCCCCCCGTCGAGCCGCTCGCCCCCATCGCCCGCGCGAAGATAACGACCGCCTCCCGGGGGGGCAAACCCCCTGAAAGGGGGCCCCATCGCGCGCCGCCCGGCCCGCCGCCGAATACGCTGCACGCCGCGTGGCGGTCCACGGGGGAACGGCGGCGAGGCGACCGGCGGTCGGTCCCGAGGCGGGCGACCGGCCGGTCGTGGTGATCGGCGCCGGGCCGGCCGGGCTCGCGGTCGCGCACGCCCTCGAGCGGGCGGGCATCGCCCCGCGCGTCCTGGAGCGACGGGACCGCGTCGCGTCGAGCTGGTACGCGCACTACGAGGGGCTCCGCCTCAACTCGCCGCGGCGGCTCTCCTCGCTGCCGGGCATGCCCATGGACCGCCGCCTCGGCAGGTGGGTGAGCCGCGCCGACTTCCTCGACTACCTGCGCGAGTACGCCGGGCGGCTCAGCGTCGAGCCGGAGCTCGGAGTCGACGTGCGACACATCGACCGCGACGCGCGCGGGTGGCTGCTCGACACCTCGGCCGGCGAGGTCGCCGCCTCCGCGGTCGTCGTCGCGACCGGCCTCAACCGCACGGCGTTCGTCCCCGACTGGCCGGGCCGCGAGACCTTCCGCGGCGAGCTGGTCCACGTCGCGGGCTACCGCCGCCCCGAGCCGTACCTCGACCGCGACGTGCTCGTGGTCGGGACGGGCGCGTCCGGGGTCGACGTGGCCATGGAGCTGGTCCGCGCCGGCTGCCGCCGCGTGAGGATCTCGGTCCGCACCCCGCCGTTGATCTTCCGCCGGCACGCCTGGACCGCCCTCCTCTCGCAGGCGATCAAGTGGACGCCGCTACCGGGGCCGGTGGTCGACCGGGGGAGCCTGGTCGTGCACCGCCTCATGTGGGGCGACCTCGAGCCGTTCGGCCTCGGCAACCCTCGCGAGGGGCTCGTGAGCAGCCTGCGCGGCCGCGGGCACGGCGCCACCATCGACCGCGGCCTGGTGAGCGCCGTGAAGGCGGGCGCCATCCAGGCCGTCCCGGCCGTGGAGGCGTTCGACGGGGCCGAGGTGAGGCTCGCCGGAGGGGAGCGGATCGCGCCGGACGTCGTGATCGCCGCGACCGGGCAGCGCGCCGACCTCGGGTCGCTCGTCGGTCACCTCGGGGTGCTCGACGGCAACGGCCGCCCCGCCGTCCACGGCGCGCGGACCGCGGACTCGGCGCCGGGGCTCCACTTCGTCGGCTACCGGCTGCCCGCCGGCCAGCTGCCCGACCTCGGGCCGGACGCGCGGGCGGTCGCCCGCTCGCTGGCGCGCTCGCGCGCCGCCGGCCCGCCGCCGCGCCCCCGGTAGCCCGGCGGTACAGTGCCCCTCATACGGGGGGATCGAACCCGACGCTCGTCGGCAGTTGGATCGCCCCGGGGACAAGACTCACGCGATCCCTGCTAAGTCGGCGCGACCCTGATCGTTCGCCGAGGGGGATCGGTTCATTGGGGGGTGGGGTGACGTTCCTACACGAAGAGCGGCGAGCCCTGGAGAGATATCTCCCGGGGCTCGACGCCGAGCTGACCGCGCTCCCGCTCGCCGCGCTCGAGTCGCCCGACAGCCCGGCGATCGAGCTCTTCCGGGAGGCCGGCGGGCCCGGGCTGCTCGTGCCGCGCGACCACCGCGGCGCCGGCGCCGGGCCCCTCGACGCGATCCGGGTCCAGCGCGCGATCGGCTCCCGCTCGCCCTCGCTGGCCGTCGCGAGCACGATGCACCACTTCTCGGTCGCGAGCCTCGTGCAGCTCGACTCCGACGGCGACGGAGGCTTCGAGTGGATGCTGCTCGAGGCGATCGCCGACGGGCGCAAGCTGCTCGCCTCGGGGTTCGCCGAGGGCGTGCGCGGCCAGGACGTCTTCGCCCCGACGATGCGCGGCCGCCGGGACCGCGACCGGGTCCTCGTGAGCGGGAGGAAGAAGCCGTGCAGCCTGTCGCGCTCGATGGACCTGCTCACCGCGTCGGTCCTCGTCGAGGGGAACGGCTCCGGCCCGGCCGAGGAGCTGGCCGTGGCCGTGATCGCGGCCGACGCGCCGGGACTCGAGGTGGAGCCGTTCTGGGGCAGCAGCGTGCTCGCCGGCGCCCAAAGCGACGCGGTCGTCCTCAACGACGTGCCGGTCGAGGACGAGCTGGTCTTCCCGCTCGGCACGCGCGGGCCGGACCGGCTCGACGCGGTGCAGGAGGCGGGGTTCCTCTGGTTCGCGCTCCTGATGACCGCGTCCTACCTCGGCGTGGCGAGCGCGCTCGTCGAGCGCGCGCTCCTCGCCCCGCGCGGCGACGCGTCGCTCCGGGTCGGGGCGGCGGCCGAGCTGGAGGCCGCGGCCGCGTCGCTCGAGGGCATCGCCCACCGCCTCGCGGCGGGCGAGGCGGGGTCGTGGCTCCTCACCCGCGCGCTCCTCTGCCGCTACGCGGCCCAGGACGCGATCGGCCGGGCTGTCGCGTCCGCGGTCGAGCAGCTCGGCGGCGTGGCGTTCGTCTCGTCGGACGACGTCAACCACCTCGCCGGGGCGTCCCGCGCGCTGGCGCTCCACCCGCCGGCGCGGCCCCGCACGGCCGACGCGCTCGCCGACGCCCTCGGCGGCGCCGAGCTGAGGATCGGATGACCGGCGCGCCGCGGCGGAGGACCCGGTGAGCGACGGGTCCGTCCTGGTCACCGGCGGGGCGGGGGTCGTGGGGAGCGCGCTCCTGCGCGAGCTGGGCGGCGAGCTCGACGTCGTGTGCCTGGTGCACAGGACGCCGCTCCCGGAGGGGTGCGAGGGGGCGGACGTCGTGACCGGCGACGTGACGAGGCCGCGCCTCGGCCTCGGACGCGCCGCCTACGCCGAGCTCGCCGCGCGGGTGTCCGCGATCGTGCACTGCGCGGCCGTGGTCGAGTTCAACGCCGACCGGCACGTCCTCCACGGGCTCAACGTCGAGGGGACCGAGCAGGTCCTCGCCCTGGCGTCCGACGCCGGCGCCTCGCTCTGCTACACGAGCTCGGCGTTCCTCGCCCGAGCCAGGCTGCTGGAGGGCGAGGAGGAGGGAACGGTGGGCGGGCTGCGCGAGTACCTGCGGTCGAAGCAGATCGCCGAGGAGCTGGTTCGCGGCGGCGGCGTGCCGTACACCATCGTCAGGCCGCCGCTCCTGTTCTCGGACAGCCGCACGGGCCTGATAACGCGCGAGCAGGGCCTGCACAAGGTGCTGAGGGGCGTCTGCGCCGGGGCCGTGCCGTTCCTGCCGTGGGCCCCGGAGGCGCGGGTGGACTTCCTCCCGCAGGACGTGGTCGCGCAGGTCCTCGCGTCGCTCGTGCGCGCCGGCGATGCGGACGGCCGCGAGTACTGGGTCACCGCCGGCGCCCAGGCGCTGACGGCCCGGACGATCGTCGAGACCTGCGTCGCCGGCATGGCCGCGCACGGGGTCGAGGTACCGCTCCCCCCGTTCTTCGACATCGAGATGGTGAAGCGGCTGATCGTCCCCGCGTTCCTCGACGCCTTCTCCGAGGGCGACCGGCGCCGGCTGGACAGCCTGATCGCGCTCGCGACGGTGTTCGGGACCGAGGAGCCGTTCCCCGAGAGCTTCGGCGAGCTGCCGGACGGGCCGCCGGCGCCGACCGAGCTCGAGCTCCTGAGCGCCCTGGAGCTCACGGTCGAGCGCGCCTGGGCGCCGGCCGGCCGGCGCCTCGCGGGGGTGGGCTGATGGATCGCGACATCGGGCCGCCTCGCCCCGTCCCCGACCTCGTCCGCATCGGCCGCCGGCGGCTGGACGCCGGCATGCCGCGCTCCGAGGTCGTCGAGGGGTACCGCAAGCACGTGGGCAAGGGGCGCGCGGCGCTCGCGGAGTACCTCGGCGCCCCGGTCGAGGTGGCCGCGTCGGGCGCCCGCGTCCTCTGCTCCGACGGCCGCAGCTACCTCGACTGCGGCGGCTACGGCGTGTTCATCCTCGGGCACTGCCACCCGACCGTCGTGTACGCGGTCGCCGAGCAGCTGTTCACCAACCCGCTCGCGACGCGCGTCCTGCTCGAGTCGCGGCTGGCGGAGGCCGCGACGGCGCTCGCCTCCGTCACGCCGCCCGGCCTCGACTACGTCCACTTCGTGAACTCGGGGGCGGAGGCCACCGAGGTCGGGATCAAGCTCGCGCGCGCCCAGGGCAAGCGGACGATCGTGTCCATGCAGCGCGGATACCACGGCAAGACGCTCGGCGCCCTGAGCGCGACCGCGAACCCGACCTACCAGGACCCGTTCAGGCCGCTGCTCACGGCGCACCATGTCGCGTTCGGCGACCCCGAGGCGCTGCGCGCCGTGCTCGCCGAGCACGGCGACTGCGCGGTGATCGTCGAGCCGGTGCAGGGCGAGGGCGGCGTCGTGATACCGCCGCCGGGCTACCTCGCGGAGGTCGAGCGCGCCTGCCGCGAGCACGACGCGTTCCTGATCGTGGACGAGATCCAGACCGGCCTGGGCCGCCTCGGCCGCTGGTGGGGGGTCGACCGGGAGGGCGTCAGGCCCGACGTGATGCTCGTCGGCAAGGGCCTCTCCGGCGGGGTCGTCCCCGTCGCGGCGGCGGTCGCCACCGAGCGCGCGTACTCGATCCTCGACCGCGACCCGATGCTCCAGACGGCGACGTTCGCCGGGTCGCCGGTCGCCATGGCAGCCGCCACCGCCGCCGTCACCGCGATCGGCGAGGAGGGGATCGTCGAGCGCGCGCGGCGGCTCGGCGCGCGGCTGCTCGCCGGAGTCGAGGAGGCCGTGCGGTCCGGATGCCCCGAGCTCGTCGTCGACGTCCGCGGCGAGGGCCTGCTGATCGGCGTCGAGCTCGCCGAGCCGGGGCTGGTCGGCGAGCTGACGCTCGAGCTGCTCGCGCGCGGCGTGATCGTCAACCACTCGCTGAACGCCCACGCCGTCCTGCGGCTCACCCCGCCGGCGGTGATGGAGGAGGCGGACGTGGAGGAGCTGCTCGACGCGCTGGCCGACGCGGCGCGAGCGGTCGGCAGGGCCAGAGGCGGCACTCCCGCCGTGCATCCGGAAGGAGGAGACCAATGCGAGAGGTCGTCGTCGAGGGGCTCGTCGAGCACGGTGACCCGAGCGAGATCTTCGAACGGATCGAGGACTTCGAGAGCTATCCGCACATCACCGACGCCGTCCGGTCCGTACGCGTGACCCGGGACGGCTCGGACACGCTCACCTCGCACTGGGAGGTGAACTTCCGCAACGGGATCCTCAAGTGGCAGGAGGAGGACCGGGTGGACCGCGACGCGCGGCGGATCCGGTTCGACCAGGTCGCGGGCGACCTCGCCGCCTTCTCGGGCGAGTGGGCGGTGGACGAGCGGGACGGCGGCGCCGTCGTCCGGTTCACCGGGGAGTTCGACCTCGGCATACCGAGCCTGGCCCCGATGCTGGACCCCGTCGCCGAGCGCGCGCTCGGCGACAACGTCGCAGAGCTGATAGCCGCGTTCGCGAGCCCGCACACGGCCGTGTTCGCCGAGCCCGTTCCGCAGACCTAGAGAGAGGCAAGCCATGGACGCAGCAAACCTGTTCGACACCCCGGCCACCTTCCGCGCCGTGCGCCTCGAGTACGCGGTCGGGCTGGCCGTCTCGGTCTTCCTGCTCGCGTGGCACGTCGAGGACGTCCGGATCCTGCCGGCGATCCTGCTGTTCGCCTACAGCGACGTGGTCGGCTACCTCCCGGGCGCGGTCGCGTACCGGCGGAGCCCCGACGGGAGGATCGCCAGGGGCTACTACGTCGCCTACAACGTCGCGCACAGCTTCGTCACGGCCGCGGTCGTGGCCGGGCTGTGGGCCCTGCTCGTCGAGCCGGAGTGGGCGCTCCTGATCGTCGCCGCCCACCTGTGCGGCGACCGGGCCCTGTTCGGGAACGTCATGAAGCCGTTCAGCGTGGCGTTCGAGCCCGAGCCGCACCCGGTCTGGAAGGAGGTCGCGCCGCGGCTCGAGCGGCCGGCCCCGGGGGCGCCCGCCGCGATCGTGGCCGAGGACGAGGGTCGCCGCGCCCCGCGCGAGCCGGTCGCGCCGGTGTCGTGACGACGACGTCCGCCCCGCCGGCGCCGGCGGCGGCCGAGGCCGGCGACGACGCGGCCCTGGCGCTGCTGCGCCGCTTCGGCGACCACACGAGCGCGTTCCTGGCCTACAACGACGGGACCGAGCACTTCACCGCCCCCGGGATCGAGGGCTTGGCGGCGTACCGCACGGGGGGTCGGCGGCACGCGATCCAGCTGTGCGGCCCGTTCGCGGCGGAGCGCGACCGCGCGCGGCTCCTGGACGCGTTCCGGGACTGGGCGGGCGGGCATGGGCGCCGGGTGACCGCGGTGCAGCTCCGCGAGCGCGACGCGCACCTGTACGCCGAGCGCGGGTTCGCGGTCGACCAGCTCGGGTCGTCCTACGGCATCGACCTCGACGAGTTCACGCTGCGCGGCACGAGGTTCATGAAGACGCGCAACAAGATCAAGCGCGCGGGGCGGCTCGGGGTCCGAGTCGAGGAGTGCTCGCCGCAGCAGCTCCGGCGCCGCGAGCTGGACGCCGAGCTCGCCGCCGTCGACCGCGACTGGCTCCGCGGCAAGGGGCGGCACGTGAAGGAGCTGGCGTTCATGATCGGCGAGCGCGCGGGCCGCGGCCTCCCCCACCGCCGCGTCTTCGTGGCGCGCGTCGACGGCAGGGCCGTCGCCTACGTCACGTACTCGCCGTGCTACGGGGAGCGGCCGGGCTGGCGCTACGACCTCACGCGGCGGGTGCGGGGCGCCCCGGCCGGCACCATCGAGCTGATCTTCCACACCGCGGTCGAGCGCCTCCGCGAGGAGGGCTGCCGCTGGCTCCACCTCGGCTTCACGCCGTTCGTCGGGCTCTCGCCCGAGCACGAGCTGCGCGGAGCCTCGAGCCGCACCGTGCGGCTCGTCGTGGACCAGCTCGCGAAGCGCGGCGCGGCGGTCTACCCGGCCCGCACGCAGGAGGCGTTCAAGCTGAAGTGGGCGCCGCAGGCGATCGAGCCCGAGTACGTGGCGTTCGAGGGGCGGCCTACGCCGGGCGCGGTGTGGCAGCTCATGCGGGTCACGAGGACGCTTTGACCACCGGAGACGACGGCGAGGAGGCGTGGATGAGCGACGTGAGGCCGCAGGACCGGCAGGTGCCCGGCGAGGCCGACTGGGAACGGGCGCCGCGGCTCGTCGAGGGCGCGATCGACCTCGAGCTCACGCCGGCGGACTGCAACCTCGACTACTGGCTCGGAGCGGTCGCCCAGGGGACCCTGCTCGGGCTCGTCCGAGGCCACGCGCCGGAGTCCGAGCCGCCGGCGTTCATGCGCGAGCCGGGCCCGCTCCGCGACGCGCTGATCGACGAGTTCGCGTTCCGCTCGATCTCCGAGGAGAAGGCCACGCGGGCGATCTCGCACCTCGTGATGGACGCGCCCGACGTCGAGACGATGGAGTTCTTCGGGACCCAGCTGATCGACGAGGCCCGGCACGCCCGCGTGTTCCGCGACCACATCGTGGAGCTGGGCGTGCCGCGGGAGGAGCTCTTCGACACGATCGAGGCGGTCGCGGGCGAGGACCGGGACCGGATCCTGGTGCCGCTCGAGGAGTTCGCGCTGCCGGTCGCGCGGTCGGGCGACTTCGCCGGGTCGGTCGCGATCCTCACGATCCTCGTGGAGGGCGTCCTGGCGCCGCTCGCCGAGCTGAGCGAGCGCAAGTGGCGGCCGCTCGACCCCGCCGCGGCGGACATCGAGCGCGGGGCGAACATCGACGAGGTGCGGCACCTGACCGTCGGCGGCTCCGTGGTCCGCAGGCACCTGCTCGAGCACCCGGAGGACACGGACCGGCTGTCCGAGCTGCTCGTCCGCGGGCGGGCCCTGTGGGCCGCGCTCCCGACGCCCGAGGTCGTCTTCAGGCGCGAGCGGCTCTTCCAGGAGGGGCTCGAGCTCCACGCGGACGCGGTCGGCGACTACGAGATCGAGGACGGCCGGCGGCTGCTGGACACCACGCCGGAGCAGCGCGTGGAGATGGCGCTCGGCTGGTCGAACGACATGCAGGAGAGCCGGCTCGCCTACATGGGGCTCGGGGACGCGGTGACGTCCTCCGCCTGACGGTGGTAGACATCCGGGCGTGCTGCTCACGACGACGCGCGCGCTCGCCGACCGCTACGGGGAGGCGTGGAACTCGAACGACGTCGACGCGATCCTCGCGCTGCACGCCGAGGGGTCCGCGTTCCACCTGCACGTGGAGGGCTTCGAGGAGGCGGTGGGCAACGAGGCCGTGCGCGCGCAGTTCGAGTCGTTCCTGTCCGCCTGGCGCGACCTCCACTTCGAGAACGTGCGGGTCGACGCCGGCGAGGACTTCTACGTCGCCGAGTGGCGGATGAGCGGGACGCTCGCGACCCAGCTCGAGAGCGGCGGCTACCGCTCGGACGCCGTCGGCAGCCGGTTCGAGGTCGACGGGCTCGACGTGATCCGCTGCCGCGACGGGCTCGTCGCGCGCAAGGACACCTACGTCGACTCGGCCTCGCTCCAGCGCCAGGTCGGCGCGGCCGCCGCCTAGGCGAAGCCGCCCGCGGGGGCGGCCCGGCGCGTCAGGCCCCGATCGCGACCATCCGCTCGATCGGCACCCGCGCCCGCTCGGCGAGCTCGGCGTCGACCTTGACCGTGTAGCGCTCGCCGCCGTCGCGCAGCGCGTCGCGCAGCTTCGGCAGCGTGATCATCTTCATGAACGGGCAGACGGCGCAGCCGTTGGCCGCCACGAACCGCTTGCCGGGGTTCTCCTGCTCGAGCGGGTGGAGCATCCCGGTCTCGGTGGCGACGACGAAGGTGTCGGCGTCGGACTCGCGCGCGAAGGCGAGCATCCCGCCGGTCGAGAGCATGTGCGTGCGCTCGGGGTCGACGTCGCCGGCGGCGACGTACTCCATCACCGAGGTCGAGCAGCCGCACTCGGGGTGGATCAGGAACTCGGCGCCGGGGTTCTCGTCGCGGACGCGGGCGATGTCGGCCGGGCGGATCCCGGCGTGCACGTGGCACTCGCCGACCCAGACGTTCAGCCGCCGCCCCGTCACGCGCTCGACGTAGGCGCCGAGGAACATGTCGGGGCCGAACAGGATCTCGGTGTCCTCGCCGTGCTCGCGCCAGATGTGCTCGACGACCTGGACGGCGTTCGAGGACGTGCAGCAGTAGTCGGTCTCCGCCTTGACCTCGGCCGTCGTGTTGACGTACATCACGACGACCGCGCCCGGGTGCTGCGCCTTCCAGGCGCGGAGCTGGTCGGCGTCGATCGAGTCGGCGAGCGAGCAGCCGGCGCCGAGGTCGGGCAGGAGCACGGTCTTGTCGGGGCTCAGGATCGAGGCCGTCTCGGCCATGAAGTGGACGCCGCAGAAGGCGATCGTGTCGGCGCCGGCCGCGGCCGCCTTGCGCGAGAGGCCGAGCGAGTCGCCGACGTAGTCCGCCACGTCCTGGACCTCCGGCACCTGGTAGTTGTGCGCCAGGATCACGGCGTTGCGCTCCTCGGCGAGGGCGCGGACCTCGCGCTTGAGCGAGGGGACGTCCTCCAGCTCCAGGGGTACGGCTGTGGGCGCACCTGGCGGTGCCGTTGGCAACTGCATGTTTCGAGCCTCCGGTGTGAGGGTTCGAAATGAGGCCCGTGCGGTCTTGGTACGTGGGCCGTCGCCCAGTCTAGTGGGCCGGGGGGGCCGGCGACCACTCAGCGGACCGGCAGCTCCAGGCGGACGGCGTCGATGCCGACGGCCGATGGGACGTTGTCGGGGCGCAGGAAGGTGGAGTCGTCCTGGAGCAGCTCGAGCTGGAGCTCGTGCCCCGGCTCGATCCGCCACGCGTTGCCGAACAGCTCGTAGTCGATCGTGCCGGCGAGCGCCGGGCCGCCGCGGTAGGCGCCGCGTGTCACCAGCGTCCGCGAGCCGTCGGGGGCCACGTCCCAGAGGCGGCTGTTCAGCTCGAAGTCGGGCGCCGTGGCGGTGTACGCGATCCGCACGCGCGGGAGGCCCGTCAGGGTCGTCGCACCGGGGAGCCGGACCCGGTAGGCGGCCGCGCCCGGCGTCTCCCCGGGGCCGGCCGTCACGCAGCCGCGGCCGCGCTGCGCCGAGAGGACGACCGGGTCGGCGAGCGGGCCGTCGCTGGCGGCCTTGGAGGCCGTCTGGCGCGGCCCGCCGAGGTCGAAGGACAGGGTGCGGCGTGCGAGCGAGTCCCAGTCGCGGGCGCGTGTCACGGGACCGAAGCGCCTCGGGTCGCAGCTCGTGACGGCGGACTCGACGTCGAAGCGCGGGCGCGGGCCGCGGCCGCGCAGGTAGCGGTCGAGGAGCCGGTTGCCGAGCACGTGCAGGTGCCTCATGTCGGCCACCTTCGCCGCCGCCGTCAGGTGCTCGAAGTCGCCGAGGTAGAGCTGGATCGGGTAGCCGCGGCTCGCGGCGCGGAGCCTTCGGTACATGCGGAGCGCCTCGATCGGCGGGAACAGCGGATCGGTCCAGCCCTGACCGGCCAGCACCGGGACCCGCCGCTGGCGGCCGGAGCGGAGGGCCGCGAAGTAGCCGTCCTGGTAGAAGGGCGAGCGCAGCTCGCTCAGCTCGCGCTTGGCCTCCTCGACCAGCGGGTCGCCGTCGTAGGGCTCGCCGGCGTTCATCCGGGCGAGCCACGAGTAGGTCTGCTGCGGCAGCCGCGGCCCGGCCGTGGCCAGGAACCCGTCGACCAGCGACACCTTCGGGACCCCGAACGGGTCGCGGCCGTGCGCGGGGTCGACCCCGGACGACAGGTGGCGGCCGCTCGGCACCAGCGAGTAGAGGAGGTCCGACCACGTGAACTGCGGCGACACGGCGGCGAGCCGCAGCAGCCTCCCGGCCGGGCTCCGCCACGTGCCGTAGGCCAGCTTCGGGCTCGGCCTGGTGGTCATCAGGAGCCAGGCCTGGCCGCCGCCGTAGGAGCCGCCGGCGACGCCGACGCGCCTCGGGTCGATCCGGGCCAGCGGCGGGGCGCGGTCGGCGAGGAGGCCGGTGAGGTGCTGGAGGTCGCGGACCTCGACCTCCCGGCTGGCCAGGCCGATCTGGCCGCCGGAGTCGCCGTGCCCGCGGGCGCTGTAGTCGAGGACCGCGTAGCCGCGGGAGGCGAACCAGACGTTGTTCCAGCGGACGGTCTTGTAGGCGTCGGCGCCCCTGTCCGGGTCGACGCCCTCCCTCGTCTCGCTGAGGTACTCCTGCTTGGAGCTGAGGAAGCCGTGGAGGAGGACGATGAGCGGGAGGCGCTCGTTGGTCCGCCTCGGCGGCAGGGTGAGCGTGGCGTCGAGCTGCGTGCCGTCGAAGGACGGCACCGGCGCCGCGCAGATCCGGTAGCGGGCCCCGTCGGGGCTCGTCCTCGCCTGGCAGGAAGCGCGGAGCGGCTGGAGGGGGTCCTCCTGCGCCGCGGCCGCCGCGGGCGTGGCGAGAACGGCGGCGATGAGGGCGGCGAGCGCCAGGCGCCCGCTCACAGCGGCTCCACCACCAGGCTGAGGTCGAGGGCCGGGGCCGAGTGGGTCAGCGCGCCGACCGAGATGAAGTCGACTCCGGTCTCGGCCACGGCTCGGACCGTCTCCAGGGTGACGTTGCCCGAGGCCTCCAGCTCGGCCCGGCCAGCCGTCAGGGCGACCGCCTCGCGCATCTCCTCGGGGGTCATGTTGTCGAGGAGGACGCGGGGGACGCCGGCGGCGAGCGCGTCCCCGAGCTCGTCGAGCGTCGCGCACTCGACCTCGACGAGCGCGCCCGCCGGTGCGGCCGCCAGGGCGACCCGGGCGGCCTCCCCCACGCCGCCGGCCGCCGCGGCGTGGTTCTCCTTCACCAGGATCGCGTCGAAGAGGCCGAAGCGGTGGTTGCGGCCGCCGCCCGCCGCGACCGCCTGCTTCTCCAGGGCGCGCAGGCCCGGGGTCGTCTTGCGGGTGTCGAGGATGCGGGCGCCGGTGCCCTCCACGGCGCGGACGTAGCGGGCCGTCAGGGTCGCGACGCCGGAGAGGCGCCCCAGGAAGTTCAGGGCCACCCGCTCGCCGCGGAGGATCGAGGCGGTCGGGCCCGCGACCTCGGCCACCGGCCCGCCGTCGCGCCAGGCGCCCTCCTCGACGCGGCCGTGCCAGCGGAGCGAGGGGTCGACGCGGCGGAACACCGCCGCGGCCACCTGGAGCCCGGCCACGACGCCTGGCGCCTTCTGCACGATCCGGGCGCGCGCGCGGGCGTCCGGCGGTACGAGGGCGTCGGTGGTGAGGTCGCCGGAGCCGAGGTCCTCGGCGAGCGCGCGGTCGATCTGCTCCTGCACGGCTAGGGGGCCGCGCCCGCCGCGGCCGCCCGGCGCAGCAGCTCGGCGCGGACGAAGCCGTCGAGGTCGCCGTCGAGCACCCGCTGCACGTCGCCCATCTCGTGGCTCGTCCGGTGGTCCTTGACCATCGTGTAGGGGTGGAGGACGTAGGAGCGGATCTGCGAGCCCCAGCCCACGTCCTGCGCCTCGCCCTTCTCGCGCGCGAGCTCCTCGCGGCGGCGCTGCTCCTCCCGCTCCAGGAGCTTCGAACGCAGCATCGCCATGGCCGTCGCCTTGTTCGACGACTGCGAGCGCTCGTTCTGGCACTGGACCACGACGCCCGTGGGCCGATGGGTGATCCGCACCGCCGAGTCGGTCTTGTTCACGTGCTGGCCGCCCGCGCCCGAGGCGCGGTAGGTGTCGACCTGGAGGTCGGCCTCGTCGATCTCCACGTCCACGTCGCCCTCGACGAGCGGCGACACCTCGACCAGGGCGAAGGCGGTGTGACGGCGGGCGGCCGAGTCGAACGGCGAGATGCGGACCAGCCGGTGGACCCCCTTCTCGGCCGAGTACAGGCCGTAGGCGTTCTCGCCGCGGGCGACGAAGGTGGCCGACTTGATGCCGGCCTCCTCCCCCGGGCTCACCTCCTTCAGCTCGGCCGTGAAGCCGCGCTTCTCCGCCCAGCGCATCTCCATCCGGAGCAGCATCTCGGCCCAGTCCTGCGAGTCGGTCCCCCCGGTGCCGGCGTGGACGGAGACGACCGCGTCGCCCGAGTCGTAGCGGCCCGCGAACAGGCGCTCCTCCTCGAGGCCGGCGAGGTTCGTCTCGACGGCGGAGCGCTGCTCGGCCAGCTCGCCGGCGATCGAGTCGTCGTCGGCGGCCAGCTCCTGGAGCGTCTCGAGGTCGTCCAGCTCGGACTCGAGCGAGCGGTAGCGGTCGAGCTTGCGCTGCGTCCGCGAGTGCTCGGCCGAGACGCGCGCGGCCCGCTCCTGGTCGTCCCAGAAGCCGGGGGCCCCCATCTCCCGCTCGAGCGCGGCTAGGCGCTCGGCAAGGGCGGGTGGGTCAAAGGTAGTCCGCGAGCAGCTTGAGCTGGTCGCGGAGGGAGCCGTTGGCGCTCACGCGGCCAGGCTCCCGTTATGCGCCATGACATTTCTTGAACTTCTTGCCGGAGCCGCACCAGCACGGGTCGTTGCGCCCGATCTGCTCGTGCTCGCCGAGCCGGCGCGTCTCGACGTGGATCGCCGCGGCGGCCTCCTCCGGCGAGCCGTTCGCGTCCGGCGACATGGCCACGTCGGCGGTCCCGACCGGCACCGCGCCGGCCGCAGCGGCGCGCAGCGCGCTGGGCTGGTCCTCGGGCCGGCCGCCGCTGTACTGGAGCCCGCCGGTCGAGCTCGAGTTGGGCGTGGCCTGCCAGACCTGGTCGGCCTGCCCGTCGCCGCCCTCGATCTCGACCTCGACCCGGAAGATGTAGCGCGCGAACTCCTCCCAGATCGAGTCGATCAGGGCGGTGAACATCTGGAAGCCCTCGTTCTTGTAGGCGACGAGCGGCTCCTCCTGGGCGAAGCCGCGGAGGTGGATGCCCTCGCGCAGGTAGTCCATGTCGTGCAGGTGCTCGCGCCAGCGGTCGTCGATGATCTGGAGCAGGATGAACCGCTCGAGCTGTCGCATCAGCTCCGGCCCCAGCTCCTCCTCGCGCTCGAAGTAGGCCTTCACGACGTCCTCGCGCAGCTCGCCGACCAGCGCCTCGCGCTCGACGGTGTGCGCGTCGAGGTCCTCCGGCGCGATCGCCACCGGGTACATCTGCTCGAGCTGGGTCAGGAGCCCGTCGACGTCCCAGTCCTCCACGTAGTCGCCGGCGAGGTACTCGCCGCACATGCGCTCGACAACGTCGGCGATCTGGTTGCGCGCCGTCTCCGACATGTCCTGGCCGTGCAGTATCCGGTCGCGGATCTCGTAGATGATCTCGCGCTGCTGGTTCATCACGTCGTCGTACTCGAGGACGCGCTTGCGGATCAGGAAGTTCTGCTCCTCGACCTTCTTCTGGGCGTTCTCGATCTGCTTCGAGAGGAGGCCGGCCTCGATCGGCTGCTCCTCGCCCTCCTTGCCGATCGGCCCGAGCCGGTCGAGGATCCTGTAGATCCGGTCGCCGGCGAACAGGCGGATCAGGTCGTCCTCGGCGGAGAGGTAGAAGCGCGACTCGCCGGGATCGCCCTGGCGTCCCGAGCGGCCGCGGAGCTGGTTGTCGATCCGCCGCGACTCGTGGCGCTCGGTGCCGAGGATGTAGAGGCCGCCGGCCTCCATGACCTTCTCGCGGTCCTCGTCGACCCTGCGCTCGACGCGCGGCAGCAGCGACTCCCACTCGCTGTCCCACGCGTCCGTGCCCGGCTCGAGGCCGAGCTTCAGGAGCTCCTGGTGCGTGAGGTGCTCGGGGTTGCCGCCGAGCTTGATGTCGACGCCGCGACCGGCCATGTTGGTGGCGATCGTCACCGCGCCGGGGCGACCGGCCTCGGCGATGATCTCGCCCTCGCGCTCGGCGTGCTCGGGCTTCGCGTTCAGCACCGTGTGGTCGATCCCCTTGCGCTTCAGCCGCTCGGACAGGAGCTCCGAGACCTCGACCGAGATCGTCCCGACCAGCACCGGCTGCCCCTTGCGGTGGCGCTCCTCGATCTCGCCGACCACCGCGGCCCACTTGCCGTCCTTGGTCTTGTAGATCTGGTCGTTCTTGTCCATGCGGACCATCGGCCGGTTGGTGGGGATCTCGACGACCTGGAGCTCGTAGATCTTCATGAACTCGGTGGCCTCGGTGATGGCGGTGCCGGTCATGCCCCCGAGCTTGTCGTAGCGGCGGAAGTAGTTCTGGTAGGTGATCGTGGCGACCGTCTGGTTCTCCTCCTGGATCGGCACGCCCTCCTTGGCCTCGACCGCCTGGTGGAGCCCCTCGGACCAGCGCCGCCCCTCGAGGATGCGGCCGGTGAACTCGTCGATGATCTTCACCTCGCCGTCGATCACCTCGTACTCGACGCCCCGCTTGTAGAGCGACTCGGCCTTCAGCGCCTGGATCAGGTGGTTGACGAGGTTGCCGTGCTCGGCGAGGTAGAGGTTCTCGATCCCGAGGAACTTCTCGGCCTTCTCGACGCCCTGCTCGGTGACGGCGACGGTCTTGTGCTTCTCGTCGGGCTCGAAGTCGAAGTCGGCGACGTAGTCCTTGGCCTTGCCCTCCGGGCCCTCGGGCTTCTTGCCGCCGACCATGCGCTTCGCGAGCTTGGCGAACTTGTAGTAGAGGTCGGCGGCCTGCTCCGGCTGGCCGGAGATGATCAGCGGCGTGCGCGCCTCGTCGATGAGGATGTTGTCGACCTCGTCGACGATCGCGTAGTTGTGCCCCGGCTGGTACTTCTCCTCGACGTCGATCGCGAGGTTGTCGCGCAGGTAGTCGAAGCCGAACTCGGAGTTCGTGCCGTAGGTGATGTCAGCGGCGTAGGCCTCGTGCTTGAGCTCGTCCATCTCGCCGGACTGGACGACGCCGACGCTCACGCCCAGCAGCTCGTAGACGGGGCGCATCCACTCGGCGTCGCGGCGGGCGAGGTAGTCGTTGACGGTGACGAGGTGGACGCCCTTGCCGGCGAGCGAGTTGAGCACGATCGGGAGCGTGGCCGTGAGCGTCTTGCCCTCGCCGGTCTTCATCTCGGCGATCGAGCCGTCGTGAAGCACCATGCCGCCGATCAGCTGGACGTCGAAGTGGCGCTGGCCGAGCGCGCGCTTGGCGGCCTCGCGCGTTACCGCGAAGGACTCGTAGAGCAGCTCGTC
>DASVQB010000059.1:0-100587 GCA_036389295.1 Thermoleophilaceae bacterium | reverse complement strand
CGAAGATCGTGCCGACGAGCGCCGGCGCGGTCAAGGACTTCAACCTCCAGGGCCCGGGCCTGCGCGGGATCGTGCGCTTCGACGGCAGCGCCGGCCAGCGGATCGCGGTGCGCTTCTCGAACATGACGATCGCGGGGTTCTGGGCGACGCTCGAGTCCGCCGGCGGGACCTTCCTGGCGACCGGCTCGGCCGGGACGCAGTACGGCACGACCGGTGCGCTCGACCCGGTCACGCTGCCGGCCAGCGGCACCTACGTCGTGAAGGTCGACCCGTTCGGGGCCAACACCGGCGCGGTGAGGGTCACCGTCTACGACGGGGACGGGCCGCAGGGGCTCTCGGCGGCGAAGCTCAGCACCCAGTCGCGCCAGCGGATCGTGCCGACGCTGCCAGGCGAGGGGGGGTCGGTGACGGGCGCCCGCTCCCGCGTGAAGCCGAGGCCCGGCGCCCGGCGGCCGCGCGGCGACGCGGCCCGCCCGCCGGCCCAGGTCGCCGCCCGGCGCCAGGCCCGAGTGGACAGCGCCGCCCGGCGGCGCCTCCGCAGGAAGCGCGCGAGCGGGCGGCGGGCGGCACCGAGCCGAGCCCCCTCCCGGCGCTCTCGCGGACGGGCGAGGCGCCGCCGTGCCGAGCCGCGCCGGTCGCCGGCGCCCCGGGCGCCCGCGGCGCCGAGCGTGGCGAGCCCGCCCACTCCTCGATTCGACTCGGGCGATCCGCCCACCTGGGAGCCCGGCCGGAGCAACCGCGACGGCGACTGGCAGTCCCACCGCGAGGAGTCGCCCTGGACGGACCTGCCGCCGCTGCGCGCGCCGCCGGGCCGGACGGCGGTCGCGGGCCAGGCCCTGAAGCTCGACGGGAAGCCGCTGCGCGGCGTGACGGTGTCCGTCGAGGACGCTCCGGGCTCCGCCCGGACCGACGAGACCGGGCGCTTCCTCCTCGATCCCGCCCCCGCCGGAAGGCACGTGCTGGTCGTCAACGGCAGGACCGCCGGCAGCGAGGGACAGCGCTACGGGCTTCACGAGGTCGCGATCGAGATCGCCCGGGACAGGACGAACGCGCTCGAGTACACCGTCTGGATGTCGCGGCTCGACCCGGCCGGGGACCTGCGCACGTCGTACCCCACCGCCGAGGAGACCGTGCTGACCACGCCGCGGATCCCGGGGCTCGAGGTCCGCATCCCGAAGGGCTCGTACATACGCGACCACGAGGGCGAGCCGGTCCGGGACCTGAACATCACGGCGGTCCCCGTCGACCGGCCGCCGTTCCCGCTGCCCGCGCACGTCCAGGTGCCGGTGTACTTCACGCTCCAGCCGGGCGGGGCGTACCTGAGCAAGGGCGCGCGCATCACCTACCCGAACTACAACGACCTGCCGCCGCGCCAGCGGGTCGACTTCTGGCAGTACGACCCCGACGACCGCGGCTGGCACGTGTACGGGCACGGATCGGTGACCGCCGACGGGAAGCAGGTCGTACCCGACCCGAACGTGCGCATCTGGGAGTTCACCGGAGCGATGATCAGCAGCAGCCCCGCTCCGCCGGCGGGCGGTCCCGGCGGCGGAGGAGGCGGCCCCGGCGGCGGCGATCCCGTCGACCTCGGCACGGGTCTCTTCGTGTACGACAAGACCGACCTGGCGGTCGACGACGTCATCCCGGCCTCCCTCCAGCGCACCTACCGCCCCGGCGACACGAACTCCTACGCGTTCGGGATCGGGACCAACCACTCGTTCGACCTGCGCCTCTGGTCGGCGAACAACTACGTCGACACCGACCTCATCCTGCCGCACGGCGGCCGCGTCCACTACGTCCGCACGTCCCCCGGCACCGGCTTCGGCGACGCGGTCTACGAGGCGCAGACGACGCCCGGGACGTACTTCAAGTCGAGGATCAGCTGGAACGGCAGCGGGTGGGACCTGCGGCTCCGCGACGGGACCGTCTACGTCTTCGGCGACCTGGAGCCGCTGAGGGCGATCCGCGACCGGTTCGGCAACACGCTCACCATCACGCGCGACGCCGGGCAGACCGGCAACGTGACGCAGGTCACCACGCCGCACGGGCGCTGGATCAAGTTCACCTACGACGGGGCCAATCGAGTCACCGAGGCGCGCGACAACGGCGGCCACAGGACCGCGTACTCCTACGACGCCGCGGGGCGGCTGTCCACCGCGACCGACGCCGGCGGGGGCACGACCTCGTACACCTACGACGGCGCGAATCAGATGCTGTCGGTGAGGGACCCGCGCAACATCACCTACCTCCAGAACACCTACGACTCGAACGGTCGCGTGGCCGAGCAGCGCATGGCCGACGGCGGCGTCTACACGTTCGCCTACACGCTCGACGGCTCCGGAGCCGTCACGGCCACGAAGGTCACGGACCCGCGTGGGTCGACGCGCGAGGTCCGCTTCAACTCGGACGGCTACGCGACCAGCGACACGGCGGCGCTCGGGACGACCCTGGAGCAGCGCGCGAGCCTCGAGCGGCAGCCCGGCACGAACCTGGTCCTGTCGGCGACCGACGCGCTCAACCGCAGGACCCAGCTCGGCTACGACGCCTCGGGCAACGTCACCCAGGTGACGCGGCTGGCCGGCACGTCCGGCGCCGTCACGACGAGCTTCGCGTACGAGCCGGTGTTCAACCAGCTCGCGACGGTCACGGACCCGCTCGGCCACACGACGACGCACGGGTACGACGCCAGGGGGCAGCTCACGTCGCTCCAGAACGGAGCGGGTCAGCGCTGGACGCTCGGCTACGACGGCGACCCGGGGCTCCCGACCTCGATCGCCGACCCCGCGGGCAAGTCGGTCCAGCTCACCTACGAGAGCGGCGACCTCTCGCGGTCGCGCGACCCGCTCGGCAGGGACACGACGTACTTCTTCGACTCGGTCGGGCACCTCGGGAGCGAGACCGACCCGCTCGGCCGGCGGACGCGATACGACCACGACCCCCTCGGGCAGACGACCAAGGTCATCAATCCGGCGGGAGAGGCCACGACGCTCGCCTACGACGGGAACGGCAACCTCACGCGGGTCACGGACGCCCGCGGGAACAGCACGGCGGCGACCTACGACTCGATGGACCGCGTCGCCTCGTGGACCGACGGCGTCGCGCGCACTGAGACGTACGCGTACGACCGCAACGGCAACCTGACGAGCACGACGGACCGGCGCGGGAAGGTCACGAAGTACCAGTACGACGCGCTCGACCGCCGGACGTTCGCGGGCTTCGGCTCGAGCGGCTCCACGTACGAGTCGACGATCGGCTACCAGTACGACGCCGGGAACCGGCTGACCCTGGCGAGCAGCTTCGAGGGCGGGCGGTTCGTCCAGTCGTACGACGGGCTCGACCGGCTGATCTCCCAGGCCGGGCCGCAGGGCACGGTCGGCTACGGCTACGACGCCGCCGGCCGCCGCACGTCGATGACGGTCCCGGGGCAGACCGCGACGACCTATGCCTACGACAACGCGGACCGGTTGACGGGAGTGGTGCGAGGCAGCCAGAGCGTGGGGCTCGCCTACGACTCGGTCGGGCGCCGGAGCAGCCTCACCCTGCCGAACGGCGTCCAGGAGCAGTACGGGTGGGACGCGGCGTCCCAGCTCCTGTCGATCGCGTACAAGCAGGGCGCCACGACGCTCGGCGGCCTCAGCTACGAGTACGACCCGGCAGGACGCCGGACCGCGGTCTGGGGGAGCTTCGCGCGGACCAACCTCCCGCCGGCGATGACGGGTGCGACGTACGACGCCGCCAACCGCCGGATCACGCAGGACGGGACGACGCTCGCCTACGACGGCAACGGCAACCTGACGAGCGACGGCACGAACACCTACGCCTGGAGCGCCCGCAACGAGCTGGCCTCGATCTCCGGGCCGACGACGGCCGCCACGTTCGGGTACGACCCGCTCGGCCGGCGCTTCAACAGGACCGTGAACGGGAAGCGGACCGACTACGTCTACGACGGCCTGAACGTCGCGCAGGAGCGCTCGGGCACCGTGCCGACGGCGGACGTCCTGACCGGCCTCGACCTCGACAGCGTCTTCTCGCGCACCACCGCGGGCGTCACGCGAAGCCACCTGACGGACGCGCTGGGGAGCACGATCGCGCTGACCGACCCCCTCGGCGGCGTGTCCACCTCGTACACCTACGACCCGTTCGGCCAGACCACCTCGACCGGCACCGCGAGCGACGACCCATACCAGTACACCGGCCGGGAGAACGACGGGACCGGCCTCTACCACTACCGGGCGCGGTACTACTCGCCGGGGATGGAGCGGTTCCTGACTGAGGACCCCGCTGACATAGTCAGATCAGACGCCAACCTCTACAGCTACGTGCGCAACGATCCGGTGAGCCTGATCGACCCCACCGGGCTCGTCGATCTGGGGCCCATCAGCGACGCATACGACGCCTTCACGGATAAGGCGCAGGAGTCGATGGAGTTCTATGCCGAGCTGGCGAACGACTGCGATTCCGCGGTCGTCTGCGCCGGAGCGAATCTCGGCGGCGCGCTGTCGTCGCTCGCGACGAGGAAGAACCTCCCCGCGACAGTCTCCGTCCTGAGCCTCGGCTTGGGAGCCGGGCCCGCAGCCGCGGCCCGCGGACCTAAGATCTTCATACGACGCTACCCCAATACCGGCGGCGGTGGGGTCACGCTCAAGACGAGTCAGGGACGACGGTCGCTCGACTGGCACCGGTTCACGACGAAGGACGGCCGGACGATGAACCGCCCGCACTACGACAAGACCGGATACGGACCGGGCAGGAGCAAGAGACATTGGCCGTGGGACAGGTAGCGATTCGTCGCCGAGAGTTGCGGGAGGCGTGCGACGCGGCGCTTGCCGCGGCGGTCCAGCTCGACGATTTCTACGCCCGTTGGGGAAGCCTGGCAGAAGGTTCCTCCAAGTTCGAAGAGGTCGTCTTCGACGATCTCGTCGACGGCATCGAGCACGTTCCCGGGCACTGGCTACGGCGCGGCGTCAACTGGACGGCCTGGTCCGATGAGCCGATGCATCAAGTTCTTCGGCTCGACCGGTGCCTGCTCTCGGACGCACATCTGGAGGCTCCGGACGACGACCTGCTGCACTGCCGCTACGCACTCGAGGGAGTGACGGCGACGCTCGATGACGAAACGTTGCGGGAGCGCGTCCGCGACTGCCTGGATCGCTGAGCCTGCGCCACGCGACGGTGACGTGGGAATAACAGCTGGCAGGATGGCAGCCACACGCTGTGCTCGGCGTTCACGACCCTGGCGGCTAGCCGCCCTTCTGATCGGCGTCGTGGCCACCGGCTCGCTGCTCGCCGCCGGCGGTGCGTCCGGGATCTCCGGTACCACCCTGACCATCTACTCGAGCCTGCCGCGGCAGGGGCCGTCCGGTCCGCAGGCGAGGGCGATCGAGAACGGCGCGAAGATGGCGCTTGCCGAGCGCGGCGGCAAGGTGGGCAGGTACAAGATCGTCTACAGGCCGCTCGACGACTCGCGCTCCACGACCGGCGCCGCCGACGAGGCCCGCGCCCAGGCGAACGCCCGGCGGGCCGCGGCCGACGAGACCGCGATCGCCTACGTCGGCGAGTACAACTCGAGCATCTCGAAGTCGACGATCCCGATCCTCAACCGGGCCGGGATCGCGCAGGTCAGCCCCTCGAACACCTTCAACGGCCTCACCGTCTCGGGACCGGGCACCGATCCCGGCGACCCGCACAAGTACTACCCGACCGGCAGGCGCACCTACGCCCGGATCCTCCCGAACGACGTGGTCCAGGCGGCCGCCCTCGCCACCGTCGCGAAGGACGACGGCTGCAGGAGCGTCCACGTATTCCACTCCGGCACCACCTACAGCCGCGGGCTCGCCGTGAGCATCGGGCGCTCGGCCAGGTCGCTCGGCCTGAAGGTGAGCGCGACCGTGCGCTACGACCCGCGGGCACCCGACTACCGGAGGCAGGCCCGCAAGGTGAGGGCGCCGTGCGTGATCGAGACCGGCGAGATCGAGTCGAACGGGCTGCGGGTGGTCCTCGACGTCGGGCGGGCGCGCCCCAAGGCTCGGATCTACGCCGCCGACGGCATGTGCCTGGACGACACGGCGAGGCACCTGTCGCGCGCCCGCCGGAAGCGCTTCCGGTGCACGATCGCGGTCCTCGACCGGTACGCGTACCCGCCGGGGGGCCGGAGGGTCCTCGCGGACTACGCGGTGAGGTACGACGACGACACGCCGGACCCGTACGCGATCACCGGCTACGAGTCGATGGCGCTGCTGCTCGACTCGATCCAGCGGGCGAGCGAGTCGGGCGGCGGCGGGGGCGGTCCCGGCTACGGCTCTCCGTTCCGCCTGTCGGCCGCCGCGAACGGCGACGTCACGCGCGAGGGCGTCGTCGCCGCCCTGTTCGCCACGAAGGACCGCAACAGCGTGCTCGGGACCTACTCGATCGACGCGAACGGCGACACCACGCTGCGCACCTACGGCCTCTACAAGGTCGACGGCAGGAGGCGCCTGACGTACGACCGCACGATCCACGCGAGATGAACGTCCATTCGACGGGTCCGTGGACCCACGGACTGGACGTTCGCCCCTACGCCGCCTCGGAGTAGGCCGGCTCGGAGCCGGAGGGGCGGTCGTCGCGGCGCGACGCCCGCTCGGCCTCGGCCTCGGCGCGCTCCTCCGGCTGGAGGACCGCGGCGGCCACCGCGAACGCTGCCAGGACGAGGCCGGCGCCGATCAGGAACGCCAGGTGGTACCCGCTCGTGAGCGCGGAGGCCTCCGCGCGGCCGGCGTCGATCAGGTCGTCGCTGCGGGTCGTCGAGAGGGTGGCGAGCACGGCCAGGCCGATCGCGCCGCCCACCTGCATCGTCGTGTTGACGAGCCCGGAGGCGAGCCCGGCGTCCTCCTCGGTGGCCCCCGACATCGCCAGCGTCATCAGCGCCGGGAACGAGATGCCGATGCCGAGCGCGAGCACGATCATCACCGGCATCACGTCGATCGCGTAGTGGCCGTCGACCGGCGCGCGCGCGAACAGCAGGAGCCCGGTGGCGATCAGCACCATGCCGGGGAACAGCGGCGCCCGCGCTCCGAAGCGCATGATCACGCGGTCGCTGTAGCGGAGCGACAGCGTGCCCATGACGATCGTCGCCGGCAGGAACGCCAGCCCGATCTCGAGCGGCGAGTAGCCGAGCACCCGCTCCAGGTAGAGCGCGCCCATGAAGAACATGCCGAACATCCCCGCCACGAGCAGCGCCTGGATCGCGTTCGCCCCCGCCACGTTCCGCGAGCGGAAGATGCCGAGCGGGATCAGGGGGTTGGCCACCCGCGCCTCGCGGACCAGGAACGCGACGAGCAGCGCGGCCGACGCGGCGCTCAGCGCGAGCGCGGTGCCGGACGTCCAGCCGTCCTCCGCCGCCGGCTCGACGATCGTGTAGACGCCGATCATCAGCGACGCGGTGATCAGGACGGCCCCGGGCGCGTCGGCGCCACCGCCGAACCCGATCCCCTCGTCCCGCTCCAGCAGGCGCAGGGCCAGGAACCCCGTCGCGAACGCGATCGGGATGTTCACGAAGAAGATCCAGTGCCAGTCGATCGCCTCGGTCAGGACGCCGCCGGCCAGCAGGCCGACCGACCCGCCCGCCGAGGCGACGAACCCGTAGACGCCGATCGCCTTCGCCTGCTCCCGCGGCTCGGGGAACATCGTCACGATCATGCCGAGGATCACGGCGGAGGTCATCGCGCCGCCGACGCCCTGCACGAACCGGGCGCCCACGAGCATCGCCTGGCTCTGCGCGAGCCCGCAGGCCAGCGACGCCGCGGTGAACAGCGTGAGGCCGGCCATGAAGACGCGCTTGCGCCCGAGGATGTCCCCGAACCGCCCCGCGAGCAGCAGCAGGCCGCCGAACGCGATCAGGTAGGCGTTGACGACCCACGCGAGGCTCGCCTGGGAGAACCCGAGGTCGTCCTGGATCGACGGCAGCGCCACGTTCACGACGGTGGCGTCGAGGACGATCATCAGCATCCCCACGCAGAGCACGTAGAGAGCGACCCAGCGCTTCCCGTCGTCGGTGTGGTCCGTCACGATGCCCTTTCCCTCGACTGCCAGAACGCCACCTCGCCGCCGGCCGGCGCGGCCACCACGCTGCGCCACCCCGCGGGCCCTTCGCGCGGCTCGAGGAGCACCGATGCGCCAAGCCTTCGCGCGTTCTCGGTGACCTCCGCCACGTCGGCGACCTCCACGTACGGAAGCCAGATCGGCCGCCGAGTCTCACACTGTACGACCCCCCCTCCGAGAACCCCGAGGTCGACCCCCCAGTACGTCCCGGAGGAGGCCTCGACCCGCTCTGGACGCCAGCCGCAGAGCAGGTGGTAGAAGGCGAACGCGCGTGCGCGGTCGCCCGTGTGGAGCTCCAGGTGCACGACCGGGTTGGACGGTTCGGGGGCCATTCCCGTCAGTTGAGACCGGCCGCGGCCGCGAGACTCATCGGTCGTGACGGCGCTAAGGTCGATGGATGGCGACCCGGATGTCCGACGCCCTGCCCGGCGGGCTGCGCTACGAGCCGAGCCCGAAGTGGGTCCGCGGCTGGCGCGGGGCGGACCTCGCCGTGGACAGCCGGCGCGCGAGCCTGGTGTGGGAGCCCGGTCACGCGGTTCCCGCGTACGCGTTCCCGCGCGCCGACGTCCGGATCGACCTGCTGGGCAACGACGACCTGCTCGCGTTCGACGACCCCGACCTCGACGGCCACGTGGTGGTCAGGTGGAACGCCATGGACTCGTGGTACGAGGAGGACGAGCGCATCGTGGGCCACCCCCGCGACCCGTTCAAGCGGATCGACGTGAGGCGGAGCTCGCGCCGCGTGGAGGTCCGCCTCGACGACGTGGTCCTGGCCGAGTCGCGCCTCGCGCGGCTGCTGTTCGAGACCCATCTCCCGGTGCGCTACTACCTCCCGCCCGAGGACGTGCGGCGCGACCTGCTCGTGCCGAGCCCGACCACCTCGTTCTGCGCCTACAAGGGCCAGGCGTCGTACTTCTCCGCCGAGCTCGACGGGAAGCTGCACCGCGACGTGGCGTGGACCTACCGCGACCCGCTGCCCGACTGCCCGGAGGTCGAGGGCCTCGTCTGCTTCTTCAACGAGCGGACCGACGTCCTGGTCGACGGCGAGCCGGTGGGACGGCCGCAGACGCAGTGGTCCGCATCGTGAGCGCGGCGGGATCGCCGCGGGCCGGGGCCGCCCGCTAGCCCGTCGCGTCGAGGGCGCTCCTCGCCTCGGCCGCGCGCGCGTCCGCGCGGGACTCCGCCGAGCGGGCCTCCTCCAGCTCGGCCGTCGCCTCCTCGAGCCGGCGCTGGGCGCGCTCGGCCTCGCGGCGGGCCCGCTCCAGCTCGCGCTCGGCCTCGGCGACGTCCCTGCGCCTCGCCGCCTGCTCGCGGGTCGCCTTCTCGAGCGCCTTGCGCGCCTTGGCCCGCCCGGCGCGCGGCGCCTTTCCCTTGGCCGAACCCTCGCGCGCCTTCTTGGCCGAGCCCCCGCGCGGCGCCTTCCCCTCGGCCTTGCCCCCGCGCGGCGCCTTCGCCTTGGCCGAGCCCCCGCGCGGCGCCTTCCCCTCGGCCTTGCGAGTACCGGTCCGCCCGCCGCGCGGCTTCGGCGCCGCCGCCGGCCCGGCCCCGAACGGCCCGAGCCCGCTGGCGCGGCGCTCGCGGGTGACGCGAGCGGCCGCCAGCTCCGCGCGCGCCGACTCGTCGAGCGCCGCGGCGTGCAGCGTCTCGGCCGCCCGCTCGAGCGTCGATCCGCTCGGCGGGTGGCCGTCGCGGTCGAGCAGCCCGGAGGCGTCCTCGAGCAGGTCGCGGGCGGCCGCGCCCTCCTCCCTCGCGGCCTCGCGCAGCTCCCCGGCGTCCCCCTCTCCGGCGATCAGCCGCTCGTGCGCCCGGCGCAGCCGCTCGCCCGCGTCGAGGAGCCGCTTGGCTTCGCGCGCGCGCGTGCGCGCGAGTTGGTTCACGACCCACGCCGCCGCGCTCGGCTTGCGCAGCCCCTTGACCCACGCCGCCTCCTCGCGGTCCCCCGACTCCCGCAGCTCCTTCGCGAGCGCGTCGCGGCTCGGGGTGAAGTCGTCGAGCTGAAGGCCGTAGAGGGCGTCGACCCGATCCTCGGGCACCCCCGCCGGGAGGTCGTTCGGATCGCTTGCCGCCACGCCCCTCCTATACCAGCCGCCGGGCCCGCCGGTTTCCACCCCGCTCCGGCGGGTACCTCGCTGACCTGGACTCCAAGCGCGTCACCATCGGCCTTCCTCCGCTCGGACGGGCCCTCGTCGCCGGCGCCGCGGTGGCGCTGCTGGCGATGCTCGCGCTGCTGGCCGTCCAGCTCGGCGTGCTGCTCGACTCGCGCAAGCACATCGCCGCCCAGGACGCGAAGATCAACCGGCTGACGCACGGCGTCGCCCCGGCGCTGCGCGAGGCGGGTCCCCTCGCCCGCGACGCGCGCGGCCTCGTCCGGCGATCGGGCCCGCTCGTCGAGCAGGTGCGGACGGGCCTCGTGCCGCTCCTGCAGCAGCTCGGCGACGGCGAGCTGGCGGCGGTCGTCGACGAGACGGCCCAGCTCGCTCGCGAGATGAACGCGGGCCACCGCCTCGTGCGCCTCGTCGACAGCGGCGACGCACTGCTGCGGGCGGTCAGCGAAGGCGACTACCTCGGGCGCACGCTGCGCGCCGCGGACCTGGCGCCGTTCATCGCCCGGATCCTCGCCGAGACGCTGAGGGTCCAGCGAGCCACCCTCGCCGTCCAGCGCCGGACGCTCGTCATCCAGCGCCGCAGCGCCCGGATCCAATCTCGCACGCTGGCGATCCAGCGCGAGGCGCTCGTCCACATCCGCAGCATCGACCGCAAGACCGGCGGGTCGCTGCCGGTGCCGTAGGCTGCCGGCGCCGTCGCGCGTCAGCCGGTGCCGTAGCGCCGTCAGCCGGTCTCGGGCGACAGGCGGCGGGCCGCCTCGGCCGCCAGCTCGGTCCGGTTGCGAATGCCGAGCTTCGCGTACGCGTGCCTCAGGTGGGTCTTCACCGTCGCGGGCGAGACGAACAGGGCGGCGGCGACCTCCGCGTTCGTGAGCCCCGCCGCCACGCGGCGGGCGACCTCGACCTCGGTCGGGGTCAGCCCGTCCCAGCCGGACGGCGCCCGCCGGCGCCACCCGTCGCTCCCGCTCGCCCACTCGACGGCCTCGCCGAGCGGCAGCCGCGCGCCGCCGCCCCGGGCGGCCTCGAACGGCCCGTCGCCCAGCGCGGCGCGCAGGTCGCGCTCCAGCGCCTCGAGCGCCGGGACGTGGGGCGCCCAGCGGACGAGGCCGAGGTCCGACCGCGTGCGCTCGGCCGCGCCCAGCAGGCGCGCCGCGTCCTCGTGCGCGCCGAGCCCGGCCGCCAGCTCGGCCAGCGCGTCGAGCGTCTGCGGCAGCCAGAGGCGCAGCCCTCGCCCGACCCGCGCGGCGAGCGACTCGTGCAGGAGCCGCCTGCCCTCGGCCCGGTCGCCTCTCCGGACGGCGTCGCGGCCCAGGAGCTCCTTCGCCCACGCGACGCAGGTGACGCTGCCGATGCGCTCGCCGATCTCGAGGGCCCCGCGGGCACGGTCGGCCGCGCCGTCGGCGTCGCCCGCGGCTCGCAGCACCTCGGCGAGCTGGAGCGTCGCCCAGGCCAGGCTCCACCCGTGGTCCGCCTTCGACTCGACCACGCGGGTCGCGCGCTTGCAAGCGCCGTCGAGGTCGCCGACCGCGGCCTCGACCGCCGCGAGCACGGTGTCGGTCTGCGGCAGCGCCATGCCGCCGCCGGTCGCTATCAGCCGCGCGTGGCTGGCCGCGATGCGCCGGTGGGCCTCCTCGACCCGGCCCTGGGCCAGCTCGAGGCGCGCGAGCTGCATGTGCGCCACGCCCTCGCTGACGGGCTCGCCCACGCGGCGGGCCGCGACGACCGCGCGCTCCACCAGGTCGGCCAGGCGCTCGCCGTCCGCGCCGACCAGGTGCCGATGCGCCCCGGTGGCGCAGATCCAGGCGAGGCCCTCGTCGTAGCCGATCGCCTCGGCCACCGGCCGCGCCTCGGCGAGGAGGCGGTCGGCGTCGTCGTAGCGGTCGAGGATCACGTGGGACCAGGCGAGCGCCTGCGTGGCGGCGACGAAGCACCAGTCGTCGCCGCTCGCGCGGCCCAGCTCGCGGGCGCGCTGCTCGAGGGGCCGCGCGCCGAGCGGGTCCCAGTTGTGCCGGATCGACCCGAGCACGCCCACCGCCCGGCCGGCGGTCACGTCGTCGCCGATCTCCTCCGCGAGCCCGACCGCCTCCTCGAGCAGCGGGATCGCCTCGGCTCCGCGGCCCGCGAACGACAGCAGGTACCCGCGCGCCCACAGGACCCGCGCCCGGAGCGAGCTCGGCTGGGGCTCGCCGGCCGCGAGGGCCCGCGCGCAGGCGGCCTCGCCGAAGGCCAGGCTGCCGCGCGCCTTCCAGAGCGGCGTGAGCGCAACGCACATGCGAAGCGCGCGCTCGCCGCCGGCCTCGATCGCCCGGCCGAGCGCCGCGCGGAGGTTCGCGGCCTCCGCGTCGAGCCGCTCGAGCCGCTCGCGCGCGGGGCCGGCGGCCGGCAGGTCCGGCGCCGCGGTCTCGGCGAGGCGCAGGAAGTAGTCGAGGTGGCGATCGCGGACCGCGTCGGCCTCGCCGGCGTCGTCGAGCCGCTCGGTCGCGTAGTCGCGCACCGTCTCGAGCAGGCGGTACCGCACCCCGCCGTCCTGCGGATCGACCGCCACGAGCGACTTCTCGGCGAGCGTCGCGAGCAGGCCGGCGACCGCCTCGCGCGGCCCGTCCATGGCGGCCACCGCCTCCGCCGCCTCCGTCGTGAACGGCCCCGCGAAGACCGCCAGGCGCCGGAGCACCGCGCGCTCGCCGCCGCTCAGCATGTCGTGGCTCCAGTCGACCGACGCCCTCAGGGAGCGGTGCCGCGGCGGCCCGCCGCGCGGCGCGCCGCTCAGCAGCCGGAACCGGTCCGAGAGCCCCGCCGCGATCGCCTCGACCGACATCATCCGGACGCGCGCGGCGGCCAGCTCGATCGCGAGCGGCATCCCGTCCAGCTCCCGGCAGGCCTGCGCCAGCGCGGGCGCGCTCGCGTCGGTGACGGCGAAGCCGGGCACGAGCCGCCGCGCGCGGTCGACGAACAGGCGCACCGCGTCGCAGTCCGCGAGCACGCTCGCCAGCGGCGCGGCGTCCGGGTCGGGCAGCGACATCGGCGGGACGCGCCAGACGGTCTCGCCGGGCAGCCCGAGCGGCGCCCTGCTCGTGACGAGCACGGTCGCCTCGGGGCAGCGCTCGAGCAGCGCGGACGCCGTCTCGGCCGCCGCGTCCAGCAGGTGCTCGCAGTTGTCGAGCAGCACCAGGGCGCGCCGCGGCGCCAGGTGACGCGTCGCGGCGTCGAGCATCGTCTCGCCCGGCAGCGGCCGGGCGTCGAGCGGGGCCGCGACGGCGTCGCCCACGAGCGTCGGGTCGCGGACCGGCGCCAGCTCGACCCGCCACGTGCCGCCGGGATGGCGATCGACCAGGTCCGCCGCGGTCTGGAGCGCGAGGCGGGTCTTCCCGCAGCCGCCGGTGCCGACCAGGGTCAGGAGCCGCGTCCCGGCGAGCGCCTCGCGCAGCTCCGCCAGCTCGACCTCGCGGCCCACGAAGCGGGTCAGCTCGCCGGGGAGGTTGTTGGGCAGCGCGTCGAGCGACCGCAGCGGCCGGACGGGGCCGGGCAGGTCCGGGTGCGTGAGCGCGTAGACGTGCTCCGGCCGTCCGAGGTCGGGGAGCCGGTGGACGCCGAGGTCCGCCAGGCCGACGCCCTCGGGGAGCCTGTCCGCCACGAGGTCACGCGTCGCGTGCGACATGACGAGCTGCCCCGGGTTGGCGACGGCGCACAGGCGGAGGCAGCGGGCGACGGCCGGGTCGAGCTCGCCGTCCGGCCCGCCGCCGTTGCGTCTGGGGGTGTCCAGGGCCATCCGCGCGGAGAGGTCGGCCCGGGCCGCGTCGAGCGCCGCCGACACCGCGTCGGCCGGGCGCGCGAACCGGGCCACCGCTCCGCCGGGGTCCGACACCAGGAGCGTGACCGGAGGCATTCCGCGCAAGGTATCCCGGCTTCCCTTGCTGCCGCAACCGGCACCCATGCGTGGCGCCGCGCGATGCTGGGTACTGGTCAGGCAGCGCAGATGGGGGAGCGACGCACGTTGACGAGGGGGGCGGCGACGGTTGCCGCGATCGTCCTGACCGCGGTCGGGGCGGGCCCGGCCGCGCACGCGGCCGTCCCGCGCCAGACGGGCAGCTTCACGTACACCTCGACGGTGCCGGGCACGGCGACCGGCCTGGTCATCGCCTTCGACTTCCAGAACCCGGAGGACCCGGACCTGAAGCCGCACACGGTGGGGAAGATGGTGATCCGCACCCCGCCCGGCGGGGTCGTCGACACCACGGTGCGGCCCCGGTGCCGCGCAACGGACGCCGAGCTCTACGCCCTGGGCCCCGCCGGCTGCCCGCCGGAGACGAAGGCGGGCGGCGGGGTCGCGGTGAGCGACTCGGGCGGCGACGGCCCGCTCCCGCGCTACTCGAACAACTTCATCTCGGACTTCAACGGCGACGGCGAGATCATCGGCGTGGGCGAGAACGAGGGGATCCCGGTCGTCAGGTCGGTGGACCACACGAAGATCGACGGCAACACGTCGACGACCGAGCTGCCGATCTTCCCCGGCGTGCCCCCGCCGGACCCCTACACCCCGCTCAAGAGCCTCGACGAGACCTTCCCGGCCTACGTGAACGCCGAGGGACGGCCGTGGGCGCGCACGCCGCCGACCTGCCCGGCCTCGGGCTACTGGACGATCACGGCCGAGTTCACCTACCGGGACGGCGTGGTCGAGACGCTGGCGAGCCGCTCGCCCTGCCAGCGCGGCAAGCCCCGCGCGGCGACCTCTCCGTAACCCCGCGCGCGCCGCCGGACGTCCGCCCGGGCGTGCCGGGGGCCGCGGGCCGGCGCCTCCGCCGGGCGGCCGTCAGTTGGACAGCCCGCAGATCACGGCGAGCGCCGCGTTGAGCCGGGCGTCGTTCGAGCCGGCCAGCGACGCTCCGGTCAGGCGCGCCGAGCCGGGCGTCGCGTTCGGCACGTACGTGCGGCGGGCCTGCGTCGCTCGCGCCGCGGCGACCCTCAGCATCGCCGCGCGCAGGCCGCCGGCGCGGCGCGCGAGGGCGCCGCTCGCGACCCCGACCGCACGGATGCGGCCGCCGCGGGTGGCGTAGACGTAGGTCGTCCCGCGCGCGCGCCGCACGAGCACGCCGCGGCCGATCGACCGCGCCCCGCGCAGCCGGGCCACCGGGTCGCCCACCGCGACCCGGTCGGCGAAGCGGCCGCGGGCGGTGCTGCCGACCAGCTCGACGCGACCGGCCGGGGTCAGCTCGGCCACGTCGGCGGCGCGGCGGTTGCGCGCGCCGACCACGCACCACGTCCAGGTCCGCGTGCGCTCCTGGGGCTGCCCCGCGCCGCGGAGGAGCGACTCCCACCGCGCGCCGAGCCGCACGAGACCGAGCCCGCGGGAGGTCACGCTCCCGTGCCGCGAGCGGCAGCGGGGCGCGCGGATGCCGTCGGCCCGCTCCCACATCTGGAGGTAGGCCTCGGCGGCGCTCGACATGTCGTGCGCCAGCCGGGCGCCGCCGAGCTGGCGGAGGTCCTCGAACCAGTCCGCGTACAGGCCGTAGTGGGCGACGCCCTCCTGGTTGTAGTCGAACGTCCGCTCGCCGGTGCGCTGGCGGTCGAAGGTCACCTTCCCGTCGTAGGAGCGGAACGGGTAGTGGACCGCGTCGGACCTGCCGTCGGGCTGCTGGGCGAGGCCCCCGAGGTCGGCGCCGTAGCCCCAGCCGAGCAGGTACGGGGTGCGCCGCGGCCTGTACTTCCGGTACGCCTCGACGAAGCCCGTCGAGGTGTCGGAGTCGGGGAACGCGAGGCCGCCCAGCTTCCAGATCCGCGGCCAGTTGCCCGGGTCCATCCAGCCGTGCGGCGAGATCACACCGGAGTGGCGGTGCGCCTCGGCGATCGTGATCGTGTCGTCGACCGCCTTCTGGCTCATGTGGTCGGGGTTCACGATCATGTGCCGCTCGATCATCTTCCGCACGAGGTGGCGGCCGAGATCGGTCAGCCCGCGCGTGTTGCAGTGCGGGGCGGGCGGGTAGCTCGGGATCGTCCCGGGCGTCACGCCGAGGGCCGTGACGATGCCGTTGAAGGCCGCGTTGCCCTGCGGCTGGAAGGTCTCGATCTCGTTGTCGTGCAGCGGCCCCCTGCAGGTCTCCGCGCTCCAGAACGATCCGGCGCTCTGGTGATTGCCCGCGTTGATCACGGCGCCGATCGGGCCGCTGTCGAAGCGGACGCCGGCGAGCGGGTTGTCGAACTTGTTGAGCAGCAGCGAGGAGCGCACGCCGAGCCGGTGGAACTCGTCCAGCTCGCGGTCGACCTGCTCGCGGTCGCAGGTCGGGGCGTCCCAGCCGCGGCAGCCGAACAGCTCCGAGACCTCGATCTCGAGCACCACGGCCATCCTGCCCTGGTTGATGACGCGCCGGGCCTCGTAGGGGGTCGTGACGATCTGGAAGAACCCCTTCCCCGGGCCGCCCGCCTGAGCGTCCACGTAGCGCTGGAGCTCGCGGATGTCCTCGAACCCCTTTCGCACGGTCTCCATCTCGTCGCACGAGTTGCGCCGCCGGGCCTGGAGCTCGCAGAGCGCGCGGTTCTCGTTGACCGACATGACCATCAGCCGCAGCCCGGACAGCCAGGCGCGCTCGATCCAGCGCCAGTACGTCCCCTCGTAGGTCAGGTTGTGGGCGCCCCACTCGGTCAGCTTCGGCCAGCCCGTGGTGTCGTGGGCCTCCCCCGGGTTCCCGTAGTTGAGCGTGTTCTGGACCGGCGCGGCGCTGCCCTGCGGGCCCTCGATCTCGCTGCAGTCCGGCAGCGCGTACGGGATTCCGTACGGGTGCCACGGCCGGCCGCAGTGGAACTCGCCGCCGAAGTACTCGAACGTCATCCAGTGCATGTGGCCCTCGAGGAACCCGCTGACGGTGCCGAACGGCGTCTTCGCCGGCGCCGGCCTACCGCGCGCGCTCAGCTCGGCCTCGGGGTAGACGGCGCAGCCGGTGGCCGGGGCGAACGCGAACCGCGCGGCGTCGCCCGCGGCCGCGGGCGAGGCGAGCGCGAGGCGGCCGCCCTCGAGGCTCATCGCGCGGTCGGGGTCCGAGGCGGGCGAGAGCGTGAAGGCGCCGGCGCCCGCGTCGCTCACGCGCCAGTCGGCCGCCGGGCTCGCCCCCGCCGCCGGCGCGACCCCGCCGTCGCCCTGTGCCGCCAGGAACGTGCCGTCCGGCAGGTACAGGAGGTAGCTGCCGAGCGTGGTCGCCTGCATGCGCAGGCGCTCGGCGCCCGGGACGGCCTGGCCGGACGCGCCCTGGAGGGCGTGGCAGCCGCCGGCGAGCGAGTACCGCGTCGGCGCGCCGCCGGTCGCGGCGGACGCGGGGGCGGCGACGAGCAGCATGACTGCCGCCGCGACGAGCGCGCACCGCTGGACCGTCCTCCCCGGCACGGCCCCAAGCTACATCGAGAGCCGGCGGCGGCGCGCCGGTCGCTCGCCGAGAGCGCGCCGTCCCTAGGCCTCCTCGAGCCCCCAGACGATCACGTCCTGCCGGGCGGCGAAGTGCAGGACCGGCGCTCCCGACAGGCTCTGTCCGAACGCGGCCGCCATCGTGTTGCGCGAGAGCTCCGCGTCCGCCGGCTGCAGCGGCCACGGCGGGTGGTGGATCTCGGCGCGGAGCACGCGCCGCTCGCCGTCGAGCGTGTACAGGCAGTAGCGCTCGGCGAGGAAGTGGTCGAGCGATCCCGGCGGCGCCTGGAACGGATCGCCGGTCGGGCGGTAGCGCAGCCGAAGCTCGGCCGGCGGCCCGTCGGCGGACGTCCGCTCGCAGGAGTAGTCGATCCACCCGCCCGCCCGCCGGGCCCCCATCTTCGCGTGGAAGTAGGGCAGCCGGTAGGCGCGCCGCGCCCCCGCGACCGCCAGCCGGCTGGCCGCGTCGAGGCTGAGGAAGTGGATGCCGGGCTTGCCGCCGACCGTGACGTAGGTCCGCACGTTCGTCTCGAGGAACGAGGTGACGCCCGGCACGTGCGGCACGCCGCGCAGCCGGAACGCGCCGACCTCGAACGGCGTCACGCCGATCCACGCGCTGCCGTCGAACGTGTCCACCGGCAGACGGTCCGGCACGACCTCCTGGAGCGACTCCGGCGGCACGCGCCAGTGGGCGAAGAGGAGGTCGACCCAGCTCTGTGCCATGACCCACGGCCGCTCCGGGACCGGCCACGGCCGGTGGGCGACCTCCCGCAGGGTGCGCGGCTGGGCGAACGACCGCGACACCGATCGCAGCGGCGCCATCGTGGCCTCGGCCGCCCCGGCGGCCAGCTGAACCGGACTGCGGGCCAAGAGCCGCCGCCTACGCCGACGCCGCCCGGCGCGACCGCGACGACCCGCGCCCGCCGATGCGCTTCTTCGCCGCGGCCGGGCTCTCTTCCCGTGTGACCATCGGGTCCGGCACCATGCGGTCCGTTGGCTACCCGGGGCCGCGGCCCGCTGAACCGCCGGCGGCGCCTCGGGCGGCTACGCGCCGCTCGCCGGGTACTCGAAGCTCGGCCCGGCGTTCGTGCCGTCGCCCAGCTCGATCGCCATCACCGCGGCGGCCTGGTCCTTCAGCGTGAACATGTCGCCGATCGCGTCGTTGAGGTCGCCCGGCGTCCCGTTGAACGCCGAGTGGAGGTGCTGGAGGAGCGTCCGGTAGGTGGCGTTGAAGGCGTCGTTGGCCTGCTGCGCGGGCGAGCCCTGCGGGTACTGCGAGCCCTTCGGGTTGGTCACGAGGGGCAGGACGCCGGCGGGGTCGAACGGGATCGGGTCGCCCTCGTACGCCCAGCTCGGCGGCGGGCTCGGGTTCTGGATCAGCGCCTTGCCGTGGTAGATCTCGGCGAACCGGTAGTAGTGCGCGAGGTCGCCCTGCTGGTCGTCGGGCGACTGGGTCGTGCCCTCGCCCTGCTCGACGATCGTGTCGATCGCCGCCGTGGCGGTGTCCAGGTCGGTCACCGCCGTCAGCTCGGGGAACCCGTTGGTCACCTGGAGGTCGGGGTTGCCGGTGAAGATCGAGCTCCCCTGCGCGACGAGCGCCTCCTTGATCGCGTCGTAGAACTGACCGATCGTGAGGCCCTCGGCCGCGGCGACGGCGACCGGGTCCTCGGGCTCCTCGATCACCATGAACACGTTCTCCACGACGTCGAGCGAGAACGGCGCCAGCGGCACGGTGAGCTGGCTCTCGACGCCGCACGGCAGCGGCCCTGGGTAGCTCGGCACGAACGACGGATCGTCGATCGCGGGTGACCCGCCGATCGCGTTGAGGATGTTGCAGGCGTAGCCGAAGTGGCCCATCTCCTCCATCACGACCGACTTGATCAGCCCGTAGATCTCGCCGTTCTCGTCCTGGTCGAGCGAGTAGAGCGCGTACAGGTAGGGGGGCAGGGTCGCGTGCTCGAGCTCGATCGCGTTCTGGAGCGCCTGCTGGAGGCCGGGCAGCGTGTCGATCCCGTCGAGGCACTGAGGCTGGAGCGTGATCATGTGCTCATTCCAGACCCCGTCGGCGCCGAGCGCAATCGCCCGTTCGGGGGGTTTCGCGGCGGGGCGGGCCCGAAGGACCAGGAGCCCGGCGGCCTAGCGGGTCGCCACCGGCTCCGCGGCCGGCTCGAGGCTCGGCACGACCTCCTCCCCCTCGTCCGCCCCGGGCGGGGGGGTGAGCGAGGCGGCGGCGATCACCAGCGCGAAGGCGAGGATCCGCAGGCCGAAGCCGAAGGCGTCGTCCGGCATCGGCTCGCCGAAGACGATCGGCCCGGCGGCGATCGTGACGAGGTTCGCCGCCGCGCTCGTGGCGGCGATCACCGGCACGGCCGCCCCCTGCTGGAGGCTCCGCGCGGACACGGTCAGCCCGATCAGCGACAGGGTCGCGATCGCCAGCGCCAGCGGGTGGACCAGCACCAGGACCCCGTCGCTGCCGAGGGAGTCGCTGAGCGCCTTGATCGACACGTCGGACGCGCCCCACAGGAGGCCGGCGCCGACGCCGACCACGGGCGCGCGGGCGCGGCGGTCCCCCCAGCCGAGCGCCGCCGCGGCCAGCCCGGCGGCGGCCAGCAGGCCGGCGTACAGCGCGAGCGTCCCGGCGCCGTAGTCCGAGTGCGCCCCCTCGCCGGTGCCGCTCATCGTGGCCGCGAGGAACGCGAGGCCGGCCGCGATAAGCGCCACGCCGACCCACTCCCGGCGCGTGACGCGGTGCGCGAACAGCCGGTCGGCCAGGACCGTGAGTAGGACGAGGCCGCCCGCGATCGCCGACTGGACGAGCGAGATCGGCGCCAGTGAGAGCGCGGCCACGTGAAGGCCCCACGACGCGGTCGCGACCAGGATCCCGACGGTGTAGTCGCGCGCGCGGAACAGCGCCAGCGACGTCCGGACCGGCCGCCGCGCCTCGATGAGCGGCGCCTGGCCCGCGCCGCGGTGCTTCAGCAGGAAGCCGAGTATCGAGGTGAAGGCGGTGGCCAGCGCGAGCGCCAGGCCGATCTGGACGGTCGGCGACACGCCGATGACGGTAGCCGGAGCCGCGGCGCGCCCGCCGGGCGCGATCGCGCCGCGCGGGTTAGAGTCGTCGAGCGGTGGAGACGTCCTTCGATCGACTCGGCGAGCGCGCGCGGGAGCTGCTGGCGGGAGCGGTCGAGGCGGCGTGCCCCGAGGAGGAGCCCCGGCGCCACTTCAGCGCCTTCGACGACGGACAGGTGAACCGGGCGGTCGAGCTCGCGAACTCCTGGTGGCGCCTCGCGGACGAGCGCGGCGGCGAGGAGGGCGTGGCCGCGGTGCTGGACGAGGCCGAGCGGCTCGTGGGCGAGGCGGACGTCCCGGGCACCGTCAGGTACGCCCTCCAGCTGTTCATGACCCACCACCCACGCGGGCGGCTCCTCGGGATGCCGACGCTCGCCGAGATCCAGCCCGAGACCGCGCGGGCGCGCGCCAACGCCAAGGCGATCGCCGACGCCGACCCGGACGACCTCGAGAAGCAGCTCTTCTACTTCCGCGAGGACGAGCTGGCCAACGAGCACCACTGGCACTGGCACCGCGTGTACCCCACGAGGCGCAACAGCCGCGACGAGTTCCTGGCGGCGGAGCGGCAGGGGGAGCTGTTCGTCTACATGCACCAGCAGATGCTGGCCCGCTACGACACCGAGCGGATCGCGCTGGGCCTCGACCCCGTCGCGCCGCTGGACTACACGGTGCCGGTCCCCGAGGGCTACGAGTCGAGCATCCCGGTGCCGTTCCCGTCGCGGGAGCCGGGCCGGACCGTCGACGCCGAGCGCATCGAGCGGCTGGAGGCGCGCCGCGCCGAGGTCGAGGCCGCGATCGCCGCGCTCGATCCCCACGGGGAGGCCGAGCGCATCGAGGCGATCAACCGGATCGGCGCCGCGGTGGAGGCCGCGCACACCGTCGACGACCCGCCGGACGCGGCCGGGCTCCACAACATCGGGCACAGCGCCGTCGCGCGGCTCAGCCCGGACCCGTTCGGCGTGATGCGGGCGACCACCCAGGCGATCCGCGATCCGGTCTTCTGGCGCTGGCACCGGCGCATCGACGACTTCGCGTTCCGCTGGCAGGAGCGCTTCTCTGACGGCCACGACCTGACCGACGGGGCGGCGCCCGTCGAGATCCGCGACGGGGACGCGATCCTCGCCCTGCTGCGCGACGTCCCCGGTGCCGGCGCGGCCGACTTCGACCTCGGGTCGTGGGCGCGGGAGCGGTTCGGGGGCGGCGCGTTCGACGCCGAGCCGGGCGACCCGGCGACCGACGAGCTCGTGACTCGGATGGTCGTCGACGAGCGCGAGGTGGACGAGATCGACCGGGAGACCGGCAAGGTCGTCGTCGACCCCGACACGGGCCGGCCGAGGAGGACGACGATCGAGGAGGAGCACCTCGAGCACGAAGAGCTCGTCATGCTCTTCCGCGTCCGCAACACCGTCGGCCGCCCGGTCGACGCCACGCTGCGCGTGTTCCTCGTCGCGGGCGCGCGGGCCGGCGAGCGGCGCTTCTGGATCGAGATGGACAAGTTCCACGTGCGGCTCGCCGCGCAGGAGCGCCGGGTCGTGGCGCGGCCGGCGCGGCTCTCGTCGGTGATCCGCAAGCCGGCGCGCATGAGCGGCCGGTCGATCCCCACGCCGCCGGGCGAGCGCGCCGACTACTGCGAGTGCGGCTGGCCCTACAACCTGCTCCTCCCGCGCGGCACGCCCGAGGGGATGCCGTTCAAGCTGGCCGTCGTCGCCACCGACACGGGGCGCGACACCGTGCCCGACGAGGACCGCTGCGGCTCGACCAGCTTCTGCGGCGTGCGCACCCGCCGCTACCCGGACACGCGGCCGATGGGCTACCCGTTCGACCTGCCGTTCCCCGGCGGCGTGGTCGAGTCGCTCCGGGCGCAGCCGCACGCGGCGGTGCGCGACCTAACGATCCGCTTCGACCGGTCGGGCTGACCCGAGCCGGCGCCCGGGCGCCTAGAGCTCGAGCTGGATGACGAGGACCGACCTGTCCGACGCGTTCGAGTCGGTGTCGCCGTCGTTGACCTTGAACTCGACGGTCTTCGACTGCTGCGGCGGGTCCTCGCCCGTGTAGCGGTACTTGATCGACCGCAGCGCGGTCTCGTAGTCGGCGAGCGAGGCCGTCCCGGTCAGCGTCAGGACCCCGGTGCCGGTGTTGTAGACGCCGCCGATCCCGAGCTGGTCGACGTAGACGAGGTCGTCGCCGGAGTCGAAGCCGGACGAGACGCGCACCTGGGCGCTCTCGACGTTCACGTCGTCGGCGTCGGTGACGGTGACCGCCGAGTCGACGTCGACGCCGGTCGTGTCGCCGATCGTGTAGGTGGTCGCGCCGGGGGACGTCGTGACGACCGGGGCGGCGTTCGAGGGCGGCTCGACCAGGTCGATCGACTTCGACGCGGTCGCGGAGTCGAGCTCGCCGTCGTCGACCTCGACCTCGACCGTCCTCGACGGGGTCGGGCTCTCAGCGGTGGTGCGGAACTCGACCGAGCGCAGGGCCGCCTGGTAGTCGGCCACCGATGCGGTGCCGGTCAGCGTCAGGACCCCGGTGCCGGTGTTGTAGACGCCGGTTATCGAGGCCGTGTCGACGAAGACGAGGTCGTCGCCGGCCTGGAAGTCGGTCGCGATCCGCATCTCCGCGCCCTCGAGGTTCGCGTCGTCGACGTCCTCGGCGATCAGCAGCGGGTCCACCTGGACGCCGTCGCCGCCGATCGTGTACGAGGTCGAGCCCTCCGAGGTCGCGAGCGCCGACGCGTCGTTCACCGCCGTGACCGCGACGTCGCGCGTGACCGAGTTGCTGAGGTTGTCCGTTGCGCCGCCGTCGTCGACCTGGAAGGTGACGGTGCGGGTCGCCGTGGACGGGTTGTCGGACGTGGTCCGGTAGGCGACGGAGCGGAGGGCGGCCTCGTAGTCGGCGACCGAGGCGGCTCCGGTCAGCGTGAGGGTCCCGGTGGAGGAGTCGTACGACCCCGCGATCCCGTTCTGGTCGTCGAACAGCAGCTCGTCCTCGTCCGCGGAGAAGCCGCCGGTGATCTGGACGGTGGCGCCGGCGAAGTCGTCCGAGTCGACGTCGCTGGCCGCGATCCCCGGGTCGACCGCCGCCGCCGGGTCGTTCTCGGCGTACGCCGCGCTGCCGTCGCTCGAGGCGAGGACCGGCGCGTCGTTGACGCCCGTGACCGCGACGCCCCTGGTGGCCGGGTTCGAGTCGAGGTCGCCGTCGCTGACCGTGTACTCGACGGTCTTGGTGGCCGGCGGGTCGTCGCTCGTCCCGCTGAGCTTGATCGAGCTCAGCGCGGTCTGGTAGTCGGCGACCGACGCCGTGCCGGTCAGGGTGAGCACACCGGTGCCCGTGTTGTAGACGCCCGAGATGCCGAGCTGGTCGACGAACACCAGGTCGTCGCCGGGCTCGAAGCCGCCGGAGATCCGCACCTGCCCGCCCTCGATCTGCGTGTCGTCGACGTCGCCGACGGTCAGCGAGGAGTCGATCGCGGTCGCGGGGTCGCCCTCGGTGTAGGAGCCGACGCCGTCGCTCGGCGTGACCACCGGCGCGTCGTTGACGGAGGTGATGAGGATGCCGCGGCTGCTGGGGACCGAGCTCGCGCCGCTCGAGTCCGTGACCTGGAAGCGGATCGTGCGCGGCTCGGTGAACGGGTTCTCCGACGAGTTCTCGTAGGTGACCGAGCGGAGCGCGGCCTCGTAGTCGGCGACCGAGGCGGTGCCGCTCAGGGTCATGACGCCGTTGACGTCGTCGTAGGAGCCCGTGATCCCGTTCTGGTCGGTGAAGGCCAGCTCGTCCTCGGCGGGGGTGAAGTTGTTGACCGGCATACCGATCGGGTTGCCGTCGTCGTCCTCGGGCGGCTGGCTCTCGGCGAACTTGATCGTCGCGCCCGAGAGCTGGGCCGAGTCCGGGTCGACCACGAAGAACCCGCCGTCGACCGGCACCGGCCCGTCGTTCTCGACGTACTGGAGACCGCCCTCGCTCGTCTCGCCGATCGGCTTGTTGTTGGCGCCGGGCTCGGTGATGCAGACCTGCTTGACGGACGGCGCCGAGTCGCTGCCGGCGTCGTTCGCGGTGAACTCGATGCCCTTCGTCGCGAACGGCGTGCCGCTCGCCAGGTTGCGGTAGCGGACCGTGCGCAGCGCGGCCTGGTAGTCGGCGACCGACGCGTTGCCGGTCAGCGTGAGCACGCCGGTCGAGTCGTCGTAGGAGCCGCCGATCCCGTTCTGGTCGGTGAACAGGAGGTCGTCGCTCTCCTCCCAGTTGGAGGACACGCGCACGCGTGCGCTGCTCAGGACGGTGTCGTCGGGATCGGCCACGGTGAGCGACCCGTCCACGACCACGGCGGCGGTCTGCTCGACGTAGGCGGTGCAGCCGCCCGAGGCGGTCACCGTCGGCGGGCTGCCGACCGGCCGCACGTCGATCGACACCTTGGCCGTGTTGCTGAAGCCGCCCTTGTCGTCGTCGGTCTTGAAGCTGAAGGAATCCTGGCCGAGGAAGCCCGGGTTCGGCGTGTAGACCACGTTCGGGGCGGCGCCCGAGAGCGTGCCGTGGTCGGGCTGCTTCGTGATCACGAAGATCAGCATGTCCCCGTCGTCGTCGGAGCCGGTCAGGGTAATGCTCTTGGGCGCGTCCTGCTTCGCGACCACGTCCTGCCTGTCGGCCTTCGGAGGCGAGTTGGGCCCGTCGCCGGCGAGCAGGCCGCCCGGCGCGAACGTGTCGGTCCCGAACACCGAGCCCGCGTCGTCGTCGTCGCCGCCGGGCGCGGACGTGCTCGCGGCTCGCTCGAACACGCGGTACTTCGACGAGCGGTAGGCCTTCGAGGTGGCCAGGAACGCCGGCAGCCTGCCGTTCAGGCGCGGCTGCGACGAGATCGTCCTCGACAGCTTGACCTTGCCGCTCCTCGCGCCGACGAGCGCGACGCGGCCCGGGTGCCCGTACGGCTCGTTCGGGGCCGAGTCCTCGTAGAAGAACCAGCCGCCGCCGCCGCCCACCGTCGCGACGGCCTTCCGGCCGCCCTGCGTCACCTTCGTTCCGGCGCGCAGGGGCTTGGTCAGCCCGAACACGATCACCGGGTCGCTGCCCTTCTTGGAGCCGAGCGCCGCGAGCGCTCGCTTCGCGGCCTGCTTGCGCGTGACCGCGGAGGCGGGAGCGGCCGCCGCCAGCACGAGGGCGGCGACGAGCGCGAGCACGAGCGAGAAGAGAATGCTGCTGCGCGAGGCCCGACGAGCGATAAGGGGTACCGAGGCCAGGTGTTCATTCCTAACCGAGTCCGCACGTTTGCGCAAGTCGAAATTCTCGACCGGTGCGCGCGAGCGGGCTCCGCGCGACCTCCGCGCGGCGGTCTAGCGACCCTCGCGCGAGTCCTCGGCGACGGCGCGCCGGAGCGCCTCGTCGAAGCCCATCGGCCGCACGTCGAAGCTCGCCGCCGCCGAGGGGTCGGTGACGACGGTCGGCGACGCCAGGCCCTCGACGAGCGGCCGCGCCACCCCCGCGTCGACCGGCGTCACGAGCCCGATCCAGAGCGACGAGAGCCACGGGGTCAGGAGCGGGACGGGAACCCGAGGCCGGCGGCGGACGCCGAGCGCGTCGGCCGTCCGGTCGAGCATCTCCGCGTAGCTCAGGACGTCCGGCCCGCCGATCTGGACCTCGCCGTCCCGGGCCGCCTCGACGGACGGCGCCTGCACCAGGTACTCGAGCACGTCGTCGATCGCGATCGGCTGCGTGTCGTTGGCGAGCCACGCGGGCGCGATCATCGCCGGGAGGCGCTCCACCAAGTACCTGAGCGTCCGGTAGGACTCGCTGCGCGCGCCGACGACCATCGCCGCGCGGAAGTAAGTTAGCGGCGGGCCGTGCTCCCGCAGCGCGAGCGCCGTGGCGTGCCGGCTGCGCAGGTGCTTCGACTGCGGCCGGTCGCCGAGCCCGCCCAGGTACGCGACGCGCTCGACGCCCTCCTCGCGCACCGTGCGGGCGAACGCCTCGGCGGCGGCGCGCTCGCGGTCGGCGAAGTCGCCGCGCGCCCCGCGGCCCATCGAGTGGACGAGGTAGTACGCGACGTCGATCCCGCGGCCCGCGCCGCGCAGCGTCTCCGGTCGCAGGACGTCGCCCTCGTGGAGCTCGAGCCCGCGGCGCTCGAGGTCCGCCGCACGGCCGCGGTCGCGCACCAGGCAGCGCACCTCCCAGCCCGCGTCGGCCAGCGCCGAGCTGAGCCGGCCGCCGACGAATCCCGTCGCTCCGGTGACGAGCGCGCGGCCCGTCACGCCGGCGCCTCTCGTCCGGATGACATCGACGCGACCCTAGCGGCGGACGGCCTCCCCGCCCGACGCCTCCGGCCGAACGGGGTAGGGTGCGCAGCGAACTCGACGAGCCGAGGAGGAGAGCGACCAATGGCCGACGTCAAGCCGATACCGGACGGCTATCCGCAGGTCACCCCGTACCTGATCGTGGACGGAGCCGATGCCGCGATCGAGTTCTATGCGAAGGTGCTCGGCGCGAAGGAGCGGATGCGCATGGGCGGCCCCGACGGAAGGGTCGGCCACGCCGAGCTCGAGGTCGGCTCCGGGCTCCTCATGCTGGCGGACGAGCATCCCGACATGGGCGCCCGGGGGCCGAGGTCGATCGGCGGCACGCCGGTGACGATCTCCGTGTACGTCGAGGACGCGGACGCCGTGTTCGCGGCGGCGCTGGACGCGGGCGCAACCGAGCTGCGGGGAGTCGAGGACCACTTCTACGGCGACCGCGCCGGCCACTTCGAGGACCCCTTCGGGCACCACTGGCACATCGCGACCCACGTGGAGGACGTACCGCCCGAGGAGATGGAGAGGCGCGCGGCGGAGCTGGCGGCGCAGGCGGGCTAGGACGGGCGCCAGAGCTCGGCGCCCGCCGGCAGCTCCAGCCCGTGCTCGAGCTGGACCGTGTCGGGCTCCTCGCCCACCCGCCCGCGGCGCGGGCCGCCGCCGAACAGGACGTCGACGGTCGAGCCGTCCTCGCCGATGCGCGTCAGGACGCCGACCCGCTTCCCGCCGCCGAGGACGACCAGGTCGCCGACGAGCGCTCCGCCGTCCGAGCCCGGCGCGCCCGGCGCGGTTCCGTGCGAGCGGCAGTACTCCCGCACCTCCTCGGGCTCGAGCCACTTCATGTCGTCGCGGGTCCGCCCGCCGGCCGCCCGGACCGCCGCGGCGAGCATGCCGCCCGGCGTGCCGACGGTGCGACCGTCGCTCTCGGCGAGGCCCCACAGCCCGACGAGCTCCGCCAGCGCCGCCTCGCCGTCGGCGTAGGCCGGCGACAGCTCGCCCTCGGGCGGGGCGAAGCGGCGGGCCGCCGAGTCCGGCCGCCACGCGTACGCGAAGCGGTCGCGGCGGGCCTCCGTGCCGGCTCGCCGCCCGGCGCGGGCGCCGATGACCTGGCCGACCCGCCCGCGCTCGTCGACGCCGGTCACCACCCACGGCGTGCGGTCGGCGTCGAACAGGACGTCGCCGCGCGCGACGGCGTCGTCCACCCCGCCGTAGCGCCGCAGCCCGTCCCCGTGCAGCTCCGCGGAGCGGAGCGCCCGCATGAGCGCCTCGGGCTCCTCCGTCTCGGGGTCGGGCGGCTCGCCGGCGTCGAGCGTCGCGAGGACGCCGGACACGCCGTCGAGCACCTCCCCGAAGTCGTCGTGCCAGCCGCCCGCGAGCTCGCCGATGCCGTCGAACGACCGCTCCGCCTCGACCCGCTCGCGCGCGGGCTCCGGCTCCGCGACGTAGCCGCCCGAGACGTTCCCCTCCTCGTCCACCTCGACCCGCCCCGCCGCGGACGCCGCGGCCGCGCCGGTCAGCTTCGCGAGCGCCGGCTGCCAGTAGAAGACCTCGTAGCCCGGCAGCGTCTTCCCCGCGCCGATGCGCTGGCCGAGGCGAACGGACGCGGCGGCGGCGGGGTAGATCCCGTGCTTGCCGAGGAACAGCCGGCGCTGCCTGTGCCCGTGGCTCTCGTCCCCCGACGCGGTCTTCGTCACGTACCCGAACTCCCCCGTCCGGACGAGCTCGGTCACCTCACCCTTCTCGTTTCGCTTGGCGTTCTTCATCAGCACCTCGCGCGCGGCCTTGTTGAGCGCGGCCTCCCCGAGCACGCGCTCGGTCACGGTCTCTGCGAAGTCCTCGTGCGGGTCCGACCCCGCGTACTGGGACACGTGGCCCGACCTCCTGAGGGCGTCGACCATCTCGGACGTCAGGTTGCCGTCGGCGTCGAAGTCCGCGATCTCGCCGAGCTTCACGCCGGAGAGGTGGTGGAGGCCGGTGAGCGGCGACAGCGCGCCGGCGCCCGTGAACGCGGTCGGGAGGCGGTCGCCCATGCCGAACAGCGCCTGGCTCCAGTGGCCGCGGACGCGCCAGCCGGCGACCTTCGACCACTCGCTGATGAAGTCCTCGTACGACCACGGGAGCCCGAGCACCTGGTCTCCCCACCACCACGCGTAGAGGCTCGCGACCATCTGCTCGCTGACGACCCAGCCGGTGCGGCCGGGCCGCGCGAGCTTCAGCAGGTCGGCCAGGGCCGCCCCGATCCGCTCGGAGTCCGCCACGTACCGGAACTCGATCGCGTGGGCGAGCTCGTGGATCGCGGTCGAGGCGAAGACCACGTCCTGGGCGGTCCACTCCGGCGCCTCCGGGTCCAGGGCCGCGAACGTCTTCTCCTCCAGGAAGACCGACGGCGCGAACGGGAGGTGGAACCCCACGTTCGTATCCCTGTCGTCGATCCGGAAGATCGGGATCGGGCTCATCGAGTTCGTGAGCTCGTCGGGCGTCGAGAGCATGAGGTCGAGCAGGATCAGCGCGCCGCGCTTTCCCCGCGCGTCGCTCCAGGACTTGCCGACCGTCCCGAGCGGCGTCCGCAGCTGCGCCGGGTGCGGCAGCGTGTCGGGGTACATCACGCTGAACTTGATCTCGGCCGTCGCCTCGTGGCCGTCCTTGGTCCTCGCCCGGAGCTGGACCGCGCCCGCCGCCGGCGGGTCGTGCTGCGTGATGTGCGCGGTGCGGTCGAAGATCCCGACCTCGAGCTTCGCCGCCGAGGGGTCGCTCAGGCTCCAGCGCACCCCGGCCCGGGAGATCTCCTCGCCCTCGACCCACAGGTCGAAGGTCTCGGTGGCGAAGACCGTCGCCTTGTCGGGGACGATCCTCGCCTTGGGCTTCTCGCCATCGGGCGTCTGTCGGGCCTCCGGCATCGGGCGATACTAGGGACCGGAGTACGGAGGGCCCTCAGGGCAGGAGCCCGAGCTCGCCCGCGCGGTGCGCGGCCTCGACCCGCGAGCGCGAGTCGAGCTTGCGCAGGATGTTGCGCACGTGCATGTCCACGGTGCGGGGGCTGAGGAAGAGCTCCTGCGCGATCTCGCGGTTCGTGCGCCCCACGGCGACGAGGCGCACGACCTCGAGCTCGCGGCGCGAGAGCCCGGCTCCGTCCGCGTCGGCCTCGGCGCGGCGGCCGAGGCGGCGGGCGACGGACTCGCCGAGCGCTGCGACCTCGCGCGCGGCCTCGGCGGCGAGCGGCCGGGCGCCCAGCTTCCGCGCGGTCCGGTAGGCGTCGCCGAGCCGCTCGAGCGCCAGCTCGCGGTCGCCGGCGGCGGCGAGCGCGACGCCGGCGCGAAGCTCGATCTCGGCGCGGTCGTACGGGAGGTCGAGCCCGCGGTGCAGCTCCACCGCGTGGCCCAGCTGCTCCGCGGCCGTCCCCGCGTCGCCGTCGGCGAGGGCGGCCTCGGCGATCGCGTGCGCGAGGGCCGCGAGGGCGTCCGCGTGCCCGGTCTCGGACGAGATCCCGGTGAGGGCCTCGGCGCATGCGTGCGCGGCGCCGAGGTCGCCCTGGCGGGCGAAGAAGCCGGCCCCGAAGCGCAGCCCCTTGACCGCGTAGTGGTGGTCCTCGCTCTGCTCCCAGCGGGCCATCAGCGACCGGCAGCGCTCGGCGGCCTCGTCGGTCGCCCCCTCCGCGGCGGCGAGCCTGGCGAGGCCGGCGGTGGTGTCCACGGACATGTTGAAGTGGCCCACCCGGGTCGCGGCGGCGTGCGAGGAGGAGAGGAGCTGGCGGGCGGAGCTCAGCTTCCCCTGGAGGCAGTGGATGACGCCCATCAGGCCCTCAGCGACCCAGACCGCCGTGCCCGAGGCCACGAGGTCGCGGCCGAGCGCGAGGGCCTCGCGCCACTCCCCGCACTCGCGCAGGACGTAGACCATGCACGTCACGCAGGCCGTCTCGGTCCCGGGCTCGTCGGTCGCGCGGCAGAGCTCGAGCGCGCTGGCGAGCGTCTCCTGGGCGCGCCGGTAGTCCGCGCCGTCGTAGAGCACGAGGCTCAGCCGCTGGTAGAGGTCGGCCGCGCTGGCCGTCAGGTCGTTCTCGAGCGCCACCGCGAGCGCGTCCCTCACCGTCTCGAGGCCGGCCTCGAACTCGCCGCGCTTCGCTCGCGCGACGCCCTCGAGGCCGCGCGCCCGCACGCCGAGGTCGAGCCGGCCGGCGCGGTCGGCGTCCGCGGCGGCGGCCTCCGCGAGCTCGATCGCCGCGCTGTAGCTGGCGCTCGCCCGCATGTAGTTCCCCATGGCGAGGCGCTCGACGGCGGCCTCCGCCGGCCTGCCGCCGGCGGCGTAGGCCTCGGCCGCCTCGCGGCGCGCCGCCAGCGCGGAGTCGCGGTCGCCCTTGAGGTCGTGGACGGCGGCCAGCCTGCGCTGCGCCGCGGCGTACTCCTCGCGAGCGTCGCCGCCGGCGCGGACGGCGCAGATCTCACGCCACGCGCGGGCCGCCTCCGCCAGCTCGCCCGACAGCTCGGCGCTGCTCGCGTACGACTCGAGCACCTCGACGCGCGCGTCCTCGTCCGCCCCCTCCGGCCAGAGGTCGAGCGCCTGGCGGCCGGCGCGGACGGCGTCGCGGTACGCGTGCACGCCGCGCGACTCCTCGGCGGCGCGCACCAGCCACTCGCGCGCCCGGCTCAGCTCGCGCGAGCCGAGCCAGTGCGTCGCGACCTCGATGCTGCCGGCGCCCGACGCCGCGAGCGCCTCGGCCAGCCGGCGGTGGAGGGCGCGCCGGCGCATCCACGGCACGTCCGCGTAGAGGGCCTCGCGCACGAGGGCGTGCCGGAAGGCGCCCACGCCGGGTCCCGTCTCCACGACCAGGTCGCGCTCCACCAGCTCGCCGAGGCCGGCCGCGCTCGACACCTCGGCCACCATGTCGAGGTCGAAGGCGTCGCCGGCCACGGCCGCGGCGTCCGCCGCGGCGCGTGCGTCCTCGGACAGCTCCGCCGCGCCGATCAGCACGGCGTCGCGGACGGTCTCCGGGACCGGCACCTCCCCCGCCTCGGCCAGCTCGAGCCCGCGCCGCCCCGCGGTCAGCGACCCCGTCAGGAGCAGCGCCCGCGCGAGCTCCTCGACGAAGAACGACACGCCCTGGGTCCGGTCGTGGACGGTGCTCGCGAGCAGCGGGCCCGGCTCGTCTCCGAGGATCCGCGCCAGCAGCTCGCCGGTCTCCTCCGGCTCGAACGGCGGGACCGTCAGCTCGGCGAGGCGCCCGCCGCGGCGCAGGTCGTGCCGGAGCCGCCGCAGCGTGTGGTCGCGCGGGAGGCCGTCGGACCGGTACGCCGCGACCATCAGGATCGGCAGCTCGGCGAGCGGCTCCGCGAGGGCCGAGAGCAGCTCGAGCGTGGCGTCGTCCGAGGCCTGGAGGTCGTCGAGGACGACGAGCGCCGGCCCGTCGCGGGCGAGCTCCGCGAGGGCCTGGCGCACCGCCTCGAAGAGGGTCGGGCGGTCGCCGGCCGGAGCGGGGTCGCCCAGCTCGGGCAGGATCAGGGCCAGGTGCGGCAGCAGCGCGCCGCACCCGTCGAAGCAGCCGGGCGCCGAGCGCAGCTGCGCGCGGAGCGCGGCCACGACCGGCCCGTAGGGCGCCGCGGCGCCGTGACCCGCACGGCCCCACAGGACCGTCCCCCCGGCGCCGGCGGCGACCTCCTCGACGAGCCGCGTCTTGCCGACGCCCGCCTCGCCGGCCACGAGCACGAGCGATCCGCGGCCCTCGCGCGCGCTCTCGAGCGCGTCCTGGAGCCACTCCCGCTCGGCCCGGCGCCCGACGAGCCCGCTGCGGGTGACCATGGCCGGGAGTCTAGGTCCCGCCGGCGGCCCCGGACGGCCGCCGGCGGGCCGCAGATCAGGCCTCGGCCTTGGCCGGGTCGGAGCGGACGACCACCGTGTCCGCCACGGGGATGATCTCGTCGACCGGGAGGTCCGCCGCGTCGGCGTGGGCCCGGATCGCCTCGGGGCTGTCCGCCTCGTAGACGCACATCGTCCCGACCTCGCCGCTCTCCTCGCCGAGCACGTAGCTGCGGATCCAGCGGACGCCGGAGTCCTCCTTGTCGCCCTCGGCGGTCGACCGCGCTGCGGCCGCCTCGAGGTCCTGCGGCGACGCCCAGCCGTTGCGTCGAACGATCACGTAGAGGTCCATCGCTCCTGCCTCTCCGGGCCCGTCCCCTCGGTCCGAGGCCCTGCTCGATTGCGCTGCGGACGGTACGCGCCGGCGGCCCGCCGTACAACCGCGGAATTGCCGTACTTTCGAGGCGCGGCTGCCGTATCGCGCCTCGACCCCGCGGTGCGCCCCGGCTCAGCAGCCGTGGTCGAGGCTCTGCGCCACGCTGCGGCTGGCGACCTCGACCGTCAGGGCCCGCGGCACCCGGCCGGGCTCGAGTCCGGCGCCGTCCCGCGCGATGACGCTCACGACACAGCCCTCCCTCGGCGGCGTGGCCACCCGCGTCGAGGACATGCCCCCCGCCTCGGTGGGCGCGAGCCGCACGACCTCGGGGTCGTATCCCGCCGCTCGCAGGCGAGCCACGCTCCCGCGCGGGTCCGAGTCGCGCACCGGGAGCCCGGCGTCGGACGCCCTGTCGGGAGGACACCGGTCGGGCAGGTTGTCCTTGCACCACTCGTAGGCGCTGCAGTCGTTGGGGGCGGTCCCCGGCGCGAAGCGCCTGCACCAGTACGCAGGGTCGCTCATGTCCAGCGCGTCCAGGCCGTCGGGGATGTCGGGCGGCGGGACGTTCGTCGCCGGGTAGTCGCCGAGGTCGTAGTCCTCCTCGTTCTCCTGGAGCGCCGAGCGCGCGATCGAGCAGCGCTTGCAGACCCCGCACAGCTCGTTGCCGCCGTGGCGGTACTGGAACGTGCTCGAGCCGCTTCGCCGGTAGTAGTGCGAGATGCCGTGGTAGTGGAAGCGCGTCCGTCCGGGGCCCGCGATGTCGACCCAGACGTTGAAGCCGTACTCGTAGTACAGAGCCCAGTGGACCCCGATGTGGTAGCCGTGCCCGCACCAGTTCGAGTTGTGGGCGGAGCTGGCCGCCGGCTGGAGCGCCGAGAGGCAGCAGAACGCTGCGACCAGCGTCACGAGAGTCGTGCACGAACGACGGCGTACTGCCAACGGTCAGCCCCCCTGCGGCTCGGTCCCCCTACCTGCCTGAGCGCCGCAGCGTACCCGCGACGCGCCGGCTGTCAAGGAGCGCCCCCCGATCGGGTGGGCGGTCGGCGCGTCGCGGTGGCGACCGGGCACACCGCCGTCGCGGCGGGCGGGCAGCGGATAGCGTCCGCCGCGATGCGCGACCTCGTCAGGATCGGCTGCTGGGCCGGCTTCTGGGGCGACACGCGGCAGGCGCTCGAACGGCTCCTGCGCGGCGCGCGCGTGGACTACCTCGTGGCCGACCACCTGGCCGAGATCACGATGGCGCTCCTCGCGCGGGCGCGCGCACGCGACCCCGGCGGCGGCTGGGTGGCCGACGCGGTCGAGGCGCTCGCGCCGCTCCTCGGCGAGATCCACGCACGCTCGATCAGGGTGGTGACGAACGCGGGCGGGCTCGACCCGCCGGGCTGCGCCCGGGCGCTGCGCGACGCCGCCGCCGCGGCTGGCGTGCCGCTGCGCGTGGCGTGCGTCACCGGCGACGACGTCCTGCCGCTGGTGCCCGCGCTGCGGGCGGGGGGCGCCCGCGACATGTTCACCGGCGCCGCGCTTCCCGAGGACCCGCTGACCGCGAACGCGTACCTCGGCGCGCGGCCGATCGCGACGGCGCTCGACCTCGGCGCGGACGTGGTCGTGACCGGCCGCTGCGCCGACTCGGCGGTGGTCCTCGGGCCGCTCGTCCACGAGTTCGGGTGGGAGCCGACGGACTACGACCGGCTGTCGGCCGGGTCGCTCGTCGGCCACGTCGTCGAGTGCGGGCCCCAGTGCGTCGGCGGGCTGTTCACCGACTGGGCGGAGGTGCCCGGGTGGGACGACGTCGGGCACCCGGTCGCGGAGTGCAGGCCGGACGGCAGCGCGACGATCGCGAAGCCCGCCGGCACCGGCGGGTGCGTCACGCCGGCGACGGTGGCGGAGCAGGTCCTGTACGAGATCGGAGATCCCGCCGCCTACGCGCTGCCCGACGTCGTCTGCGACTGGCGCGACGTCCGCGTGGAGCGCGAGGGCGAGGACCGCGTGCGGGTGAGCGGCGCCCGCGGCCGCGCGCCGACGGCGACGTACAAGGCGACGGCCACGCGGCTCAACGGGTTCCGGCTCGTGGCGACCGCGCTGTTCGCGGGCGGCGACGCCGCGGGTCGCGCTCGCCGCGCCGGCGAGGCGATCCTCGCGCGCGCCGGGCGCATCGCCGCGGACGCCGGGCACGCACCGTTCTCCGAGACGTCCGTCGAGGTCGTGGGAGGCGGCGACACCTGCGGGCCGCCGGTGGACGAGCGCCCGGCGCGCGAGGCGGTGGTGAAGCTCGCCGCGCGGCATCCCGACCGCGAGGCCCTCCGGATCCTCGCCGAGGAGGTCGCGCCGATGGGGCTGGTCGCGCAGGGGATGACGGGCCTCTTCGCGGGGCGCCCGCGGCCGGCGCCGGTCGTGAGCCTCGCGCACGTGCTGGTCGACAAGGCCGACGTGCCGGTGACCGTCGAGCTGGACGGGCGCGAGGCGACGGTCCCGGTCGCGGCGACCGGCGAGCCGGGCGCTCCGCCCGAAACGGCGCTGCTGCCGGAGGGCGAGCCGCCGCCGGTTGAGGACCCCGTCGTCGTGCCGCTGCGCCGGCTCGCGTACGCGCGGTCGGGCGACAAGGGGAACGACGCGAACGTCGGCGTGATCGCGCGCCGGCCGGAGCTCGCAGGCTTCATCCGCGAGCAGGTGACCGCGGCGCGGGTCGCGGACGTCTTCGCGCGCTGGCTCGAGGGACCGGTCCGGCGCTACGCGATGCCCGGGCTCGACGCGATCAACGTCGTGCTCGAGGACGTCCTCGGCGGCGCCGGCGGCACCTCGTCGCTCCGCTTCGACCCCCAGGGCAAGACCTACGGCGCGATCCTGCTCGACCTCCCGATCGAGGTGCCCGGCGCGTGGGTGCGGGAGGGACTGGTCGAGCCGCGGTCGTGACACGGCCGCCCGGGCCCCGGCCCGCCGGCGCGCGGCGCGGCGGGTGTGCCAACATCCCAGCTCGCGTGGCGGACTTCTTCCAGTTCGAGGCGATCGCCCCGCGCGGGCACTTCATCCGGCACCGCGCGTTCCTGGGCGACCTGACGACGAAGGACCGGATCGTGGACGACTTCTCGTTCTCGTTCGTGCGGCGGGGTCAGCAGGGACTGGTCTCGCTGCGGTCGAAGAACTTCCCGCGACGGTTCCTGCGGCACCGCGACTTCCGGATCAGGCTCGAGGAGCCGGCCGGCAGCGGCGACCAGCTCTTCGCACGGGACTCGTCCTTCTTCTTCGAGCGGGGGCTGGCGGACCCGAACGGCGTGTCGTTCCGCTCGTTCAACCTCCGCGACCACTTCATCGCCCACCGCGACTTCCAGCTCTTCATCCTGCCGGAGGACACGCCGAACCTCGCGCAGCAGGCGACCTTCTTCCACTCGCGCGCCCCCGTGATCATCGACGACGGGATCGAGCCGAACCCCGTCTGACGCCTCCCACTCGGGCCGCATCGAGCCAGGTCCAGCGCGCGTGGCGAGTCCGCCGGGGCCGAAGGAGTTCGCGCCTCCTGCCGATGTAGAGGTGGCGCGACCGCACCAGACGTCCAGACCGCCATGTCCAACTCGACCGCCCGCCACATCGTCGACGAGCAGCTCGACCACCCGGCCTCCTACCTGACCGTGGCCCGCGGCGACCGCGTCTACGACCTGTACGGCTGGTCGATCGGCAGGGTGGTCGAGCCGCGGGTCACGGAGGACAGGCTCTTCGACGGCCTCGTGGTCGACTTCCGCGGCCGGCGGGTGTTCGTCGACGCTCCGGAGGTGAAGGCGATCTACAAGCAGGTGGTCCAGCTCGAGGTCACGGGCGCGGACCTGGCCAGGGTCGCGGCCGACGGCCACGCGCCGCCCCGCTGGCCGGGCGGCCCGCCGGGCTGCGAGCCGCGGAGCGAGACGGACCCCGCGGCGCACGACGACGCCGTCGCGCTCATGGCCGCGCTCTCGCGCCTGTACGTGGCCGACCGCCTGTCGCTCGCCGGCTTGGAGGGCGAGCTCGAGCGCGTGCTCGGCGCGCGCACGAGCGGCGACCTCGACGCCGTCGCCGCCGAGCTGTCCGCGATCGCGGCGTAGCGCGCCGGCGCGGCCGCTCGCCGCTTCCCTACGCGGCCCCGAGCGTCACTCGGTGACCTCGAACGCCCCCCGCATCGAGGGGTGGACGCGGCAGAAGTACGTGACGACCTCGCCCGGCCGGAAGTCCTGCTCGGGGCTCACGCCGAGGCTCCACGCAGCCGCCTGCCTGGCCGGCCCGAAGGGGCTTCCGAAGCCGAGCTCCGACGAGTCGAAGTCGAGCGACCGGCCGCTGCTCGTCCTCCCCGCGGACAGGGGGTAGGACGTGCCGGTCGGGCCCGTGCAGGGGAAGTCGCACGAGGTGACCGTGTGGAAGATCGAGTGCGCGTCCTCGTTGGTGAACTGGAGGGAGGTGCCGAGCTTGACCGTCGGCAGGCCGGTCATCGAGATCGTCGAGAAGTCGCCCGGCGCGTACAGGAAGTCCACGATGTCGACCCGGTCCGTCGGGGAGCCGCTGCGCACGTCTCCCCACTTGCCCTCCGGGCCGCCGCGGTTGTCGCTCTCCTTCAGGTGCCCGTGCGTGGGGGGTCCCGTGTCGCACAGGCTCCGCCGGCGGGCGCGCAGCCCCCGCGAGCGGCAGCCGGTGGAGCGGTCGAGCACCGCCTTGAACGGATCGACCCCGGGCGCCGTGGGCCTGTCGTTGGCGTCGTCGGGCGCGATCCACGCGACCACGGTCCCCATGTTCTCGTAGGTGGAGAGGTACCTGGTGTCGTACGTAGCGTTGACCCGCAGCACGTCGCCCGGCTCGACTCGCACCCCCCACTGGGGCAGCGTGTTGAACGTCATCGAGAAGTCCCAGGACGTCGGCGGCCCGCCCGGCTTCCTCGTGTCCCTGCGGTCCCAGTAGGTGGCTCGGCCCGTGTAGATCCGCACCCTCTCCCTCGGGCGCCGGACCAGCCTGCCCCGGTCGCGGCCGCGCTTGCGCCGCACGAGCTCGGAGCGACCCGGACGGACGAGGTCGACCTCGTTCTGGACGCCGCCCGGGTGGAGGTGCCCGCCCATCCCGACGAGCGTGCCGCCGGTGAAGCTCTCGATCGGCCCGAGCCGCTCGCCGCGAGCCGGCAGCTGCACGTCGGCTCCCTTCCCGTTGCCGGGCTCGCCCTGCCCGATGAAGTCCCTCCCCCACGGGTCGAATGACGCGCACTTCTCGCGCGGCCACGTGCACCGCCCGTCCGCGCCGCCGAAGGCGCGCTGGACGTTGAACACCGGGTAGGCGATGTCCTGCGGGCGCACGTCGAGCCAGAGCGGGTGGACGCGCCTCAGCCCGATCGCCTCCGCCTTCTCCTGGGGGACGAAGTCGATGTCGTAGGTGATGTACACCTCGACCGTCCTGCTGATCGCCGAGTGGACCATGTAGAGCATGGCCCACTGGTCGGTGCCCTTGATCGCCAACCCGTAGCCGCGGGGGAACAACGCGATCGTCTTCTCCTCGCCGGCGGCGAAGAACGGCAGCCCGATCCCGGGATAGGGCGAGTCGGTCCCGTAGTTCGGCTCCGAGACGATCCCCATGTGGTGGAGGTGCAGGTCCTCGAGCGGCGGCACCGAGCCGTCCGCGCGCACGAGGTTCGGCCTCATGCGGGTGACGTAACCGTCCCGGAGCGGCTTCTGGATCGCGATCGGCTCGGCCAGCACGTCGTTCTGGCCGGGCTTGATCGCGATCGGCCCCTGCGCGAACCGGAGCCGCTCGCAGGCGCCCGGGTAGCGCACGTACTCGGGCCCGCTCCACCCCTCCCGCTTGTAGGTGGCCTTCTCGACGGGGTCGCCGCCCTCGTACGCGCACGGCCGCGGAAGCAGCTCGACGGCGGTGTCCGGCTCCGGCTGCGGCGCGGGCGCGGCGAGAGCGCTCGGCGCAAGCACCATCGCGAGCGCCCAGGCGCCCAACGTCCATCCCGCCCCCCTGCGCGGCGGCATCGGCCGATTATTACAGAGTGCTCAACGCGTATCTCGAGGGCGAGACGGCTCACGCCCCGCTGCGCGACGGGGCGGAGGAGCGTAGGATCCCGGGCTCGCAAGGGGAGGCGAAATTGTCCGGACGTGCGCGGAGCGTAGGGGGCGCCATCACCGCGTTGGCGGTGCTCGTCCTGGCTTCGCTCGCCCCGGCCGGGGCGGCGGCCGAGGGCGGGACCAACACGTTCGCCGGCGCCTGCGCCGGACTCGACGGCGCCACCAGCTGGCCGGAGAAGCCGCTCAGGGCGGTGCCGACCGTCACGGCGATGGACGCCGTCTTCGACGGAGGGACCTGCACGGGGACGCTCGACGGGAGGCGGGTCGAGGACGCGCCGATCGCGGTGATAGGTCACCTGCGCGGGGTTCAGTCGTGCGGCGGCGGCGTGCAGAGCGGCCGCGTGGAGATCGTCATCGCGCGGCGCCGCTTCTTCGGCGACCTGGCCTACCGGCGCGCGGGCGGCGTGGCCGTGCTCGAGGCGGACGGAGACGCCGGAGGGTCCGCCGTGATCGTCGCGCGCGCGCTCGTGGGCGCGATCTCCGACCGCGATCCGCGCGCGCAGGACCCTCTGCTCGCGCCGCTCGCCGGACCGCTGACGCTCGAGGAGATCGGCACCGGCTGCGCGAGCACGGGGCTTAGGAGGGTCCCGGCCCGGATCGAGCAGCTGCGCACGACCTCGATGCTCGCCAGCCCGAGGCACCGCTAAAGCCCCCCGTTCGGGGGCCCCTCCAACCGGGGGTGATCCTTTGACCTCCTGGGGGGGCGCGGAGTAGCTTGCGCGGCCGATCGATCTGCGCGGGCGGATCGAGGCTCAGAGGGCTGGCGGGGGATGCTCGACGTACACGAGGGGAGTCGAGGAGGCGACCGGGACGGGCGGTCCCTGGCCTCCGGCGTCTGGCTCCACGCCGACCCCTGGGAGGGCGCGATCTCGCGGCGACGGCTCCTGGCGACGGCGGGCGCCGCCGGCGCGCTCCTCGCCGCCCCCCCGTGGCTTCGCGGCGCCGCCGCCGCCGGCGCGCCGGTCGACAACGTCGTGCTGGCCTGGAACGAAGCCGCCCTCGAGGGAGTGCGCAGGTCCACGCTCGGTCCGCCGATGGTGGCCCGCGCGCTCGCGATCGTGCACACCTGCATGTACGACGCCTGGGCGGCGTACGACGCGCGCGCGGTCGGAACGCGGCTGGGAAGCGCGCTGCGACGGCCGCGCCGGCAGCGCACGCGCGAGAGCAAGAGCAAGGCGATCAGCTTCGCCGCGTACCGCGCGGCCGTCGACCTGCTGCCGGGGAGCAAGGCGACCGTGTTCGACCCGCTCATGAACCGCCTCGGGTACGACCCCGGGGACCAGTCGATCAAGCTCGGCGGGCCGAGCGGCATCGGCAACCTGGCCGCCCTCGCGGTGCTCGATGCTCGCCATCGCGACGGCTCGAACCAGCTCGGGCAGGCGCGTAACGGCGTCAGGGGCGTCCCGTACAGCGACTACACCGGCTACGCGCCGGTCAACGCCCCGATGAACCTGCTCGAGCCGTTCGACCGCGCCGCCGTGCGGGACCCGAGCCGCTGGCAGCCGCTCACGTACCTCAACAGGGCCGGCGTCCAGGTCACGCCCGCGTTCGTCGGTCCGCACTGGTACCGGGTCAAGCCGTTCGCCCTGAGAAGCAGCCACCAGTTCCGGTCCCGGCGCGGACCCGCGAAGTTCGGCACCAGGCGGTACACGACCCAGTGCGAGAAGGTCTTCGGCGCCGAGCGGCGCCTCACCGACCGGCAGGTGGCGATCGCCGAGTACTGGGCCGACGGCCCGAACTCCGAGCTTCCGCCAGGGCACTGGAACCTGTTCGCGCAGTACGTCTCGCACCGCGACCGCCACGACGTCGACGAGGCGGTGAAGCTCTTCTTCGCGCTGACGAACGCCGTCTTCGACGCCGGGATCGTGGCCTGGGACTCCAAGCGTGCGTTCGACTCGGTGCGACCGATCACCGCCATTCGGACCGAGCTCGCGAGCGGCGGCGACTGGCTTCCCTACCAGCCGTCGTGGTTCCCGACGCCGCCGTTCCCCGAGTACCTCTCGGGACACAGCTGCTTCAGCGCGGCCGGCGCGGAGGTGCTGCGCCGCTTCACCGGCAGCGACCGGTTCGGCGCGTCGGCGACCCGCAGGGCGGGCAGCTCGCTCGTGGAGCCCGGGGTCACGCCGCTCGAGGACGTCACGCTCAGGTGGAGGACGTTCTCGGAGGCCGCGGACGAGGCCGGGATGTCGCGCCGCTACGGCGGGATCCACTTCGAGGACGGCGACCTCGACGGCCGAGCGGCGGGACGGCGCGCGGGCGCGCAGGCCTTCGCCAAGGCGCGGCGCCTGTGGCGCGGGGGATGACAGAGGCAACCAGCGGACAGGGAGACGAGATGAACAGCCACGCGACACCGCGAAGCCGCACGTCGGTCGGCCGCCGTCTGCTCCCTGCGCTCGCCGCGGTCGCGGCGCTGTGGCTCGTCCCCAGCGCCGGCGCGCAGACCGGCAGCGTCACCTTCCGGGACGTCGCGGCCGGCGACGGCGCGGGCATCTCGTACCGCCGCGGGCCCGGCGCGGACGAGGCGAAGGCGGACGCCGCGTATCGCAAGGTCCCCTACACGATGCAGCAGCTCGCGATGGAGACGCCGCCGATGCCGCGGCTAGTCGGCGTCGCGGTCCTCGACTACGACAACGACGGCCACCCGGACATCCTCGCCGCCAACGGTCCCGCCGAGCGCGGCGAGACGGGGCCGGGCGTCTCGCTGTACCGCAACCTGCTCGGCGAGACGGGCGACCTAACGTTCAGCGACGTCTCGTCCGAGGCCGGGCTCAAGGGACCGACGCGGAAGCTGAACGTGGACGGGGTCGCGTACGCCGACGTCGACAACGACGGCTGCGAGGAGATCCTCCTCACCGGCGACAACGACGTGAACAAGCTCTTCCACCAGAAGCGCGCCGGCAGCCGCTGCAGCGGCAGGTTCGAGGACGTGTCCGGCAGGTCGGGGCTCGGCGTCGGCGGACACCACACCTCGGCCTCGTTCGGCGACGTGAACGCCGACGGCCTCGTGGACGTGGTCATCGCCGAGGGCTGGCACCGCCAGAACGCGATGGCCTGCATGGCGTTCTCGGAGAGCGGCGAGGGCATCCGCCACAGCCGGCTCTACCTGAACCGCGGCAAGCTGCGCTTCAGGGACGTCAGCAGGGAGTCGGGGATCTGGGGCACGAAGTGGTTCCACGACAGCAAGGGCCCGCGTCCCGACCTCGACGGGCTGCCGACCATCACCTGGGCGGCGTCGATCGTGGACTACAACGGCGACGGCCTCCAGGACGTCCTGCTCGGCGAGGACCAGTGCTTCCTGCGTCCCTCGAAGTACCAGGAGCTGTTCCCCGAGCTCAAGCTGGCCGACCGCGGCTTCATCCGCGTCTTCCGGAACTCCGGCAACGGCAAGTTCACGGACGCCACCAGGCAGGCCCGCATGGACGTGACCGGCTCCTGGATGGGGTTCTCGCTGGCCGACTTCGACTTCGACAGCCGGCTCGACCTGTTCGCGACCAACGTGGGCGACTACATGGTCGGCGCGACCCACAACTGGCCGTACCACCTCGGCGAGTACGCCTCGCGCCCGTTCTACGGCGCCGGCGAGACGTTCGCGGACCGGGGCGTGGGCGACCGGGTCAAGGCCTCGACCTTCGGGTGGGGGACGAGCACGATCGACTACGACAACGACGGCTGCACCGACGTCGTCTACGTCGGCGGGCTCGACATCCCCACGCTGGTCGAGCGGTCGAACCCCGGCACGCTGCTCCGCAACGTGTGCGGCGGCGAGGCGGGCCGGTTCGAGACGGACCAGGCGTCGTATCCGCCGACGGACGACAAGATCCGCAACCAGCACATGGGACTCGCCACGGCCGACCTCGACGGCAACGGCGCCCAGGACCTGGTCGAGGTGTCGGCCGAGCGCATCCCGGACTACGTGCCGGCCCGCGCGTACGACGACGTGTGGGGCGCCCCCTCCGACGCCGCGGCGGCGTACTTCGTGCGGATGGTCCCCAGCGACCCGAAGCGGCCGCTCTGGCCGGCGACGAGGAGCGACTACAACACGCCGGAGCAGTGGACGTTCGCCGGCTGGTCGGCGGAGCCGGGCCGGCTCAGCGTGGAGGTCAACAGCGGCAACTCGAACAACTGGGTCAAGGTCCGGACGGTCGGGGCCAGGGGCACGATCAAGGCCGGCCGGGTCAACCGCGACGGGATCGGCGCGCTGGTCCGCGTGACGCCGGCCGGCGGGCGGCCCGCCTCGGTGCCGGTGCTCGGCGGGTCGAGCTTCCTCTCCCAGCACGACCGCACGCTCGGCTTCGGGCTTGGGTCCTCCCACGCCGCGACCGTCGAGGTCGTGTGGCCGAACGGGGTGCGCAACCGCCTCTACGGCGTGAACGCCAGCGAGACCGTCGTCTTCCCGGAGATCCCGTGCGCGTTCCAGCGGCGCGTCCGCGACCGCCGGCGCTACGTCCGCTGCGTGACGCGGGCGCTGGCGGCCGAGCAGAAGGCCCGCCTGATCGGCAGGGAGGAGCGGGTCCGGTTCAAGCGGAGCGCGCTGAGGGCGTACGACGAGGCGAACGCCCCTCGCCCGGCGCACTGAGGAGGTCGGGGCGGGCGTCGCCCCGACCTGAGCGCAGGTCCGCCGCGCGGCCTGCAAGCCGGCTTGCGCCGGATCGGGGTCGCTCGGCCCATCATGGAGAATTCGCCCTGAATGCGGCGCGTTTGCCGTCGCCCGGGGGCGCCGCGGCTCGAGGGCACGGATGCTGGAGGGGTCGACCCGAAGATGAACTCCCCGTCGCTCGCCACCGGCGTGGTGGTGTCGACCCTGCTCGCGCACCGCCGGAACTGGGTCCTCGGCCACGAGGAGTCGATCGAGCTGCGCGGCACCCGCCCCGCTCGCCGCCGCGTGAGGGTCGAGTTCGAGCTTCCCGGGATCGCCTGGGCGGCCGTCCCGAGGGGGGACCCGATCGTCGTCCCGCTCGCGACGCGCCCCAAGCGCGCCAGCTCGGCGATCGACGTCCGCGACGAGGACGGCGAGCCGGTGGTCGTCCTGCCCGACGGCTGGAGCGCCGAGATCGCCGCGGACGGCCTGCTCGCGACCGCCCGCGCGGCCGGCGCCGAGGCCGACCCCCTCCTCGCCGACCTGGTCCGAGCTGTCGTCGAGGGCTCGCCGGCGGACGCGCACGCGGCGCTCGGGGAGATGGCGCTGGGCGCCTCGGACGGCGCCCGCCGAGCGTGGATGCACGAGCCGTTCCGCGCCGCCGCGACGCTCCTGGCCGAGCGGCGCCTCCTGCTCGTCGCCATCGTCGAGGGCGACCGGCCGCGCACGCTGACCTACGCGTACGAGGAGCGGCCGGCGCCGGTCGCCGCCGAGGACGAGGGGAGCCGTCTGTCCCGGCGGCTGGGGTGGGACGGGCTGCGGCTGCGCTTCCAGCTCCCCCACTTGGGCGACTCGGCGCGCCACGGCCTCGAGGTCGACGCCGGCGCGAGCGAGGCGGAGGTCGAGGTCGACGAGGCGGAGGGCGCGGCCACCGTCCACGTGACCGCGGCCGCGGCCCGGTCGGTGCGCTGGGGCCCGGCGGCGGCGCTGCTGGCGGCGCTGCTCCTGAGCGCCGGCTGGGTGGCGGCCCCGACGCTCGACGGCGAGTCGAGCCCATTGCTCGCCCTGCTCGGCCTCCCCGCGGTGCTCGCCGCCTACCTCGCCGGCCGCCCCGAGCGCGACGCCCCGGTCGAGCTCGTCCGCGGGGTGCGTGCGCTTCTCGTCCTGGTGGCGACGCTCGCGCTGACGGGCGAGGCCCTGCTCGCGAGCGGCGCCTCCACGGCGGCGCTCAGGGTCGGCTGCGGGGTCCTCGCCCTGGTCGCCTGGGTGGTGGCCGCCCTGCTCCTCGAGACGCGCCGGCGCGCGCTCGGCGGCGCGCGGCCGCGGTTCCTGCCGAGCCCCCCGGCGCGCCGGCCGCGCGGAGACGGGCGCCGGCTCGACCCGACCCGAGCGGCGCTGCTCGCCTGCGCGATCGCGGCCGGACTGATGGTCGTCGCGTTCGCCGACGTCGTCGCCCGGGACGGAGACGCCGGCGCCCACGCGCTGCTCTGGGCCGGGCTGCTCGCGATCTTCGTGCCGGCGCTGGTTCACGCCTGGAGCGCCCCGCCGCGCGCGGAGGCGGTGCTCGGCGTGGTCCTCTTGGGCCTGGCGCTCTACCTCGTGAAGGTCCTCCACAGCCCGCTGCACTTCACGTTCCACGACGAGTTCTCGACGCTCCGGACGACGGTCGACATCGAGCGGTCGGGCACGCTGTTCGAGTCGAACCCGCTCATCCAGGTCCACCCGTTCTACCCCGCGCTCGAGCTCGTGACGTCGGCCGTCGCGTCGGTCACCGGGCTGTCGACGTTCGTCTCGGGCCTGATCGTGATCGGCGTGCTGCGCGTGGCGCTCATGGCCGCCCTCTTCCTGATCTTCGAGTCGGCGACCTCGACGCGCGTGGCCGCGCTCGCGACCGTGCTGTACGCCTGCAACCCGAACTTCGTCTTCTTCGACTCGCAGTGGGCGTACGAGTCGTTCGCGCTGCCGCTGGCGCTCGTCGTCGCGGCGATGGCCGCGCGGGGCGGGCGCAGCGCGCGGCTCGCGATCCCGATCGTGGTCGCGCTGTGCCTGTCGCACCCGCTCACCTCGATCGCGCTGACCGCGTTCCTGGTCGTGTGGGCGGGGATCGAGACGTGGACGGCGCGCCGCGGCGGCGGGCGGGCCCGGCGCGAGCTCTGGGTCCTCGCGCTGGTCGGCGCGGTGTGCATGACGCTCTGGGCGACGCTGGTCGCGCGCAGCCTCGGCGGATACCTCGGTCCGGTGATCGGCGACGCCGGGAGCTCGCTGGCCGACCTGCTCCTGGGCGAGTCCGGCCCGAAGCGCATCTTCGGCGCCGCGGGGGCCGCCGACACGCCGCTCCTCGAGCGCGCGGCCGGCTTCGCCGCGGTGCTGCTCGCGCTGGCAGGCATCGCGCTCGGCGCGCGCGCGGTCTGGCGCCGGTTCGAGCCGCTGGCCGCGGCGCTCGTCACGGTCGCGCTGGCGTACCCGCTCACGCTGCCGCTGCGCCTGACCGAGGCGGGGACCGAGATCTCGAACCGGGCCTCCGAGTTCGTGTTCGTCGGCGTGGCGCTCCTGGGCGCGCTGGCGCTGGTCGAGCGCCGCCGGGCCGCGTTCGCGACTCCGCTCGTGGTGGCCGCCGCCGGGATCGCGTTCGTGGGCGGCGTCGTGATCGGCACGGCGCGCTGGGCGCGGCTCCCGGGCGGCTACCTGGTGTCCGCGGACGAGCGGTCGGTCGAGCCGGAGGGGCGCCTCGCGGCCCGCTGGGCACGCCAGGAGCTGGGCACCCGGAACCGGATCTTCGCCGACCGCGTGAACGGGCTGCTGATGGGCTCGATCGGCCTCCAGGACCCGCAGGTCGGGGAGATCCTGGGCCGCCCGGTCTCCGAGCTGCTCACCGCCCCCACGGTCGACGACGACGTCCGGCTCGCGATCTCGGCGGACAGGATCGGCTACCTGGTGGTCGACAAGCGGCTCGCGACGGGCCTGCCGGAGGTCGGCTTCTACTTCGAGCGCGAGGAGCCCGGCGCGTACCGGCACCGGCGCCCGCTGGGCCTCGGCGGGCTCGTGAAGTACGACCTGGTCTGCCCGGTCGGGCGCGCGTTCGACAGCGGCGATCTCGTGGTGTACGACACCCGGCGCATGTCCCTCGGCGGCGAGTGCCCAGCCCGACCCCCCGGCCGCGGGGCGGCGCCGTGAGCGGCCCGTACCGCGTCCTCCTCGTGACGGACGCGTTCGAGCCGATGATCGGCGGCGCCGACCGGGCGGTGAAGTCGGTGGCGACCGAGCTGGCCGCGCGCGGCCACAGCGTCGCGGTGGCCGCCGCGTGGCAGCCGGGGCTGCCGGCCCGCGAGACGCGCGACGGGATCCCGATCCACCGGCTGCGCGACCTGACCTCGCGCATCCCGTGGATCTCCGCCGACCCGTACCGCCACGTGCCACCGCCGTTCCCCGATCCCGAGGGAGTCGTCCGCTTCCGGCGGTTGATCGGGCGCTTCCGGCCCGACCTCGTCCACAGCTACGGATGGCTCACGTACTCGTGCGCGGCGGCGCTGGCGGGCACGGGGATCCCGCTCGTCCTCTCGATGCACGACTACGGCAACTTCTGCGCCCTCAGGACGCTCCTCCACATGGACCGCGAGGCGTGCACCGGCGCGGCGCCGCTCAAGTGCCGGCGCTGCGCGGCGAGCCACTACGGCCGCGCGAAGGGCGCGGTCGCGGCGGCGGGCGTGCTCGGCGGGCGGAGGCTGCTCACGCGCCACGCGCGCGGGGTGCAGTCGAACACCGGCTACACGCGCAGCGTGGCGTGGCGCGACCTGCTCGCGGGCCGCGCCCGGTTCGCGCAGGGCTCGCCGGCGGACGCGGTCATCCCCCCGTTCCACGACCGCGTGCGCGAGGCGGAGCCCGACCTCGCCGTCCTCGACCGGCTGCCGGCGGGCTACGTCCTGTTCGTCGGTGCGCTCCGGCGGGTCAAGGGCGTCGAGGTGCTGCTCGAGGCGCACGGGCGGCTCGCGGACCCGCCGCCGCTCGTGATGATCGGGACCCGTGAGATCGACACGCCCGCCGGCTTCCCGCCGGGCGTGACCGTGCTCGAGGCGCTGCCGCACGCCACGGTGATGGCGGCCTGGGACCGGGCCCTGTTCGGGGTCTTCCCGTCGGTCGGCCCGGAGCCGTTCGGGATCGTCGTGAACGAGGCCATGAGCCGCGGGCGTGCGGTGATCGGCACCGCGCCCGGCGGGCACGGCGAGATGATCGTCGACGGCGAGACCGGGCTGATCGTGCCGGGCGGCGACGTGGAGGCGCTCGCCGCGGCGATGCGCCGCCTGATCGAGGACCGCGAGCTGCGCGAGCGGCTCGGAGCCGCGGCGGCCCGGCGCGCGGAGCTGTTCGAGCCCGAGACCTGGGTGCCGCGCGTGGAGGAGCTCTACGACGCCGCGGTGGGGAGCGGGCGGTGACGGCGTGAGGCGGCTCGACGCGGCGCAGGCCGCGGCGGTGGGCATCGCCGCGGCGACCGCCGCGCTCGTCGCGGGCGGGCTGCTCCTGTCCGCGCTGGGCGCGCTCGACTCGACCGGCTGGGTCGTGGTCGTGCTGGGCGCGGGCGCGCTCGCGGTGCTGGCGGGCGCGCGCGACCCGGCCCGGCTGCTCGCGCCGGTGATGCTGGCATTCGTCGCGCTCGGCCTCGCCGCGGGGGCGATCGCGCTGTCGCGGGCGAGCGCCGTCGACCAGGCCCGCGAGACCCGGTTCACGCAGCTGTGGCTGGTCGAGCGCGGCTCGGCCGGTCGCGCCGAGATCGGGGTCCGCAACGAGGAGCACAGGCGCACCGAGCTCCGCCTGAGGGTCTTCGGCCCCGCCTCGGCCGGCGGCCGCCCCCTGCTCGACCGGAAGCTGGCGCTCGCCCCGGCGCAGACGTGGTCGGCGGAGCTCTCGGTTCCGCGCACGCCGCGCCCCGAGCGGGTCAACGCCGAGCTGTACCGCGCCGGCGAGACCGAGCCGTACCGAAGCGTCCACGTCTGGACGTCGCCCGGCGGCCCCTGACCGCGCGTGTCGCGTTACGGCTGGCGCGGACACCCCCGGATCGCATAGGATGTCCACATTCCGCTAAAGCGTTCTCTAGGGGAGGGCGCAGGCGGTCTGAACGGGGGAAGTCGACATGGAGGTCGCCGCACTTCCGGACCGGCGGGACGGATCTGGCCGGCCGGGGAAGCGGCTCGTACATAGGCGCTCGCCGCGCGTCAGCGTCGTGGTTCCGACGCTCAACGAGGAGGGGAACCTGCCGGGCGTGATCGCCAGGCTGCCGGACGGCCTGCACGAGCTGATCGTCGTCGACGGGCGGTCCTCCGACTCGACCGTGGCGGTGGCGAGGGAGCTGTACCCGGCCGTGCGCGTGGTCGAGCAGCGAAGGCGGGGGAAGGGCGACGCGCTCGCGCTGGGCTTCGCCGCGGCCACGGGCGACGTCGTCGTGACCGTGGACGGGGACGGCTCGACCGACCCGGCCGAGATCCCGCGGTTCGTCGCCGCGTTGACGGCCGGGGCGGACATGGCGAAGGGGTCGCGCTTCCTGGGCGACGGCGGAAGCGACGACCTGACGCCCACGCGCCGCGCGGGGGCGCGCGCGCTCACCTGGCTCGTCAACCTCCTGTTCGGCACCCGGTTCACCGACCTCTGCTACGGCTACACGGCGTTCTGGCGCGACCGGCTCGACCGCATCAGAGTGGCGGACGGGTTCGAGGTCGAGGCCTCGATGAGCGTCTCGGCGGCGCGGGCGGGCCTCACGGTGATCGAGGTCCCGAGCTACGAGCTGGCACGGGTGCACGGGACGAGCAACCTGCGAACGGTGCGGGACGGTCTGCGCGTGGTGGGGGCGATCCTCGGGGAGCGCGCGCGGCGGCGACCGCAGGCCGCGCCGGATCCGGTGCGTGCGGCGGGATGACCGTCGAGGCACACCCGCCGGTCGCGCCTCGCACCGGACGTCCCGGCGCGCAGCTGCGGATCAGCGTCGTGATCTGCGCGTTCACGCTCGACCGCTGGGACGAGCTCCGGGCGAGCGTCGCGTCGGTGCTCGACCAGACGCATCCGCCCCACGAGGTGCTGGTGGCCGTCGACCACGACGCCGCGCTCCTCGAGCGCGCGCGGGCCGAGCTCGCGGGCCCCGGCGTCCAGGTGGTCGAGAGCGAGGGCGCACCCGGCCTCTCCGGCGCCCGCAACACGGGCGTGCGCCGTGCGGGCGGCGAGGTGGTCGCGTTCGTCGACGACGACGCGCGCGCGGACCGGCGCTGGCTCGAGACGCTCGCCCGCGTCCACGCCGATCCGGACGTGCTCGGCACCGGGGGCATGGTCGAGCCGGTGTGGCCGGGACCGCCGCCGTCCTGGTTGCCCCCGGAGCTGTACTGGGTCGTCGGCTGCAGCTACCGCGGCCTGCCGACGACGGTCGCGCCGGTGCGCGCGCCGATCGGCGCGAACATGTCGTTCGCCCGCGAGGCGGTGGAGCGGGCCGGCGGGTTCGCCGAGGACCTGGGCCGGCTGCGCGACGTCCCGGGCAGCTGCGAGGACACCGAGCTCTCGCTGAGGGTGCAGCGCACGTTCCCGGGGCGGCCAGTGCTGTTCGTGCCCGGAGCGCGCGTGGAGCACGTGGTGGCGCCGGCGCGGACCTCGTGGCGCTACCTGCGCTGGCGCTGCTGGACCGAGGGCCGCGCGAAGGCCGAGCTGACGCGTGCGGCGGGGCCGGGCCCCGGCCTCTCCGACGAGCGCCGCTACGTAGCGCGGGTGCTGCCGCGCGCCTTCGCGCGCGGGCTGGTCGACGCCCTCCGCGGCGACCGGGGCGGACTCGCGCGCAGCGCCGCGATCGTCGCCGCGCTGACGCTCACGGCGGCCGGCTACCTGTACGGGCTCGCCACCCGCGCGCCCCGGCGCGAGGACTGGGCATGAGACGCCCGCGCCGGCCGTCGCTCGGGCACTGGGTCGCGGCCTCCGCCGCGGCGGCGCTCGCCGTGGCCCTGCCGTTCATGGGCCCCTGGACGTCCTCGGACCGGGAGGCGGCGGGCGAGCCCGCCGCGGCCGCGAAGCCGCGCGCGGAGCCGAGGCGGCGCGCCCGGCCGCACCGGACGCCGGCCGCTCGCCGGCGCAGGGCGGCGCGGGCCGAGCGAGCGGTGCGGGCCGAGCGAGCGGCGCGGCGGAGGGTCGCGATCGGCGCGTTCGTCCCGAACGGGACGCGCCGGCCGTCCCTCCTGCGCGCGTACGCCCGCATCACCGGGCGCCGGCCGGCGATCCTCCTCTACTTCCGGAGCTGGCGCTCGAAGCACGCGTTCGACGCCGTGACCCTCCGGCGGCTGGCCAGGGCGCACGCCGTCCCGATGGTCAGCTGGGAGCCGAAGCGCAGGCCGCTCCGCGAGATCGCCTCGGGCCGCTTCGACCCCTACATACGGACGTCCGCCCGCGACGCGCGTCGCTTCGGCCGCCCGATCCTGGTCCGGTTCGCGCACGAGATGAACGGCGACTGGTACTCGTGGGGCTCGCACGTCAACTCGCCGCGCACCTTCGTCCGCGCCTGGCGCCGCATCGTCCGGATCTTCCGCGCGGAGGGCGCGGGCAACGCGCGCTTCGTGTGGTCGCCGAACGCGGACGACGGGCCGCGGCAGCAGCGGCTGATCCGCCGCCTCTACCCCGGCGACGCCTGGGTCGACTGGGTCGGCCTGAGCGGGTTCAGCTGGGGCGGGCCGTGGGACTGGGAGCCGGCGAGGGACATCTTCCGCGACACCTACCGGACCGTCGCGCGCATGACCGACAGGCCGTTGATGATCGCCGAGACCGCCACGGGCGAGCTCGGCGGCAGCAAGGCGCGCTGGATCGCGTCCACGTTCGGCTCGGACCTGCCGAGCATGCCGCGCGTGCGCGCGGTGGTCTGGTTCAACGGGCGGGAGCGGTGGGCGAGCTGGAGCGTGTACAGCTCGCGCGCGTCGCTGCGCGCCTATCGGTCAGCTGTCGCGTCGCCCCGCTACTCGGGGACGGCGAGAGACGTCGAGAGAGAAGGAGGACCATGAAGAGGGGATTGACGTTCGCGGCGATCGCCGGGACGGCGCTCGCGGCGATGCTCGGGGCGAGCGGCTCGGGGGCGCATCCGACCGGAGACGGGGGCACCCCGGCCACCCCCGACGAGGCCGGGAGGTTCGTGCCGGACCTGGTCGCCATCCTGCCGGGGACGGTCTCGATCGCGAGCCGCACCTCGAGGCGGGGGCCGCGGACGCTGCTCGCGTTCTCGGCCTCGGTCGCCAACAACGGGGCCGGTCCGATGATCGTCCGCACCCGGCGCGGCGGCGCCGGGTTCGGCGTGCTCGCAGCGAGGCAGGTGGTCACTCGGACCGACGGCCGGCGCGAGCTGGCGGGAGGGACCCTGCGGCTCCGCTTCGTCCGCGGTGGGGGGCACAGCCACTTCCACCTCGAGGACTTCATGCGCTACGAGCTGAGGACGGTGGGCGGCCGGTCGCTCCGGCGCGACCGCAAGACGGGCTTCTGCCTCGGCGACCGCTACGACGCGACCGGACCGGCGCGCATGCCGGGCGAGCCGGCGAGCCCCGTCTTCAGGAGCAGCTGCGGCCGCAACCGGCCCACGCTCACCTCGCTCACCGAGGGGATCTCGGTCGGCTTCGGCGACGACTACCCCGCGGTGCGCGAGGGCCAGTTCGTCGACGTCACCGGGCTACCGAGCGGCCGCTACGTGCTGGTCCTGCGCGTCGACCCCATGGGGAAGCTGCTCGACCTGCACGAGGACAACGACGCCTCGTCGATGCTCGTGAGGATCGACCGCGGCGGGACGACACGTGCGCGGATCCTCTCCTGGTGCCCCAGCACGGACAGCTGCACGACCGCGGGGAGGCACCGCCGCCTGCCCTAGCCGAGAAGTCGAGACGGCGACTCAGCGGCGGATCGTCACCCGGCGGGCCGCCGCGCCGGCGCACCCGCTGCCGACGCGCATCGTCACTCGCGTGGCCACGCGCGTCCGGCTGACGAGCGCCGTGCGGGCCCAGCCCGGCAGCCCGATGCGGACGGGGTTCCGGCGTCCGGCCCAGAGCTCGACCTCGGCGGTGCCGAGCGTGCGGCGCGTGCCCACGTGCTTGACCTTCACGAGCCCGTAGCAGCCGTCCGAGCTCGCCCGGTTGCACCTGATCGGGACGTTGATCGTCCACATGCGGCTCATCCGCAGGGTGCTGCGCGGGTAGATGCCGCAGCGCATCCTCCCGCCGGCCGGGGGATCCGCGGGCGGGTCGGGAGCGGGCGTGGGGTCGGGCGGCGGCGTCGGCAGCCCGCCCGCGAGGCCGAGGAGGCCGCCCGCGTCGAGGTCGAAGACCGAGTCGTTCAGCGCCGCGCGGAACGCGGACTCCGACGCGCCCGAGCTGCTCACCCGCCAGTCGGCTCCGTCCTGGTTGTTGTCGAAGTAGATCAGGGCGCGGATCTGGGGATAGCGCTCCGCGACCGCGCGCGAGAGCGCGTGGCGCACCCAGGCCGGCTTGTCGCCGCCGTTCTGGTTGGCTCCGAACTCGGTTATCAGGAGCGGCTTGCGGCTGAGCCGCGTGATCGCGCGGTACGAGCCGTCGAAGACCTGCTCGAACGACTCCCAGCTGTTGTACTTCGCGCCCCAGTTGTAGCCGTCGAGCCCGAGGTAGTCGACGTAGTCGTCGCCCGGCCACAGCGAGCCGAACGTGCCCGTGTTCGGCGCCCAGACGAGCTTTACGTTGCTCGCGTTCTCGTCGCGGAAGACGCGGGCCACGTGCCGCCAGGCCGAGACGTAGTCGCCGGCGGTGTTGCCGTTCACGCCGAGGCCCCACGGGTACCAGTCGCCGTTCATCTCGTGGGCGAACCGCAGCAGGATCGGCTTGCCGAACGCGACCGCCTGGCGGGCGGAGCTGCGGAGGTAGCCGTCCTGGTCGCCGCGGGCGATCCCGCGCAGTGTGCGCCCGAAGGGCTCCCACGTGATCAGCGGCACGGCGCCGGCCTCGTGAGAGCGCCCGACGGTGTCGTAGGGGAACGGCTCCTGGTTGAAGCTCTTGTAGGTGTGCCAGATCTCCGCCCGGCGGCCGACCTTCGAGTTGAACGCGTCGATCGCCGACCGGCTCTCGGGGGCGCCGGGGGTGAACGCGCCCCAGGCGACGCGGTGCTGGGCGTGAGCGTCGGCCGGCGGCAGGGCGCCGAGCGCGGACATGACGGCGACGGTGACGAGGGCGGCGAACCTCACACCCCCGCTATCGGTACTTTCGTTGCATTATTCAACCCCCCCGCTTCGGGTTAGAGTCGAGTCGTGAGGGGCCGGCGCCGGGGACAGGACGTTCTCGTCCTCTGCTACCACGCCGTGAGCGAGAGCTGGCGCGACCCGCTGGCGGTCGAGCCCGCGCGGCTGCGCGCGCAGGTCGCGGCCCTGCTGCGGCGCGGCTGGCGCGCGACGACGTTCGCCGAGGCCGTCACCGCCCCCCGGCACCCGCGAGCGCTGGCCGTGACGTTCGACGACGCCCTGCGGTCGGTGCTGCTGCTCGGCCTCCCGGTGCTGCGCGAGCTCGAGGTCCCCGCGACGGTCTTCGTCCCGACCGGGTTCGTCGAGGGCGGCCGGCCGTTCGCGTGGCCGGAGAGCGAGCACTGGCTCGACACCGAGCACGCGGGCGAGCTCGACGGCATGTCGTGGGCTGAGCTGGCGGAGCTGCGGGAGGCGGGCTGGGAGGTCGGGTCCCACTCCGTCTCCCACGCGCGCCTGACGGAGCTCGGCGGCGAGCGGCTTCGCCGGGAGCTCCGCGACTCGAGGGAGGCGATCGAGCGGCGCGTCGGGCCCTGCCGCTCGATCGCCTACCCGTACTCGGACGTCGACGACCGCGTGGCGGCGTCAGCCCGCGCGGCCGGCTACGAGGCCGGCGCCGCCGTCCTGCCGGTCCGCCACGGCGGCGACCGGCTGCGCTTCCCCCGGGTGCCGGTGCTGGCGACCGAGAGCGCGCTGGCGCATCGCCTCCACGTCAGCCGGCCGGTGCGCCGGCTCCAGGCCACGCGCCCGTGGCCGGCGGTCCAGCGGGCCGTCAGCCGCTCGACCTGAGCCGCGCGTCCAGGAGGCACGCGACGCTGCCGGCCACGTGCGCCGCCACGAACGCCACGCCCGGGCCCGCCAGCTCCATCGACGGCAGCAGGAGCCACGAGCCGGCCAGCGTCGCGGCCGCCATCCCCATGCTCGCGACCGCCGGGAACGCGAGCCGGCCCTCCGCCCGGACCCGCGCCAGGTAGAGCCCCGTGATCGCGTCGGGAACGGCCGACGCGGTCAGCAGGACGAGCAGGGTCGTGCCGTTGTCGGCGTAGTCCTCGCCGAACAGCCCCAGGATCGGCCCCGCCGCGGCGAAGAAGACCAGCATCAACGGCGCGAGCAGCGCGGCCGAGATCCGCACCGCCGACCTCGTCTGCCGCGCGAGCGCCTGCGGGTCGTTCGTCCCCTCGGCGAACAGCGCCGACCCGACCGAGGCCGTGACCGTGAAGAACGCGCCGCCGAGCAGCCAGGCGACGTAGAAGTACGCGGTCTCCTCCGGCGAGCGCCGCACGACCACGATCAGCGGGAGCAGGAACGTCGTGAGCAGGTAGCCGAGGGTGACGAAGTAGTTGCCCGCGTACAGGCCGGCCATCTCGCGCACCTCGCGCGTCAGGCCGGCGAGCGCGGGGCGGTAGCGGCGCGACAGGCGCGGCACGAGCAGCGAGTAGCCGACCGCGAGCGAGACGGCGCAGCCCGCGACCCACGCGGCGAAGATCCCGATCGCGGCGTCGTCGCCGGCCAGCGCCAGGGCCGCCACGATCGCGAGCTTGGCGACGCCGAACACGAGGTTGCGCACGAACATGTTCTCGCTGCGGCGCTCGGCCACGAACAGGTAGTCGGAGACGGCCGAGAGGCTCCAGATCACGACCCCGCCGGCGAACAGCAGGAGGTGCGAGGCGCTCGAGTCGACCACCGACAGGCTGTCCGACAGCGCCGGGACGATCGCGGCACCGGCGACCAGCGCGATCGCAAGGCCCGCCGCGCTCGCGGTCGCCACGCTCGCGGTCAGCGTGCGCGACCAGTCGGCGTCCGTGCGCTGCGAGGGCAGCCGCTGGATCAGGGCGGTGCTCGTCCCGAGGTCGGCCACCGCCGCCACCACGGTCATCGCCGCGATCAGCGCGCTGGCGACGCCCACCTCCTCGGCGCGGTAGGAGCGCGCGACGACCAGCCAGAACACGTAGCCGAGGCCGGAGTTGACGCCGGTCGTGAGCATGATGTAGACCGCGTTCCGCAGCAGCGACGAGCCCATCGAGACGTAATGATGTCCCGCGTGCGACGGGCGCCGGCTCCAGAGTCCCCGCCGCGGTCGTTCGTGCCGCTCCAGGTGGAGCAGCGCGAGCTCTCCGAGGAGCTGGCCCCGATCGCCCCGCGGGCCGGCCCCGGCGGCCGGCCGTACGCGGCGGCGCGCGTCCTCGTACGACTTCGCTCGAGGCCGCTCGGCACGGTCGACGTGCCGCTCCCGGCCGACGCGCGGGCCCTTGCGGCCGCCGTCGAGGCGCGGTTCGGCCCCGACCCGCTCGCCCGCGCGCAGGCCCGCGAGCCGGCGGCGGCGCCCGACCGGCAGCCGTTCGTCAGCGTGGTCGTCCCCACGCGCGACCGTCCCGAGCTGCTGGCCCGCTGCCTCGACTCCGTGCTCGCCTGCGACTACCCGCGCGAGCGGTTCGAGGTCGTCGTGGCCGACAACGCGCCCACCGACCCTCGCACCCGCGAGCTGGTCGAGCGCGACCACGGCGCGGACGGGCGCGTGGGCTACCTGCTCGTCGAGCGCCCGGGCAGCGCGTCGGCGCGCAACGACGGGGCGGCGCGCGCGCGGGGCGAGGTCGTGGCCTTCGTGGACGACGACGCCGTGGCCGACGGGCGCTGGCTGGCCGAGCTGGCGGCCGGGTTCGGGGTCGCCGTCGGCGTCGCCTGCGTCACCGGGCTGGTCGTGCCCGCCGAGCTCGACACGTGGGCTCAGCAGCTCTTCGACGAGTACGGCGGGTTCGGGGCGGGCTTCGAGGACGCGGTCTACGACCTGGGGTCGCACCGGCCCGAGGACCCGCTGTTCCCGTTCGCCCCCGGGATCCTCGGGTCGGGGAACAACGTCGCGTTCTGCCGCGCCGAGCTGCTCGCGCTGGGCGGCTACGACGAGTGCCTCGGGAACGGCACGCCCACGCGCTCCGGCGAGGACTGGGAGCTGTTCCTGCGCCTGCTGCGCGCTGGGCGCACCGCGGTCTACCGGCCCGCGGCGATCGTCCACCACCGCGACCGGCGCGAGTACCACGAGCTGCGCGCGCAGATCCACGACTACGGCGTGGGCCTGGCGGCGGCGCTGACCCGCACCGTCGTGCACGACCCCGGCGCCGCGCTCGAGCTGGCGCGCCGGCTGCCGCGCGCCGCGCGCCACCTGCTCGCCTCGGACTCGGCGAAGAACCGCAACCGGAGCACGGGATACCCGGCCGAGCTGCGCCGCGCGGAGCTCGTGGGAATGGCCCGCGGGCCGCTCGCCTACGCGCGGAGCCGGCGCGGGCGGGGGCGGTCGCGCCTCGAGCGCGGCTAGCGTGCAGCCGGTGCGCATCGCCACCTGGAACGTCAACTCGGTCAAGCAGCGCGTGCCGCGGCTCCTGCCGTGGCTCGACGAGCGGCGGCCGGACGTCGTCTGCCTCCAGGAGACCAAGCTCGCGGACGACGCGTTCCTCGACCTGCTGGGGGACGAGCTCGCCGCGCGCGGCTACGAGGTCGCGGCTCACGGCGAGGCGACGTGGAACGGGGTCGCGATCCTCTCGCGCGTCGGGCTCGACGAGGTGGTGCGCGGGCTCGGCGACGGCGCGCCGGGCTTCCCGCACCCGGAGGCGCGCGCGGTGTCCGCCACCTGCGGCGGGATCCGCGTGGTCGCAGTGTACGTGCCGAACGGGCGCGCGCCGGGCTCGGAGCACTACGAGTACAAGCTGGCCTGGCTCGCGTCGCTGCGGGAGGCCGTGGCCGCCGGGCCCGACGCGACGGTCGTCTGCGGCGACTTCAACGTCGCGCCGACCGACGACGACGTGTTCGACCCCGACGCGTACGTCGGGCAGACCCACGTGACGCCGCCCGAGCGCGAGGCCCTGGCGGAGCTCCAGGCGCTCGGCCTGCACGACGTCGTGCGGGAGCGCTGGCCGGGCGAGACCGTGTTCACCTACTGGGACTACCGCGCGGGGATGTTCCACCAGGACCTCGGGATGCGGATCGACCTGGTGCTGGCGAGCGCGCCCGTGGCCGAGCGCGTGCGGGCGGCATGGGTCGACCGGCAGGCCCGCAAGGGCAGCGGGCCGAGCGACCACGCGCCGGTGATCGTGGACCTCGACGAGGCGCCGGACGGCGACGTCGGCCCGGTCGTGCCGCCGCCGTCCCGGCCGGTCCGCAAGCGCGGGGCGGTCAGACTCCCGCAGTCGCCCTGACCCGCGCCGCCGGCGTCGTCGGGGCCGGCGCCGCCGGCCTCATCGCGGCCGGTCTCGGTCCCGCGACGGCTGCACGCGCTTCGGCTCGCCCGGCATCTTCGGGTAGTCGGGCGGGTAGGGCATGTCGCCCTCGCCCCCGGCCTCGTCCCGCTCGTACATCTCCAGCAGCGGCTCGAGCGAGTGCGCGACGTCGTCGATCGCGGCGTGGCGGTCTCCGACCTCGGCGAAGCGGGCGGGCATCGTCGCGACGGTGAGGTCCTCGGGCGCGACGTCCGCCAGCTCGTCCCACGTCACGGGCGCGGAGACGGGCGCTCCGGGCTTCGGCCGCACGCTGTAGGCCGAGGCGATCGTGCGATCGCGCGCGTTCTGGTTGTAGTCGACGAAGATGCGCTCGCCGCGCTCCTCCTTCCACCACTTCGTCGTGACCTGGCCGGGCAGCCGCCGCTCGAGCTCGCGTCCGAACGCGATCGCGGCGTGGCGCACCTCGGTGAAGATCCATCGCGGCTCGATCCGGACGTACACGTGGACGCCCCGGCCTCCGGAGGTCTTCGGAAAGCCGGCGTAGCCGAGCTCGTCCAGGAGCGCTCGCGCCTCGGCGGCCACGCGCACGGCGTCGGCGAAGTCGGTCCCCGGCTGGGGGTCGAGGTCCAGCCGGAGCTCGTCGGGGTGGTCGACGTCGTCGCTGCGGACCGGCCACGGATGGAACGTGATCGTGCCCATCTGCGCCGCCCAGCCGACGACCGCCACCTCGGTGGGGCAGATCTCGTCGGCGTGCCGGCCCGACGGGAACTGGATCCGCGCCGTCTGCACGTAGTCCGGCGCTCCGCGCGGGATGCGCTTCTGGAAGAACGCGTCGCCGCCGCCCTTCTCCCGCGTCGAGAGGACGAAGCCCGGCTGCACCCCCTTCGGCCAGCGCTCGAGCGTCGTCGGCCGCCGGGCGAGCGCGCGCATGATGCCGTCGCCGACGGCCAGGTAGTACTCGACGACGTCGAGCTTGGTAACGGCCGGCGAGCGCTCGGTGGCCGGGAAGATCACGCGCTCGGGGCTGGACACCCGCAGGTCGCGCCCGCCGGCGTCGACGATCGTCGCTTCGGGCATCGGCGAGAGCGTACGTGGAGGCGGGGCGTCGCATGCGGCGGGGTTGCCGCGCGCCCTAGCGAAGCGCCTCGAAATCCTCGTCGGTCAGCTCGACGTCGGCCGCGGCCAGGTTCTCCCTCAGGTGCTCGAGCGACAGTGTGCCGGGGATGGGCAGCGTCGTCGGCGACCGCCGGAGCAGCCATGCGAGCGCCGCCTGCGCGGGGGTCGCGCCGCGGCGCTCGGCGATCTCGGCCGCCGCGGGACCGCCGCCGGCCCGCAGCGGGAAGTACGGAGCGAACACGATGCCGTTGGCGGCGCAGTAGTCGACGACGTCCTCGTGTGCGCGCTCGGAGAGGTTGTAGTGGTTCTGGACGGCGGCGATCGGGACGACCCGTCTCGCCCTCTCGACCTGCTCCACCGACACGTTCGAGACGCCGACGTACCGGATGGCTCCCCGGTCCCTGTACTCCTCGATGGTCCCGAGGCTCTCCTCGAGCGGCGTCTCGGGATCGGGCTTGTGCAGGTAGTAGAGGCCGATGCAGTCGGTCCGCAACCGGCGGAGGCTCTCCTCGATCTGGGCGCCGAGCACCTCGGGGCGGCCGTTCCCCGCCCCGTAGCCGCCCTTGGTCGCCACCACGCAGCCGTCGGGCGGCGCGGAGAGGGCGGCGCCGATCGTCGCCTCGCTCTCTCCGTCCGCGTAGATGTGCGCGGTGTCGATCATGCCCACGCCGGCGGCGACCGCCTCGCGGACGAACGCGACGTTGCCGGGCGTGTTCTCGAGGCGATTCGTCCCCAGCCCGATCCGGCCGAGAGGCGTGTGGCCGAGGGTGACCGTTGCCGCGCGCGTCACACCGGCATGATGACGGGATGACCCCCGTGCTGCGCGGTCGTCCGCCCGTACCGTCCCTCGAGGGCCGGCTGTGCCTCGTCACGGGGGCCGCCGGCGGGATCGGGCGCGCCACCGCGCTCGCGGCCGGGCGCGCGGGGGCCCGGCTCGTCCTCACGGACGTGGACGAGGACGGGCTCGCCGCCGTGGCCCGTGAGCTCGGCGACGCCGCCACGGCGGCGCACGCCGCGCTCGACATCGCCGAGTTCGAGGCCGTGCGGGCGTTCGCCGGCGACGTCCACGGGGCGCACGGCAGCGTCGACGTCGTCGTGAACGTCGCGGGCATCTCGACCTGGGGGGCGGTCGAGCGGTTGACCCACGAGCAGTGGCGGCGGACCATCGACGTCGACCTCCTCGGGCCGGTTCACGTGATCGAGAGCTTCGTGCCGGAGATGGTGCGCGCCGGACGCGGCGGCCAGCTCGTCAACGTCTCGTCGGCGGCCGGGCTCCTCGGCCTCCCGTGGCACGCGCCCTACAGCGCCGCCAAGTTCGGGCTTCGCGGGGTCTCCGAGGTGCTGAGGTTCGACCTGCGCCGCCACGGCATAGGCGTGACCCTGGTGTGTCCCGGCGGGGTCGACACGCCGATGGTCGGAAGGCTCGACATCGCCGGCGTCGATCGCGCGGCGCTGGACGCGAGCCCGTGGCCGGATCGCTTCCGCCGCCATGCGCAGAGGCCAGAGCAGGTCGCCGAGCGGATCCTCGACGGCGTGGTGCGCAACCGCTACCTCGTGTACACCTCCGGCGACATACGCGCCCTGCACCTGCTCGAGCGGTGGGCTCCGCCCGCGTACCGGCTGGCGATGCGCGTGGCCAACGACCGTCTCGTGGCGGAGCTCGAGCGGCGTATGCCGGTCAGCGCCGGCGCTGGAGCACGCCCGTCGCGCCGCGACGCGTGAAGCGGTCGGCGGGAACGCGCAGCGCGTTGAGCGTCATGGCGAGCATCTCGTAGTGCCCGGCGAGCATCGGGAGCTCGATGAGCTCCGTCTCGCCGAGACCGGCGGCGCGCAGGGCGTCCCAGCTCGCGTCGCCGAGGGTCCGGGTGGCGTGCAGCTCGTCGACGGCGCGGATGATCGCCGCCTGTCGCGCACTCCAACCCGGTGCGTCGGCGCCGTCGTGCACGCGGGCGACGGCCGCCTCGTCCAGTCCGGCGCGCGGCGCGATCCGCTCGTGGTGCGCCCACTCGTACGCGCTCCCGCAGAGCACGGCCACGCGCAGGATCACGAGCTCCCCGTCCGCCCGCGGCAGCGCACCGCCGGCCATCAGCGACCGCGCGAATCGCAGCCACGGCCGGAACAGCCGGCGATGGCGCCCGAGCGTGGTGAACAGCGCGGGCGGCCCCCGGGTGCCCGCGACCAGCCCGATCCCCTGCGCGATCAAGGCGTTGACGAGCCCCGTCTCGGCCCTCGTGCCCGGCGCGATCCTTGCCGCCACGGCGAGGCGCTACGGGGCGGACGACACGCGGCGCTCGCAGTCCACGGCCTCGGTCTGCTCGGCGGCGACCACCCGGTCGCGGCCGGTGCCGCAGTCGAGGTAGTTCGTGGAGGCGTCGCCCGCGATCGCCGTGTCGTCGCCGTCCTCGAGCCACACGCTGAACGGCTCGCCGCCGGCCGGGCGCGGTCCCCACTCGATCCTGTCACGGCCCGCACCGAGCGACGAGCCCAGCCACCCGGACTTGTAGCGCGGGCTGCCGGCGAACGGCCCGGTGGATATCACGTCGTTCCCGGGGCCCGTGCGGTAGGTCTGGTAGAGGGGGGCGGAGTCAGGAGTGACGACGACCCTGGTGGTGCCCGAGGACAGGTTGAAGATCAGGACCTTTATCCCGGCGAGGCTCGCGGGGTCGCCGCAGGTGACGGCGTTCGGGCCGAGCGAGGTGCAGCCGAGCGCCCGCAGCGACCCGGCCTCGCTCGTGACCACGACCTGGGTCGCCCCGATCGAGCCCGGCTGGCCCCCGAGCGCCTCGACCACCAGCCGGGTGCCCTCACCCGGGTCGCTGTCGATCGACACGCTCGGCGGGAAGAAGCAGCATTCGGCGGAGTAGCTGACCGTCGCCGCCGACGAGACCCCCGGGGCGAGCGCGCACGCAGCCAGGCAGGCCGTCAGGACCAGGCCGAGGCGCAACCGCGTGCCGCCCCCCGCAAGCACCTCGGGGAGGGTACAGGAAGTGGCCTGGATCCCTGCCGCGGCCTCCCGTGTTTTCGCACGCGCGCCGCCGGGTAGCAGGCGCGCATGGCGCGCCTGACGAGCCGCCGGTGAGCACGGTCGACCGGATCGCCGAGCCGTGGGGGACGCGCACCCCGTTCGCCCGCGGGGGAACGTGGCCGACCCGGGTCGACACGTTCCTCGAGGCCGGCATCGCCCCCGACGACGTCGACGAGTGGGTGCAGTCCGCGTCGATCCTCCACTCGAACGGCGACGCGATCGACATCGCGGTGAAGGACGGCCGCATCGTCGGGGTGCGGGGCCGCGCCGAGGATCGCGTGAACCACGGACGGCTCGACCCCAAGGACCTCTACGGCTGGCAGGCCAACAACTCGCCCGACCGGCTCACGCGCCCGATGATCCGCACCGACGGCCAGCTCGTCGAGACGGACTGGGACACCGCGATGAACGCGGTGGTCGAGCGCTCGAGGCAGCTCCTCGACGAGCAGGGGCCGGGTGCGCTCTCGTTCTACACGACGGGGCAGCTCTTCCTCGAGGAGTACTACACGCTCGGCGTGATCGTGCGGGCCGGGATCGGCACCAACCACCTCGACGGGAACACCCGCCTCTGCACCGCGACGGCCGACGAGGCCCTCAAGGAGACGTTCGGCTGCGACGGGCAGCCCGGCAGCTACAGCGACGTCGACCACGCCGACACGATCGCGCTCTACGGGCACAACATGGCCGAGACGCAGTCCGTCACCTGGGCGCGGATCCTCGACCGGCGCGCGGGCCCCGACCCGCCGCGGCTGATCGCCGTCGACCCGCGGGCCACGCCCGTCGCGCGCGAGGCCGACGTCCACGTCCCGGTTCGCAACGGGACCAACCTCGCGCTGATGAACGCGCTCATCCACGAGCTGATCGCGAACGACTGGGTCGACCACGACTACGTGGAGCGCCACACGGTCGGATACGAGGAGCTCGAGAGGCAGACGCGCGACTGCACGCCGGAATGGGCCGCGGAGATCTGCGGGGTCTCCGCCGGCGTGATCCGCGACGCGGCGCGCACGATCGGCGAGGCCGAGGCCCTGCTCTCGACGGTCCTCCAGGGCTTCTACCAGTCGCACCAGGCGACTGCGGCCTCCGTTCAGGTGAACAACGTGAACCTCCTGCGCGGCATGCTCGGCCGGCCGGGCGCCGGGGTCCTCCAGATGAACGGCCAGCCGACGGCCCAGAACACGCGCGAGTGCGGCGCCAACGGGGACTTCGCCGCCTTCCGCAACTGGCAGAACGACGAGCACGTCGAGGAGCTGGCCGCGATCTGGAACGTCGATCCGCTCCAGATCCCGCACTACGGGCCGCCGACGCACGTGATGCAGATGCTCCGCTACATGGAGGAGGGCTCGATCGGCTTCCTCTGGGTCACGTGCACGAACCCCGCCGTGTCGCTGCCGGAGGCCGCGCGCGTGCGATCGGTGCTCGAGCAGGACCGGCTCTTCCTCGTGGTGCAGGACATCTTCATGACCGAGACGGCTCGGCTCGCGGACGTCGTGCTGCCCGCCGCGACCTGGGGCGAGAAGACCGGGACGTTCACGAACGCCGACCGGACCGTGCACATATCCGACAGGGCCGTGGAGCCGCCGGGCGAGGCCCGCAGCGACCTCGACATCCTGCTCGACTACGCGCGCCGCATGGGCCTGAAGGACCGGGACGGCGCGCCGCTCGTCAAGTGGGACGATCCCGAGTCCGCATTCGAGGCGTGGAAGGAATGCTCGCGCGGGCGCCCCTGCGACTACACGGGCATCACCTACGACTCGCTGCGCGGCGGGTCCGGCATCCAGTGGCCGGCACCGGAGGAGCGGCCGGAGGGGACGGAGCGCCTCTACGCCGACGGGCAGTTCTTCAGCGATCCCGACTACTGCGAGGAGTGGGGCAAGGACCTCGTGACGGGGGCGCTGCACGAGGAGACCGAGTACCGCGCGCTCAACCCCGACGCGAAGGCGATCCTCAAGGCGGCGGAGTACCTGCCGCCGTCCGAGCCGCCGAACGACGACTACCCGCTGCTGCTCAACACCGGCCGGACCGTGTTCCACTTCCACACCCGCACCAAGACCGCCCGCGCGCCTCAGCTACAGGCTGCCGCGCCGGAGGTCTGGGCGGAGCTGTCGGAGAGCGACGCCGCCGAGCTGGACGTGACGGAGGGAGACCTGGTCGAGGTGGCGACTCCGCGCGGCGCGATCCGCGCGCGCGCCCGCATCGGCGGCGTCCGGCCGGGCGTCGTCTTCGTCCCGTTCCACTACGGGTGGTGGGACGACGCGAGCGCCGAGGGGGCGCGCGCCGCGAACGAGCTGACGATCACGCAGTGGGACCCGGCCTCGAAGCAGCCGCTCTTCAAGTCGGCCGCCGCGCGCGTGACGAAGCTGGAGTCCGGCGGCGGGCAGGCCGCCCCGGCGCCGACGAACACGGCGTCGGCCCCGGTTCGGTCGATCGGCCCGCTGACGTCGGGCGGCGAGGCCGCGCTCGTCATGGAGGAGGTCGAGGGGTGAAGCTGGGCATGGCGATCCGCGACGTGCACTCCGCGGAGGCCGCGCTGGCGAGCGAGCTGCTCGACCTCGGCGAGCGGCACAAGGTCGACCACGACGTGTACCACCTGACCCGCTCGCTCGCGAGCCAGGCGCAGGAGCGGATGAAGGCCCTCGAGGACCACGCGGAGCGTCATGGCGAGTCGCTCGACGACGAGGATCCGGGCGGCGGCGGCATGCTGGCGGCGGTTCGGGAGAAGGGCGCCGAGCTCGTCGGCCGGCGCCCGGAGCCCGGGCTCCTCCTCCTGCGCGACATGCGCAAGCTCCATCTCCTCGCGGCCGAGGCCTCGATCGACTGGACGATCCTGGGGCAGGGCGCGCAGGCCGCCCGCGACCGCGAGCTCCTCGCGACCGTCGCCGAGTGTCACCCCGACGCGCTGCGGACGCTGCGCTGGACCACGACGAAGCTCAAGGAGACCGCGCCGCAGGTCCTCACGAGCTAGCCGGTGCCGAACCGGCGGGCGACGCGCACGGAGCGCTTGATCACCCGGCGCACCCCGGCGGCGTCCGTGGCCGTGATCGTCACGCGGGCGCGGAACGAGCGCTCGCGCGCGACGCGCGATCGAGTCGAGCCCTTCGGGCGCAGGTGGAGCTTGTAGCGGCCCTCCTCGTCGATGTCCCGGCTCACGTGCGCGAGCGTGGTCCGCCTGCTCTTGCCCGACGAGGGCAGGTCCGCCGTGATCTTGGCCGACACGTCGATCGCCTTGCTCGTGACGATCGAGAACGGAAGCCCACGGTCGAGGAAGGTGCGCGTCGTGACCCGGGGCGGGACGTGGACGCGGAAGCCGTGCGTCCCCCCGCGCCGCGCGGGCGGCTTGCTCCGGAACGGACCGGTGATCTCGTAGATGACCCCCGTGACGAATCCCCGCTGCGAGGAGAAGAGGAGGCGGTCGCCCGACGGGTCGAAGACCACCCCGCAGAGCTCGGAGCGCGCCTCGTTCGCGCCGGTGTGCGCGCTGCCGGTGACCTTCAGGAACCGCGTGACCGTGCCGTCCGTGGTGATCAGCCCGATGTCGAGGCCGGGATCGGACGAGTTGGTCGTGTCCTCGCAGACGAAGATGTCGCCGGAGCGCGAGACCGTGATGTTGTCCACCTGCGTGAGCGGGGGGTTCTCGATCGCCCCGGCGTCGTAGACGACGTCCATCCGGTTCGTCTTCGTGTCGTAGGTGTGGATCTTGCTGTCGGTCGTGGTGCATAGGTAGACGACGCCGCCGTCGAACCAGATGCCCTCGCCGCGCTGGAACCGGGTCATGCCCTCGACCTGCTGACGCGTGGGCGCCGAGCTCGCGGAGGGGTCGGGTACCCGGGCCCACTCGACGACCCCGCCCGCTCCGACCTTCGCCACCTCGAGGACGCCCGCGGAGAGGTCCGGATACCTGTCGGGCGTGAAGCGGTAGAGGCCGCCCTCGCCGTTGTCCTCGGACAGGTACACCCGCTTGCCCGCCGGGTCCACGCACACCGCCTCGTGCTCGAAGAACCCCATCGCCGGCCGGGCGACCCCGGCCGCCTTCCCGGTCGGGTCGCACTCCCACACCTGCCCGCGGGTGTGCTCCTCGCACGAGAGCCACGTGCCCCACGGCGTGGCGCCGCCGGCGCAGTTGACGCGGGTGCCGCTGAGGATCCTGTAGGCGTCGGCGATCGTGCCGTCGGCGCGGAAGCGGATCGCGGACGCACCGCCCACCTCGTCCGGGGTGTCGACGTTGAGGTCCGGCGGGTTCTCGGAGTTCGACACGAGGATGAAGCCGCCGTCGTCGGTCCGGTAGGTGGCCTGGCCGTCGCTGAAGACGTGCCACTGGTACCCCGTGCCCGCCACGGGCTGCCCGCCCTGGGCTATCGCGCGCGAGGTGAAGCCCTGCGGCAGCATGATCCCGTTGGCGTCCGCCGGCTGGAGCGGGCCGTACGGACCGGGTCCCGGCTTCGCCGGCGCCGCCAGCGCGTCCCTCCAGAACGACAGGCCGAACGCAAGGGCGCCCGTGCCGATCAGGCTGGCCTGGAGGAGCTCGCGTCGGCGGTACACGACCCCGCGAACATAATCACGATCTGGCTCAGCTTGGCGCAGGCTCGCGAACCCGGTCCGTCATGGTCGCCTCAGCAGCGGCTGAAGCGCACGCGGCGCGTTGCGCGCTCGCCGTTCGCGCCCTTCGCCTTCACCGTCAGCCTGTGACGGCCGGAGCGGAGCCCGGCCACGTCGATGGCATGCTCGAACGAGCTGTCGGTGCGCTTGGCGATGCGGCGCCCGTCGACGAAGATCCAGGCGCGGCGTCCGGTCGCGGACCCGGTGAGCTTCACCCGCACGCTGAACGCGCGGCTCACGCAGGAGCCGCGCCCCGGCAGCCCGCCGAGCCGCAGGCGAAGGGTGCCCGGCTGCGCGGCCGAGACGCACGGCGACACGCTCTCGACGGTCTGGGACACGCCATCGGCGTAGGTGTAGGTCAGCTTGTTGACCCAGGTGCCGGACGGCGGGCAGGACGGCGGCGTCGTGAGGTAGGCGTGGCGCTCGCCGCCGCGCACCTCGGAGCGCTCGAAGAAGACGATCCGCTCGGTCTTCAGCGCGCCGCCGTCGGGCGGGGTCCCCGGGACGGGCGGGAACTGGATCTCGAGCCTCCCGCCGCTGATCGAGCCGTGCACCGCCAGGTAGCCCCCGCTCTGCTTCTCGCGTCCCACGAGGATCATGCCGTCGTCCTCGTTGAAGGCGGTGAAGTCGATGTCGAGGTTGCGGTTCGACCCCTCGAAGCCGGTGTCGACCACGACCGGGCCCTGGCCGACCTTCGTGTCGGCGGGGCACGCGGCCGGCCCGGCGACCATCAGCTCGGCGTCCGAGGCGGTGCACTGGGGGATCGCGTCGGTGTCCCAGCGCGCGCCGGAGGCGAGCTCGAGGACGACCGACTTGGCCGCGTGCGGCTTGCCGCCGGGGTTCGCGGGGTCGACGAAGTCGCCGTACTCGGTCCTCCCGGCCGAGGCCCCCGGCGACTGGGTCGAGAACACGGCGTCGACCTTCGCCCGCGGCCCCTGGGCGTTCGCCGCCGCGCTGGGGACGATCGTCGCGGCGGCCGCGGCGAGCACGCCCGCCAGCAGCCTTCCCCCTGCGCCGACCGGTGACACCACCTGAACGCTAGACCTCCCCCACCACTATTTCAAGCTAGAACGTGCGACGATTATCATCCCGGCGTGGGGCGGCGGCGGAAGCGGCTCGAGCGGCTCAGCGCCACCCGTGCCGGCGGCGCCTTCTTCCTCCACGTGGCCACGCCGATCGACCGGGTCCTCATGCGGCTGTCCGGCGGTCGCGTGAAGCTCGCCGTGCGCCGTCCCGTCCTGCTCCTCGGCACCACCGGCGCGAGGAGCGGCGCAAGGCGGACGACTCCGCTGCTGTACGGGGTCGACCGCGATCGCCTGGTGCTGGTCGGCTCCAACGCGGGGCTTCCCTCGGACCCGGGCTGGTGCCACAACCTGCGCGCGCACCCCGAGGTCACCGTCGAGGCGCCCGGCCTGACCGGCCGTTACCTCGCCTACGTCGCCGAGGGCGAGGAGCGGGAGCGCCTCTGGCGGCAGGTCGTCTCGGCGTACGCCGGCTACGACGTGCACGGCAGGCGGGCGCGCGAGCGGGAGATCCCGGTCGTCGTGCTGACGCCGCGGCACTGACGGTCACCCGGCGGCGCGCTCGTACACGAGCTCGGCCACCTCGGACACGCGGTCGTCGCGGGGCCCGTCCACCTCGTCGAGCAGCGCGTCGCAGCGGCGCGCCGCGCGCGCGCAGGCCTCCAGCGCGATCCGCTCCTCGCGGCGGCCGCCGTCGCCGCCGGCGCGCTCGAGCACGTCGCCGAGCCGCGACAGCACGGCGCCCTGCGCGTAGAGCGCCGCGAGCGCGTCGGCGAACCGCGCGTGGTCGAGCTGGCGCTCGCGCACCTGCTCGCCGCGACTCGCGAGCCACGAGCGCATCCGCTCGCCGAGCACGGCGACCTGCTCCTCGAGCTCGTCGACTCGGCGCGCGACCGGACCGCAGGGGGCGGCGCCGGGGGTCGCGGCGTACGGGCCGTCCCGAAGGCGCTCGACCGCCGCCTTGATGCCCGACAGCGCGATCCAGCCGCGCAGCACGTCGTTCGACCCCTCGAAGATCGGGAACACGCGCACGTCGCGCAGGATCCGCTCGTACGGCTCGGCCTCCGTGTAGCCGGCGCCGCCGCGCAGGTCGAGCGCGCGGTTGGCGGCGCCGACCACGAACTCGGTCGCCCAGATCTTGCAGAGCGCCTTCTCGAGCGAGCACTCGAGCTCGCCCGCGTCCTCGAGCCCCGTGGTCAGGTAGGTCATCGCCTCGGTGGCGGCGAGGTTGCTCGCGATCCAGGCGATCTTGTCCTGGACGATCGGGAAGTCGCCGAGCGGGCGGCCGAACTGCCGCCGGGCGCGGACGTGCGCGACCGCGCGGTCGAGGAGCTGCTTCGCGCAGCCGACGGTCACCGACGAGATCGAGACGCGGCCGGTCTCGAGGATCCGGCGCGCGATCCGAAAGCCCTCTCCGGCCTCGCCGAGCACGTTCTCCGGCGGCACCCGCACGTCGGCGAAGTGGAGCGGGCGCACGTCGTTCGCCCGGAGCCCGAGCGTGTCGTAGCGCTCGCCGCACTCGAACCCGGGCATGCCGCGCTCGAGGATCAGCGCGACGTGGCGGTCGCGGCCGCCGACCTCCGCGCGCGCGAACGTGACGAAGACCGAGCCCTTCTCGCCGTTGCCGATGAAGCACTTGCCGCCGTTCAGCCGCCACGAGCCGTCGGGCTGGCGCACGGCGCGGGAGCGGATGTCGAACGCGTCCGAGCCGGCCGCGGGCTCGGTGAGCGCGAACGCGGCCAGCCGCCGCCCGGCGGCGAGGTCGGGCAGGAAGCGCTCCCTCTGCTCGGCGGTGCCGAACTCGACGATCCCGCGGGTTCCGATCGACTGGTGGATGCCGATCACCAGCGCCAACCCGGCGTCGACGTTCCCGAGCGACTCGAACATCCGGCAGTAGCCGCTCATCGAGAGGCCGGCCCCGCCGTACGCCTCCGGCACGCCGAGCCCCATCAGGCCGCGCTCACCGAGGTCCCGCACGAGGCCGTCGCCGATCCAGCGCGCCTGCTCGATCCGGCGCGGGTCGATCGCCTCGGCGGCGTACTCCCGCAGCCGGCCCGTCAGCTCCTCGACCCGGCGCGCCTCGTCCTCGCCGAGCCGCGGGTACGGGAACAGCCAGTCGCGGCGCAGGACTCCCGCGGCTAGCTCGCCGGTGAACGAGCGCGCGGGCGGCGGCTTCGCCGGAGCGGCCCCGGCGCGCTCGGGCGCTCCGACGGTGACGGTCACGCGCTCACCGGCTGCACGAAGGCGTCGGCCTCGAACGGGACGACGGTGATCGGCGACAGCGCGTCCTCGTCGCCGCCCGGCGCCCTGCCGCTCAGCGCGAGCAGCTCGTGGCCGGTCCGCTCGGCGAGGCGCTCGATCGTCTCGCGCCGGTGGAGGTTCTCGCTGTAGATGAAGACCAGCGCGAGCTGGCCGCCGAGCACCATGCCGAACACGTCGAGCGTGCGCGGGCGCAGGCCGCGGGCGGCCTGGAGCGCGCCCGGCGACTCCTGGAACGGCATGATCGCCTCCTCGAGGTACTCGGTCAGGTGGCCCCAGAAGTTGACGTTCACGCTGGGCGGCGGCATCGCGGCGAGCGCCTCGCGAGTGGCCGGGTCGCCGAGGTGGCGCAGGAGGCCGTGGCCGATGCCCCGGCTGGCGTAGCGGCGGACCTCCTCGGACACCGCCGCGAGCGACTCCCCGGGATCCTGCTCGTGCGAGACCCGCAGGTGGTACGGGGTGAACGCCGAGCAGCGGCCGACCGTGCGCGAGAGATCGAGCCCCGGCGTGCCGGTGAGGCGGCCGTGCGACTCGACCTCGACCACGAGCGAGTCGGTCCCGGCCCAGCGCGAGATCGCGCGGCCGACCGCGGCGAGCAGCGCATCGATGGGCTCGCAGCCGCTCTCGTGCGGGAGGTCCCGCAGCACCGCGTCGGTCTCGTCGGGGTCGAGCAGGAGCATGACCTGGCGCGCGGAGGCCTGGTCGTTCGGCCCCAGCTCGTGGTCCAGCGGCAGCTCGCCCGCCTCGCGCCGCTCGGCGGCCGTCCACAGCGGCAGCTCGGCCCTGACGTCCGGGTCCTCGGCCCGCTCCAGCATCCGCCGCGCGTACTCACCGATCGGCGCGGTCGTGGGCGGCAGCGCCACCTCGGCGCCGTCGCGGAGCTGGCCGTACGCCGTCCACAGGTCCTCGAACAGCACCCGCGACGAGTAGTAGTCCATGACCGCCCAGTGCGCCGCGAGGTGCAGGCGGCCCGGCCGGTCCGGCCCGTGGTCGAACCAGGTGAGGCGCGCGACCGGGCCCTCCGTGAGGGAGAGGCTCGCCTGGGCCTCGGCGCAGCGCAGCGCGGTCCTCGCCTGAAGCTCGTCGTCGTCGTCGACGCCGGACAGGTCCACGGCCGCGAACGGCACCGGCAGGATGCCCGCCGGTCCTGCGATCGACGCCTGCCAGCGCCCGTCCTCGTCGCGCCGGAACCGCGTCCGCAGCGCGTCGTGGTGCAGCATCAGGCGGCGCAGCGCCTCGCCGAGCAGCACCGGGTCGGGCCGGTCCGGGACCGACAGCAGCGGCCAGAAGCCGTTCCAGTGGTCCGGGTCGGCGAAGTCCTGGTCGAAGAACCAGTGCTGGCCGGGCGTGAGCGGGTGCTCGCCGGCGAGCGGGCCCGCGCTCTCGCGGGCGCGCCCCGGGTCGCGGCGGACCGCAGCCGCCGCCAGCTCGGCGATCGTCGGGCTCTCGAAGAACGTCTCGGGGTCGATCTGGATCCCCGCCGCGCCGGCCTTCGCCATCGACCGCATCGCAAGCAGCGAGTCGCCGCCGAGATCGAAGAAGCTCTGGCCGCGCCCGACCTGCGGGAGCCCCAGCACCTCCGACCAGATCGCCGCCAGCGTGGCCTCGACGTCGGTGCCGGGGGCCTCGACGTCGGCGCCGGGGGCGTCGGCGCCGGGCGGCGGCTCGGCCGCGCACGAGATCGCGCCGCCACCGTCCCACGACGGCGCGGGCAGCGCGTCGCGGTCGACCTTCCCGTTCGCGCTTAGCGGCAGCTCGTCGAGCGCCACGAACGTCTGGGGCACCATGTACTCGGGGAGCCGGTCGCCGAGGAAGCGGCGCAGGTCGCACGCCTCGAGGTCGCGATCGCTCGTGCAGTAGGCGACCAGCCGCTTCGGCCCCCGGTCCTCGCCGTGCGCCTTCACGAACGCCGCCTCGACGTCGGGGTGCTGAAGCAGGACCGACTCGATCTCCCCGAGCTCGACCCGGTAGCCGCGGACCTTGACCTGCGCGTCGCGGCGGCCGAGGAACTCGAGGTTGCCGTCGGGGAGGTAGCGAGCGAGGTCGCCGGTCCGGTACAGGCGCTCGCCGGTGACCGGGTGCTCCACGAAGCTGGCCGCCGTCCGCTCCGGGTCGCGCCAGTAGCCGGCCGCCACCCCGCGGCCGCCGATGAAGAGCTCGCCCGGCACGAGCACCGGCCTCGGCGCGAGCTCGGCGTCGAGCACGTGCATCGTCTGGTTGGCCATCGGCTTCCCGTAGGGGATGCTCGCCCAGTCAGGGTCGACCTCGCCGATCGGGTAGAGCACCGACCAGATCGAGCCCTCGGTCGCGCCGCCCATGCTCACCACCTCGAGGGCGGGCATCAGCGTCCGCGCGCGGTCGGGCAGGTCGACTGCGATCCAGTCGCCGCTCAGCATCGCCAGCCGCAGCGAGTCGCCGACGCGCTCGCGGCGGCCGTCGGCGAACTCCACGAGCATGTCGAGCAGCGCCGGGACCGAGTTCCACACGGTGATCCCCCGGTCGCGCACGAGCTCGGCCCAGCGCGCGGGGTTGCGCGCAGCGCCCGGCTCCGGCACCACGACCGTGCCGCCGACCGAGAGCGTGGCGAAGACGTCGAAGACCGACAGGTCGAAGCTGAGCGACGAGAGCGCGAGCACGCGGTCCAGCGCGCTCAGCCGGAACCGCTTTATGCAGTCGACGATCGTGTTCGCCGCCGCGCGATGCTCGATCATTACGCCCTTCGGCCTGCCGGTCGACCCCGAGGTGAAGATCACGTACGCGAGGTCCGCCGGCGACGCGACGTCGTCGAGCCGCGCGGGGTCGACGTCCGCCCACACGGCGTCGTCGTCGACCGCCAGGCGCTCGATCCCCGCCGGCCAGCCGATCCGATCCACGACGCCGGTCTGCGTCAGCGCCACGCGCACCTCCCCCTGCTCGAGCAGCTCGTGGACCCGGCGCTCGGGGAGGTCGGCGTCGATCGGCAGGTAGGCCGCGCCCGCGCGCACGATCCCGAGCGCCGCCACGACCTGCTCCCAGCCCTTGCGCATCGCGATCGCGACGAGGGTGTTCGGCTCCGCGCCGAGCTCGCGAAGCCGCCGGGCGACGCGGTTCGCGCGCCGGTCCAGCTCCGCGTAGCTGAGCGCGCGTCCGGGCGCGCTCACGGCGATCCCGCTCGGGTGCCGCGCGACAGCTTCGTCCACGCGCGCGTGGAGCAGCTGCTCGGGGATCGGCTCGTGGGTCGCGTTCGCCCGCTCGCGGGAGACGAGCTCGCGCCGCGGCAGCGCCGCGGAGCCGAGCGCGGGCTCGCCGTCCTCGGCCAGCGCCCGCAGGGTGAGCTGGTACGCCTCGAACATCGAGTCGACGAGCCCGTCCGGGAACAGGTCGTCGACGCAGTCCCAGACGAGCTCGAGCGCGCCCTCGCGCTCGAGCACCTGGTGGTCGAGGAAGACCTGCGGCGTCTGCGTGATCGCGTAGTCGGTGCGGTCGAAGAACGAGAGCGCCTCCGCCGCGGGCGTCTCGAGCAGGCTCGTGAACACGACCGGCGCCTGCGGGCCGATCGACGCGGCCTGACGGGCGAGGGCGCGCTGCACCTCCACGCCCGAGAACAGGCGGTGGTCCAGGTCGCGCGCTAGCCGTCGGTGGACCCGCTGCGCCTTCTCGCGGAACGTCGAGGCGTCGCGCAGGTCGACCTCGAGCGGCAGCGACGACGTGAAGTCGCCGACGAGGTCGCGCGCCTCGCCCACGCGCGGCCGGTCGTTCACGGTCACGTTCAGCGTGAAGCGCGGCTCCGCGCTCCAGCGCCGGAGAGCGTCGGCGTACGCGGTGCAGAGCAGGGCCGACGGCGTCACGCCGCAGCGGCGCGCGCGTCGCTTCAGTCCGGACCACGCCTCGGCCTCGAGCGTCGCCTCGCGCCGCGCGAACTGCGGCGGGCGCCCGGCGCGGCCGGAGCCGCTCGGCGGCCTGGCGCGGAGCGGGAGCTGCGGCCCCGGCGGCAGCGTCGGCAGTCGCTCGAACCAGTACGCGCGGGCGGCCTGGTAGGCGTCGGTCGCTCGGCGCTCCCTGCGCGCGAGGACGAGGTCGCGGAACGAGACGCCGGGCCGCGCGAGCTCGATCGCGGGCTCCGCGTAGAAGCGCGCCCAGTCGCGCAGCACCACGGCGATGCTGTACGCGTCCGCGATCAGCATGTCGATGCTGAAGTGGACCCGCGTGCGACGGTCGTCGAGCCGGTGCGCGCGCACCTCGAAGAGCGGCCAGCGATCGGCCGGCAGCACCTGATGCGACATGCGGTCGCGCGTGTAGCGGAGCTGCTCGGCGGCGGCGGCGGAGTCGAGCCCGCGCAGGTCGATCACCTCGATCTCGTACGGCCCCACGTCCTCGAGGATCCGCTGGCGCCCGTCCTCGAGGACGACCGCGCGCAGCATCTCGTGGCGCGCGACGACCTTCTGGAACGCCTCGCAGAGCAGGTCGACGTCGAGGTCGTCCGCGCTCCACTCGTAGTAGACGTGCCCGGAGACGCCGCCGAGCCAGTACGAGTCCGAGCGGCCGACGAGGTAGGCCCTCTGCATCTCGGTCAGCTCGAACGGGACGTGGCGGTGGGCTGCGTCCGGCTCGACGGGCGCCTCGCCGGCGCCGTTGCCGTCCGCTCCCGCGCCGTGGCCGTCCGGCTGCCCGTCGGCGTTCGACCCGCCTCCGCGCTCGAGCAGCGCGTCGAGGAGCTCGGCGAACGTCTGGCCGGCCAGCAGCGTCTCGAGCGGGGCCTCGATCCCGAGCTCCGCGTCGAGCAGCAGGCTGAGCTCGGCGGCCTGGAGCGACTGGAGCGCGAGCGGCTGGCCGGGGTCGATGGCCTCCTCGGTCGCCACGCCGGAGCCGCCGGCCCCCTCGCGAGTCGCATACCACTCGCGAATCAACCGATCGACGTTCGCGCGACGCGCGGCGCTCTCGTCGCCGGGCAGCGCCCCTCCCCTCTTGTCTAGCGAGCGAGCGCGGCGGCCGCGCCAGCACCCCACCTATCGGACTCGCTCATACCCATCTGGGGGGCGTTTAAGTCGGAATTGATCGCTCAGCGTTCGTCCACGAGTGAGATCGTGGTGATCGGACGAGCCTGGAGCAGGTGGAACGCGCCCCCGCCGTAGCTCCACTCGATGTCCTGCGGGACGCCGCCGAAGTGGGCCTCCACGCGCAGCGCGAGCCGGGCGAGGTCGCGCACGCGGTCCGAAGTCAGGCTCGGCCGAACGGGCAGGGCCCGGGCCCCCGCCGTTCGGGGGACCCCCCGAGGCGCCGGGGTGAAGCTCAGCACCGCCCCGTCCGGCCGGCGCGCCACCCACGAGTCCGGCACCACCTCCCCGCCGACCAGCGCCTCGCCCGAGCCGCGCGCGGCGTTCACCAGCAGCTCGCCGCGGTCGCCCGACAGCGGGTTGACCGTGAACACCACGCCGGCCGACTCGTGCGGCGCCATCTCCTGGACGACCACCGCGATGCGGAGGGTGCCCTCCACGCCGCGCTCGCGCCCGTACGCGACCGCGCGCTCGCCCGTCAGCGAGCGCCAGCAGCGCGCCACGGCGTCGACGACCGCCTCCGCGCCCTGGACGTCGAGGAACGTCGCGTACTGGCCGGCGAAGCTCGCGCCGGGCGAGTCCTCCGCGGTCGCGGACGAACGGACCGCGACCGGCGGCGAGCCGATCCGCGCATACGCCTCCGCGATCTCGGCGGCGGCGTCCGGCGGCACCGAGTCGTGCTCGGCGCCGGCGTGCACGTCGGTGGTCACGACGAAGCCGGGCGGCACGCGGAAGCCGCCCCGGACCAGCTCGCCCAGGTTCGCGCCCTTGCCGCCGGCGAGCTCGACGTCGCGCGCTCCGAGCTCCTCGAGCCCGCGGACGCGGCCCGCGTCAGCCAACCGGCTCCGGCGTGCGCTGCACCCGCACGGTCCCGGCCGTCCCGTCGACGGACACGTGCTGGCCGTCGCTCAGCCGCCGCGTCGCGTCGAGCGTGCCCACGACCGAGGGCACGCCGTACTCGCGCGCGACGATCGCCGCGTGCGAGAGCGGCCCGCCCGAGTCGGTCACGAGCGCGGCGACCTGCGGGAACAGGACCGTCCACGAGGGGTTGGTCAGCGGGCAGACGAGCACGTCGCCGGGCTGGACCCGGTCGAACTCCTCGATCGTGCGGATGACCCGCGCGGGGCCCTCGGCCCGGCCCGGCGACCCGGGCGACCCGACCACCTGCGAGCCGTCGCGCTCCTGCGCCCGCGCCGCGCCGAGCATCTCCTCAGTCTGCTCGAGCAGCGCCTGCATCGCCGAGCCGACCGCGTCGGGCAGCGCGTGGTACGGCGGGTCGGGCGGCGGCGGGCCGATCGAGTGCGGCGGATCGAGCGACTGCGCGCGCTCGTACTCGAGCCTGCGCTCCGCGGCCCGGGCGCCGACGTCGCCGCCGGCGCCCCGCAGCGCCTCGACGACCTCCTCGCCGCGCAGGTGGAACACGTCCGCGGCGTCCTCGAGCCTGCCCGCCTCGGCGAGCCGCCGTCCGGCCTCGAGGCCGGAGTAGCGCGCAAACGCCCACGGCAGCTCGACGAGCAGCCGGTTGTGGGTCTCGTTGAGCGGGTACGCGCGCTCCCCGAGGGCGAGCCAGTGGTCGAACTCGCGCCGGCCCGCGCCCGCGAGCCGGCCGCGCAGCTCCTCGACGCGCTCGCGCCGCCACGCCTCGAACTCCCCCTCCTCCTCGACCGGGTCGTAGCCCGCGTCGCGGATGCCCTTGACCATCCCGACGACCAGCTCGGGCATCTCGCGCCAGGTCGGGTCGGAGAGCTCGAAGCTCCCGCTGCGGTCGCCCTCCTCCTCGACGTACTCGCGCAGCCCGTCGTCGAACCAGGTCCCGCGCAGCCGCTCGAGCGCCTGGTCGGCGGGCAGCCCGAGCGCCGCGTCCGCCTCCTCGTCCTCGCGCGAGCGGCGCGCGAGCTCGGACAGCTTCGCGCTGCCGCTCAGCAGCACGGGGTCGGACCGCTTCAGGAGCTCGTAGGCCTCGAAGTCGCTCAGGCCGAGCCGGTCACGGCAGACGTCGCGGAAGCGCGCGCGGACGTAGAAGCACGCCAGGTGCAGGTTCAGGTGGAACGTCCAGGTCCAGCGGCAGTACTCGAGCCACGCCGCGAGGTTGGCCGCCAGCTCCTCGTCGCTCGCGGAGCCCGGGTCGAACGAGCGGAGCTCCCGCACCCGCCGGTCGGCCTCGGGTCGCCACTCCTCGTCCCAGCGCGAGATCGCGCGCTCGAACCCGCCCGACCGGACGAACTCGTCGAAGCCGCGGATGCGCCTGCGGGCCCGCGGGTCGACGCGCCACAGGTGCGCGAGCGCCGGGAGCTTCTCCAGGATGCCCGGCGGGTCGCCGCCGAACGGGATCACCCGTCCGTACGCCCACCCGTTCACGACCTCGAAGCGGTAGCGCTCGATCGGGACCGAGAAGTCCGCGAAGCCGTGCTCGCTCTCGGAGCTGACGAGGTCCACGTAGTACGAGCGCGTGAACGCCGTGACCGGCCGGTCGAAGTGGACCCGGTCGAGCTCCCAGCCGGGCCCCTCGAGCTCCCACGGTGCGCTGCGGCCTCCCTTAGCACTCATCGCTCCCCCTTCCGTCCGATCCCGACCGCGAGCGTTATACCCCGATCGCGCCAGGAGCGCCCCTCCATCAGGGCCGCCGCGAGGATCGCGGCCGCCGCGGCCGCGCCGCTCGCGAGCAGGAACATCGTCGCCGACCCGGACCCGGCCGCGTCCACGAGCGCGGCGAGCAGCGCCGCGGCGACGATCGCCCCGAGGTAGCGGCTGGTCAGCAGGACGCTCGTCGCAACGCCCGCGTCGCGCGCGTCGAGCGCCTCCATCCCGGCGCCGAACAGAGCGGGGTTGGCCACGCCGAGGCCGGTGCCGGCGAGTGCGAGGCACGGGAGCAGGAGGGCGGTGGCGGGGTCGTCGCCGGCCAGCGCCAGCGGGGCGAGCGCGGCGGCGAGCAGCGCGAGACCGGCCGCGGCGGGAAGCCGGCGGCGGCGCTCGGCGAGGATCCGGCCGCCCGCCCAAGAGGCGAGCGCGGCCGCGGCCGTGAACGCCCCCAGCAGCAGGCCGGCGGTGCCGGCGGCGGCGAGCAGCGGCACGACCAGGAGCGCCGCGTACATGGAGAGGTTGGCGAGCGCCATGCCGGCGATCGCGCCGGAGAACGCCGGCCGAGCGAAGAAGCGAGGCGGGAGCACCGGGTCCGGCGCGCGGCGCTCCAGTCGCAGCCATGCCCAGGCACCGGCCGCCAGCGCCGCGTACGCCGCCGCGGCGGCGGGGGTCGGCAGCCCTCCGCCGAGCTGGAGCAGCGCGGCGACGCCGGCGAGCAGGGCGCACAGCAGCATCGCCCCCGCCAGGTCGAACGGCGCCGGGGGGGCGGCGGCCGCGCGCCGCGCCCACGCGCCGCGCCCCAGCGCGAGCGCCCCCGCCGCCAGCGGCACGTTGAGGAGGAACAGGACCCGCCAGCCGCCGGCCGCGACGAGCGCGCCGCCGAGCGGCAGCGCGACCGCCGGAGCGATGCTCAGTGTGGCCGCGACCAGTCCGAGCGCGCGCGCCCGCTCGGCCCCGGGCAGCTCGCGCAGGAGCGCCAGCGCGCTCGCGAACATCAGCGCGCCGAACGCCCCCTGGAGCACGCGCGCGGCGACCAGGAGCGGGAGGCCGGGCGCGGCCGCCGCGGCCGCCGACGCGACGGCGAACGCCGCGATCCCCAGGCGCACGCTGCGCTCGCGGCCGAGCCGGTCGCCGAGCTTCCCGGCGACCGACTGGACCGAGACCGTCGCTATCAGGTAGGCCGTGACCAGCCAGCTCGCGGCGCCGACGCTCGCGTCCAGGTCGTCCGCCACGTCGGGGAGGCCGAGCGCGATCAGCGTGGAGTTCAGCGGCACGAGCGCGCCGGCCAGCGCCACCGCCGCGAGCCCCCGGCGCGTCGTCGCGAGCCCCGCCAGGTGGCGGGCCGCCTCCCCCCGATCGGCTGGTACTGTCCGCATCGCTCAAGGATCTTCGCAGCGGGCAAAGGGGATGACGGGCGCAACCGAGGAACGCACGGGCGCGGCACGATCGCCGGCGCCGCCGGCCGGGACGATTCCGGAGGCCCTCGAGCGCGGCGTCCGCGAGGGCGCGTCGCTCACGCTGATCGACGCGGACCTGTCGGAGCGCCTAGTGACGGGCGACGAGCTGCTCGACGGCGCGGAGCGCGCCGCCGCCGCCCTGCGCGCCCACGACCTCGCGCCGGGCGACCACGTGTGCCTGCTCTCGCCGACCTCGCTCGAGCTGGTGCAGGTGCTGATGGGCTGCTGGCGCGCCGGGCTCGTCGCGACGATGGCCGCCCTGCCGCGCAGCGCCGAGAGCGACGTGTGGAAGCAGAACCTGAGGTCGCGGGTGGAGACCGCCGGAATCGCGGCGATCCTCGCTCCCGAGGCGCTCAGCGGCTTCGTCCGGCCGCTCGAGGTCACCGGCCGGACGCTCGACTTCGAGTCGCTCGTCTCGTACTCCGAGCGGATCGCGGAGCCGGCCGGACGCGGCCCCGACGACGTCGCCTACCTCCAGTTCACCTCCGGCTCGACCGGTGCCTCGCGCGCCGTCGCGCTCACCCACTCGCACATCGTCTGGAACACCTATCCCGTGTTCCAGCACTCGATCGGCCTCGGGCCGGAGGACGTGCGCGTGTCGTGGCTGCCGCTCTACCACGACTTCGGCCTGCTGTTCCTGCTGGCCGGGGTCTTCACCGGCGCGCCGTTCGTCATCCAGCCGACGGAGCAGTACCTGCGCCGCCCCGGCTCGTGGCTCGACGCCTGCGACCGCCTCTACGCGAGCGCCACGGCCGGGCCGAACTCGGCCTACGGGCTCGCCGCCCGCGAGCTGACGCTCAAGCCGCGCGAGCTCGACCTCTCGCGCCTGCGGGTCGTCCTGAACGGCTCCGAGCCGATCGACGTCGCCACGATGGAGGCCTTCGCGGCCGCCGCGGCGCCCTACGGGCTGTCGCCCACCGCGCAGTCGGCGGCGTACGGGCTGGCCGAGGCGACGCTCGCGGTCACGTGGACGCCGACGGACGACGCGGTGACCGCGGTGACCGTGTCGCGCGAGGGCCTGGGCGAGCCCGGCGCGAAGGTGCGCCTGGTCGAGCCGGACGAGGAGGGCGCCCGGCGCATGATCGGCTGCGGCCTGCCGATCCCCGAGACCGAGATCCGCATCGTCGGCCCCGGCGGCGAGGCGATGCCGCCGCTGCACGTCGGGGAGATCGCGGTCAGGGGGCCGAGCGTGATGGCCGGGTACGTGAACGACGACGAGGCGACGGCGGAGGCGCTGCGCGACGGCTGGCTCCACACCGGCGACCTCGGCTTCCTCGCCGAGAGCGGCGAGCTCGTCCCGTGCGGCCGGATCAAGGACATGATCATCGCCGGCGGCCGCAACCTCTACCCGGAGGAGTACGAGTTCGTGGTCGAGCGCGTCGACGGCGTCCGGAAGGGCAACGTCGTGGCGGTCTCGCTGCCGGAGCTCGAGCGAATGGCGATCATCGCGGAGACGAAGCACCCGGCCGAGGAGGCGGAGGCGCTCGCCCGGCGCGTGTTCGACGCCGTCGGCGCGGAGCTCGACCCGCCCCCCTCGGAGGTCGTGATGGTCCCCCCGGGCACGATCCCCAAGACCTCGTCGGGCAAGCGCCGGCGCGGGCTGTGCCGCGACCGCTACCTCGCGGGCGCGCTCGACGTCCTCGGGACGGCCCGGCGCTGACTCAGTCGAGGTCGATGCGCACGGTGACGTTGTCCGTGCCGAGCGCGCGGACGACCGCGCCGTTCATGCGGCCGATCCGGCGCTGGCGCGCGCGGATGTCGTCGTCTGGGACGACCTGCGCGACCCCCGGCCGCCAGCGGCCCCGGACCTTGACGCGCACGCGCGGGTTCGCCTCGATGTTCAGCACGTACGCGCTGCGGCGGCCGTGCTCGGAGACGATCCAGAACGTGTCGCCGTCGAGGCCGTCGCCGACCGGCGTCTGGCGGCGGATGCCGCTCTTGCGGCCGATCGTCTCGAGCAGCGCGTATCCCGGCGTGGGCAGGCCGCGCAGCATCATCCCGCTCACCAGCGGGTTGACGACGCGCACGGTCAGGGCGGTCGCGAGCCTGCGCTTGTCCACGGCGCAAGTGAATCAGGTATAGGTCCGGGAGGTGGGCCTCTTCGCGGACGAGCAGGACGTCTACCGCCACGTCGGGTCGCTGCTCGAGGAGGCGCTCGCCGACGACGCGATGGCGCACCGCTTCCAGCGCGCGAACACCGTCCTCCAGTACGTCTGCCGGCACCCGGAGTCGACCATCACGCTGAGCCTGCGCACCGGCGAGGCCCCGCGGGTCGACCTCGGCGACACGCAGCTCCGGCCCGAGGTCGTGATGACGATGGACAGCGACACGCTGCACCGCTTCTTCCTCGGGAAGCTCAACCCGACCGTCGCGCTCGCGAAGGGCGAGATCAAGGCGCGCGGCCCGGTCGCGAAGGTGCTCAGGCTCGTCCCGGCCGTCCGGCCCCTGTTCGCGCTCTACCGCGCGCGGCTCGAGTCGGCCGGACGCGGCGACCTGCTGCGGATCTGACGGCGGCCGGAACCGGCTCCGTCAGTCGCCGAGCTGGCCGCGGATCACTCCCTCGGGGTACTCGGCGTTGTGGAACTGGACGTACCAGTTGCTCGGGTTCGCCAGCACGTCGCCGAGGTTGAGCGGGTCGATCGGGCGGCACCCCGAGGCCGGGCTCATGCTGCTCGCGTGCTCGAACTGGACCGGGAACGCGAACTGCACCTGACCCCGCGGCGCCTTGTGGATGTGGCCGAGCATCGCGGGGCTCGCGTTGATGTTCGCGAACGAGATCGTGTAGCAGAGCTGGTACGCGTCGGGGTAGAACGTGAGCGTGGCGAAGCCGGTGCCGTCCGGATCGCCCGGCGTGGTCTCCGACTGCTCGGCGCCGGAGAGCGGCGTGGTGAGGGTCACCGACCTGGACTTGTCCGGCGGCAGGATCGTGATGTCCTGCGACGTGCTCTTCCAGTCCGAGACGTAGTGGCAGTGGCACGCGCTCAGGGTGACCCGGTAGGTGCCCGGCCTCATGTAGCGGTGCCTCACGCTCGGGCCGGTGGTGGAGGTGGTCCCGTCGCCGAAGTCCCAGCGCCACTCCTCGGCGTCGCACTGGGCGAACGCCGACCCGCTGCAGCTCGAGGTGGACCCGGAGCCGTCGAACGTGATCTCCTCGCCCGCCACCTGCGGGTTCGGCAGCGCGGTGAACCGTGCGTTCGCCGAGGCTGCGGACGCCGCCGCGAGCATCGTCGCGAGCGCCGCGGCGAGCGCCGTCGCGAGCAGCGGCAGGCGGCGCCCTCCGGTCGGCTTGGCCATGTCCATCGCTGCCCGCACGGTCCCCCCTGCTCGCTCAGTCGCCGAGCTGGCCGCGGATCACTCCCTCGGGGTACTCGGTGTTGTGGAACTGGACGTACCAGTTGCTCGGGTTCGCCAGCACGTCGCCGAGGTTGAGCGGGTCGATCGGGCGGCACCCCGAGGCGGGACTCATGCTGCTCGCGTGCTCGAACTGGACCGGGAACGCGAACTGCACCTGCCCGCGCGGCGCCTTGTGGATGTGGCCGAGCATCGCGGGGCTCGCGTTGATGTTCGCGAACGAGATCGTGTAGCAGACCTGCGCCTCGTCGGGGTAGAAGTCGAGCGTGGCGAAGCCGGTGCCGTCCGGATCGCCCGGCGTGGTCTCCGACTGCTCGGCTCCCGACAGCGGCGTGGTGAGTCGCACGACCCTGCGCTTGCCCGCCGGCAGCGCGGGCGCGACGATGTTGCCGGTGAACCGAAGGCCCGACGGCCCCGGGATGTTCCCGAGGTGGAAGATGCCGCTCGTCGTGCACGGGTAGTCGTTCCACTGCACCTTCAGCTTGGGCGGCGAGGGCTTGCCGTCGAACTTCGCGCTCGCCTCGCTGGTCGTGCCGGTCTCGGCGCTCTCGACGTTCAGCACCGTGGCGGCCGTGTAGGCGGACGAGCCGTCGCCGGGCGTGAACGTCGTCGAGCCGGTCAGGTCGAGCGGCTGGGGGCAGGTGGTGCCGTGGTAGCTACCGCTCAGGCTGAGCGACGCTGAGTACGAGCGCGTGCTGTGGGTGGCGCTGTCGACGACCGTGCAGGTCCCGCTGCCGGAGCCGCTGTAGGTACCGGTCGGGTCCGGGTAGTGGCTGTTCTCGCCGAACGGGTTGCCGCGATACGCGACGTCCGGCGAGAGCGAGACGCTCGCGTCGATGGTGCAGGTGCCCGGGAGGGTCGCGGCGCTCGCTGCGCCCGGCAGCGCGCCCAGGATCAGGATTCCCATCAGCGCTGCGGCTGCCGCCATGCCCCCCGACTTCATCTGAGTCCCCCCGTGCGCGCGGGCCGGCCCGTCGCCGGCCCTTCCGTCCCGACTATTCCCCGCCGGCACGGTCGGTAACCGATTTCTTGCGATCGAGAGTTCTCGTCTGGTGTCGGGCCGCGCAGGGGCGAGGCGTCAGGTAGGCTCGGCGCTCGAGGCTTCTTCGACGAAGAGGCGCCACCTCGACGTCGCTGTCGCGCTCCGATGCGTCCCACCGACATCCAGGTCAACGAGCTCGAGGCGGCGGAGCTCCTCGGCGCGCTGATCCGCAACCGCTGCGTGAACACCGCCGAGCGCGGCAGCGGAGGGGAGCGGCGCAGCGTCGAGACGCTCTGCGACTACCTCGACGGCAGCGGTCTCGAGCTGGAGCGATTCGAAGCGGCGCCGTCGCGCGAGTCCCTGGTCGTGCGCCTGCCGGGCCGCGACCCTGCGGCGCCGCGCCTGAGCTTCGTCTCGCACACGGACGTCGTGCCCGTCAACAGCGAGGGGTGGCGGCACGACCCCTTCGGCGGGGAGCTGATCGACGGCGAGGTCTGGGGCCGCGGCGCGGTCGACATGCTCCACTCGGTGGCGACCCAGGCGGTGGCCCTGCGCCACCTCGCCGCGAACCGGGTCAGACCGGACGGCGACGTGATCCTGGTGGCGGCCGCGGACGAGGAGTCGCGCGGGACGTATGGCGTCCAGCACCTGGTCGAGAGCCACTGGGAGACCGTGGCCTGCGACTTCGCGCTCGGCGAGGTCGGCGGCTACCACACGCAGAGCCGCGCCGGTCATACCGTCGCGGTCAGCGTCGCCGAGAAGGGATACGCGTGGTGGCGATTGATCGTCCGCGGGACCCCAGGTCACGGTGGGATGCCGCACGCCGCCGACAACGCGCTGATCAAGGCCGCGGACGTCATCCGCAGGATCGCCGCGATCGAGCCCGCACCGCGGCTCGACGATCTCTGGGCCTCGCGCGTGAGGGCGCTGGGCCTCGAGCCGGAGCTCGAGGAGGTCCTGCTCGATCCCGACCGGCTCGACGCGGTTCTCGACACGCTCGACGAGGCGACCGCTCGCGCGCACCTGCACGGCTGCAGCCACACCACGCTGTCGCCGAACGTCGTCCACGGCGGGCAGAACTCGAACATGATCCCCGACCGCGTCGCCGTCACGCTCGACTCGCGGCTGCTGCCCGGCGACACGCCGGCGAGCCTGCGCGAGCAGATCGGCGAGGCGCTCGGGGACCTCGCCGACGACGTCGAGATCGAGGTCATCGGCGAGGGCGTGGCCAATCGCTCGTCGACCGAGACCCCGCTGTGGCCGCTCCTGCGGCAGGCCGTGCAGGCCGAGCTTCCCCAGGTCGATCTCAGCCCCGGCCTGCTCGTGGGCTTCAGCGACTGCCGCTTCTACCGAGAGCGCGGCATCCCCGCCTACGGCGTCGGACTGCTCAACCCCGAGCTGACGCCGCAGCAGTTCGCGTCGCGCTTCCACGGCCACGACGAGCGGATCGACCTCGAGTCGCTGCGCCTGACGACGCGGCTCTGGCTCAACGTCGTCGACGGCCTGACGCGGGAGTCGGGGAGCGGCGTGACCGCCGCCGCCGGCCGAGCCGGACGTGAAGCGGACGCCGGGCTGGGAAGCGGCGGCTAGGCCGCCGACCTGCCGCGGCTCAGAACGGGCGGTGCCTGCGCCATTGCGCCCTCCAATCGCGAACGTCCCGCGCGCGCCGGCTGCTCAGACGCAGCCGGTCGGCTTCGGCACGCCGCGCTCGGCCGCCAGCGCGCAGTAGGCCGGCTTCGGTCGGAACAGCCCGAGGGGCGGGTGGAGCGGCTGGACCACGCCGAAGCCCGCCTCGGGGCCGGGCGGGTCGATCAGCGCGTGGACGATCAGCGCGTCGACGTCGCTCATCGGCATGACCTTGCGGTAGATCGCGACGAGCCCGTCCGCCTGCTGCTGCTCGGTGTAGTCGTCGTACGTCGAGTAGCCGACCTCGGTCACCCACAGGCGGCGCCCGGCGTCGCCGTTGGCCGCCGCGACCTGCCTGACCTGGTCGAAGCTCTTCTGGAAGACGCTGCCCGGCCCGATGTTCAGCCGGTCCGCCGCGGGGTACGGATGGAAGCCGATCGCGTCCATGTACTGCTTGCCGCCGGCCTTGTAGACGCGGTCGAGGAACGTCGCGAGCGAGGTGCCGATCGGCGCGCCGTCGTCCATGTTGTTGCTGTAGCCGCCGGCTATGACCGGCATCGACGGGTTCGCGCTCTTGATCCCCTGGTAGGCGTTCGCCAGCACCTCCTCGAACCACTGGGCGTCGGGGCCGGCCGTGGTCTGCCAGAACGGCCTGAGGTTGGGCTCGTTCCAGACCTCGATCCCGGCCGCGCCGGGGTAGCGCGCGGCGACCGCGGCCGCCATCGCGCGCCAGTCGGCCATGTGCGAGCGGCCGGGCGGCACGTGGCAGTTGCCGGTGCACGTGGAGGTGCCGGGGTCCCACGCCCACGGCGGCGCCTTCATCAGCACGATCAGCGGCCGGATCCCGCGCACGCGGTAGAGCTGGTCGTACATCGGGTCGTACGGCGCGAAGTCGATCGGACCGCCCTGCGTCGGCTGCGCGTACTGCCAGTCGAGCAGGAAGCGGTGCACCGTCGCACCGTCCGCCTTCGCGAACCCGGCGGACTGCGCCGGCGTGACGCCGCGCGAGGGGAAGTCGCGGAACGTGTTGTCCTGGTAGCCGAAGAGCGGGGCGGCGGCAGCCGGGCCGGCCAGGGCGATCGCCGCGACGGTCGGGAGCGTCGCCGCGAGCCTCCGCACACCGTGTCCAGACAGCCGCCCCACCTGCCCGCATGATGCCCCCGCGGGTCGGGCCTCTAACTACATCTCGCTCGCTTGGTCAGCGGATCTTGAGGTCCCTCCGGAGCCGATGGCCTCCCGGCCCGCGCGACCGCGGTACCGTGCGGTCGTGATGCGGCGGGCATGCGCGGGGGTCGCCCTTTGGATCTGCCTGGCGGGGGCGGTCGGAGGCGGTGCGACAGCCGTCGCGGCGCCCGACTGCGTGCGCTCGCTGAGGGGGATCGACCTCCAGGCCGCCACGATCCCCGAGCTCCAGCAGGCGATGGCCGAGGGGCGGACGACGAGCGCCGAGCTGGTCGACGCCTACCTGGCTCGCATCGCCGCGTACGACGAGGCCCTCAACTCGATCCGGGAGCTCGACCCGCGCGCCCGCGACCGGGCCGCGGCGCTCGACGCCGAGCGGGCGAGCGGCCGCGTGCGGGGCCCGCTGCACGGCATCCCGGTGCTGCTGAAGGACAACTACGGCACGAGCGACCTGCCCACGACGGCGGGGTCGATCGCGCTCGAGGGCGTCCGGCCGAAGGACGACTCGACCGTGACCCGCCGCCTGCGGGAAGCCGGCGCCGTGGTGCTCGGCAAGCTGGAGCTGTCGGAGTTCGCCGGGTGGGTCGACCTGTCGGCGCCGCCCGGCTACTCGTCGCTCGGCGGGCAGGTCGTGAACGCGAACGACCCCACCTACTCGCCCTCGGGGTCGAGCGCCGGCTCGGGCGTCGCGGCCTCGATGGCGTTCTCGGGCATCACGATGGGCACGGAGACGTCCGGCTCGATCCTCAGCCCGTCGGACGCGAACGGCGTCGTCGGGTTGAAGACGACGCTGGGGCTCGTGAGCCGGTTCGGGATCCTGCCGCTGGCGCCCGACTTCGACGTGCCCGGCCCGATGGTCCGCTCGGTGACCGACGCGGCCAACGTGCTCGACGCGATCGCGGGGCCGGACTCGCGCGATCCGACGACCGCGGACGCGGCGAGCCACATCCCGTCCGGCGGGTTCGCGGCCCGGTTGAGGAGCGACGCGCTGAAGGGCGTGCGCCTTACCTACTCCCAGGACGACGCCGACGGGCTCTCCGACGAGCGCCGGGCCCTCTTCGACGCGGCGATCGCGCGCGTGCGGTCGCTTGGCGCCACCGTGGTGCCCAGCCGCACTATCGGCAACTCGCAGGGCCTGGGGCTTACCGAGATCGGCGCGATCCCGAACGAGTTCAAGGCCAGCCTGAACGAGTACCTGGCCGACCAGATGCCCGGCGCGCGCGTGCACACGCTGTCGGAGATCGTCGACTACAACGAGCAGCACCCGGACAGGGTCAAGTACGGCCAGGGGCTGCTCCAGGCCTCGGACGCGACGCCCGGCCGCAGGGAGCTCTTCGGTCCCCAGTCCGAGCCGGCGCGGGAGAGCTCGCGGCAGTCGATCGACGGCGCGCTGGCCGAGGCCGGCGCGCAGGCGATCCTGGCGCCCGGCAACGTCCACGCGAACATCGGCGCGGCGGCGGGCTATCCGACGGTCATCGTCCCGCTCGGCTACACGAACGGCGGCAGGCGCCCGTTCGGGCTCGGCTTCCTGGGGCCGGCCTACTCGGAGCCGCAGATCCTCGCGTTCGCCTACGCGTACGAGCAGTCGTCGCGCGCACGGGTGGCTCCGACCGAGGTGAACCCGAAGCTCGCGCCAGCGTCCTGCCCGGCCCCGGCGGCCGGCCCGGAGTCGCCGCCCGCCCCACCGGCGCCGCTCGAGGCGCTTCGGGTGCGGCTCCACCTGCGCGGCAGCCTGCTGCGGGTCAGGGTCAGCGGGGTGGGGGCGGCGCGCGTGCGGCTCGTGGCGAAGCAGGGGAGGCGCACCGTCGCCCGCCGGTCGGTCGCCAAGCGCCGCGGGCTCGCGCGCGTGCGCCTGCGGGTGCGGACGCGCGGGCTCCTTCGCGTGACGGCGCTCGACCCCGGGCCGCCGCCGCGGACCGCGCGGGCGCGCGTGCGGGTGCGGTAGCGCAGCGGCGCGACCCACAGCGCGCCTACGGCGCTGGTCCCGCCGATCGGCTACGCAGCGTCAGTCGCCGAACTGCCCGCGGATCGCACCCTCCGGGTAGTTCAGGTTGTGCACCTGCGCGTAGTACGCACGGGGGTTCAGGCGCAGGTCCCTGAGCGTCACCGGGTCCAGGAACCTGCACTGTGAGATCGTGTTCTTGGCGTTCACGTTCTCGAGCAGATCGACCGCCGGCACCAGGTTCGTCTGACCCCGTGGCGCCTTGTGGATGTGCCCCGCGATCGCGTTCAGGTTGATGTTGTTCATCGTGATCGTGAAGCAGACCTGGGAGAGGCTGGGCTTGGTGGTGACTGTGATGTAGCCCGTCCCGTCGGGATCGCCGGGCGAGGTCTCCGACTGCTCGGCGCCCGAGAGGGGCGTCGACAGGGTGACCACCGGGTCGTAGATGTGCGGACGGGGCAGCGCATCCATGTAGCACAGGCCGTCGTCCTGGCAGCAGCGCCCGTTCCGGGCGTCGTAGTGGCCGATCGGGCACCAGTCGCCGCCGAGCGCCGCCGCCTGCGAGACGTCCGCGCCGAGTCCTGAGCCGTTCCCCGCCGGAAGCGCCGCCAGCAGCGCGATGGCCGCGACGCCGCAGATCGCGATCCAGATGCGGATTCGCATGATTAACCCCCCCTGTAGAGACTTCTACGTGAAGTCGAGCGCCCCCCGCGAGACGTTCGTCTTAACCGGAAAATATCACCAAACCGAATGCCCCGACCGCCGGTCGTGTCGAGCTTGATCCGGCGCTCGACGCCGGGCGCCGTCGAGCAGCGGCGCTCGACGCCCGGCCGCCGCTGCTCGGCCTCCGCCCGCCTCTGGCGAATCGCTCGAAGCACGTGTAGCATCGGACCAGCTTGGACTCGCCGCCCGTTGCTGGAGCTCGCCCCGTCTCCTTCTGGGGCATCGGCCGTGAGGCAGCAGCTCTGGGCGGAGCCGTCGTCCTGGCCATCCTCGCCGTGCTCGTCGTCGCACCGTCTGCGTCGGCGCTTCCGTTCTACGGCTTCAACTCCGTCGCCCTGCCCTGCCAGACGGGCGAGGAGACCACGGCGCGGTGCATCGACTCCACGGAGTTCTCCTGGCATGGCGGAAAGCCGTTCGTCTACCGCTTCGCCGTGAGCAAGCGGTGCGTCGACCCGCAGGACTCGGGGTACTCCGACGGAGGCGATTGGCGGCGCTACGACAACGCCGTGGATCGTCTGCGCAGCTCCAACGGCGAGCCGTTCATGGTGATCCAGTGGGCACCCGCGGCGTCCTCGTGCGGAACCTGGCGGCTGCCGGGCAACAACTACGAGTACAACCAGTTCTACTGGTGGGTCCGCAACCTGGTCCGCCATTACCGCTCGCGCGGCGTCCAGGACTACGAGGTCTGGAACGAGCCGAACCTGAGAGCGTTCACGGGCGGCTACAACGTCGATCCCAACCAATACGCCTACACCTATTGCAACGCCTGGTGGGCGCTGCGCGACGAAGCGATCGGGTCGCGCCTTCACCTCGGGGGCATCGCCGACAACGGTTACTACGGAGCGGCCAACACCAGTCGTTACGCCCTGGACATCTGGCTCAGGGACGTGAACACGAAGGTGCGTGCATACTGCCCGGCCGCTCGCGTCTCGGGCGTGTCCACGCATTGGTACTGGGAGAACGCCTGCGTGGATCCACAGACCGGCGGCTCCGGCGCGCTGGATGCGTGCTTGAGCGCGCAGCGCTACTACATCAACAGGTATTGGGGATCGGACAAGCTGCTCATGCTGACCGAGACCGGCGTTGGCGACGACCGGTTCGCCTGGTCCGGCATCTCGACGCTGAACCGCGAGGAGCAGCGCCAGAACGTCGCCAGCCTGCTCGACACGTGCAACTGGGCGTGGACCGCGCTCAACGTGCGGGCGTGTTACTACTATCCGATCAAGGAGGAGCGGACCTGGCCCTACTGCACGGGCGGGAACCTAACCGCATCGCTCGACGGAGAGCGAAGCGTCTACGGGCTCGTGAGGGCCACCTGCGACATCAACGCCGGTGAGCCGTATCCGGCGTGGTGGGAGTATTACAACCGCCTCCGCTGACCGCGCGCGCGGCCGCTCGCGCCCGCCGCGTCCGATTCGGTTCGTGGTGTTGCAGGACCTTCAGGAACTCCCCGGCGTGCGACGCGCACCGTCCGCCCGCGCGGCGCTCCCGCGCTCAACCGGACCGCCGGCGTCGGTGCAGCCCCTTACGCGCCGCCGGCGCTACGGCGCCGTCGACACGTTGCGCTCGCAGTCGTACACCTCGTCCTCGTCTGCGCCGACCGTCCTGTCGTTGCCGGCCCCGCATTCGATGAGGCCTTGGATGTCGTCCCCGTCGACTGCGGTGTCGTCGCCGTCCTCGAGCCTCACCGCGAACACGTCGGTGACGACCGGACGCGGCCCCCACTCGATCCTGTCCTTGCCGCCCCCGAGGCCCGTCCAGAGGAAGTCGGCCTTGTAGCGCGGGCTGCCGGCGACCGGTCCCGCCAGCACCACGTCGTTCCCTGGAGAGCCGAGGAAGCTCTCGAGGAGCGGGTCGGAGGTCGGCGAGACCTCGACTCTGTTGTTGCCCCAGTAGAGTTTCACGTCCAGGGCCGTGATCGGGCCCATTCCTGCGAGGCCCCCCGTGTCGCCGCAGCGCACGGTCCTCGTCGCGACCGCGATGCAGGGCGGCCAGGTATGCAGAGGGCCCGCCTCGCTGGTGACCACGATCTCGCTCGAGCCGACGGTTCCCGGAACGGCCCCGTGCGCCGCGATGGTCAGGCGCGCACTCTCACCCGACTCGCTGGAGACGTAGGCGGTCGTCGCTGCGAAGGGCGCGTACCCGACGCCCACCGTCACGGCCGGCGCCGAGGCCGGCGCGAGCGCGAGCACCGCGACGCACCCGACCAGGACCGAGCCGAACCGAAACCGTGTGCCGCCCCCCGCGTGCACGGAAGGGAAGATACAGGACGCGCGTGCAGCTAGGCGCGCAGCCGCTCGGTCGGCTCCGGCTCGAGCGCGCCCGCTGTTCCCAGCACGTCGATCATGTCGAAAACGCCATCGCGGCTCCGACACACTGGTGAACGCGCCGGATGGGCGCGCCGGACAAGGAGAGCGACATGAGGTTCATGCTGTTCCAGAACTACTACGTCGAGGGCCTCGAGCCGATGAGCACGTGGCCGCCGGGGGACGCGAAGGCGCACATCGACTTCCAGAACGCGCTCAACGACGAGCTGCGCGAGCGCGGCGAGCTGGTCGAGGCGCAGGCGCTGACGCCGGACGCGAAGACGGTCGTGCACGACGGGGCGGGCGCGCCGGTGGTCACGGATGGGCCGTTCCCGGAGTCCAAGGAACTCCTGGCCGGCTACCGCACGGTCGACGTCGAGTCGCCCGAGCGGGCGATCGAGATCGCGGCGCGGGCGTCGGCGGCGCCGGGCCCCGGCGGCCACCCGATCGGGATGGACATCGTCGTCCGAGAGGTGATGTGGCAGGCGGAGCTGTGACCTCACCGCACACGATCGAGGGCCTGCTGCGCGACGCCGCGCCGCAGGCCCTCGGCGCCGTCGTACGCCGCTTCGGCAACTTCGCCGACGCCGAGGACGCGATGCAGGAGGCGCTGCTCGAGGCGGCGACGCAGTGGCCGGGGCGCGGCACGCCCGACAACCCGGTCGGCTGGCTGATCCGCGTCGCCTCGCGGCGGATGACCGACCGCCTGCGGAGCGAGGAGGCGCGGCGCCGCCGCGAGGAGACCGCAGTCGCGCGCGAGGTGGCGCCGCCCGAGCCCGCCCCGGCGGGCGACGACACGCTGGCGCTGATCTTCATCTGCTGTCACCCGTCGCTGACGCCCGCATCCGCCATCCCCCTGACGCTGCGCGCGGTCGGCGGGCTGACGACTGCTCAGATCGCCGCCGCGTTCCTGGTGCCGGAGGCGACGATGGCACAGCGGATCAGCCGGGCCAAGCGGACGATCGAGGACTCCGGCGTCGCCTTCGGACCGCCGGCCGATGGCGAGCGGGCCGAGCGTCTGCGCTCCGCCTTGCACGTGCTCTACCTGATCTTCAACGAGGGCTACGCGACCAGCGCCGGGCCGGAGCTCGCCCGCGCCGAGCTGTCGGGCGAGGCGATCCGACTGACGCGGGCCGTCCACCGGGCGGTTCCGGACGACCCCGAGGTGGCCGGGCTGCTGGCGCTCATGCTCCTGACCGACGCGCGCCGCCCGGCGCGCACGGACGCCCGCGGCTGGCTCGTCCCGCTGGACGAGCAGGACCGGACGCTGTGGGACCGCGGGCTGATCGACGAGGGCCTTCGGCTGATCGACGCCGCCTGGCGCCGCGCCGCGGTGGGCGAGTACCAGGTGCAGGCGGCCATCGCCGCGGTGCACGACCAGGCCGAGCGCTCGGAGGACACCGACTGGCACGAGATCGTGGCCCTCTACGGACTGCTCGAGCGCATCGCGCCGAACCCGATGATCGCGCTGAACCGCACGGTCGCGGTGGCAATGGTCGACGGCCCGGCCGCCGGCCTGGCGCTGCTCGAGCCGCTGGCCGAGCAGCTCGACGGACACCACCGCCTGCACGCCGTACGGGCGCACCTGCTGGAGATGGCCGGCGACGCCCCGGGCGCCCGGCGCGAGTACGAGACGGCGGCGGCACGCACGAGGAGCGTGCGCGAACGCGACTACCTGACCGCCCGTGCGGCCCGCGTCAACGCGGGCGCTTGACGATTCGCAGCCCTTCGTCTTGTCGAGGAAATCCCTGAGATCTCCACTGGCTGCATCACGCCTACCGCTGCGATGCCGCGGATATCGGTGGGTTTGTTACCTGAAGGACGCCAGGCCATAAACCCTGCGGTCCGCGCCATGGGCCTCCCAAGCCAGCCTGAGCACGATCGATCGAACGATTCCTTGCGTAGAGGATCGTTCGCCTGCGGCAGAGGATGCAAGGGGTTGAGCACTGCAGCGAGTCGTCCAAGACGGACGTACACGCGCCTATGTCGGCCGTTAGCTCCTCGAAAAGGATTAAATAGCCTGGCCATCGCTGGGAGGTGGACCGATGGCGACTCGATGTGGCTCATCCCACGCGCTCGCCGTGAGAGTCCTCGACAAGCTGAGCGCTCTGGACATGCCTCGCATGATCACGCTGCGGCCCCGCCGCGTAACGCTTAACTTGACTCCGTTTGCTAAAGGTAGTTAGAGTCGCCTAGATCCTCCGCCACGGCGTCGTCACGGGGACAACCGGTCGTCGCGCGGGTTTGGATGGGTCGCCCTATCAGGACCCGCCCAAGGGGGAACCGTGGCCGTCTGGACGCGCAGGATTGGCATCAGCCGTGGAGCCGCTCTGGCCGGAGCCGCTGCTCTGACCGTAATCGCCTTGCTCGTGATCGCGCCGTCGGCGTTGGCGCTCCCGTTCTACGGGTTCAACTCGATCGGCGTACCCTGCGGGGTTGGCGAGGAGAACACCACCCGCTGCACCGACAGCACAGAGTTGTCATGGCACGGCGGAAAGCCGTTTGTCTACCGCTTCGCCGTGAGCAAACGGTGCGTCGATCCGCAGAACACGACGGGGTACTCCGACGGAGGCGATTGGCGACGGTACGACAACGCCGTTGATCGCGTGCGCAGCTACAACGGCCAGCCATTCATCGTGATCCAATGGGCCCCGTACTGGTATTCGTCTTCGTGCGAGGCCTGGAGGCTGCCGGGCAACAACGCTGAGTACAACGAGTTCTACTGGTGGGTCCGCAACCTGGTCCGCCACTATCGCTCGCGCGGCATCGAGGACTACGAGGTCTGGAATGAGCCCAACCTGCGCGGCTTCACCGGCGGCTACGACGTCAATCCCGAGCAGTACGCGTCCACCTATTGCAACGCCTGGTGGGCGCTGCGCGACGAGGGGATCGGATCGCGCCTCCATCTCGGGGGAATCGCGGACAACAACGTCTACGGCAGCTTCGACGGTAGCCGCTACTCACTGGATGTCTGGCTCCGTCGCGTGAAGGACTATGTGGACTACTACTGCCGCGACGCACGTGTCTCGGGCGTGTCCACTCATTGGTATTGGGAGAACGTGTGCTATGACCCGGTGAGCGGCTCATACGGGGCACCCGAGCCTTGCTTCGGCGCCCAGCGGTACTACGTCAACAGGTATTGGGGCTCCGACAAGCTGCTCATGCTGACCGAGACGGGCGTCGGCGACTACTCGTACTCCTGGACAGGTCGCACGGAGATCAACCGTGATCAGCAGCGCCAGAACATGGAGCTGCTGGTCGACGCCTGCGAGTGGGCCTGGACCCACCGCTACATGCGGGCCTGCTTCTACTACCCCATCAAGGAAGAGCGGACGTGGCCCTACTGTCAATCCGGGTCAGGCACCGTGACGGCTCCGCTTTACGGCGGGCGGAGCATCTACGGCCTCAGGAGAGCCACCTGCGACATCAACTCCGCTCAGCCGTATGCGGCGTGGTGGGAGTACTACAACGCCCTCCGCTGAGAGCGAGCGAGCAAGCCAGCTGCCGGCACCGCGGCCCGCGCCCGGCTATCGGCTGCCCGGACCGCCTCGCTGAGCCCAGTTGCGAGCTTCTCGTCGGCACCGTTTCGCGATAGTTGCTCCGGGCGCGGAGTGGCGGGAGCGTCGGAAAACGGGGCGGTTATCTAAGGATCAGGCTCGGCAGCCAGCGGGTCAGCGGCCATAGCACTCGCACACGAGCAATTTCGGGGCTCGACGCGCGTCTCCTCCGCCATCCTCACCTTGCCCCACGCAAACGGTTCGATGACCAGCATTCGCCCCTGGTAGAGCGCCGGGACCACCAGCCCCGATGCCGAGCCGCTTCGGATAACTGAGGATTATCGGTGCGGCCGTTTTATTGAAGCGACGGCCACCCAGCCCATTCTGGAAGCGCTGGCGCACCTCGTTCACGCGAACGAAGGCGGACCCAGCGCATCGAGAGCTATGAACCGCCCGCCTTCGTGAGGTACCGTCGGATTTCGGATTGGGCGTCCAAGGGAAGTCCGTAAGAACGGCAGAGTTCCAGGATCTCGGACCGCTGGATGACGAGGACCCTTCTGCGCTTATCCGCACTGATTCGCTCCTCAAGGAATAGGCGCGCGTCTTTCGAGACGGATCCCAGGACGATCAGAAACGCGTGGTCGGGGCGAACATCTGCGCCGACTTCGTAGTCGAACATGGTCTTCTCAAGTGCCTTCTCGATCTGGAGGATCACCGCTTCGACATCCTTGTCCGGCATTGCGGTCGTACTTCGGAGCTCTCTCTTTACCTGTGCAACGAAGTAGAGGCAGTGTCCCGTGGGGAGGCGCAGTCTCATCTCGCGAACGTCCTGGCCAAATTCGAGCCTACGGTCCTTGTGTTCGTCAACGCGAACGGCCTCGAAGCCGAGCGCAGTGAGAAGCGGGCCAACTAGGAGCCTGGACGCGGCTACCTCGTCGGCAACGTCTAGGAATCGCGAAAGAGCGTCCTCTCCCGTTACGGCCAAATGCTCGGACAGAGCTGTGATGACTTGCTCGAGGACTCGCTCCGCCCGGGCGGGCACGGTGGTTTGTTCGGTTCGGACCGCAAAGATGCCCGCGAGAAGCTCAACCAGCTCTTCCTCCGACCGCTCGTCAGTCAACGGTCACCCAGATGTCAGCGACGCGGCAAGTCTCTTGCGAGCTCGCGCGAGACGTACGTTCACAACGTCTGTCGGCAACCCGATGCGCTCCGCGATCTCACGCGTCGAGTGACCTTCGACGAGCATTTGCACGAGCAGCCGGTCATGTTCATCAAGCAAGTCGAGAGCGCGAGCCAACGCATCGGCGGTCTCAACTTCGCGCGCCAAATCGACGCCGGCGTGCAGTTCGGCCGCCTCGTCGAGTATGGAGACGGACGCTCCGGCCGTGCGCCGTTGTCGGAGCTCACGAACTACGAGATGCCGCGCTACCGCGGCCAGGTACGGAGCAGGGTGCGCCACCTCACCGCCTTTGCTCTTCATCGCTTCGAAGACGCGCAGGAACGTTTCCGCCGCAATGTCGTCAGCGTCCGCAGCTGGGGCGCCGTAAGCGCGGATTACACGGAGGACGTACGGGTACAGACGGGAGAAGAGCGCATCCAGCGCTTCGGCATCGCCGGCGCTGGCCTCTTTCAACAGTCGGCGGAGTTCCTCGTCGGTTTCGCGGGCTGCCATATACGCGCCAACTAAACCACGAGGCGTGCTACCAGGGCGAGCTGGCTAGGCCTAGAAAGAGCCTCGGGCGTTCAAGCCAGAATCCTCCGGCGTTGCACCGCGTGCCTGCCGGTTGGCAGAAGAGACCGCCAACTTGGAGCGCATGGATCGCGCGCGTGTCTGCGCATCGAGACGTGATCGTACCCACTCCGTTGCCGTGAGCGCTCGAACGAAGCGCCACCCATCCGCGAGACGCAGCCTCGGAGTGATCGTTCACCGTATTGCGGTGGCAAGTTCGGATAACAAGAAATAACATCGGGAGGCTGGTGAGGTCCCTCGAACAAGGTCTACGTGGCGGAGCCGGTTCATTCGTGATGCTGGAGAAGTGCGCATAAAACGCCTGCCGAGCTCATCCCGCTGTCGGAAGGTTTCCGCGCAGTCTGGGCTGATCACTCTGGGCGCGCCGGCATGGCATCGGCCGACTACTCGAACCGGAAGGACCCAGAGGTGTCAGTTCTGATCAAGGGTGGGCGGATAATCACCGCCGACAATGACCAGGTCGGTGACGTTTACATCGAAGACGAGGTCGTCACGCAGATGGGCACCTCTTTACAGGTCCCGGCGGATCTGACCTTCGATGCACGGGGCAAGTACGTCTTGCCGGGATGCGTCGATCCGCACACCCACTTGGGCATGCGTTCCGGCACCGTCACAATCGACGACTTTCAATCCGGACAGACTGCCGCCGCGTTCGGCGGCACTACCTGCCACGTCGACTTCGCCATTCAGGAGCCGGGCTCGAGCTTCACGCAAGCGCTCGACTCATGGCATCACATGCGCGACGGCAAGGCCATCATTGATAGTGGCTTTCATATCGCGATAACAGACCTGCGACACGGTGATACTCCTGAGCGGCTAGCGGAACTCCCAGGACAGGGGATAACGTCATTCAAGCTGTTTATGGCGTACAAGGGCACCCTGCAAGTAGACGATGAGACCCTCTTCCGCACGATGGAGGTGGCCTCGTCCACAGGGGCACTGGTCATGGTCCATGCCGAGAACGGGGACGCTGTCGACGTGCTCGTACGCCGGGCTCTCGCTCAGGGTCACACATCACCACGGTGGCACGCTAAGACCCGGCCCCCTGAGCTGGAAGCTGAGGCTACGAATCGCGCCATTCAGCTTGCCCGTGTCGCTGGATGCGCACTCTACGTAGTCCACGTATCGTGCGTCGAGGCGCTGGAACCCATCAGGGCCGCCCGAGAGAACAGCTGGACGGTCTATGGGGAGACTTGCCCCCAGTATTTGGCGCTCGACGACTCCCTGCTCGACAGTCCCGACTTTGAGGGTGCGAAGTACGTTTACACACCGCCGCCTCGAGACGAGGCAAATCAGGAGGCGCTTTGGCACGCATTGCGCGATGACGTCCTGTCCGTCATCTCGACCGACCATTGCGCTTTCCTCTGGGATGGACAAAAGAGTCTGGGTCGGAATGACTTTTCGAAGATCCCAAACGGCGGTCCTGGGATCGAGGATCGGCTGCAGGTGATCCATGAGCTAGGCGTTCGGTCCGGTCGGTTATCACTGCGGCGGATGGTAGAACTGCTCTCGACGAATCCCGCAAAACTTTTCGGCCTTTTTCCACGTAAAGGCAGCATCGCCATTGGCTCGGATGCTGACCTCGTCATCTTCGACCCGAACCGCGCCAACGTTATTCGAGCTGCGAATCATCACTCGCGGTGCGACTACAACCTCTACGAGGGTATGCACGTCACAGGATCTGTTGACACCGTGCTGCTCAGAGGTCGCGTACTGATGGACGGCGACCAACTCGTAGCGGACCCCGGCACTGGACACTTCATCCGGCGCGCGCCGTTCGGGGCTCATCTAAAGCAGACTTGCACGTAGCGGATCCGGCGAAGCGTAGCTGCTACGAGATCCGGTAAGGATGCGACTGGACGGCGCTCCTTTCGCTCAATGGGTCGTCAAGACCCTTACCGTGCCCGGTGAGCGCGAAGCGATCGCGGGAGCCGTTCGCCCCACAGCTTGTCGCGCGCCGCCGGCGTGGCCCAATGTGCGCCGAGCCGGCGCGGTGCACGTGATCTCGGTGCTCGACGACCGCACCCGCCTGGCCTACGCCGAGATCCACGCGGCCGAGAACAAGCACTCGGTCTCGGCCACCCTGCGCCGGGCGGTCGACAGGATGCGCGCGCAGAGCTGCGGGCCGCAGGCGGTGATGAGCGACAACGCGCTCTGCTACGTGCGCTCGGAGCCGTTCCGGCGCACGCTGGCCGAGCTCGGCGCGCGCCACGTCACGATCCCGCCGCGCACGCCGCGCTGGAACGGCAAGGTCGAACGCTTCAACCAGACGCTCGACAGCGAGTGGGCGCATGCCCGCGTCTGGCCCGACAGCTCCCGCCGTGATCGAGCGCTGTCATCGTTCCTGCGCTACTACAACCGCCGCCGCCCGCACACCTCACTCGGCGACCGACCACCGATCAGCCGCGTTCAGCAGGTCCGTGGGCAGGACAGCTAGCGCCGCAGGCGTGCTTGATCGCCGACGTCAGCACCTCCAGTCCCTCACTCAACAAGTCCGGTGATGCTGGTAATGGCGGGCACACCTTGAGGACCGCACCACCCCGTCCACAGGTCTCGATCAACAACCCCCTCTCGAATGCCGCGCGCTGAGCGATGCGCGCCCACTCGACCCCAGCCCCCTCCACACCGAGCGCCATACCGCAGACCCTGACGACCATGCTCTCATGGTTTGCGCAGAGTTCCTCCCTGAACGCAACAAGCTGGGCATTGCCCTCAGCCAGTGACCTGGCCAGCTCTGGCTCATCCCATAGCGTAAGAGCGGCGGCGGCTGAGACCATTGCAAGCTGATTCGCGCGGAACGTACCCGTGTGGTCGCCGGGGTCCCATGCGTCGAGTTCCGGAGCAATGAGACAAATCGACAGAGGCAGCCCGATTCCGCTGAGCGACTTCGAAACGGTGACGATGTCGGGCCGGATCCCCGCGTGCTCGAAGGCGAAGAACCTGCCCGTCCGACCGCAGCCGGACTGAATCTCGTCGAGGATCAGCACGATCCCGAACTCGGTCGAAATGTCGCGCAGCCGCCTGAGCCACGACGCCGGGGCGACATACATCCCGCCCTCGAACTGGAAGGCCTCGACGAGAATCGCGCCTGGCATCGACGCGCCGGACATGTCGTCCCGAAGGCGTGCGGCGAAGTCGTCAATGGCGTCGACGGTCCCGCCCGGTCCGGTGGCGAACGGAACGAAGGTCACGTCCGACGCTCGCTCGGCACCGAGTTCACGCACGCTCCGGCTGCTCGACACGCTCGCTGCGCCGCGCGTCATGCCATGAAACGAGCCCGAGAAGGCGACCACTCCAGACCGGCCGGTCAGCTTCCGCGCGAGCTTAAGCGCCGCCTCGATGGCGTCGGCTCCGGTCGGTCCGCAGAACTGGACGTGGTAGTCGAGGCTGCGCGCTTCGAGGATGGCCCCCAGCCTCGTCAAGAACGCGAACTTTGCTGGAGTGTCGACATCGAGCGCATGGACGATGCGCCCTGCGCTGAGGTGCTCCACCACCGCTTCGACCAGTCGCGGGTGGTTGTGTCCATAGTTCAGCGCGCCGGCACCGCAGAAGAAATCGAGCCAGCGCCGTCCTGTGGTGTCGAACACCTCACAGCCCAATGCATGTGAGAAGACGGCGGGAAATGCGTGGGAATAAAGTTTGACGCCCGATTCTTGGAGAGTTCGCGGCGGGATCATCGGATCCGGCTTGTGGGAACCGGAGACATGCGAGCGCGGGCGCGGAGGCGCCGGACTTCATAGTCGCCAGGCCGTCGCGAATCTCGTCCCTTCGGTAACACGACGGTCAACCTGCCGAACATGGCTTGCTCATCGGTGCGACTGTCGGGTTTGCGCTTGGGCCGAACCTGAGGACGCCGGCTGAGTCGGGCTTGAGCAGCACCCACGTGCACGAGGCATCCACCAATGCCCTAGGATCCGCGGCGTTGCCCGCTTGTTCTGATAACTAGGAATTATCGTTGTCT
>DASVQB010000058.1:0-29893 GCA_036389295.1 Thermoleophilaceae bacterium | reverse complement strand
CCGAGTCGGTCGCCTGGAACGAGACCGTCTTCGACCCGCTCGGGTTCTGGTTGACGTTCTCGTAGGTGACCGACCGCAGCGCCGCCTGGTAGTCGGCGACGCTCGCCGTGCCGCTCAGGGTCAGCGTGCCGGTCGAGTCGTTGTAGGCCCCGGTGATGTTCGCGGTGTCCGTGAACGCGAGCTCGTCGTCGGCCTGCACGAAGTTCGACGTGATCTGGACCGTGGCGCCCTGGAAGCTCGCCGAGTCCGGGTCGGTGGCCGTCAGGCCGGGGTCGATCGCCACCGCGCCGTCGCCCTCGGTGTACGCCAGCGCCGAGCCGGTGGTGCTCAGCGTCGGCGCGTCGTTGACCCTCGTGACCGCGATGTGCTTGGTCGCGAGGTTCGAGTCCGCGTCGCCGTCGTTGACCTTGAACTCCACGACCTTGCCGGTGATCGGGTCGTCGCTCGACGTCTGGAACTCGATCGAGCGGAGCGCCGTCTGGTAGTCGGCCTTGGAGGCCGTTCCGGTCAGCGTCAGCACCCCGGTGCCCGAGTTGTAGGCGCCGGTGATCCCGTTCTGGGTGGCGAACACGAGGTCGTCGCCGGACTCGAAGCCGCTCGAGATCCGGACCTGGCCGCCCACGAGGTTCGCGTCGTCGGCGTCGGTGACCGTCAGCGCGCCGTCGACCGTCGTGGCCGGGTCGCCCTCGGTGTACGACGTGGTGCCGGCGCTCGCGGTCACGACCGGGGCGTCGTTCACCGGCGCGATCTCGATGTCGCGCGTGGCGGGGTTGGAGTCGAGCGAGCCGTCGTTGAGCGTGAACCTGACCGTCCGGGTGGCGGTCGACGGGTCGTCCGAGCCGTTCGTGTAGGTGATCGACCGGATCGCGGCCTCGTAGTTGGCGACCGTCGAGGTCCCGGTCAGCGTGAGGACGCCCGTGCCGCTGTTGTACGTGCCGGCGATGCCGTTCTGGTTCGTGAACCCGAGCGAGTCCTGGGACGAGGAGAAGTTCGAGGTGATGGCGATCGTCGCGCCCTCGAGGTTCGTGTCGTCCGGGTCGCCGACCACGAAGCCGGGGTCGACGGCGACGGCGCCGTCGCCCTCGGTGTAGGAGAGGGGGCCGATGGTCGTCGTCGCGTCCGGCGCGTCGTTGACGCCGCTGGTGCAGACCTGCTTGGTGGCCGCGTTGCTGTCGAGGTCGCCGTCGCTCGCCTTGAACTCGATGGTCTTGCTGGCCGACGGGTTGTTGTTCGACGAGGCGAAGCGGACGCTGCGGAGCGCCGCCTGGTAGTTGGCCACCGACGACGTCCCGGTCAGCGTCATCACGCCGGTCGAGTCGTCGTAGGAGGAGCTGATCTCGTTCTGGTCGGTGAACAGGAGGTCGTCGCCGGGCTGGAAGTTCGCGGAGACGCGAACGGTGGCGCCCTCGAGGTTCGCGTCGTCGAGGTCGGAGGCGGTGAGCGAGCCGTCGACGGCCACGCCCGCGGCCCCCTCGGTGTAGGAGGTGCAGCCGGCCGAGGTGGTCAGGACCGGCGGGTCGTCGGCCCCGACGACGTCGATCGACACCTTCGCCGTGTTGCTGTCGACCTTGCCGTCGTTCGCCTTGAAGCTGAAGTCGTCCTTGCCGGCGTAGTTCGCGTCGGGCGTGTAGGTGACGTTCGGCGCCGTGCCCGAGAGCGTGCCGTGGTCGGGCTGCTTCGTGATCGTGAAGGTCAGCGGGTCGCCGTCGTCGTCGGAGGCGGTCAGGGTGATGCCCTTCGGCGTGTCCTCCTGGACGGTGACGTCCTGCTGGTTGGCCTTCGGCGGCCGGTTGGGCTTCCGCGTCGAGTAGATCTGCGGCTTGGACCCGACGTCGTCGGCGAACCCGTCGCCGCTGCCGAGCTCGAACGCCCGCGCGAGCATGCACGCCAGGAACGACCCGCCCGCGGTCTGGTCGTTCTCGCAGCCCTGGATCTCCGACTGCGAGTCGAAGAAGCTGGCCAGCCCCCGCAGCTCCATGTTGGTGAACTCGAGCAGGCCGGCCGGGTTGCCGTCGCCCTTGAAGGTGCTCCCGCCGCCGACGAGGTCCGGGATGAAGCCGAACGCCGGCGCCTCGTCGGCCGAGGCCGTCTCGACCAGCAGCACGTTCGAGAGGTCGCTCAGCCGGCCGAGCAGGCCGCCCGCGTACGGCGCGTCGATCTTGAGCTTGAACGTGACCGTCGGCTTGCCGCCGGAGTTCCCGGCGCCGTAGCTCGAGATGAGGTTGCGCAGCTGGGTGGCGGTGACGTCCTGCTTGGCGAACAGCCCGCCGGGACGGCCGGCCGCGCCGACCTCGAGCACGGTCTCGCCGCCGACGTCGTAGGCGGCGCCCCCCATGTAGAGGAGGACGTCGCGGCAGCCGCGCCCGACCAGCGCGTCGACCGCGGCGCCGAGGCTCTTGCCCGAGCGCGCGCCGTAGCGCTCGTCGATGAAGCCTCGGTTCTCGAGCTCGAGCCGGGCGAAGAGTGTCCCGACGTAGGTGCGGGTGAGGAAGACCTGCTGCGCGTCCCAGAAGGCGGGCATGGTGTCCGCCACGCGGAGGACGCAGGAGTGCTCGGCGGCCAGGCGGTCGGCGATCCGCTCGGCGTTGGCGAGGCCGGGGAGCGGCTTGCCCGGGCCGAACGGGTCGTTCTCGAACAGCGGACGGTTGGCCGACCGCGCGGGGGCGCCCGGGGCGCTCCACGGCCGGTAGAGGACCCGGTACTTCGAGGAGCGGTAGGCGCTGGCCTTCCTGAGGAACGCCGGCAGCTTGCCGCCGAGCAGCGGCGGCCACGTGATCGTCTTGGAGACGACGACCCTGCCGCTGTCCACGCCGACGAGCGCGACCCGGCCCGGGTGCTGGTAGAGCTGGTACGGGCCCGAGTCCTCGTAGAAGAAGAACGCCCTCTCACGGCCGACGGTGGCAACGCGCGGCGCCCTGACGACCCGCACCCCGGAGCTGCGGAGCTTCTTGCTGAGCCCCTTCTTCGAGCCCCTCGAGAACTTCTTGGTGCCCGCCTGGGTGACGCGCGTGCCCGCGCGAACGGGCTTGGTGAGGCCGAAGACGATGACCGGGTTGGACTTCTTCTCGGTCCCGAGCGCGGCGAGGGCCTTCTTCGCGGCCTGCTTGCGCGTGAGCGCGGCGGACGCGGGCGCGGCGGCCGCCAGCATGAGCGACGAGAGAACGGCGAAGAGCGCCAGGGCGATGGCGCTCCGCACGGCAATGCGAGTCGAGGTCAGGGGGTGTAGGGGCAATTCACTCCTCGACAAGAGCGACTCGCACGAGGCGTCCGCTCCTGCCAATGAGCACCGTACCACCGCCGGACGACGCTCGCTACACCATTTTCAGCTTTTGGAGCAGCTAAGGGGTAAGAAGCTCGAACAGGTCCGTGCGCCATGGGTGGAAAACAGCCGATCGGGGGGTCCGCTCGCGTGCTCAGCGCCGCTCGCGGACCGCCAGGGTGGTCTTCATGCCACGCTTCGCGTGGCCCGCCTGGGCGCAGACCAGCCGGTAGCTGCCGGCCCGCTTCAGTCGGACCTTCAGCACGGCCTGGTCGCCCGAGCGGATTTCGCCGGTGGTCCCCAGCGTCCTTCCCCGCGGGCTGATCACGACGAGGTCGTGGACGTCCTCGCCGAAGTTCCTCACGTTCAGCTTCACCGTCCCGGGCCGGACGGCGGTGCGGTAGGCGCTGATCCGGAACTCGCGCTCGGCCACGCCGACTGGGGTCGCCCGCACGTCGAGCGGGCTCTCGGCGGCGGCGGGCGCCCCCAGGGAGGCGGCGGCCATCGCCGCGGCCGCGGCGGCCGCGACGCGCCTCATCGGACCAGCTCCAGCCGGCCGAAGCCGCCGGCGCCCGGGATCACGTCGCCGGCGTCCGTCCCCAGCCACTGCTCGAGCAGCGAGCAGTAGACGCGGCGGAAGTCGACGGTCACGGCGAGGTTGTCGTCGCGGTCGAGCCGGCCGAGGTCGGGGTAGTCGGTCAGGACGCCGGACCGCGCGCGCGTGCCCTGGACCCAGGCGATCCCGCCGGCGCCGTGGTCGGTGCCGCGCGATTCGTTCTCCTTCGGACGGCGGCCGAACTCGGACCAGACGAACGTCAGCACCCGGTCGGCGATCCCGCGCGCCTCGAGGTCGGCCTGGAAGGCGGAGAGCGCCTCGCTCGCCTCCCTCAGGCCCGCGGCGAGGTCGCCCGGCTGGTCGTCGTGGGTGTCGAACTGGCCCTCGGCCTCGACGGCCGCGACGCGAATCCCGAGCGGCTGCGAGATCAGCCCGGCGAGCGAGGCGAGCCGGTCGGCGAGCTCGTTCCCCTTCGGGTACTCGACCGCCGGGGCGAGCGGGTCGGGCTTGCCGTCCTCGTGCTTGTAGGGGGCCAGCCGGTCGGAGACCTGCTTGGCGAGCCGCACGTTCGCGACCGCCGCCTGCTCGCCCGGCCGGCTGGCCGGACGCTCGGCGAGCTCGCCCCAGGCCGCGATCGCCTTGTCGAAGCCCGCGCCCCACACCGACGGGATCCAGAACTGGCTGGCGTTCGGCGAGGACACCGCGGCCACCGGGGCGCCCGCCGAGCGGAGGACCGGCGAGAGCGCGCCGGACATCGACAGGCCCTGGAGCGGGTTGTCGGGCGAGCCGCTGCGGTCGAGCATGCGGCCGAGCCAGCCCGTCGCCGCCGACTGCGTGATCAGCCCGGACTCCCAGAAGTGCCGCGAGTGGAAGTGCGAGAGGTCCGGGTTCGCGTAGTCGATGCCCGGGAGGAGCCCGATCCGGCCCTGCTCGAACAGGCCCCTCAGGCCGCCGTTCGGTCCGGCCTCGAGCGACGGGTGCACGCCGAGGCCGGTCGAGCCGAGCTTGGCCGGGTCCTTCTGCTTGAGGCGCGGGCGAAGGTCCGCGTAGCGGCCGTACTGCTCGAGCGGCACGAACGAGTCGAGCAGGTCGCAGCCGCCGGGCAGGAAGACCGAGACGAGCACCGGAGCGTCCGGGGCCGCGGCGGCGGACGCCTCGGCGGCGCCGAAGACGTCCGCGACCGACATCGCCCGCGAGGCGTAGACGGCGAGCCCGGCCGCGAGGCCGCGCCCGATGAGCTGCCGCCTGCTGAGGCCGCTCTCGAGGTAGCCGCGGCGGGCCGACTCGCGGGTCGCGCGGAAGTCGTCGCAGGCGCGCTCGATGGGTCTGTTGGCGGGTCGCGACATCAGCAGAGGTGGGCGTCGGGGCCGGACAGCAGGAGGTGCCGCAGGGCGCGCTGGCGCATGTCGGCGCGGCTCTGGCGCTCCCACGGCTTGAGGCCGGCGACGATGTCCGACGCCAGCCGCTCGAGCACGGCGTCGGTCTCGGGCGAGGTCCACGGGTCGCCGACCGCCGCGCGGGCGCGGCCGATCGCGTCGGCGGGCGTCAGGTCGAGGGGCTGGGACTTGTCGGCGATCGCCAGCGGGTCGCCCTCGCGCATCAGGGCGGTGACGAGCGTGAACCGCGCCTTCACCGTGTTGGTGGAGAGCCAGGCCGGGCCCCAGTCCCAGCCGGCGACGGACGGCGGCGAGAACAGCATCTGGCCCATGTCGCGGAGGATCCAGGTGAAGTCCGCGAGGTCCGCCCCGCCGCCGATCGAGCGCAGCGCGCCGGCCGCGAAGACGACGGGCGACTTGACCATGTCCGGCCGGTCGAGGCGGGCGTAGAGCGCCGGGTGCCCGAGGATCTGGGCGACCAGCGGCTTGATGCCGAGCCTCGCGCGCGTGTAGGTCTTGACGAGCGAGCGGCGGGTGCTCGAGTCGAGCGGCTCGGTGACGAAGAAGCCCCAGAGCTTGTCGACCATGAACGGGGCGTGGCGCTTGTGGTCGCAGACGAGGTCGCAGACGTCGCGCCAGTCGAAGCGGCCGCGCCTGCCGAAGATCCGCTTCGCGCCGGTGTCGTGGAGGCTGCGGTCGTAGCGGATCCCGAGGAACCGGCCGCCGCCGTCCCAGCGGCCCTGGAAGCCGGTGAGCGCGCGGGCCGCCTCGCGGATGTCCCGCTCGCCGTAGCCCTTGCCGAGCGTGAACAGCTCCATCAGCTCGCGCGCGTAGTTCTCGTTCGGGGCCCACTTGGTGGAGCCGGCGAGCGACAGGAAGAGCTGCATGGCCGGGTCGCGGGTCACGTCGCGGACCAGGGTCCGGAAGTTGCCGAGCGCCCGCTTGCGGAGCATCCTGTTCTGGCGCAGCAGGAGCGGCGTGTCCTGGTCGGTCGTCGCGAAGTGGTCGTGCCAGAACAGCGTCATCTTCTCCACGAGCGGGCGGCGGCTGCGGGCCATCCGGTCGAGCCACCAGAGGTGGTCGTGGCCCCACTCGTTGACGGGGTCGAGCCGCTGGCCGCCCGCGCGCGGCTCGGGGCCGGCCAGCTCGGGCCCGCCGTCGCCGTCGAGGACGAACTTCAGCGTCGCGTCGCGGCCCGCCTCCGCGAAGCGAGCGGCCTCCTCCGGCGTGGCGCCGAACCCGGCGCGCCAGAACAGCCGGCGCACGTGTGCCTCCGTCCAGTCTCCCATGGGTCTCCCCTGGTTATTCGGCCCGCCGGGCGGGGGCTTGAGGACCGTCCCCCGGGAGGGGGAGGCGGGGTCACGCTGTACCGTCTCCCCCGTGATCCCCCACGAGGTCATCGAGCGGGCCGGCCGGCTCCTCGCGAAGGCGGCCCCGCCGAACGCGCGGATCGTCCTCTTCGGGTCGCACGCGCGCGGCGAGGGCGGTGCCGACAGCGATCTCGACCTCCTCGTCGTCGAGCCGGAGACCGACGACTGGATGCAGGAGTGCGTCCGGCTGCGGCGGGCGCTCGACGTCCTTCGCGTTCCCGCCGACGTCGTCGTCGTCAGCGAGGCGCACGTCGCCGAGTGGGGTGAGGTTCCGGGGACCCTCGTCCACGACGCCCTCGCCGAGGGCCGGCTCCTTGCCCGGACGTGACCTCGGCGACCTGGCGCAGGTCCTCGCACGCAAGGCCGCGGGCGACGAGGCGGCGCTCGTCAAGCTCGCAGACGACCACGAGGTCCCCGACGACGTCCTCGGGTTCCACGCTCAGCAGGCTGTCGAGAAGCTGATCAAGGCGGTGCTGGCGAACGGCGGCGTCGAGTACCCGCGGGTGCACGACATCGCGTACCTCATCGTTGTCCTGCAGGACCACGGCATCGAAGCCCCGCCGGACGTCCCGAAGCTCGAGGCCCTCACCCCCTGGGGCGCGAACCTGCGCTACGAGGAGGTGCGCGAGGCGACGCTGAACCGTGGCGAGGCCGTCGCTGCCGTCGAGGCGGTCCGCCGCTGGGCAGAGGCGCTGCTGGCCGCCTAGTACCCGAGCCGGGTCACCAGCGGGAGGGCGACCGTGGCCAGGAAGACCATCAGGACGCCGGCGACCACCATCGCCTTCACCTTCACGATGTGGCCGAGGACCCCGATCGCGAAGCCGGCGCCGAACAGGATCACGTATGGCTTGGGGTCGGTCGCGTAGCGCTTGTCCGGCAGGTCGGGCAGCTGGGCGACCACGGTCGACAGCCAGGTGAGGGCCTCGGGCACGGCGGGCACCCCGAAAGTATCCTTCAGGGCGTGCGGGACCCGAGCGAGAGCGTCGAGACCATGAGCGCGGCGCTCGGCGACGTCGGCTACCTGGCCGGCGAGTCCACGGCGCTCGTCTCGTTCCTCGCCGCGAAGCTCGGCAAGCCGGTGCTCGTCGAGGGGCCGGCCGGCGTCGGCAAGACCGAGCTGGCGAAGGCGCTCGCGCGCGCGACCGAGCGGCGGCTGATCCGGCTCCAGTGCTACGAGGGGCTCGACGAGGCCAAGGCCCTCTACGAGTGGAACTACCGCAAGCAGCTCCTGCGGATCCAGATCGAGTCGTCCGACGCCGGCTGGCAGGAGGTGCAGGACGACATCTTCGGCGAGGAGTTCCTCCTCACCCGCCCGCTCCTCCAGGCCATCGACGCGGACGAGCCGGTCGTGCTGCTGATCGACGAGATCGACAAGACCGACCAGGAGTTCGAGGCGATGCTGCTCGAGGTCCTCTCGGACTTCCAGATCTCGATCCCGGAGCTCGGGGTGATCGAGGCGAAGAGCCACCCGCTCGTGCTGCTCACCTCGAACAACTCGCGCGAGCTGACCGAGGCGCTCAAGCGGCGCTGCCTGTACCTGTGGCTCGACTACCCCGACGTCGAGCGCGAGCTCGAGATCGTGCGGCTGCACGCCCCCGAGCTGACCGAGACCGTCGCGCGCAAGCTGGTCGAGGTCATCCACATGGTCCGCAAGCTCGACCTGAAGAAGCCGCCCTCGATCGCGGAGTCGATCGACTGGGCGCGCGCGCTGCTCATGCTGGGCGCGGACGACATCGACGGGTCGGTCTTCGAGCGGACGCTGAGCATCATCGTCAAGCACCGCACCGACCTGGACGTGGTCGCCGAGCGCGTCGGGGTGAAGATCGGCGATGGAATCCTCGGACGCGTCGGGTCGGGCTAGCGGCGCCGGCCCCGCGCGGCGGGGCGGCAAGGCGCTCTACGGCGGCCTGCCCGAGGCCGGCCCGCCCGGGTTCGCGCCCCGGCTCCTCGAGCTGGCGGACGAGCTCCGCCGCGAGGGGCTGGCCGTCGGCACCTCCGAGCTGCTGGACGCGTTCCAGGCGCTCGGCGAGCTGAGCTGGACGAGCCAGGAGGACTTCCGCGAGGCGCTCGCCGCCACGCTGGCGAAGTCGCAGGAGGACCGGCGGGTGTTCGAGCTCGTCTTCGACCGGTTCTTCTTCCGCGCCGTCGAGCGCGAGGCCGTCCAGCGCGGGCTGCGCGAGGAGCGGTTCGAGGGCGGCGAGCGGCTCGACTTCGAGGAGCTCCGCGACCGCATACGCGAGGCGGTGCGCCAGGGGTCGGACGGCGAGATGCGCGACATGGCGCGGCTCGCGATCGCCGCCTTCGGCCGCCAGGGCGAGGGGTCCGGCGTGATCGGGGTGGACGTCCAGCGGATCCGCCGGGCGCTCGAGCTGCGCGGCGAGGCCGCCGGCCGCGACCCGGACCAGCTGCCGCCGCCGGACACGGTCCCGGCCGAGAACCTGCGGCAGTTCGAGCGCCACCTGCGGCGCGAGCTCGAGCGCGCGCTGATCGAGCGGACGCAGTCGCTGCCGGCCGCCAAGCCGCTCCGCGAGTTCGACCGCGCGCTGCCGAGCGGCCCGCTCCAGGACCTCGCCGCCGTGCACCGCGTGGTGGCCCAGCTCAAGCGGCGGCTCGCGACCCAGGGCCACGAGCACCGCGGCCGGCGGCGGTCGCCCGTGGTCGACGTGCGGCGCACGATGCGCTCCTCGCTCGAGACCGGCGGCGTCCCCCTCCGGCTGCGCTACCGCCCGCGGCGCCCGCGGCGGCCCGAGCTGTTCGTGCTGAGCGACGTGTCGACCAGCGTCACGAGCGCGAGCGTCTTCTTCCTGTCGGTCCTCCACGCGCTGCACGACTCGTTCCGCAAGCTGCGCTCGTTCGTCTTCGTCGAGCGCGTGTCCGAGGTGACGGAGGTGTTCGAGCGCGAGCGGTCGTTCGCCGCGATCTCGCACGCGATCGCGACCGACGCCGGCGTGGCGGACGTCTCCGGCTACACCGACTACGGGCGGGTCTGGCTCGAGTTCCTCGAGGACGTGATCGACGACCTCGACCCGCGCTCGAGCGTGATCGTGCTCGGCGACGCGCGGACCAACGGGCGCGAGCCTCACGCGGCGGCGTTCGGCGCGATCTCGGAGCGCGCCGGGCGGACGTTCTGGCTGAACCCAGAGCCGCGGCTCTACTGGAACTACGGGGACTCGGTCATGCAGGTCTACGAGCCGTACTGCGACGGCGTGTTCGAGTGCTGGAGCACCAAGCAGCTCGAGGCGTTCGTCAACGCGCTCGCGGACCCGCGGGCCGCGCCGGCGCGGGGACGATGATCCGACGGCGGCGGGGAGCCCGGTGAGGGCGCTCGCCGCCGTGTCCGCCTGCGTCGCGCTGGCCGCGGCCGCGGTCGGGGCCGCGACGGCCGCCGCGAACGAGGGCAGCCTGTTCTCCGAGCCGGTGCGCTCGCGCGGCGGCGTGGTCGCGTCGGAGAACCGGCTCGCGGCCGAGGCGGGCCTCGCGATGCTCGACTCGGGCGGCAACGCGATGGACGCCGCGGCCGTGACGATCTTCGCCGTCGGCGTGACCCGCCACGAGCTATGCGGGATCGGCGGCGGCGGCTTCCTCGTGTACCGCGGCGCCGGCGGCGAGACGGCTGCGCTCGACTTCCGCGAGACGGCGCCGCAGGCCTACGACGGCGGCCGCGGGCTGGGCGGCGGCGCCGCGCCGCCCGCGTTCGGGACGGGCCACGACGTGGCGGGCGTGCCGGGGACGGTCGCCGGGATGGCCGCGGCGCTCGACCGCTACGGGACCCGCTCGCTCGCGGACGCGATCGCGCCGGCCGAGCGGCTGGCGCGCGAGGGCTACCCGGTGAGCGGCGACCAGTCGGCGTTGATGGACCTGAACGCAGGGCGGCTGCGCCTCTACGAGGAGTCCGCGCGCACGTACCTGAAGGGCGGCTCCGCGCCATACGAGCCGGGCGAGCGGATCGTGCTGGGCGACCTCGCCGCCAGCCTGCGGCTCGTGGCCGAGCGCGGGCCGGACGCCTTCTACCGCGGCCCGATCGCCGAGGCGATCGTCCGCGCCATGCAGGGCTCCGGGGCCTACCCCGGCGACCGCGGCCACATGACGCTCGCCGACCTGGCCGGCTACCGAGCGAAGTGGCGCCGGCCGCTGCGGACCGACTACCGCGGCCACGAGGTCGTGGCGATGCCGCCGCCGACCTCGGCCGGGGTCGCGACGATCGAGATGCTGAACCTGCTCGAGGGCTTCGAGCTCGGCGCGGCCGGGCGCGGGTCGGCCGACCGCTTCCACCTCGTGGCGGAGGCGCAGAAGATCGCCTGGGCCGACCGCGCCGCCTACGTCGGCGACCCGGACTTCGTCGACGTGCCGCTCGCCACGCTGACGAGCAAGGAGTACGCGGCGAGGCGCCGGTCGGAGATCGACCCTCGCAGCGCGGCCGCGAGCTACGCGGCGGGGGCGGGCCCGCCGCCGGGCGCGTCGGCGCGCGGGGCCGGCGACGCCGGCGGCCACACCACGAACGTCGCGGCGATCGACGCGGCGGGCAACGCCGTCGCGGTGAACTGCTCGATCGAGCAGGGGTACGGGAGCGCCGTCGTGGCCCCGGGGACCGGCTTCCTGCTGAACAACCAGCTCACCGACTTCGACCCGCCCGGCACGGCCAACGGGCCGACGCCCGGCAAGCGGCCGCGGTCCTCGATGGGGCCGACGATCGTGGTGCGCGACGGCCGGCCGCTGCTCGTGCTCGGCGGCGCGGGCGGTCCCACGATCGTGATGGGCGTGACCAACGCGGTGATCGAGGCGATCGACTTCGGCGCCGACCCGGCCCGCGCGATCGACGCCGAGCGCGCCGACGCGCGGGGATCGTGCAGCGGCGACGGCCGCCAGCTCTGCATGGAGGAGGCGCGTGTGCTGCCGGACGTCCTCGCCGAGCTGCGGGCGCGCGGGCACCAGGTCGCGTCGCGGGCGCAGTCGCCGCCGCAGCAGTGCCGCTACTCGGCGGGGTCCGCGTGCGAGTACTGGGCCGGCACTCGGACGCAGGCGGCGGGAACCGACCTCCGGACCGGCGAGCGGCTGGCGGCGTCCGACCCGCGGAACGAGGGCGCGACCGGCGCCGACGCGGGCCGCGGCGCCCGCGGGCAGGCGGGCGCGTTCCGCCTCCGCCAGCCGCGGCTCGAGCTGTCGGTGAGGCCGCGCCGCCTGCGCGCCGGCCGGGCCGCCGGGCTGCGCCTGCGCGTCGTGGCGCTCGTGGCGGGCGCGCGGCGCGGCATCGCGGGGGTCCGGGTCCGGCTCGGCGGCAGGTCCGCCGTCACCGACACGCGCGGACGCGCCCGCCTCGTCGTGAGGCTCGACCGGCCGGGCGTGCACCGGCTGGTCGCGAGGCGCGCGAGCTTCCGCGGCGCGGTTCGGCACGTGCGGGCGCTGCCGCGCCGGTAGGCGCCCCGCCGAGGCGGTCAACGCAGAGCTGGCGCGGGTGGCGCGCGGAGCCGAGGCGCCCGGTCCCTAACGCGCGGGCGCGCCCGCCGGCGTCCGCGGCCGCGCTGCGCCGATCGCGGCGAGCGCCTCCGCCGCCGCCCGCTCGCCCGAGCGGACCGCGCCGTCCATGTAGCCGGTCCACGCCGCGGCGGTCTCGGTGCCGGCCCAGTGGACCGGCCCGACGGGCTCGCGGAGCACGCGGCCGAACGCCGTGATCGCGCCGGTCGTCATGTAGGCGACGGGGCCGCCGCGGCTCCACGGCTCCGCGGTCCAGTCCTGCTCGAGGTAGCGGTCGGGCCGCTCGGCGCGCGGTCCGAACAGCCGGGCGAAGCCGGCGAGCACGGCCGCGCGGCGCTCGCCGGCCGGCCCGCCGCCGAGCGTGCGCTGCGCCGCCCCGCCGACGAACCCGAGCAGCACGCCGGGGGACCCGCCAGGCGGCGAGCAGTCGAAGACGATCTTGGCCGGGCCGGCGTCGCTGACCGCCTCGCCGGTCAGGCCGTCGCGGCGCCAGAACGGCTCGTCGTAGACGGCGAAGCACTTCATCAGCGAGCCCATCGGCATCCGCTGGGCGAGCTGGTCGCGCGCGCCGGGCAGCGGCGGGTCGTACTCGATCCTGGCCGCGAGCGGCGGCGGCACCGCGACGATCGCCCGGCGCGCGGAGGCGTCGACGCCGCCGGCCCGGACGACCACCCCCTCGGCCCCGTGCTCGATCCGCCGGACGGGGGCGCCGAGCAGCACGCGGTCGCCCAGCGCGTCCGCCACCCGTCTCGCGACGAGCTGGGGACCGCCGGCGAGGCGGTGGTGCTGCGCGCCGCCGACCGTGTCGAGCACCGGGTCGAGGCCGCCCGCCGCGCGCAGGTACGCGAGCACGTAGAGCAGCGACATGTCCTCGGGCTCGGTGCCCCAGACCGTGTTGGCCGCGCCCGCCAGCAGCCTGCGCGCCCGGCGGGTGGCGAGGTTGCGCCGCATCCATGACCCGAAGCTCTGGGCGTCGAGCCGGCCGGCGCCGCGCGCCAGCCAGGGGGCCTCGGGGTCGACCCGCCGCGCCAGGCGGTCGAGCTTCAGCTGGGCCTGGGCGAAGTCGGCCAGCACGACCGGGCCGAGGCGCGGGATCGTGCCGGTGAAGCGGGTCACCCGACCGGCGACCTCGACCAGGTTGCTCCCGGTCGCGTGGGTGTCGAACAGGGGGACGCCGGTCTCCGCGGCGAGGGCCCTCATGCGGTCCTGCGTGCTGCCGACGAAGGCGGCGCCGCGCTCGATCGCGCCGTCGGCGCCGAGCGGCTCGTCGAGCACCCGGCCCCCCACGCGGTCGCGCGCCTCGACCACGAGCGGCTCGACCCCGGCGGCGGCGCTCGCGCGGGCGGCCGCCAGGCCGGCGAGGCCGGCGCCCACGACGACGACGTCGACGTCGTGCTGCATCCCCGTGACTCTACGCGGGCGAGGGCCCGCCGCGCCGGCGTCTATAACATCAGCTCGACTACACCAGGGGGGCTCGCGGGCAGGCGGGCTGAGATAGCGCTCAAGACGGATCCCCGGCGCTGACCCTTCGAACCTGTGGGGTAATGCCCGCGGAGGGAGCGGCTTGACGACACGGCTGGAGGCTCCCGTCGAGGAGCCTCTCTCCTCGACACGGGAAGCGGTTGCGGTCACGGAGGTGACCCGCCGGTTCACGCGCGCGCGCGCGCGTGAGGTCGTAGCGCTCGACCGGCTCGACCTGACCGTGGCGGAGGGCGAGGTGGTCGCGGTGCTCGGCCCGTCGGGCTGCGGCAAGTCCACCCTGCTCGAGCTGATGGCCGGCCTCCAGGAGCCGGACGGGGGGCGGGTGCGGGTCGCCAGCGCGTCCGGCGCGGCGGGGCGCCGCGAGGCCTGCGCCCTGATGCCGCAGCGCGACCTGCTCCTGCCGTGGCGCGACGGGCTGGCCAACGCCGCGCTCGCCCTCGAGTGCGCCGGCGTCCCGCGCCGCGAGGCGCGGCGCCGCGCGCAGCCGCTGTTCGAGCGCTTCGGCCTCGCCCGCTTCGAGCGCTCGCGGCCGGCCGAGCTGTCCGGCGGCATGCGCCAGCGCGTCGCGTTCGTGCGCACGCTGCTCTCCGGCCGCCCAGTGCTGCTGCTCGACGAGCCGTTCGGTGCGCTCGACTCGATCACCCGCGGCTCGATGCAGGAGTGGCTGGCCGGCGCGCTCGCCGCCGAGCCGCGGACGGTCGTGCTCGTGACCCACGACGTCGAGGAGGCCCTGGTGCTCGCCGACCGCGTGGCGGTGCTCTCGCCGCGGCCCGGCCGCGTGGTCGCCGAGCTGCCGGTGGAGCTGCCGCGGCCGCGCGCCCGTCGCGAGCTCCTCGCCGACCCGGCGTTCGCCGAGCTGCGGGCGGAGGCGATGGAGGCGCTCGGATGCTGAGGCGCTACGGGCCGCCCGCGCTGCTCCTCGCCGCCGCGGTGGCGGCGTGGCAGGGGGTGGCCAGCCTCGGGTCGGTCGATGACCTCACCCTGGCCTCGCCGGTCGAGACCGTCCGGGCGCTGGGCGACGACTCCGGCCTCCTGCTCGACAACGCGCTCACCACCCTGCTGGAGGTGGCGCTCGGCCTGGCGATCGCGGTGGCGCTCGGGGCGGGGGCGGCGATCGCCATGCACCTCGCCCGCCCGCTGCGCGACGCCGCGTACCCGCTCCTGATCGCGTCGCAGGCGATCCCGATCGTGGTGGTCGCGCCGCTGCTCGTCCTGGCGTTCGACTACGGGATCGGCCCGAAGCTCGCGATCGTGGCCCTGATCTGCTTCTTCCCCGTGACGGTGAACCTGATCGACGGCCTCCGCTCGGCGCCGCCGGAGCTCCTGAAGCTGATGCGCAGCATGGGCGCGTCGCGGCTCGTGACGCTGTGGAAGGTCGAGCTGCCGTGGTCGCTGCCGTACCTGTTCAGCGGGCTGCGCATCGCGGCGACCGTGTCGGTCGTGGGGGCCGTGTTCGGCGAGTGGGCCGGGGCCGACGAGGGGCTCGGCCGGCTCGTGCTGCTCGGGATCAACCAGCTCGAGACCCCGCGCGTGTACGCGGGGGTCGTGATCCTGACGGTCATGGCGCTCGCGCTCTTCCTGGCGGTGTCGCTCGCCGAGCGGGCGGCCGCGCCGTGGAGCCGGGAGGGGCCGGCGTGAGGCGGCTCGCCCACGCGGGCCGCGAGCGGGGCGGCGTGAGGCGGCTCGCCCACGCGGGCCGCGAGCGGGGCGCCGGCCGGCGGCGGGGCCTCCGGCTGGCGGCGGCCGCGTGCGCCGTCCTCGCCCTCCTGGCCGCCGGCTGCGGCGAGCGCGACGAGCGCACCGGGCCCGGCGAGCCCGAGCGGCTCGAGCTGCTGCTCGACTTCTTCCCGAACGCCGACCACACGCCGATCTACGCGGCCGAGGCCGGCGGGCGGTTCCGCGACGTGGGCCTCGACGTGACCGTCCGCGCGCCGTCCGACCCCGCCGCGCCGCTGCGCCAGGCCGCGGCCGGCCGCGTGGACCTGGCGATCTCGTACGAGCCCGAGATCCTCCGCGCGCGCGACAAGGGGCTCGACGTCGTGGCCGTCGGAGCGCTGGTCCAGCGGCCGCTGACCTCGATCATCTCGCTGCCGTCCGCGCGGATCCGCAAGCCGGCCGACCTGCGCGGCAAGGAGGTCGGCACGGCCGGCATCGACTACCAGAGCGCCTTCCTCCAGGCGATCCTCGAGAAGGCGGGCGTCGACCCGGCGACCGTGAAGGAGCGGAACGTCGGGTTCGACCTCGTGCCGGCGCTGCTGACGAAGAAGGTCGACGCGACGCTGGGCGCGTACTTCAACTACGAGGGCGTGGACCTGCGGCTCCGGAAGAAGGACCCGCGGATAGTCCGCATGGACCAGGCCGGCGTGCCGACCTACGACGAGCTGGTGCTCGTGGCGAGCCGGAAGACGATCGAGTCGAAGGGCGGCGCGATCCGCGGCTTCATCGGCGCCCTGGCCCGCGCGACCGCCGACCTCGAGCGCGACCCGAAGCGCGGCCTCGACGCGCTGCTCGAGGCCAACCGCGACCTCGACGCGCGGCTCCAGCGCGCGGCCCTGAAGGAGACCCTGCCGCTGTTCGCGCCGCCGGCCGGCAGGCCGTTCGGCTGGCAGGAGCCGCGCGAGTGGGCCGCGTTCGGCCGCTTCATGCACGAGGCCGGCCTCGTGCAGGGCGGCGTCGAGGGCGCGTTCACCAACGAGCTGCTGCCGGGCGGCGGGCTGTAGCGGCCCGAGGCCCGGCGGCGCCCGCGGGGGCCGGGCGGCGCGCGGTCGCTCCCCGCAGGTACGCCGCGTTCAGCATGTAGAGCCCGGCGAGCGCGGCGTACGGCGCGTACGGCTCGAAGAACTCGCGGACCTCCTCGACCGTGGCGCGGCGGCCGAGGCCGGCGAGCCGGCCGACGAGCTTGACGTAGGCGAGGTCGCCCGCCGGTATCTGGTCGTCGCGGCCCTGGCCGTGGAAGGCGAGGCTCTCGAGCGTCCAGGGGCCGACCTCGCGGATCGTGGCGAGGCGGCGCCAGGCGGGCTCGTGCTCGGACAGGTCCACGCGCCCGCTCGCCACCTCGCGCGCCGCGCGCCGCAGGGCGGCGGAGCGTCCGGCGGACAGGCCGCACGCCTGGAGCTCGGCCGGCGAGCAGGCGGCGAGCCGGGCGGGAGACGGCGCGTCGCGCAGCGTGCCGCACTCGCTGCGGCGTCCGAAGCGTCGGACGAGCGAGCGCTGGATGGCCGCGGCCGACTCCGAGTCGATCAGCTGCTCGGTGATCGCCCACGCCAGCGCCTCGAACGGCTCGGGGCGGCGCAGCGGGCGGATCCAGGGCCGGCGGCGGACGACCGGCCCGATCAGCCGGTCCCAGCGGAAGCGGCGGACGAACGGGAGCACGTCGTGGTCGAGCCCGAGCGCGAAGCGCATGCGCTCGCAGGCGTGCTCGGCGCAGTCGCGGGTGGGCGCCTCGGCCCGCAGGCGGACGGCGCCCGCCGCCGGCCACGCCGCGACCACCGCCTGCTCGTCGCCGCGATGGAGCACGCGCACGAGCGCGCCGTTCCGGCGGCGCAGGACCCCGTCGCGCCCCGGCGGCGGCAGCCGGTACGGGCCGGGCGGCCGCACGTCGAGCTCGACGCATGCGCGCCGCCCCTCGCGCCCCGCGGACTCGCGCCCCGCGGACTCGCGCCCCGCGGCGACGGCCATCTACCGCTTCAGGACGTGGACGTCCACGAGGAACGAGCGGCTCGCGCTGACCTCGAGCCCGCGCGCGCGCCCGCGACCGCGCAGCGCCACCCCCCGCGGCCGGCGCCGCAGGCCGCGGACCAGGACGAACGCGAACAGCCCGGCCAGGAACCCGCCGGTGGCCGCCGCCACCGGAGCGGCGAGCGTGGCGTCGGGCGGGCGCTCGATCGCCCGCACCTCGGCGGCGAGGACGGGCAGGGCGCGGCCGTCCTCGTCGACGACCTCGGGAACCGCTGTCGGCTCGTCGTGCATGGAGCCGGCGAGTGTACCCGCGCGGGCGGCGGCGGCGGGGCGGCCGGGCGGCCCGGTCAGCCGAGGAGCCGCTCGTACACGCGGTAGCGCTTCACGATCCGCCCGTTCATCGCCTCCATGCCGCGGTTCATGGCGACGTTCGTCTCGAGGATCCAGCCCGTCTCGCCGCCGTCGACGAAGCGGTGGCGCGCCGCCGTCTCGAAGTGCTCCACGTACAGCCCGGCCGCGACGCCGGTGTGCTGGTACTCGGGCTTGACGCCGAGGAAGCCCACCCGCACGCGGGTCACCCGCCCGATCCCGCGCACGAACCTCAGCCATCCGATCGGCAGGAGGCGGCCGTTCATCCGCCGCAGCACCTGGTTCACGTCCTTGGCGGTGAGCGCGAACCCGACGATCTCTCCGGCCCGGTCCTCGGCGACCATCATCCAGTCCTCGTCCAGCACCGGCTTCGACTCCTTCGCCGCGTGCACCATCTCCGAGGTCCGCAGCGGCACGAAGCCCCAGTTGTCCTTCCAGGCCTCGTTGTAGACCTCGACGAACCGCGCCATCTCGCGCTCGACGTCGCGCTTCGGCACGTGCCGGATCGAGATGCCGTGGTCGGGCTCGAGCCGCTCGGCCAGCTCGAACATGACCGGCAGCATCTTCTCCCTGTCGCTCACCTCGAGGTTCCACATGAAGAGGTCGACCGCCTTCTGGAGGCCGGCCCCCTCGAGGAGCCGCCGGTAGTGGCGCGGGTGGTACGGCTGCTTCACCATCGGCCACAGGTCGTGGCCCTCGATCAGCAGGCCCGCCTCGTCGTTCATCGAGAAGTCCATCGGGCCGACCATCCGGTCGCGCCCCCGGCTCCGCAGCCAGCCCTCCGCCGCGTCGAGCAGCGCCCCGGCCGCCTCCGGGTCGTCCTCGCACTCGAAGAAGCCGAACATGCCCCAGCGGTTGCCGTGGTGGTCGTTGAAGTCGTGGTCGACCTGGGCGGTGATCCGGCCCACCGGCCGCCGCCCGCGCCAGGCCATCAGGTACTCCGCCTCGGCGTGCTCGAAGAACGGGTTGCGGCGGCGGTCGAGGAACCGCCTGCGCTCGAACACGAGCGGGGGGACCCAGAGCGGCTCGTTACGATAGATCCGCCACGGCAGGCGGATGAAGCGCACGAGGTCCGCGCGCGAGCGGACCGGGCGAACCTCCAGCGACACGCCTCCCCACCCTACTCGAATGACCCGGACCGTCATCGACCTGTTCGAGAAGGCGCGCAGCCACGAGCGCCTCGAGGTCCTGCGCGCGGCGCGCGAGAGCGACCTCATGCCGTACTTCCGGCTGCTCGAGGGCGAGGCCGGGCCGGTCGTGGAGATGGAGGGGTCCGAGCGGGTGATGCTCGGGTCGAACAACTACCTCGGCCTGACCCGCGACCCGCGCGTGAAGGAGGCCGCCCGCGAGGCCCTCGACCGCTACGGGACCGCCCTCACCGGCTCGCGGTTCCTGAACGGCACCGTGCCGCTCCACCTCGAGCTCGAGCGCGAGCTGGCCGACTGGATGGGCGCCGAGGAGGCGCTGGTGTTCACGACCGGCTACCAGGCGAACGTCGGCTGCATCGCCACCCTGCTCGACCCGCGCGACACCGTGATCTGCGACTCGGGCGACCACGCCTCGATCATGGACGCCGTGGCGATGTCGCACGCGAAGGTGCGGCCGTTCCGCCACAACCGGCTCGACAAGCTCGAGACGATGCTGAGCCGCGCCGAGGGCGACGGCGGCGGGGTCCTCGTGGTGGTCGACGGCGTGTTCTCGATGGAGGGCGACGTCTGCGACCTGCCGCGCGTGGCCGAGCTCGCCCGCGCGCACGGGGCGCGGCTGATGGTGGACGAGGCCCACGGGGTAGGCGTGCTCGGCGAGCGGGGCGCCGGGGCCTGCGAGGCGCTCGGGGTCGAGGACGCGGTCGACCTCCGGATGGGCACGTTCTCGAAGTCGCTGGCGAGCTGCGGCGGCTTCGTCGCCGGGCCGGCCGACGTGATCGACTACCTGCGGGTCCAGGCGCGCGCGTTCATGTTCACGGCCTCGGCCGTTCCGGCGGCCATCGGCGCCGCGCTGGCGGCCACCAGGATCTGCCGCTCCGACGAGGGCCGCGAGCTCCTCGGCCGGCTGCGGGAGAACGCGCTCTACCTCGAGCGGGGCCTCGACCAGCTCGGCTACCGCGTCATCCGGAGCGAGGCGAGGGGGCCCGGCGGCGAGCCGCTCGTCACCCCCGTCGTGCCGGTGCTGATCGGCGACGACTGGGAGGCCGCGCTCGCCTGGAAGGCGCTGTTCGACGCCGGCGTGTACGTGAACGTCGCGCTCTACCCGGCCGTCGAGCGCGGCTCCGCCCTCCTGCGCACGAGCGTGATGGCGACCCACGAGCGCGAGCACCTGGACCGCGCGCTCGACGCGTTCGAGCGCTGCCGCGGCGCGGCCGCCTGACCGCCGGCCGTCCGGGCCGGCATCGCGGCGGCGTCCGCCCGCCGCCGCTACTCCACGTCGTGGACCTTGAACAGGTTCGTGCCGCCCGCCACGGCGCCCGGGATGCCCGCCGTGATGCCGACCTTGTCGCCCGGCTCCGCCAGCCCGCTGCGCTTGGCCGCCCGGGCGCAGGCGCCCAGCAGGTCGACCGTCTCCGTGGGCTCCTCGTTCAGCGCGCCGCGGACCCCCCAGTAGAGCGAGCAGCGGCGCACCACCTCGACACGCGGCGACAGCGCGAGCGTCGGCACCTGCGGCCGGTGCGACGAGATCAGCCGCACCATCCGGCCGCTGACGGTCGGGCAGACGAGCGCCTTCAGCCCGAGCTGGTAGACCGCCCCGACGGCGCCGAACGCGATCGCGGCGTCGACGTCGCCGCCGCGCAGCCCGCGCTCGGTGAGCATCCGCCAGTAGGGCAGCTCGCGCTCGGTGGTCTCGGCTATCGCGGCCATCATCCGCACGGCGCCGGCCGGGTCGCGCCCGATCGCCGTCTCCTGCGAGAGCATCACCGCGTCGGTGCCGTCGAAGATCGCGTTGGCCACGTCGGTCACCTCGGCGCGGGTGGGGCGCGTCGACTGGACCATCGACTCGAGCATCTGCGTGGCGGTGATCGAGGGCTTCGCCCGCTGGCCCGCCACGTGGAGCAGCCGCTTCTGGACCAGCGGCACCTCCTCGATCGGCAGCTCGATGCCGAGGTCGCCGCGCGCGACCATGACGCCGTCCGCCGCCTCGACGATCTCCTCCACGTTGGCGGCCGCCTGCGGCTTCTCGATCTTCGCCAGCACCGGTATGTCGCTGCCGTGCGTCGCCAGGCGCTCGCGCACCGGCCGCAGGTCGTCCCCGGTCTTGATGAACGAGAGCGCCATGAGGTCGACGCCCATCTCGACGCCGGCGTCGATCAGCCGCAGGTCGTCCTCGCTGACCGCCGGGAGCGACATCGTCGCGCCGGGCAGGTTCATGCCCTGGCGCGAGGCGACGGTCCCCCCCACCTCGACCTTGACGTCGACCTCCCCGTCGCGCGAATCCTGCACCCGCAGCCGGATCGCGCCGTCGGCGAGGTAGACGACGTCGTTCGAGTGGACCAGCTCCGCGAAGCCCGGCCACGCCACCGGGAGCGCGCGCGCGTCGCCCTCGATCGACGCGGAGGTGAGCGTCAGCAGGCTGCCGGTCTCGAGCTGGACGACGTCGCCGGCGACCGGGCCGATCCGCAGCTTCGGCCCGGGCACGTCCTGGAGGATCCCGACCTCGCGCCCGGCCCGCTCGGCGGCGGCCCGGATCATCGCGACGGTCTCGGCGTGGTGCTCGGCCGTCGCGTGCGCGAAGTTCAGCCTCGCCACGTCCAGGCCGGCCTCGATCATCGCCTCGAGGACGCCGCTCTCCCGCGACGCGGGGCCGATCGTCGCGACGATCTTGGTGGACCGCATCCGGGGAGGTATACACCCGTCGGGGAACGGCGGACGTCCTCCCTGGTAACCCCCTCGTCCCCGATTCGCGGCAGGCCCCCGGGGGACCGGGGAGAGGGGCCGAGACCGGCATCGACGAAAAGCCCGCAGTTAGCGGCCGGTGCGGAGACATGCGGTTGACCTCGGGGGATCGAACCGCTTAGGTTCACATCCGCCGCGACGGCGCGAGGACCCGGATGGGAGGCCGGGAGCGAACCCCTCGCGTTCCTCGTCGGGAATCGTGCTGGCGCGGCCGCGACCAACGACAACCTCCGGGGAGGAAACGGATGGGCGACATCGCCAGGACGACTGGCGCGCCGCAGCACTTACGCGCGCTTCAGCACGCAAACCGGGTCCGCCTCGCGCGGGCGGAGCTGAAGCGCAAGGTCGCCGCGCACGAGGTGACGGCGGCCGAGGTCGTCCTGGAGTGCCCATGGGAGGCCGCGAGCATGGAGATCAGCGACCTGCTGATGAGCCAGCGGCGCTGGGGACGGGCGCGCTGCCGCCGGCTCCTCCTCTCGCTCGGCCTGCCGGAGAACAAGCAGGTCGGAACCCTTACCGCACGCCAGCGCCAGGCGCTGGCGGCCGTGCTGACGGCGAAGGCGAGCTCGAGCTCCGTCCTCGCGGAGGAGGCGCTCGTCACGGCCTGACGGAGCCTGGGGCGCGGCGGACCCCTCGCCGCCGCGCCTCCGGGCTAGCGCTGGGGCTCGGACGCCCCGGCGCTAGCTCCGCTGCCCGTCGGCGGAGAAGCCCGGGCCGCGCGTGGCTATCTCGACCACGTGGCCGTCGGGGTCGCGCAGGTAGATCGACGTGGAGTGCCTCCGGTCGAGCGGGCCGGTGACGCCGATGCCGCGCGAGGCGAGGTACTGCCGCCAGCCCTCCAGCTCCTCGGCCGAGTCGACCGCGAAGGCGAAGTGGTGGGTCGAGCCGCGGCCCACCGAGCCCTCCTCCATCAGCGGGTACTCCATGAGCGTCACAAGCGTGCCCGGCGTCCCCTCCGCGTCGCCGAACCAGAAGTGGCGGGCGCCCGGGTCGTCCTGGTTCGCCTCCTCCTTCACGAGGCGGAGGCCGAGGACGTCGCGGTAGAAGGCCGTCGAGCGGTCGAGGCTCCCGCAGATCAGCGTGACGTGGTGGAGCCCGCGCAGCGCGAGCCGGCGCGGCTCGGGGGGCGGGGCGGCCGAGGTCACTGGCTCCCCCCGCCGAGGAACGGGACCGGCTCGCTGCCGGACACGAAGAAGAACCAGATCCCGAAGCCGAGCGCGGCGAGGCCGGCGCTGACCACGAGCACCCCCTCCAGCGCGGCGAGGCCGAGGTCGTCGAGCCCGCGCGCCGCCCTGACCTCCATGTGCTTGCGGTTCAGCCAGCCGAGCGTGTAGAGCAGGGCCGCCAGGACGACGAGGAAGACGGTCACGGTCACGCCCATCGCGGCTCCGAGCGAGTCCGTGGCCGTCTGCACGCGCGACCCGACGTAGAGCGCTCCGAGCGGCGCCCCGACCCACAGGGCGAGGCTCCCGACGAACATGATCGCGACCAGGAGCGCCGTGCTCTCCCCGGCCCGGAGCAGTCTGCGCATCTGCGTGAAGCTACCTGAACCCGAGCCCCCCGGACCGGCGCTTGAACGCCTCTCGCAGGGCCCACCAGCTCGCCGCGAACACGATCCCCGCCACCGGCAGGATCAGCGCGCGCGCGAGGTCGCCCCTGCCGACGCCGAAGAAGATCGCCGCCATCGCGGCGAACGCGCAGACGGCGGCGAGCAGCGTCGTGTGGGAGCGGTAGCCGGCGAAGTGCTCGCGGATCGACAGCTCGAGGCCGGCGAGCGAGCCGAGGACCAGCGCGCCGGTGAGCATGACCTGGCCGCGGTCGCCCCTCGTGACGAGCCCGGCCACGAACAGGAGGAGCGCGACGAGGACGACGAGCTCGACCAGCGGGAAGCTCCCCCACGGCGCCGGCGGCCGCTCGTCGATGCCGGGCCGGCCGCGGCGGCGGGCGGGGCGGGCGCCGGACGCGCGGGCCACCTCGGCGCGCTTCGCGGCCTCGGAGCGGCGCCGGCGGGCGGCGTCGCGCTCGGCCCGGGTGGTCCCGGCGGCCGACCGGCCGCTGGCGGGGGCGGAGCCGCCGGCGTCGGAGCCGGGCGCGGCGGTGCCGGAGCCGCCGCCGGGCGCGGCGGTGCCAGAGCCGCCGCGCGCGGCGGCGGACCCGCGCTTGCGGCTTCGCTTACCCACGCGGGCGGGCGGTCAGGCGGGAGGCGCCGGGCGGTCGAGCTGAGGTCGGGGTCGCGGCGAGGGGCCGCGCCCCCCGGCTAACGGACAGCCGGACGAGATCCGGACGCGCCACCAGTTCATCAGCATGCCGAGGATGCCCCAGCGCGGCTGGACGTGCCACTGCTTGCAGCCGGGCTCGCCGATGTCCTCGTTCTGGATCCGGACGAACTTGTGCTTCTCCGGCTCGAGCATCATCTCCTCGATGCGGCGCCGGTTCAGCTCCTCGACGTAGGTGCGGTCGCCGAGCAGGCGGCGGTTGTGGTCGAGCCGGGCGGCGAGCCGGTCACGCAGCTCCTCGAGCTCGACCAGCGACAGGACGCGCGGGCCGCCCCCGCGCGACGGGACGCTCCACTCGAACCCCGTGCGGGGGTAGGTGGAGCAGAACAGCGCGCCCAGCTCGGACTCGAGCCTGGCGATCTGCTCGCGGAGCGAGCGCTTGGCGGCGCCCTCGTCCGGCCGTACGCCGGGCAGGAGCGGGATCGAGGGGATGGCGGCGGCCCCCGCTGAGGTCATCTCGATTGCATCGGCCATCGGTCGTCCCTCCTGCGTCGCTGTCGCGATGGTAGCACCGTACCCGGTCCGGCGGCGCAGGAATCGCAGCGGGCCGCCGCCGCGGACGGGGCCGGATCCACGCCTACGGCGCGGTCCCGAGCAGGGTCTCGATCACGGTCCAGAGCGCCTCCTCGACGCTCACGTCGGGGACCCCCTTGACCTGCACGGCGGCGAGCCGCATGCGGCGCGTTCCCGGCTGCACCCCGCAGCCCTCCGCGAGGTCCGCGAACAGCACGCCGACCGAGCGGTCCGCGTCCGCCAGCACGACCTGGTGGGAGGACAGCGGGCGGCCGTCCGCGCCGCCGAGCCGCTCGTCGGGCTGCGACAGGCGCAGGCCGAGCGGGCCGGACAGGCGCGCCTCGTCGAGGGCGACGACCGGCACGCCGGTCTCGACCGTGGCGATCGTCAGCGCGTCGTCCAGCAGGTTGCGGCTCGCGAACGCGCCCGCGCGCATCCGCTCGAGCGCGTACGCCTCGACCGGCGTGCGGTGCTCGTCGGGGTCGATCCCTACCTGGCGGAAGAAGACCCGGTAGGCCCAGGGCACCGGCTGCTGGCGGAGCGCGATCACCTTCGGGCCGGTCCAGCGGTCGCTGAGCGCGCGAAGCCGCTCCTTCACCTCGCGCGGCGTCCGGCCGGCGCGCGCATCCACGACCGCGTAGACGAGCCGCAGCTCCGGGAACTCCTCGCTCAGCTCCTGCGCGATCCAGCCCTCCTCGAGCTCGGGGTACGGGGCCGGCGCGCCGCTCACCTGTCCGTCGGGGCCGGGGCGGGCCGCAGCAGCGCGCGGGACTCCTCGCGGAGCCGCGCCACGTCGAGCTCGCCGAGCAGGCTGGCCCGGCTGACCCCGCCGCGGTAGGCGAACACGGTGGTCGGGCAGTCGCCGATCCGGTAGATGTTGAAGAGCTGGGCGTCGCGGTCGACCGCGATGGGGAAGCCCCAGCGGTGCTCGCGGACGAGCCGCTCGGCCTCGGGCTGCTTCCTCCGGCTGACCACGCCGACGTAGGCGACGGTCGGGAACTCGCGGCGGACCCGCTCGACGCGGTCGAGCTGGTCCTCGCAGCCGCGCGTCGCGTTGGCCACGAAGGTCACGACGACCGGCTTCTCCCGCCGCAGGTCGCAGACGTTGACGACCCCCGGGCCGTGGACGTCGCACGCGGCCGGGACGTCGTCCTGCTCCTTGATCTGGACGTTCACGTCGCGGTCGTCGCGGCCGCCGACGGCGGCCGGCGCGGCGAAGTCGGGGAGCGTGTCGCCCGCCTTGATGCCGCGGAACCCCTCGCCCGAGTTGCGCAGCGCGTTGACCCCGCCCAGGACGATCACGATCAGGAACGCGATGCCGACGACCCAGCCGTAGCGGCCGCCCGGGCGGGCCGGCTCGGGGGCCCGCCGTGGCTGCGGCTCGGGGTCGCGCTCGTCGAGCTCGGCGAAGCGCTCGGCCGCCGACCGGCGCTCGGGCTCCTCGCCCGGCTCGGCGGGACGCCGGCCTTCGTCGCGGGGCGGCCGGTCGGGGCCGAGGTCCGCGAAGCGATCCTCAGGCACGGCTCCTGCGCCGGCCGAGGCGGCCGCCGCGCAGGCGGGGCGCGCCGGGGCGCAGCGCGCGGACGCGGGGTCGCCGCGGCCGCAGGGACGGCGCCCGCGGCAGCCGCAGGGGCGGCATCCCGGCGCGCGCGTCGGCGAGGCCCTCGGCGAGGGTGTCGAACGCCACCCGGACGGGCCGCCGCGGGTCGAGCGAGCGCAGGCGGAGCGGGCCGGCCTCCTCGGCCCAGACGAGCGCCGCCGGCAGCACCACCATCACGCCGAGGAGCGACACCGTGAGGTCCACGACGGTCACCACGCCGAAGTCGCGCAGCATCCGGATGTCGGAGGCGGCGAGCGCGGCGAAGCCGGCGATCGCGGTCGCGCCCGACGCGAGCACGGCGGCGCCGGTCGAGGCGTAGGTCAACTCGAGCGCCCGCGCGGGCGAGGCGCCGGCGTCGCGCTCCTCGCGGTAGCGCGCCGAGAGCAGCACGCTGAACTCGGTCGAGATCGCGATCACGAGCGCGCCGAGGGTGGCGGACATCGGGTTCAGCGGGATCCCGATCAGGAACAGCACGAGCGCGGACCACCCGGTCGCGAAGGCGATCGGGATCAGCGGCACGGCCGCCGCCGCGGGCCGCCTGCGGATCGCGAGCAGCACGAGGAACACCGCCGCGAGCCCGGCGAGCAGCAGGAGCGCGCGCCGCCACTCCTCGGCCAGCTTCCCGTTCGACTCGGCGGCCAGCACGGGGAGGCCGACCACGTGGGCGCTCACGCCCGGCGGCGGCCGGAGCTCCGCCCGGATGTCCTCGATCACGTCCTGCTGGCGGTCGAGCGGCATCAGGCGGATGCCGAACGCCAGGTTGGCGGTCCTGCGGTCGGACGTGATGACCGCCTGGGAGAAGTAGTTGGGCACGGCCGAGAGCAGGGCCTCGACGGACTGCTTCGAGTCGGGCGGCGCGCGGAACAGGTCGGTGAGCGACAGCGCCGGGCACAGCTCGGGCGGCCGGCTCGTCTGGCGGCAGGTGTCGCCCGGCTGCCAGCCGTGGGCCTCGAGCAGCCGCTTCTGGAAGGCGGTCATCCACGCGATCACGTGCGGCTGGGTCAGGTCGGTGCCCTGGAACATCACGTCGATCTCGCCGGACACGCCGGTCTCCTTCTCCAGCGCGTTGATGTCCCGGAGCGCCGGCAGGTCCTGCGGCACGAGCTTGCGGACGTCGGAGACGAAGTCGGTCTGGGCGTCGGCCGCCCAGCCGAGCGCCGCGACGGCGAGCCCCGCCACGAGCACGTTGCGCGGGTGGGAGATCGCGAAGTCGAGCGCGCGCCGCCCGGCGCGGCGGGCGCCGTGGGCGACTCCGCCGCCGGCGTCGGCGGCCGCGCGGCCGGGCCGGCTCCAGGCGATCGCGTCGCCGGCCCGCTGCGCCGTCCGGCGGAGGCGGGGCAGCGCCGGCGGGGCGGCGGACGTGCGGTCCGACCAGCGGGCGAGCGTCGCGAGGCCCGCGGTCAGCGCGCACCCGAGCGCGAGGACGATCCCGAGGATCACCGCCACCGCGAACCCGTGGATCATCGGGACCGGCGAGAGCAGCAGGACGAGGAAGCCGGCGGCCGTGGCCGTGGCGGCGCCCGCGATCAGGGGCCCGCCGCGGACGGCGACCGCGCGGGCCGCGCGCTCCGGGTCCCCGTCCTCGCGCCGCGCCTCGTCGAAGCGCGCCTGGAGCTGGATCGCGTAGTCCACCGCCAGGCCGATCAGCACCGGCAGGGCGGCGATCGAGGCCATCGTCAGGTCGTAGCCGGCTAGCGAGACGCAGCCGTAGGTCAGGGCGCCGGCGGCCACGGCCACGCCGAGCGGCAGGAGCCGCATGCGGGTCCGGAAGACGAGCGCCAGCGTGGCCGCCATCACCAGCAGGGCCGCCCCGAGCAGGACGAAGATCGACCGCTCGAGCGAGGAGCTCAGGCCGTCGACCACGACCGGCACGCCGGTGACGACGTAGCGCCCGCCGCGCTGGAGCGCGAAGCGCTTCTCCTTCGTCGCCCCCTCGATCGCGTCGATCGCGCGGCTGCGCTGCGCGTCGGTCAGGTGGGGCTTCAGGCGGACCTGGATCAGCGCCGCGTTGGGGCTCGGGAAGAGGTAGGCGAACCGGGCCTTCGGGACCCCCGGCCCGCGCCGCGTGTCGAACACGAGCTGCGACACGAACTCGGGGTTGTCGATCGAGGGGACGCTGAACAGCCCGTAGCGGGACGCGAGCTTCACCGAGTCCGCCACGAACTGCTGGTTGGCGAGCCTCTCGGCCGACTCGCGCAGCCGCTGCTGGTCGCGCTTGCCGAGGCCCTTCTGCCGCGCGATCCGAACGGCGGCGTCGCCGGCCGCCTTGCCCTGCGCCGCGGCCTCGGCCTGCTTGCGCTGGAACCCGTCCTGAAGCTCGCCGACCGCGACGTTGATGAACGTGCCCGGTCCGTAGACGACGCGGGCGGGCTTGTCGCGGGCGAGCTGGCGACACTGCGGCGGGAGCTGGGCGAGCGACGCCTCGGGCACGTTGCCCGAGAGGCAGCCCTCGAGGCCGATCAGCCGGCCGAGGTCGGAGGTCAGGACGGTCTTCTGGAGGTCGCCGCGGACGAGCACGATCACGGCGTCGTCGCCGAAGCGGTCGCGGAAGCGCTCGGTGGCGCGGAACGCCTCGGTGTCGCGCCCCACCAGCGTGTCGGTGGACGCGCTCGGGTCGAGGCGCAGCGCGAGCCCGGCGCCGACGAGCGCCAGCGCGACCACCACCGCGACCGTGACGATCGGGTGATCGGTCACGGTCCGCGCGACGCGCCCGAGGCCCTCCCCCACGCTGGGCCGCCACCCGGCCAACCTGTTGAGCACGCGGTCAGCTTAAGACACGCCCGGCCCGGCCGGCCCCGCTTGCAGGATCGGTCCCTCAGCCGGCGGGCCGCCCGCCCGCCGTCTCCCGCGCCAGGCCGTCGAGCAGCAGGTCGAGCCCGCGGCCGAACTCGTCCTCGTCGGCGAACACGGCGGCGAGCTCCGCCGACGCCGCTGCGAGGGTCGGGTAGCCGTCCTCGGGGAGCGCGGCGGCGGCGGCCCGGACCCGGCGCAGGGTCGCGCCCGGGTCGGCGTCGACCCTGAACGTGGCGAACCCGAACGTGTAGGTCCAGAGGGCCCGCCAGGCGCTCGCGGCGCGGTCCGCGGGCAGGCCGGCCTCCACGAGGATCGTCATCGCCGCCTCGGTCAGCTCGAGGCCGCGCGGGGTCGGGAACGTGCGCGGGAGGCGCTCGGCGAGGCCGCTCGGCTGGGTGCCGATCGACGCGCGGGCCTCGACCAGGAGGCCGCGCAGCCGGTCGCGCCACGGGCCGCCGTCGCGGCGGGCCGGCGCGACCTCCACGGCCGCGCTCTCGGCGACCGCGTCGAGCAGCTCCTCCTTGTCGCGGAAGTAGCGGTAGACGCTCATCGGCCACACGTCGAGCTCCTGTGCCAGCCGCCGCATGCTCAGCGCATCGAGCCCGTCGCGCGCGACGACCGCGAGCGCCGCCTCCACTATGCGCTCGCGCGAGAGGCGCGGGCTGCGTGTCCTCTCCGCCATTCGTGTACAGTGTAGTGTACGCCGTACACAGAAGGGAGGCAGGCATGGAGCAGCGCTGGGCAGGGGCGGCACGGGTACTGGCGTGGGCCGCGATCGCGGGCCAGCTCGCGTTCACCGCCAGCTGGATCGTGGCGGGGGCGCTGGACCCCGGCTACTCGCACCTGCGCTCCGGCGTCAGCGCGCTCGCCGCGAACGACGCCGCGCACCCGTGGATCGTCACCGTCGGGATCGTCGTGCTCGGGCTCTCGATCGCCGCCGTAGGCCCAGCGGTCGCATCGATCCTCCCCCGCCGCACCGCGACCAAGGTCGCCGCGTGGGCGTTCGCGCTCGCTGGGCTCGTGATCGTCCTGGTCGCGGTCTTCCCGGTCGACTGCGACCTCAGCGGGTCGGCGTGCAAGGCCCGCTTCGACGACGGCCGCCTGTCGACGGCCACCGACATCCACCTCTGGCTCGGCTTCGTGTACGACCTCGTCTTCCTCGTCACCCCGTTCGCGATCGCGCGTGCTGTCTGGCCGCGTCCCGCCGCGGCCTTCTCGCTCGGCGCCGGGCTCTTCGGCATCGCGGTAGGGCTCGCGCTGTT
>DASVQB010000057.1:0-2673 GCA_036389295.1 Thermoleophilaceae bacterium | reverse complement strand
CCTCGTAGTGAAGTGCGTATACGAGGACGCTCATGCGAGCAGCTTCCTTTCCTCGAGCCAGGCCACGACCTTCTCGACGGTCTCGTTCGTGTCCTCGTCCTCGATGATCTCGCCCGCCTGCTTCTCCGGCGGCGGGTTGATCGCGAGCACCGTGGTGCGCGAGCCGGACTCGCCGACGCGGTCGGACTCGATGCCCACGTCGCCGATCGACTTGGTGTCGAGCTGCTTCTTCTTCGCGCCCATGATCGCCTTCAGCGAGGGGTAGCGCGGCTCGTTGATCGCGTCGCCGACGGAGATGACGGCGGGCAGGTCGATCTCGACCGTGTCGTAGCCGTACTCGGCCTGGCGCTCGCAGCGGAGCTTGCCGTCCTCGACGTCCATCTTGATCACCTGAGTGAGCGACGGCATCTGGAGGTGGTCGGCCACGACCGCGCCGATCGTGTAGCACTCGCCGTCGTCCGACTGCTGGCCGAGCAGCACGAGGTCCGGGCCCTCCTGCTTCAGGACCTGGGCCAGGGCGTAGCCGGTGGCGCAGACGTCGGAGTCCTCGAGGGCGGAGTCGGTGAGGTGGACCGAGCGGTCGGCGCCGAGCGAGACGGCCTTGTGGAGCGCGCGGACGGCGCTCTCGGGCCCCATCGTCACGGCCACGACCTCCTCGACGTCGGCCTTGCCGCCCTCCTTCACCTGCATCGCGGCCTCGATCGCGTGGGTGTCGAAGGGGTTCAGGTTCTTCTCGCCGCTGCGGTCGAGGCGCTTGGTGTTGGGGTCCATGCGCTTGTCGACGGCGGCGTCCGGGACCTCTTTGACGAGGACGCAGATCTTCAAGGGAAAGGCTCCTTCGGTTCGGTGCGGCGGGGCATTCTAGCCACGGCCACCGCGTTGACTGACGAGTCAATCGCCTGCCGGAAGATTAGCTACCCGCCCGGCGCGGCGCCTAATCGTCAGGGCCCGTGCGGGTATGCGGGCCGGCGGAGGGGGCGGGACGCGGTCGGCCGGGGGGCCGGTCGGGAGGCGTCGGCCGGGGGCCGGCGGGAGGCGGTCAGCCGGAGGGGCTCGACCCGCGGCGCGCGAGCAAGCGGCGCCAGAGCGGCGGCCGCTTCGGGAACAGCGGCCTCCAGCGCGTGTCGCGCATCAGGCTCTCGGAGAGGATCCGCTTCGGATCGGGCGGGATCCTCGTCTCCTCGCCGGTGTGGCGCTCCGCTCTCGACACGCGAGTCGAGTCTATCCCTGAGCGAGCGCGACGATCCATGCGGCGATCTCCACCACGAGCAGCACTCCCGCAGCCCGAAGGGCGGCAACCGAACGCGTCACCTCTGGCACGTTCGACTTCAGAGCTTCCACCCTGTTCAGCGCAAGCTCGCGGTACGCGAGGGCGGCCGTCGGACGTGGATCGCCCTCCACGTAGGCCGCGATGAAGCGGGCGGGATCCACGTCGAACCCCTCGCGCTCCGGCCATACGATCGCGACCGTGGCCGCCCCGAGGCATAGGAACAGGGCGATCGCGATCCAGGCCGGAGCGCGGGGGACGCCGGAGCGGAGGGCCTGTCCGCCGAGGAACGAGGTCGCCACCGCGGCCGCCGAGAGGAGCAGGCCGGCACGCGTGCGAACGCTCTCCACCTGACTCGCCTGACGAGCGAGGCCGAGCTTCGCCTCCTCGTAGGCGAGCTCGTACAGCGCGGCGCGTTCGTCATCGATTCGCAGCTCCATCGATCGGCTAAGCCGAAACCAAGGGAGATTCGCCCCCCGGAGGGGGAGCGGCCGAGCCTGGCGATGGGCACGCCGCACGCGCGGGTGGCGCGCGGAGCCCCCTCCGGATGCGGCGGCTGCTGCCGCCGCAGGCCGGAGGGGCGGAGCAGCGACAGGACCCGCGCCCGAGGCGCCCGGGCCCTCGTCGTTCAGGCGGCCCCTCTGTCGCTCAGGCGCTGGAGCTGGAGCCGGCGCCCGACCCCACGGCGCCCTCGATGAAGTCGATGATCTGCTGGGTCGACGAGCCCGGGGTGAAGATCTCCGCCACGCCGAGCTCCTTGAGCTGCGGGATGTCCTCGGACGGGATCGTCCCCCCCACCGTGACGACCACGTCGTCCGCGCCCTGGGCGCGCAGGAGCTCGACGACCCGGGGCACCAGCGTCATGTGGGCGCCGGAGAGGATCGACAGCCCGACGGCGTGGGCGTCCTCCTGGAGCACGGTCTCGGCGATCTGCTCGGGCGTCTGGTGCAGGCCGGTGTAGATCACCTCCATGCCCGCGTCACGCAGCGCGCGAGCGATGATCTTCGCGCCGCGAGCGTGTCCGTCGAGCCCCGGCTTCGCGACCACGACGCGGATCTTGCGGGTGGACGCGGCGGCCGCCATCCGACGGGATCCTAGCCCGCGGAACTTCGGCGCGGCGCAGCCGTTTGTAGGGCATGCGCTCGTTCCTGCCCGCGCTCGCGGCGCTGCTCTTGCTCGCCGCGCCCGCGGCGGCGGCGCCGACCCGGCTGGGCAGGAGCGTGAGCGCGCCGGTCGTCGACGCGACCGCCGGGCGGGTCGTCTGGCAGCCGCACGCCGGCTCGATCCGGCTGCTCGAGCTCGGGGCGCGCCGGCCGGCGCGGGCGCTCGGCGTCCAGGCCGGCTGCCGCCCCGCGGCTCATGGGCTGCGCGCGGGTCGGCTGCTGCTGACCTGCCCGGAGGGAAAC
>DASVQB010000056.1:0-14168 GCA_036389295.1 Thermoleophilaceae bacterium | reverse complement strand
GGCCTACCTCGGCGACACGGTCGACGGCGCGGTGATCACGGTCCCCGCGTACTTCAACGACGACCAGCGCCAGGCGACCAAGGACGCCGGCAAGATCGCCGGCCTCGACGTCAAGCGCATCATCAACGAGCCGACCGCGGCCGCGCTCGCGTACGGGCTCGACAAGGAGCAGGCCGACCAGACGATCCTCGTCTTCGACCTCGGCGGCGGCACGTTCGACGTGTCCGTGCTCGAGATCGGCGACGGCGTCTTCGAGGTGAAGGCCACCGCAGGCGACAACCACCTCGGCGGCGACAACTTCGACAAGGCGATCGTCGACTGGCTGGTCCGCGAGTTCAAGGCGTCGCAGGGCATCGACCTGTCGCAGGACAAGATGGCCCTCCAGCGCCTCTACGAGGCGGCCGAGAAGGCCAAGGTCGAGCTCTCGACCACGCAGGAGACGCAGATCAACCTGCCGTTCGTCACGGCCGACGCGTCGGGGCCGAAGCACCTCGACCAGCGGCTCACGCGGTCGAAGCTGAACGAGCTGACCGCCGACCTGCTCGACCGCACCGTCGGCCCGACCAAGCAGGCCATCGCGGACGCGGGCGCGAGCGGCGCGGCGATCGACCACGTCGTCCTCGTCGGCGGCATGACCCGCATGCCCGCGGTGCAGGAGAAGGTCAAGGAGCTCACCGGCAAGGACCCGCACAAGGGCGTGAACCCGGACGAGGTCGTGGCCGTCGGCGCCGCGATCCAGGCGGGCGTCCTCGCGGGCGACGTGAAGGACGTGCTCCTGCTCGACGTCACCCCGCTGACCCTCGGCATCGAGACCAAGGGCGGCGTGATGACGAAGCTCATCGAGCGCAACACGACGATCCCGACCCGCAAGTCGGAGGTCTTCTCGACCGCCGAGGACAACCAGCCGAGCGTCGAGGTCCACGTGCTCCAGGGCGAGCGCGAGATGGCCCACAACAACAAGTCGCTCGGCAAGTTCCAGCTGACGGGGATCCCGCCGGCGCCGCGCGGGATGCCGCAGATCGAGGTCACCTTCGACATCGACGCGAACGGCATCCTCAACGTGTCGGCCAAGGACCTCGGCACCGGCAAGGAGCAGAAGATCGAGATCAAGGCCGGCTCGGGCCTGTCCGAGGACGAGGTCGAGCGGATGGTCAAGGACGCCGAGGCGCACGCCGACGACGACCGCCGCCAGCGCGAGCTGGTCGAGGCTCGGAACAACGCGGAGAACGCCGCCTACCAGGCCGAGCGCCAGCTCGGCGAGCTGGGCGACGCCGTGGACGACGCCTCGAAGGAGTCGATCGAGGCGGCGATCAAGGACGTCCGCGACAACCTCGAGTCCGACGACGTGAGCCTGCTGCGCCAGAAGACCGAGGCGCTCCAGGAGGCGTTCCACAAGGTCTCCGAGCAGATGTACGCCGCGGCGGCCGAGGCCCAGGCGGCGTCCGCCGCCGGCGGCAACGGAGCCGGCGCCGAGGACGGCGCCGCGCCCGACGACGAGGTCGTGGACGCCGAGGTCGTGGACGGGGAGGGCGGCTCCTCGTGACGAGGCGGGCCCCACAGGAGGAAGCCGTGCGCTCGCGATTCCGCGATCGCGACGACGGCCCCGCGGGCGCGGGCGAGCGCGAGACGGCCGAGGGCCGGCGAGCGGCCGCCGAGGAGGCGGCCGCTCCCGCCGAGCCCGCGGCCGAAGCCGGCGGGGACGCGGCGGCTCGGGCCGAGTCCGCGGTCGAAGCCGGCGGCGACCCGGCCGCTCCGGACGGCGACCCGGCCGCTCCGGACGGCGACCCCGCGGCTCCCGCTGCCGAGCCCGAGCCCGCCGAGCCCGACCCGCTCGCGAGGGCCGAGGCCGAGCGCGACGAGTACCTCGCGCTCGCCCAGCGAACCCAGGCGGACTTCGAGAACTACCGCAAGCGCGCGGCCAAGGAGGCGGCGGGCGCCGGCGAGCGGGCCAAGGTCGGTCTGCTCCGGGAGCTGCTCCCGGTCGTGGACAACCTCGAGCGGGCGCTCCGGGCGGCGGACGAGGAGTCGCCGCTGGCCGAGGGCGTGCGGCTCGTGCTGTCGGAGCTCCAGGGCGTGCTGGCGCGCGAGGGCGTCGAGGCGCTCGAGCCCGCCGGCGAGCAGTTCGACCCGACCGTCCACGAGGCGCTGTCCACGCGCTCCGAGGACGGGGCCGAGGCGGGCGTGGTGCTGGACGTCGTCGAGAAGGGCTACCGCACGCGCGACACCGTGATCCGGCCGGCCCGTGTGGTGGTCTCCGCCTGAGATGACCGCTCCCCCGACACCGCACGCACGGATGACGCGCGATCTCGTCGCTGGATCGGCGTCCTCGGACTCGCCTTTGGTACCACCAAAGGCTTCGCCCTGCGTCCTTGACCAGCTCGATCTCGCGCGCCCCCGCGCGCACGCCGCCGGGGGAGCGGTCATCTGAGCCATGGCCGCCGTCAAGGATCCATACAAGGTCCTCGGCGTCGACAAGAAGGCGCCGCAGGACGAGATCAAGAAGGCGTACCGCAAGCTCGCGCGGCGCTACCACCCGGACCAGAACGCCGGGGACAAGGCCGCCGAGGAGCGGTTCAAGGAGATCCAGCAGGCCTACTCGGTGGTCGGCGACCCCGAGAAGCGCAAGCAGTACGACCAGGGCGGCGGGATCTTCGGGGGCTTCGACCCGGGCGGCTTCCGCCCCGGGGCCGGCGGCTTCGGCGGCCTCGGCGACATCCTGTCCGACATCTTCGGAAGCGGCAGCGGTCCCGGCGGCGCGCGCGGCACCACCCGTCCCGAGCGCGGGCGCGACCTCGAGACCGAGGTCCACGTCTCGTTCGACCAGGCGATGGAGGGGGCGCAGGTCCCCGTCACCGTCCCGCTGTCCGCGCCGTGCCCGACCTGCGGCGGCACCGGTGCGAAGCCGGGGACCTCGCCCACGGTCTGCTCGCGCTGCCAGGGCCGCGGGATCGAGTCGGAGGGCCAGGGCCTGTTCTCGATGTCGCGACCGTGCTCGAAGTGCGGCGGCACCGGGACCGAGATCGAGGACCCGTGCACGACCTGCGGCGGCTCGGGCCACACCCGCCAGGTCAAGCGCTACCGCGCGAACATCCCCGCCGGCGTGCGCGACGGCAGCCGCGTTCGGCTGGCCGGGAAGGGCGAGCCCGGGCGCCGCGGCGGCCCGCCCGGCGACCTCTACGTCATCACCCGCGTCGGCGAGTCGCCGATCTTCCGGCGCCGCGGCGACAACCTCGAGGTGGACGTCCCGATCACGATCGTCGAGGCGATCCGCGGCGCCACCGTCGAGGTCCCCACCCTGAGCGGGACGAAGCGGATCCGCGTGCCCGCCGGCACGCAGCACGGCAGCGTCCAGCGGCTCCGCGGCGAGGGCCCGCCGCGCCTCGGCGGCAAGGGCCGGGGCGACGTCCACTACCGGCTCGTCATCGACGTGCCGCGCTCGCTCGACAAGAAGCAGCGCAAGGCGGTCGACGACCTGGCCGAGGTCATGGACGGCAACCCGCGCGAGGGCCTGCTCGCGGGGAGGAGGGGCTAGGCGATGGCCGCGCGAGGCGACGGGCCCGGCCGGGACCGCGGCGTCTACATGATCTCGGTCGCAGCCGAGCTGGCCGGCATGCACCCGCAGACGCTCCGCATCTACGAGACCCGCGGGCTGATCACGCCGCGCCGCTCGCGCGGCAACACGCGGCTCTACTCGCAGGAGGACGTCGAGCGGCTCCAGCGGATCCAGGAGCTGACGAGCGAGCTGGGCATGAACCTCGCCGGCGTCGAGAAGGTCTTCGAGCTCGAGGGAGAGCTCAACCGGATGAAGGACCGGATGCGCCGCCTGGAGCGCGAGGCGGAGCGGATGCGAAAGGACCTCGAGGCGGAGGTCGAGCGGGTCCGCAAGTCGTTCCGCGCCGAGCTCGTGCCCTACCGGGCGCCGGGCAGCGCCCTGGTGCCGGCGCGCGACGCGAAGGGGCCGAAGGTCCGCATCCCGGTGCGGCGCGCCCGCCCGAGCGGCGGCTCGCCCCCGCCGAGCCGGTGAACATCGCGCCCAGGCTCGGCGACTTCTGCTCCTCAGGACGCGTTGACGACGGGCACCTGATCTTCTATAACCACACTTAGATTTCCTATGCACACGGATCGCTTCACCGTCAAGTCCCAGGAGGCCCTCGCGGCCGCTCAGAGGCTGGCCGGCGCGCGGCGCAACCCGCAGGTCGCGCCGCAGCACCTGCTCGTCGCCCTGCTCGAGCAGGAGGGCGGCATCGTCGTGCCCGTCCTCCAGCGCGCGGGCGCGGACGTCACCGGCGTGCGCCGCCGCGCGAACGAGGCGCTCGACGCCCTCCCCACCGTCACCGGCGACGCCACCCAGGCTCCGAGCCTCGACGACGCCACGACCAAGCTGCTCGCCCGAGCCGACGAGGAGGCGCGCGGGTTCGGCGACGAGTACGTCTCCACCGAGCACCTGCTGCTAGCCCTGGCGGCCGACCCGAAGGTCGACGTCGGCGCCTCGCGCGACCAGCTCGCCGACGCGGTACAGGCCGTCCGGGGCCCCCACCGCGTCACCGACCAGAACCCCGAGGACAAGTACCAGGCGCTCGAGAAGTTCGGCCGCGACCTCACGAGGGCCGCCGAGGACGGCAAGCTCGACCCGGTCATCGGCCGCGACGACGAGATCCGCCGCGTCATCCAGGTCCTCTCGCGCCGCACGAAGAACAACCCGGTCCTGATCGGCGAGCCCGGCGTCGGCAAGACGGCGATCGTCGAGGGCCTCGCCCAGCGCGTCGTCTCGGGCGACGTGCCGGACTCGCTGAAGGACCGCCGCGTGATCGCGCTCGACATCGGCGCGCTGATCGCCGGCGCCAAGTACCGCGGCGAGTTCGAGGACCGGTTGAAGGCGGTGCTCAAGGAGATCGCCGAGGCCGAGGGCCAGGTCATCCTGTTCATGGACGAGCTGCACACGATCGTGGGCGCCGGCGCGGCCGAGGGCGCCGTCGACGCGGCCAACCTGCTGAAGCCGATGCTGGCCCGCGGCGAGCTGCGCGCGGTCGGCGCGACGACCCTCGACGAGTACCGAAAGCACATCGAGAAGGACGCCGCGCTCGAGCGCCGCTTCCAGCCGGTCCACGTCGAGGAGCCGAGCGTCGAGGACGCGATCGCGATCCTCCGCGGGCTCAAGGAGCGCTACGAGGTCCACCACGGCGTCCGCATCCAGGACTCCGCGATCGTCGCCGCGGCGATGCTCTCGCAGCGCTACATCGCCGACCGCTTCCTGCCCGACAAGGCGATCGACCTGATCGACGAGGCGGCGTCCCGCCTGCGCATCGAGATCGACTCGATGCCGACCGAGATCGACGAGGTCGAGCGGCGGGTCCAGCAGCTCGAGATCGAGCTCCAGGCGCTGAAGAAGGAGACCGACGACGCGTCGGTCGCGCGCCGCGAGGCGATCGACCGCGAGCTGGCCGAGCTGCGCGAGCGCTCCGCCGGGATGAAGTCCCAGTGGCAGGCCGAGAAGGAGGCGATCGAGGCGATCCGCGCCACGAAGGAGCGGCTCGAGCAGGCCCACCGCGAGGCCGAGCGCGCCGAGCGCGACGCCGACCTCCAGCGCGCCGCCGAGCTGCGCTACGGCGAGATCCCCGAGCTCGAGCGGACCGTCCGCGAGCAGGAGGCGCGGCTCAGCGAGCTCCAGTCGGGGTCGACGATGCTCAAGGAGGAGGTCGACGACGAGGACGTGGCCGAGGTCGTCTCCAAGTGGACCGGGATCCCCGTCTCCAAGCTGATGGAGGGCGAGGTCGAGAAGCTCGTCCAGATGGAGGAGCGGCTCCACGAGCGCGTCGTCGGGCAGGACGAGGCGGTCGAGGCCGTCTCGAACGCCCTGCGCCGCTCGCGCGCCGGCCTCCAGGACCCGAACCGCCCGATCGGCACGTTCCTGTTCATCGGTCCGACCGGCGTCGGCAAGACGGAGCTCGCCCGCGCGCTCGCCGAGTTCATGTTCGACTCCGAGCAGGCGATGGTCCGGATCGACATGTCGGAGTACATGGAGAAGCACTCCGTGGCCCGGCTCGTCGGGGCGCCGCCCGGCTACGTCGGCTACGAGGAGGGCGGCCAGCTCACCGAGACCGTCCGCCGCCGTCCGTACTCGGTCGTCCTGCTGGACGAGATCGAGAAGGCGCACTCTGACGTGTTCAACGTCCTGCTCCAGGTGATGGACGACGGCCGGCTGACCGACGGCCAGGGCCGCACCGTGGACTTCAAGAACGTCGTGCTGATCATGACCTCGAACGTGCCCGGCGGCCGCGAGGGCGTCGAGGCGACGTTCAAGCCGGAGTTCGTCAACCGGCTCGACGACATCGTCGAGTTCGAGCAGCTCACCCGCGAGCAGATCGGCCGGATCGTGGACATCCAGGTCGCCAAGCTGGTCGAGCGGGTCCGCGAGCGCGGCGTGGAGGTCGAGCTGACCGACGACGCCCGCACGCTGATCGGCAACCTCGGCTACGACCCGACCTACGGCGCGCGGCCGCTGAAGCGCGTGATCCAGAAGCGGCTCGTCGACAAGCTGGCGCTCGCGCTGCTCGAGGGCGAGTTCGCCCCCGGCGACACGGTCCGCGTGGACGCCCACGACGGCGAGCTGGCGTTCGAGAAGGCCCCCGCGCCGGAGCCGGTCGCGGCGGGCTGAGCGCCCGCGTCGCCCAGGCGCGTAGTACGTTGCACGCGTCGAGGCCCGCCAGCCGAAGGGAGGACCGTGCCGACGTACGTCATGCTCACCACGCTCACGCCCGAGGGCGTCCAGACGCTGAAGAACAACCCGTCGCGGATCCGCGAGGTGAACCGGGAGGTCGAGCAGCTCGGCGCGACCGTGAAGGCGCAGTGGGCCGTCCTCGGCCAGTACGACTTCGTGAACGTGGTCGAGGCGCCCGACGAGGCGACGATGGCGCGCGTCTCGATGGAGCTGGGCTCGCGCGGCACGGCCCGCTACGAGACGCTCGTGGGGATCCCGGTCGACGACTTCATCGCGAGCCTGTAGGTGCGGGAGCCCCCGCTGAAGCGCGTCCTCGTCGTCGGCTCCGGTGGGCGCGAGCACGCGCTCGTGCGGGGTCTGCTCCGGAGCCCGCAGAAGCCGGAGCTCCTGGCCGCGCCCGGCAACGCGGGCATCGCGCGCGACGGCGTGCGCTGCGTCGAGGTCGGCGCCGAGGACGTCGAGGGGCTCGTCCGGCTGGCCGCCGACGAGGGCTGCGACCTCGTGGTCGTCGGTCCGGAGGCGCCCCTGGTCGCCGGCCTGGTCGACGCGCTCGGCGAGGCGGGCGTCCGCGCGTTCGGCCCGACCGCCGCGGCGGCGCGGATCGAGGGGTCGAAGGCGTACGCGAAGGAGCTGATGAACCGGCTCGGAGTGCCCACGGCCGCGCACATGGTGCTCCGCACCCGCGAGGAGGCCGAGGCGCAGATCCCGTGCGCGTCGTACCCGGCGGTCCTCAAGGCGGACGTCCTGGCGGCGGGCAAGGGCGTGCTGATCTGCGAGGACGAGGCGGAGGCCCGCCGCGCGATCGACGAGTTCTTCGGCGAGCGGCGGTTCGGCGACACCGAGGTCGTGCTCGAGGAGCACCTCGACGGCGACGAGCTGTCGCTCCTGGCGCTGTGCGACGGCATCCGGGCGATCCCGATGGCGCCCGCGCAGGACTACAAGCGGATCTTCGAGGGCGACGAGGGCCCGAACACGGGCGGCATGGGAAGCTACTCGCCGGTGCCCGGCTTCGACCCCGACCACGCGCGGGCGCTGGCCGCCGCCGCGCACCAGCCGATCGTCGACGAGCTGCGCCGCCGCGGCACGCCGTACCACGGCGTCCTCTACGCGGGGCTGATGATGACGGCGTCCGGACCGAAGGTGCTCGAGTACAACTGCCGCTTCGGCGACCCCGAGACCCAGGCGATCCTGCCGCGCCTGCGGTCCGACCTGCTCGACCTGCTGGAGCGCTCGGCGGTCGAGGGCGGCCTGGAGGGCGCCTCGGTCGAGTGGTCCCCGAGCTGGGCCGTCACCGTCGTGCTCGCCTCGCGCGGCTATCCCGAGTCGTCGTCGAAGGGCGACCTCATCAGCGGCGTCCGCGGGGCCGCCTCGCTGGACGCCGAGGTGCTCCACGCGGGCACGGCCGAGCGCGACGGCGAGCTGGTCACCGCCGGCGGGCGAGTGCTGAACGTGACCGGCCTGGGCCCCGACCCGGAGGAGGCGCGGCGGGTGGCCTACCGGGTGGCCGACCGGATCGAATTCGACGGAAAGCAGCTCCGCCGCGACATCGCGGCGCGGGCGGTGGAGAGGGTGAGCGCATGACACAGCAGCAGCGCCAGGCCGAGCCGATCACCGAGACCGAGGTCGAGTCGGAGTTCGAGGGACTCGACGTGGACGCGCCGCTGGTCGGCATCGTGATGGGGTCGAAGAGCGACATGCCCGTGATGGAGAAGGCGGGCGCCTGGCTGGAGGAGCACGGGATCCGGCACGAGGTGCGGGTTATGAGCGCGCACCGGGACCCGGAGACGGTCGCCGACTACGCGCGGAACGCGAAGATGCGCGGGCTGCGCGTGATCATCGCGGGCGCGGGGCTGGCGGCGGCGCTGCCGGGCGTAGTGGCCGCCCACACCGACCTGCCGGTGATCGGCGTGCCGCTGACGAGCGCGACCTCGGTGGCCGGCGGCCTCGACGCCCTGCTCTCGATCGCGCAGATGCCCCCGGGCGTGCCGGTCGCGTGCGTGGGCGTGGACAACGCCCGCAACGCCGCGGTGCTGGCGGGACGCATCCTCGGGCGCACGTAGGGGGCGAGAAACCCGCGCCTGGGACTCCGTAGGTCGAGGAGACTCGACGTGAAGCCTCACGACATCTCAGAACGCGCCAGCATGTCCCAGAGGCCGGGATGAAGCGGCGACCCGACCCGAAGCGGTTCGCCGATCTGAGTGCAATGGAGCGTCGGCGCGTCCGAGAGCTCTCGGACGAAGCAGCCTCGATGCTCCTTCAGGCCGCCGAAGACAAGCGCCGAGGGTTGGACCAGATGATGTGGCAGGTGCCTGCCCTGAGCCTGACAGCTCAGTCGTTCCTCCTGACCATCGCCCTTGGAGATATGTCTGGGTGCTCGCACTCCTCCTGTTCGTGTTCGGCGACGTCGCAGTCGTCGTAATCGGGATCGTCGAGTCGGCGTGCGGAAGTACGATCCTTTGAATGCGCCTGCCGAGGCCGTTGTACACAGCGATCCGCAGGATGGTCCCAATCGTCTGCGTGGATGCGCTCCCGTTCCGGCGTGAGGACGACGCGCTGGAGATCGGCATGATCTGGCGGGACGACGGGAGTCCCCCAGAGCGGGGATGGGCGCTCGTGGGCGGAGCGATTCGCCGCGGCGAATCGATAACCGACGCTCTCTCTCGTCATCTCGTGGAGACGCTTGGTCCCGACACGCGGTGGGCGTTGCCCGACGACGGAACTCCCGCTCGCGTCGACCAGTACTTCCCCCGGCCGCGCGAGGGTGGCCACGTCGACCCGCGCAAGCACGCCATCGCGCTCACGTATGCGGTGCCGTACCTCGGCGGCGAGCTTCACCCGGCTGGAGAGGCGGAGTCATTCAGGTGGTTCGCGCTCGACGCCGTGCCGGGCGGCGACGAGGGTGCCTATGGCCACCTCGAGGTGGTCGCGCAGATCCTGTCCCGGGACGAGCGTTTCACGGACCAGGTGAACGTCAGGTGATCGCGCGCTACACCCGACCGGAGATCGGCGCGGTCTGGACGGACGCCGCGCGCATGGAGGCCTGGCGCCGCGTCGAGGTGGCGGCGTGCGAGGAGATGGAGGGGCCGTCGCCCGCCGACCTCGAGGCCATCCGCGCCGCGACGTTCACGGTCGAGGCGGTCGGCGACCGCGAGAAGGTCACCGACCACGACATGGCCGCGTTCGTCGACGTCCTCGCCGGGTCCGCCGGGCCCGCGGGCCGCTGGATCCACTTCGGGCTCACGAGCTCGGACGTCCTCGACACCGCCCTGGCGCTCCAGCTCAGGGGCGCGGGCGGGATCGTCCTGGCGGGCGCGCGCGAGCTTCGCTCCGCGCTCGTGGCCCGCGCGCGCGAGCACGCGGACACGCTCTGCGTCGGCCGCACGCACGGCGTGCACGCGGAGCCGACCACCTTCGGGGTGAAGCTCGCCGGCTTCGCCTTCGAGGCCGACCGCAACCTGCGCCGGCTGGAGCGCGCCTTCGAGCAGGCCGCGGTCGGGGCGGTGTCGGGCGCCGTCGGCACCTACGCGGCCACCTCGCCCGATTTCGAGCGCCGCGTGCTGGAGCGGCTCGGCCTGCGCGCCGAGGAGGTCTCCACCCAGGTCGTCGCCCGCGACCGCCACGCCGAGCTGCTCCAGGCGGTCGCGCTGGCCGGCGCCGGCCTCGAGCGGCTCGCCACCGAGGTCCGCCACCTCCAGCGCACCGAGGTCCGCGAGGTCGAGGAGCCGTTCCGCGCCGGCCAGAAGGGGTCGTCCGCGATGCCGCACAAGCGCAACCCGATCGTGTCCGAGCGGATCTGCGGCATCGCCCGGCTGCTGCGCGGGTACGCCCAGGCGGGCGTCGAGAACGTGGCGCTCTGGCACGAGCGGGACATCTCGCACTCCTCGGCCGAGCGGGTCGTCCTCCCGGACGCGACGATCCTGCTCGACTACGCGCATCACCTGGCGATCCGCCTCGTGACCGGGATGACCGTCCACCCCGACCGGATGCTCGCGAACCTCGAGGCCACCCACGGCGCCCTCTACTCGCAGCGCGCCCTGCTCGCCCTGGTGGAGGCCGGCCGCTCGCGCGACGAGGCCTACCGGATCGTCCAGGAGGCCGCCCAGCGCGCCTGGGACACCGCGACCCCGTTCCGCGAGCTGCTGGCGGCGGCCGCGGGGCCGGACGGGCTCGACCTCGACGCGATCTTCGACCCCGGCGCCTTCGTCCGCCACGCGCGCGAGATAGTGGGCCGCCTGGACGCGCTGGAGCGCGAGCCGGCCCCGGTCGTCGCAACGTAGCCCCGCAGTTTGCGGACGCCGCCTCGCGTGCGCGCGCGTGAACGACCACCGTCCTTGTTAGCCTCGAACACATGAGCGGAGCCGCCACGCTCGAGGGCCACACCCTGCTCGCCTCGGGGAAGGTCCGCGAGATATACGACGAGGGCGACCGGCTGCTGATGGTGGCCTCGGATCGCATCTCGACCTACGACGTGATCCACCCGACGCCGATCCCCGGCAAGGGCCAGGTGCTCACCGGGCTGTCGGTCTTCTGGTTCGAGCGGACCGGACACATCTGCCCGAACCACGTCGTCTCCTACGCCGACGTGCCGGACGAGGTCCGCGGCCGCGCGCTGCTGGTCGAGAAGCTCGAGATGTTCCCGGTCGAGTGCGTGGTCCGGGGCTACATCACCGGATCGGGGTGGAAGGACTACCAGGCCACCGGGGCGGTCTGCGGGATCGAGCTGCCGTCCGGGCTCAGCGAGTCCGAGCGGCTGCCGGAGCCCCTGTTCACCCCCGCCACGAAGGCGGACATCGGCGACCACGACGAGAACGTGAGCTTCGACCGCGCCGCCGAGATCCTCGGCGACCGCGACGCCCTCGAGGAGCTGCGCCGGCTCTCGATCGAGCTCTACTCGTTCGCGGCCGACCACGCCCGCGAGCGGGGGATAGTCCTCGCCGACACCAAGTTCGAGTTCGGGCGCGACCGCGCCGGCCGGATCGTGGTCGGCGACGAGGTTCTCACGCCGGACTCCTCGCGCTTCTGGCCCGCCGACGGCTACGAGCCGGGCCGCCCGCAGCCCTCGTTCGACAAGCAGTACGTGCGCGACTGGGCGGCGGGCTCGGGCTGGGACAAGTCCCCGCCGGCGCCCGCGCTGCCGGACGAGGTCGTCGAGGGCACCCGGAAGCGCTACACCGACGCCTACGAGCGCATCACCGGCGAGCCGTTCGACGAGTGGCTCCGGCGATCGGGCGTGGCGACCCGGTGACCAAGGCGAGGGTCCTCATCCGGCCAAAGGAGGGGATTCTCGACCCGCAGGGCCAGACCGTCGAGCGGGCGCTGCCGGCGCTCGGCTTCGAGGGCGCCTCGCACGTGCGGATCGGCCGGCTGGTCGAGCTCGACGTGGACGACCCCTCCCAGGTCCCGGCCATGTGCGAGAAGCTGCTGGCGAACCCGCTGATCGAGGACTACGAGATCCAGGTCGAGGGCTGATGCGCTTCGGCGTAGTCCGCTTCCCCGGCTCCTGCGACGAGGTCGACGCGCTGCTCGCGTGCCGGAGGTTCGGCGAGGCCGAGCTGCTCTGGCACCACGACCGCGGTCTGCACGGCGTCGACGCGGTGGTCGTGCCGGGCGGGTTCTCGTACGGCGACTACCTGCGGGCGGGCGCGATCGCCCGGTTCTCGCCGGTCATGGAGTCGGTCGCCGCCTTCGCGCGCGAGGGCGGGCCGGTGCTCGGCATCTGCAACGGCTTCCAGGTTCTCTGCGAGGCAGGCCTCCTCCCCGGCGCCCTACTGCCGAACACGTCGCTGCGGTTCCACTTCGAGCAGGTCGAGGTGACGGTCGAGAACGCGGACACGCCGTTCACGCGCGCGTGCGCGCGAGGCGAGCGGCTGTCGATCCCGGTCAAGCACACGACCGGCCGCTACTACGCGCCCGACGCCATGCTCGACCGGATGGAGGAGACCGGCCGGGTCGTGCTCCGGTACGCGCCCGGCCGGAACCCCAACGGCTCGCTTCGCGACGTCGCCGGCGTGGCGAGCGAGGCCGGCAACGTGATGGGGCTGATGCCCCACCCCGAGCACGCCGTCGACCCGACCCGCGGGCCGACCGGCGGCGCGGCCCTGTTCGCCTCGCTGGCCGGCACGGCGGCCGCGGAGCCGGTCCCGGCGTGACGCCGCCGCCGGCGACCGCGGAGCCGCGTCACCGGCAGCTCGGCCTGACCGACGCCGAGCACGACCTGATCTGCGAGAAGCTCGGCCGCGAGCCGAACGAGGTCGAGCTGGCGGTGTTCAGCCTGATGTGGTCCGAGCACTGCGCGTACAAGCACTCCAAGAAGCTGCTCCGGACCCTTCCCACCGAGGGCCCGGCCGTCGTCATGGGCCCGGGCGAGAACGCCGGGGCGGTCGACGTCGGCGACGGGCTGGCGGTCGCGTTCAAGGTCGAGTCGCACAACCACCCGAGCGCCGTCGAGCCGTTCCAGGGGGCGGCCACCGGCGTCGGCGGCATCCTCCGCGACGTGTTCGCCATCGGCGCCCGGCCGATCGCGATCCTCGACTCGCTCCGCTTCGGCGAGCTCGACTCGCCCCGCTCGCGGTACCTGCTCGACCGGGCGGTGGCCGGCATCGGCCACTACGGCAACTCGATCGGCGTGGCCACGGTCGGCGGCGAGATCTACTTCGAGCGCGCCTACGAGCACAACTGCCTCGTCAACGCCATGTGCCTCGGGATCGCCCCCCGCGAGCGGCTGGTGCGGAGCGCCGCGGCCGGCCCCGGCAACCTCCTCGTGCTGCTCGGCGCTCTGACCGGGCGCGACGGGATCGGCGGCGCGTCGGTGCTGGCGAGCGCCGAGCTCGGCGAGGACGAGGACAAGCGCCCGACCGTCCAGATCGGCGACCCGTTCGAGGAGAAGAAGCTGCTCGAGTGCTCGCTCGAGCTGCTCGACCGCGGGCTGCTGGTCGCCCTGCAGGACCTCGGCGCGGCGGGCCTGACCTCGTCGTCGTCGGAGATGGCGGCCAAGGGCGGGGTCGGGATCGACCTCGACGTCCGGCGCGTGCCCCTGCGCGAGGCCGACATGGAGCCGTTCGAGATCATGATCTCCGAGTCCCAGGAGCGGATGCTGTGCGTCGTCGAGCCGCCGCGCGGCGCCGACGTGCTGGGCGTGTGCGCGCGCTGGGAGGTCAACGCGACGGCGATCGGGACGGTCACCGACACCCGGCGGCTGCGGGTGTTCGACGGAGAGACGCTGGTCGGCGACGTGCCGGTCACCGCCCTCGTCGACGAGTGCCCCGCCTACGACCTGGAGCCGCTCGAGCCGGCCGCGCCGGTCTACCCGGCGCCGCCCGCCGTGCTGGCGGAGGACGCGGGCGTCGAGGCGTCGCTCCTGGCGCTGCTCGGCTCCCCGAACCTCGCCTCGCGGCGCTGGGCGTTCGAGCAGTACGACTGGCTCGTGGGCGCGCGGACGGTCCGCCGCCCG
>DASVQB010000055.1:0-89563 GCA_036389295.1 Thermoleophilaceae bacterium | reverse complement strand
CTACCCTCTCCCCGCGTGAGCCGGCCGGCCCAGAACATCCGCAACTTCTCGATCATCGCCCACATCGACCACGGGAAGTCGACGCTGGCCGACCGCATCCTCGAGATCACCGGCGCGGTCGACCCGCGCGACCATCGGCCTCAGCTGCTCGACTCGATGGAGCTCGAGCGCGAGCGCGGCATCACGATCAAGGCCCAGGCCGTCCGCGTCTTCTACGAGGCCCGTGACGGGAAGACCTACCAGCTCCATCTGATCGACACGCCGGGGCACGTGGACTTCACCTACGAGGTGTCCCGCTCGCTGGAGGCCTGCGAGGGAGCGCTGCTGGTGGTCGACGCCTCCCAGGGGGTGGAGGCCCAAACCGTGGCCAACACCTACCTCGCGGTCGACGCGGGGCTCGAGCTGATCCCCGCCCTCAACAAGATCGACCTGCCGGGCGCCGAGCCGGAGCGGGTGGCGGGGGAGATCGGCGAGCTGCTGGGCGAGGACCCCGACCAGGTGATCCGCATGTCCGCCAAGACCGGCACGGGCGTCGAGGAGCTGCTCGAGGCGATCGTGGCGCGCATTCCTTCGCCCGAGGGCGACGCCGACGCGCCCGCGCGCGCCCTCATCTTCGATTCCGAGTTCGACCAGTACCGCGGCGTCGTCGCGTACGTGCGCGTGGTCGACGGCGAGCTCCGCAAGGGCGATGAGATCCTCGCCATGCAGGCCGGCACGCAGGCCGAGATCGACGAGATCGGCTTCTTCGGCCCGCGGATGACGCCGGTCCGGTCGCTCAAGGCCGGCGAGGTCGGCTACGTGATCACGGGGATCAAGGACGTGTCGCAGTTGCGGGTGGGCGACACCCTCACCACACGCCTGGGCGCCGCGACCGAGGCGCTGCCCGGCTACCGCGAGGTCAAGCCGATGGTCTTCTGCGGCCTCTTCCCGGTCGACACCGACCGCTTCGCCGACCTCCGCGACGCCCTCGAGAAGCTCGCCCTGAACGACGCGGCCCTCTCATACGAGCCGGAGACCAGCCAGGCCCTCGGGTTCGGCTTCCGCTGCGGCTTCCTCGGCCTCCTCCACATGGACATCGTGCGCGAGCGGCTCGAGCGCGAGTACGACCTCGAGCTCCTCGCCACGACCCCGAACGTCGAGTACGAGGTGACCCTCACCGACGGGGAGGTCCTGACGGTCCACTCGCCGACCGACATGCCCGACCGCGCGAGGATCGCGGAGATCCGCGAGCCGTACATCCGCGCGACGATCCTCTCCCCGAAGGAGCACGTCGGCGCCGTGATGGACCTCTGCCAGGAGCGGCGCGGCCAGCACGTCGACATGAGCTTCCTGTCCGAGGCCCGCGTGCAGCTCCGCTACGACCTGCCGCTCGCCGAGATCGTGCTCGACTTCTTCGACCAGCTCAAGTCGCGCACGCGCGGGTACGCGTCGCTCGACTACGAGCTGATCGGCCTGCGCGCGGCCGACCTCGTGAAGCTCGACATCCTCCTGGCGGGCGACATGGTCGACGCGCTGTCGATGATCGTCCACAAGGACAAGGCCTACGCCGCCGGCCGCGGCCTCACCGAGCGCCTGTTCAAGCAGATCCCCCGCCAGCAGTTCGAGGTCGCGATCCAGGCGGCGATCGGCTCGAAGATCATCGCCCGCGAGTCGGTCAAGCCGGTCCGCAAGGACGTGATCGCCAAGTGCTACGGCGGCGACGTGACCCGCAAGCGCAAGCTGCTCGAGAAGCAGAAGGCCGGCAAGAAGCGGATGAAGCAGGTCGGCCGGATCGAGGTCCCGCAGGAGGCGTTCCTGTCGGTGCTGGAGATCGGGAGCGGCGGCGGCTCGAAGGACCCGCGCTAAGCCCCCCTCGTCGCCTATTTCGCCCAAGTGGCAGAGGTAGTCGGCGGAGCGCCGGGTAGGACTGGGTCAGGCCGGTCTGAAGTCGAAGCCCGCCGGCCGCCCGAAGCTCTACACCGTGGAGGTGGTTCCCGATGAGGAATCGGTTCGCTCGTCTCTGCGCGCTCGCGTGCGCGCTCGTCGTGTGCGCGGTCGTCGCCCCCGGTGCGGAGGGCCGCACCGACAACCGGGAGAAGCCGGTCTACTTCGTGCACGGCTACGCGAACGGGTCGGACGTGGACTGCGACAAGAAGTGGAACGACATGATGTGGATGTTCCGCGCGTGGGGGCAGTCCGGCACGCTCCGCGACACGGGGTACTACCACCACGACACGAACTGCGGCTACGCCCTCAACCACCACGGGAGCCACTCCACGCACTACGGGAACGGCCACGCCGACGGCTCCCACACCGAGGACACCCGCATCGAGCACCTCGCCTACCACCTCGCGTGGGACATCTACGACCACTACTCGAGGAACGGGACCTACGTGGACGTCGTCGCCCACTCGATGGGCGGGCTGATCATCCGCTACGCGATCGCGCAGGTCGAGCGCCACCACCCCGACTTCCCGCCCAGCATCCGGGTCGAGGACGTGGTGACGCTGGGCACGCCGCACGGCGGAGCGCGGTTCGCCGCCCTCTGTGCCGTCAACTGCAACACGCAGGTCCAGCAGATGAAGGCGGGCTCGGGCCTGCTCGGCTGGCTCGAGGAGAACGCGTGGGAGCCGGACGGCTACGGCGGGACCGACTGGACGACGGTCGGCTCGGGCGAGGACAACCAGGTTGCGGCGGACCGGGCCGTGGGCAGCGACTCCGACCGCGATCCGATCCACAAGTACATCGGATCGGGCCACAAGGCGTGGTACACGGACGCGAACGGGATCGAGCACGACGACTACCTGCACGACATCCAGGACACGCGCGACGCGGACGTGCACCTCTACAGCACGGGCGGCCCGGGCTGGGTGTTCAGCACCAGCGGGGCGTGGCCTGTCAGGCGGGCGGACCTCGCGGTCACGTTCGGCAACTACTAGGCGGGTCCGGGACCCCGCGGCGGCCCGCGCACTAGCGGGGCCGCCGCGGGCTACCATGCCGGGGGTGACTCCTCGGCAGGGGCTCCTCCGGCTTCTCGCGGCCGCGCTCGCTGGCGCCGCGCTGCTCGCCCCCGCCGCCCGCGCCGCCGACCCGCCGCCCGGCTCGAAGCTGATCGCCGCGACGATCGACGAGCCCGACGGCACGAAGCTCCACGCCGACGTGCTGCGTCCGGCCGGGATCTCCGACACCACGAAGACGCCGGTGATCCTGTCGATCGGCCCGTACTTCAACCACTCGGGCCAGCTCGGCCCGGTGGGCCTGGTCGAGCTCGAGCCCTACGACCCGATCACCGGCGGCCCCTCCGACCGCTTCTACGACTTCATCAACGGCGCCAAGGTGTTCGAGCGCGGCTACACGTGGGTGCAGGTCGACCTGCGCGGGTTCGGCGGCAGCACCGGCTGCCTCGACTGGGCCGGCCCCGGCGAGCAGGCCGACGTGAAGGCGGCGGTCGAGTGGGCCGCGTCGCAGCCGTGGTCGACCGGGAAGGTCGGCATGTACGGGAAGTCGTACGACGGCGTGACGGGGATGATGGGCATCGCGACCCAGCCGCGGGGCCTCGCGGCGGTCATCTCGCAGGAGCCGGTCTACGACCTCTACCGCTACCTGTACTCGAACCGCGTCAGGTACGAGAACTCGGTCGCGACGCCGGCCCTGTACGACGGGATCGCGGCGAGCCCCGGGACCGCAGGCGACACGCTCGCCTACAACGAGGCGTCGGTCAACGACACCGCCCGCCCCGGCTGCCCGGCCCTCAACTACGCCGATCAGCAGGACCCGAACCACGAGTCGACCTACTGGAAGGCGCGCAACCTGATCACCGCCGCGACCGGCAAGAAGACCCCGTTCTTCCTGACCCAGGGCCTGCTCGAGGACAACACGAAGCCGGACGGGCCCGCCGACTACTTCAACCGGCTCCAGGGGCCGAAGCGAGCGTGGATGGGACCGTGGGACCACGTCCGCGGCAACGACAAGACCGGCAACCGGCTCGCGATGGGCCGGTCGAGCTGGTTCGACGAGGCGATGCGCTTCTACGACCGCTACGTCGCCGGCAAGTCGGCCGCCGACGCGCCGGTCGAGAAGGACCCGCCGATCGCGCTCCAGACCAACGACGGCAAGTGGCGCAGCGAGGCCGCCTGGCCGCCGCCGGACTCGTTCGTCCTGAACGTGCCGCTGAAGACCGGCACCTACACGGACGACGGGACCGAGGGCGGCTACAACGACGGCCTGACCGAGAGCATCTGGACGTTCTCGCCGCCGTTCGACCACACGGTCGAGCTGGCGGGGACGCCGCGCGCCACGGTCGACGTCGACGTGCCCGCCTCCAACGCCAACCTGGTCGTGGACGTCTACGACGTGGACCAGAACAACCGCGCGATCGTGATCTCGCGCATGGCCTACCTGCTGCCCGGCTCCGGCAAGGTCTCCTTCGACCTCTACGACCAGGACTGGATCATGCCCAAGGGCCACCGGCTCGGCGTGTTCGTCACCGGCGCGAACCAGCTCTGGTGGACGCACACGCCCACCGGCCAGGACGTGACGGTCAAGAGCGCGTCGATCGCGCTGCCGTTCCTCGGCTGCCAGCGGACGCAGACGATCGAGGGCGGGCGTGCGATCAGGCTCGACGAGTACCTGTCGACCGAGCCGTTCACCGTCCCCGCGGCGACGATCCAGGCGAACACGGTCGCGAGCTTCCCGCTGCCGTCGGCGCTGCGTGCCTGCTCGGCGCAGGAGCTGTCCGGCGGGCCGGGACCGGTCGCGGGCGGGACCTCCGGGGGCGGGTCGCAGCCGCCTGCCGAGTGCGTCGACCGGCGCAAGTTCAAGTTCCGCATCCACCAGCCGCGCCGCGGCCGGATCGTGCGCGTGACCGCCTACGTGAACGGCAAGAAGCGCAAGACCGTGCGCGGGCGGAGGGTCACGCGACTGACGATCGATCGACTGCCGAAGGGCAACTTCACCGTGAAGATCGTCGCCGCGCACTCGACCAAGCGGAAGACGATCAGCGTCCGCCGCTACCGCGGCTGCAAGAAGGGCCGGCCGAGCACGACCGTCCGCTCGTAGGGCGCTCGCCCTGCGGCGGAGGACGGGTGGGCCGTCGTTCGGCTACGACCGGCCGTCCGCGAGCGCGAGGATGCGGCGCACGTAGCGGTGGGCGTTGGCCGGCAGGCCGTCGCGGGGGAACCAGCGGGCCTCGGCGATCTCGGCCGCGTCGAGCGCGATCGCCCGGTCTCCGATCGGGGCGCTGTAGCACCAGAGCCGGTCGCGCTTGCGGTCGATCCGCTCGAAGAGGTCGCCGTGGAGGGTCCAGTCGTCCATGTCGAGGCCGAGCTCCTCGCGGGCCTCGCGGCGGGCGGCGGCGGCCGGCTCCTCCCGCCGCTTGACCCCGCCGCCGGGGAGCTCCCACCGGTCGCGCGGGCCGTAGGTGTGGCGGACGAGCAGGACCTCGTCGCCGCGGGTGAGGACGCACTTGACGCCGCGCTGCCGCGGCTGCGCGATCCGCCAGTAGGTGCGCATGAGCGGGTGGCCCGTGCGGTAGGCGGCGCGGAGCAGCGTGTCGCGGAGCCGGGACACGGTCGGGCGACTGTAGCCAGGAGGGCCGTAACGGAATCGCCGCTCGCGAGACCTAAGATGCAACCGTGCTCTTCTTCCGCGAGAAGTCCAAGATGATCGAGCCCGAGCGGGCGCTCCCCGGCCGGGACACGCCGATCGCCGTCCCCGACCGCCACGAGGTGCTGGGCAACCCGCTCGCGCCGCCGTTCCCGGACGGGCTCGAGCGGGCCGTGTTCGGGATGGGCTGCTTCTGGGGAGCCGAGCGGCTGTTCTGGCAGGCGCCCGGCGTGTGGACGACCGCGGTCGGCTACGCCGGCGGGTTCACCCCGAACCCGACCTACGAGGAGGTCTGCTCGGGCAGCACCGGCCACGCCGAGGTCGTGCTGGCGGTGCTCGACCCGGCGAAGACGAGCTACGAGGAGCTGCTCCGGATCTTCTGGGAGGGCCACGACCCGACCCAGGGAATGCGCCAGGGCAACGACCTCGGGACCCAGTACCGGTCCGCGATCTACTTCCACGGCGACGCCCAGCGGGCCGCCGCGGAGGCCTCCCGCAGGACGTTCGCCGAACGCCTGCGCGAGTCCGGCTACGGCGAGGTCACGACCGAGGTCGCGCCCGCCGGCGACTTCTACTACGCCGAGCCGTACCACCAGCAGTACCTCGCCAAGAACCCGAACGGCTACTGCGGCCTGGGCGGGACCGGCGTGAGCTGCCCGGTGGGCCTGGCGTCGTCGTAGGGCCCCTGCGGACCGGGCCGCGGCGCCGCCCGCCGCGCCGCCGCGGCCCCGATCCGAGCCTCTAGACTGACGCCCGTCGGGGCGTGGCGCAGCCTGGTAGCGCGCACCGTTCGGGTCGGTGAGGTCCCCGGTTCAAATCCGGGCGCCCCGACTAACGTTGAACCGCGCAGGTGCGGCCTTTCTTTGGTGCCGAGACTCGGCAGGAAACGCCCTCATTTAGAACCGAGCGAAGGCGGACGAGGTATCGCATAGCTCCATCCGTCGCCCTGGACATCATCGAGGTCGTGCCGAGGATCAGCGCCTTCTACGGCCGGGCGGCTCGTAGCCGAGTGGGCGCGCGCTCACCAGGCGAGCTCCGCGGCAACTGGGATCGCGCGCGGCGGCATCAGCCGCTCCAGAAGATCGAGCCGCTCCGGTAGACGGTCTACCATCGGCCGCATGCGCAGCACTCCTCTCCTGGTCGAGGCCGCCCCGGGGGACGGCTACACCGTCAACGTTCGCTTCGAGGACGGAACCGCGGCTGACGTCGACCTCGCCTACCTCCTCGACTACGGCGGCGTCTTCGAGCGTCTGCGCGACCCAGCGTTCTTCCGCCAGCTTCGCGCCGACCCGGAGGCTGGAACGGTCGTCTGGCCGAACGAGGCCGACATCGCGCCTGAGACGCTCTACGCGCACGCGCGGCGGCGCGCCGCAGCTACCGCCTGATCGAAGTCGCGTACCGCAACCTACGGGGCAGCGTCCCGATAGCTGCTCCCGGGCACCGCCGATCCGTTCACGCCGGGCGTCACCACATCCCGCAGCGCTCTGCGTCGTCTAGGGCGTCTGCGGAGTCGAGCGAGCGCAGGTAGCGCCAGAGCTCGACGTCGCGCGCCCAACCGGCCTCGATCCCGAGTGCGGCCAGGTCGTCCGCGAACGCGCTCGCCGATCCGTCGGCACGTGCGGCTTCGAGGATGCGCGCGACGTCGACGGCGTCCCGCCCGTCCTCGGACGCGCCCTCCTCCTGGAGGGCCTGGATCCAGCGGACGAAGTCCGGCCAGCGGACGATCGGGACTATCCAGCGTGCGATCTGGTCCGGAGTCGCCGCGTCGAGTCCGAGCGGCGAGGCCTCCCGCGCCCACGCGGTGAAGCGGTAGAAGCGGTACAGGTTGACCGCGCGCTTGATCGTCCGCGGGTTGTCGGAGAGGAACGCGAGCTGCGTGTGAAGCGCTGCGAGCATCTCGGGGTCCGTGTCGCGGAACTCGCGCGCGCCGCGTGCGATGGCCGACCGCGCCAAGTCGAGTGCTTCGGCCTGCCCGTCCGGGTCGAGGCGCGCGGCGATCTCCCCGATCTGCTTGAGCGAGGCGTCGGGAGGTAGCTGCCCGACCTCGTCGCGCAGGTCGGCGAGCGGGGTCGCGTCGGGATCGAGGTCGCCGGAAGGGCCGATCAGGCGGTCGAGGAAGGCGCTGCGCTGCTTGGTGCTCAAGCGCGGGAGGACGAACGGGAGCTGCACGAACTTGTCCATGAAGCGCCAGCCGAGCTCGCCGCGGCGGCTGCCCATCCGCGTGAGCAGATCGGCGTGCACGACCTCCATTGACGCCGCGACCACCTCCGCGTCGATCCCCAACACGAACACGCAGTCCGGGTACTCGCCGCCGAGGAACAGGTTCACCGCCTCCAGGACCTGCCCGATCTTCTCCGGCGCGCACCGGTCCAGGTCGTCGATGAAGACGACGACGGGCGCGTCCGCCGGGGCGAGCAGCCCCAATGCGCTGCCCATGTCCTCCTCGACGAGATGTAGGTAGCCGGCCTTCGACTTGTACTCCGGCTGCTGTACGAGCCGCGAGTACGCCCCCTCGAGCGGCTTCGCGAGCGCGTCGTGCTTCGCGCGCATCCAGCCGACGAGAGCGCCCGCGACGGCTCCCACCGCGGAGCTGCTCGCGAGTCCCACGCCCACGGTCGAGAGCGCGCCCGACGCGCCGCCGGCGACCGTCGCCGCTCCCGCGGCGGCGAGGGTCAGGCCGACGACGAGGAGGGCGCCGAGCAGCATCGCCACCCGACCCACCACGCGCGGCAGGAAGCGGTCGAACGCCGCCCGGTAGATGTCGGTCCGGAGCGCGCCGGGGTCCACCCGGGCGAGCTGGAGCTTCAGCCAGAACCGCTCGCGCTCGAGGCGCGGCAGCCTCGCCGTGAGCTGGCTGAGGATCGCGTGGGCGAGGCCCGCCCAGAGCTCCTCGCTGCTCTGGTAGCGCCAGGCGTTGAACCAGACGGTGCGGGCGCCGTCGGGCTTGCTCGCCGTGACGGCGACGTCCTCGTCCAACGCTCGCCGCAGGTCGCCGAAGCTCGTCTCCGGCGGCCGGCGGCCGGGCCCGGCGGTCGCGGCCTCGAAGTCCGGGTGGCCGGGGTCGAGTCGACTCTGCACCATCCGCATCAGGCTCGTCTTGCCCTGCCCCCAGGGCCCCTGGACGCTGATCACGAGCGGCGGCGTGGTGTCGGGGTGAAGGATGAACTCCTTCATCGCCTCGGCATAGAGCGAGTACCCGAGCTCGTCCTCGATGGTCCAGCGATCGCCGTGGACCCGCACGCTGGGAGGCGTGACCCGCGCCGGCGCGGCCGAGGGGGGCGGAGGCTCGGGCTCGGGCGAGGGCTGCGGCTCGGGCGAGGGCTGCGGCTCGGGCGGAGGCTGCGGCTCGGGCGGAGGCTCCGGCTCGGGGGAAGCCTCCGGTGCCGACGCGGACTCCGATGGCTCGGGTTCGGGCTGTGACTCGGCTTCCGGCTCCGCCGAGGGCCTCGACTCGGGCTCCGACCCGGCCTCCGTTCCCGACGGCCCGCCGCTCAGGAGCTCTTCGGCCGATCTCAGCGCTGCGCGGCCTTCGCCCGACAGGCCGCCTTCGGCCTCGACCCGACGCAGCTGGGCGAGGGCCTCCTCGGGGCGACCGAGGTCGATTGCCAGCAGTCCCAGCTCCTCGGTGGCCGGGACCGTCACCGGCGGGAGGTCCTGGGCGCGTCGAAGCAGCCTCTCGGCATCGACGTAGTCACCGCTTCGCCGCGCGACCCGTCCTGCCACGAGCAGCGCTCGCGGGGAGGACGGGCCGACACGGAGCGCGCGCTCCACCGCCTGCTGCGCATCGTCCAGCGATCCCGTCATCAAAAAGCGCTCGGCGAGGTCCGTCCACTGCTCGACCTCCTGCTCGGGCGTGATTCTCGGTCGTTCCGGCGGTGGGGATCCCTTGGCGGACCTCGGCGGGGCAGCCGGGGCCGCCGACGGCTGAGCCCCGGCCGGGGGCGAGAGCTCGCGCACCTCGACCGCCTTCGGTCCCTTGTCCCCGGCCTCGACCTCGAACGCGACGGGCTCGCCCTCGACGAGCGTCCTGAAGCCGTCGCCCTCTATCGCGCTGAAATGGACGAAGAGGTCCTGGCCGCCGTCATCGGGCGTGACGAAGCCGAAGCCCTTGTCGTCGTTGAACCACTTGACGCGACCGGTCGGCACGCTTCCTTTTCTACATCAAGCCAGACCGCTAAGGGCGTATGGCAGCACGACGCGGCGGCGGTGACGACGCCCGCCGCCGGGACCGCGTCAGCCCGAGCCTTGGCCCGGGCCGTCGACCCGCTCGACCGGAGGCGGCTCCGCGAGCGGAGCAGCCGCCGCCCCGTTCGGCGACGCCGCGGGCGCGCCCAGCACGTCCTCGCGGCTGTAGTGCCCGACCGCGTCGAACCAGCGCTTCGCCTGCAGGCCGCGGCTCAGGTGGCAGTCGGCCACGAGGATGCCCTCCTCGCCCCGGAGCGGCCCGGCGATCACCTCGCCCCACTGCGGGTCGACGATCGCGGCGCCGCCCTTGCCGAAGACCTCCTTGCCCTCCGGCAGCGGGACGGGCAGGTCGTCCGGGAACGCGGAGGCCGGTATGTACTGCGGCACCGAGACGACGAACGCCCCGGACTCGATCGCGATGTGGCGCATGGACGCGAGCCACGCGTCCGTGTCGTCGGCGGTCGGGGCGACCCAGATCTGCGGGCCCTGGCGCTCGAGCGCGTAGCGCGCCATCGGCATCCGGTTCTCCCAGCAGATGAGGCCGCCGATCCGGCCGACGGGGGTCGGGACGACGCGCAGGTCGTCGCCCGCCCCGATCCCGTGGAACAGGCGCTCCTGGTGGGTCGGCATGAGCTTGCGGTGACGCCACAGGAGCCCCTCGGGCCCCAGCAGCAGCAGGGTGTTGTAGAGCGTCCCGGGTCGCTCGCTCTCGCGCTCGTTCACGCCGATCGCGCAGTGGACGTCGTGCCCGCGGCACGCCTCGACGAGCTCGTCGACGAGCGGCCCCGGGACGTCGACGGAGTTCTCCCAGAGCCGCACCCACAGTTCGTCCCAGCCGGTGAACGAGGCGGCTCCGGCCCCCCACACGTTTGACGGGTAGACGGGTATGAACGTCTCCGGCAGGACGACGAGCTTGGCGCCCTCCGCCGCGGCCTCGCCGATGAGGCGCACCGCCTTGGCGGTGGTGGCCTGCGCGTCGAGGATCACCGGCGTCGCCTGCACGGCCGCGACCCTGACGACGGGGAACTCGGTCATCGCTGGACCGTACCGGCACGAGGCGCCCGGCGCCGCGTCGGTCGCGTCAGCGCCGCCTCGAAGGCGTCCGCTGCCGCGCCGGGCCCGCCCGCGGCGCGGTACCCGTCGGCGACGCGAGCGGCCCCGCCGCGGCGGCGGATGGCCTCCACGACCGAGGTCCTCAGCCGTGGCGCGCTGAGGCGCCGCGCCGGCAGCCGGGTGCCGGCGCCGGCCACCTCGACGCGGCGCGCCACCTCGAGCTGGTCGCGTCCGAAGGGCACGGCGCAGACCGGCACCCCGCGGGCGAGCGCCTTCTGCGTAGCACCCATGCCGCCGTGCGTGACCGCACACGCCGCCCGGTCGAGCAGCGGCCCGTGCGGGAGCCAGCGCTCGACGAGCGCGTTCGCGGGGACGCGGAGGCGATCCGGGTCCCCGGCGGGCAGCGTCGCGACGACCTGGAGCGCTTCGCCGGCGAGCGCGTCGAGCGCCGTCTGGACCAGCCTCGCGTCGTCCTGGGCCTCCGACGAGGTGGTCACGACCACGATCGGGCGGTCGACGGAGTCGAGCCACGCCGGCGCCTCGGCGGGCGGATCCCAGTCGCACGGCCCGACCATCGCGACGTTCGCCGGCCAGTCGCCGCGCGGGTACTCGAACGGCTCGGCGGTCGTGTAGAGCAGCAGCGGCGGCCGCGTGAAGATCTCCTCGGTCGAGCCGAGCGGCGGCAGCCCGATCCGCTCGCGGACCCCGTTCAGCGGCGGCAGCGTCGAGCGCGCGAACGCGCCCCAGAAGACGGGCCTCAGCAGCCGGTCGCGCAGCCGACCGAGCGACCCGCGGGCGGGCGCCAGCCCCGGACCGAACGGCGGAGCGTCGCGCGACGGGAGGGGGAGGGGGTACGGACACAACGCCGCCCACGGGCCGCCCCAGGCCTCGGCCGCGGCCAGGGCGCCCCAGCTGTTGACGTCGACGAGCAGGGCGTCCGGCCGCTCCCCGGCGATCGCCTCCGCCAGGTCGGCGCCGTCGTGCTCCGCCCGCGCGCAGAACGTCGCGATCGACCGCCTCAGGGCTCCCCGCGGCGTCCGCGCCCTGAAGTCGTCGTGCCGGATCGCCTCGATCGCGGGGTCGATCGGAGCAGCGTCGAAGCCGCGGCGGCGCATCGACTCGACCTCCGAGCCGAGCGTGCGCAGGGAGATCGCGTGCCCCCGCCGCCGGAGCTCGTCGAGGATCGGCGTGAGCGGGAAGAGGTGCCCGCGGGCGGGCGACGTGTACGCGAGGACGCGGGAGGTCATGACCCCTCGACCAGCGGTCGCAGGAGCTCGACCACGGCCAGCTCGGTCTGGCGGCGGCTGAGACCGGAGTCCTGCCGGAGCAGCTTCCAGGTGTGGACGTCGCACACGGCGGCGAGCTGCGCGAGCCGGCGCTCGCGCTCGATCCCGTCCCGCCCGGCGAGAGCGGGCGCGAACACGCGCGCGCACCAGGCGCGGTGGAGGTCGCGGCCCCGGTCGGCGATCTCGCGAAGCGCCGGCACGCGCTGCTCCTCCGCCAGCATCCTCAGCACGCGCTCGCCCATCTCCTCGTAGTGGTCGACGAGGACGCGCACGGCGCCGCGCAGGTCCCCGGCCCGGGCCTCGTCGCGCTGACGGCGGACGCGCCCCGCGACGCGATCGCCGGCCGCGGCCGTCAGGCCGTCCCTGCCGCCGAAGCGGCGGATGACGGTCTGGACGGAGACGCCCGCGCGATCCGCGACCTCGTCGAGCGAGATCCGATCGCCGGGCTGCTCCCAGAAGACGTCGATCGCGGCGTCGAGGATCCGGTCCGCGGTCGCCTGCATCGCCTCCGCTCGCGCGAGCATCCGGTAGGGACGCCGCGTGGAGGCGATATTCATATTAGTCATCCTAACGTGAATTCGCGCCCTGCGCGCGGGGCGGGGCGCGCCCCCGGCGCTCCCGGACCGCCGGCGCCCGCGCCGCTCGACCAGGCGTTAAGGTCCCGCGCCGTGACGCAGCCGCGCCACCTCCTCGCAGCCGCCGCCCTCGCCCTCGCGCTGCTCGCCGGAGCCGGCTGCGGGGACGACGACTCGACCAGCACCACGTCCTCGGGCACCCCGTCGGCCGCCCAGGCGGCGTCCGCCATGGCCAACCTCCAGCTGGCGGCGTCGGACGTCGTCAGGGAGACCTCGTACGAGGACGAGGACGGCTCCCAGCGGGCGATCGAGACCTTCGACCGGCTGTTCGAGACGGGCCGCTCGACGATCGAGTCGAAGGGCCCCGAGCTCGCGAGGCGGATCGAGGAGGAGTCCGACGCCGTCGGGGGCGCCGTCGCCCGCGGCGACCTCGCCGGCGCGAGCCGCGAGGCCAAGGCGCTCCAGACGGCCGTCAACGCGGCGGCCGCCGCGGTCACCGGGAAGGCGGCCGGTACCGAGCAGGGCCTGATCGCCGTCCTCGAGCAGATGAAGGCCGCCGCGCGCGACCTGAACGAGGAGGCGAAGAACGACGACGCGCGCGGCACGAAGCGCGCGTACGAGGCCTTCTCCAAGCTCTTCGAGTCGTCCCGGAAGCAGCTCACCGCCGAGAACCCCGGCGCCGTCGAGACGATCGAGACGGGGCTCGGCAAGGTGAGGGCCGCGCTCGACGGCGAGGACGACGCCGCGGCGATCCAGGCGACGACCGGCGACCTCCTGACCGCGACGAACGCGCTCGAGGGCGAGGCGAAGTAGCCGGCGAGGCCGGGCGACCCGGGCTCGAATAGAGTCGCGCCGATGAAGGCCGCGGTCATCCACGAGACCGGCGCCCCGGACGTCCTGAGGTACGAGGACGTGCCGGACCCCGACTGCCCCGAGGGCTTCGTCCTCGTGGACGTCGAGGCGATCAGCATCGAGGGCGGGGACGTGCTGGCCCGGGCCGGCTCGTCGCCGCTGCCGTCGACCCCTCACGTGGTCGGCTACCTGGCCGCCGGGACCGTGGCGGAGACCGGCGCCGGCGTCGAGGACCGCGCGGTGGGCGACCGCATCGTGACCCTCTTCGGGGCCGGGTCCCACGCGGCGAGGAGGGCCGTTCCGGCGGCGTCCACCTGGCCGATCCCCGAGGGGCTCGACGCCGCGCGGGCGGCGTCCGTCCCGGTCGCGGTCGGGACCGCCCACGAGTGCCTGTTCACGGCGGGCGGGCTCGAGGCCGGTCAGACCGTCCTGGTCCACGCCGGAGCCGGAGGCGTGGGGATGGCCGCGATCCAGCTCGCCAAGCGCGCGGGCGCCACGGTGATCGCCACCGCCTCCGACGACGAGCGCCTGGCCCGCCTGAAGGACGAGCTCGGCCTCGACCACGGGGTCAACTACGCGCGCGAGAGCTTCCCCGAGCGCGTGCGCGAGCTGACCGACGGCCGCGGCGCCGACGTCATCCTCGACTCGGTCGGCGGCCAGACCCTCGCCGACGGCGTCGGCGCGCTCGCCTACCGCGGCACGCTCGTGAGCGTGGGCGTGGCGGGCCGGGCCGGCTCCGACGTCGAGGCGAGGACCCTGTGGGCGCAGAACAACACGCTGCGCGGCGTCTTCCTCGGCGGCGCGCTGATGAACGAGTACCCGCGCGTCCACGCGATGATCGCGGACCTCCTCGAGCAGGTCGCGAGCGGCGAGGTCCGGATCGTGATCGACAGGACGTTCCCGCTCGCCGAGGCCGCCGCGGCGCACGCGTACATCGAGAGCCGGCAGGCGTTCGGCCGCGTCGTGATGACGCCGTAGCGGACGCCGGCGGGCGCGCGGAGCCGAGGAGGCGAGCGTCCGCTCAGCGCGCCTGGAGCGCGTCCATGCCCACCGCGATCGCCAGGACCAGCCGGCGGTCGATCGACCGGCTCGGGTCGCCGGTCATGTCGATCGTGTAGACGTCGCGGATCCGCCAGCGCCGGCGGACCTGGCTCCCGAGCTCGGCCTCGCCGCGGACGAAGACGAAGTCGTAGGGGATCGGCAGGAAGTCGGCCACGTAGTCGAGGTAGGGAACGAAGCCGACCAGCCGGCGGACGAGCGCGACCGCCATGCTTCGCTCGCGCACGGTCGCGACCTCGTTGCCCGCCCAGTCGAACAGCGTGTACGTGGAGCGCAGCAGGCTCTTGCCGAAGACCTTCTGGATCTCGCCGATCCTGGTCCCGTCGGGCGCCGTCACGTCGTAGCGGGCGCGCGGGTCGAACCGCTGCCGCGCCTTGATCCGCATCAGCTCGACCGTCCTGCTCGCGTCGGCGAAGAAGCGGATGTCCTCCTTGAACTTGAACCGCCGCTGGTGGACGAAGCAGAACGGCTCCGCGGCCTCGCCGTCCTCGCCCGGCAGCGAGAACTCGTACTGGTTCACGATCGGCCGCAGCTTCTGGCGCAGGACGAAGCGGTCGTGCTCGTTCGGCTGGGTAGTCGCCGGCGTCTCCACCGCGCATAGCCTAGGCTCGCGCGGATGCGCCGGCTCGCTCCCCTCGTCGCCTTCGTCCTCGTCGTTGCGGTCGCGGTGGCCGTCGTGGTGCTCGCCACCGGCGACGACGCCGACGAGGGAGAGCCGCGCGCGGCCGCCTGCGCGAAGGTCGACGAGCCCCAGCAGGGGCTGATGGACGCCTACTCCTCCGCCGGCCCGTTCCCGGCCCGCCAGGCCCCGGGCGACCCGCCCGCGAGCGTCGCGGTGGAGGTCCCCCCGATCGACTTCAGCGGGGCGGGGCGCACCCCGACGCTCCCCGTCGGGCCGTGCCAGTACATCTACCGCTTCCGCTACCCGGAGGTCCGCGCGCCGGCCGGAGCGGCGCCGTCGCCGTTCAGCTACGTCGAGGTGGACTGGAACACCGAGGGGATGCCGCGCGGCCCGAACGGCTCGTTCGCCTCGCCGCACTTCGACTTCCACTTCTACCTGCGCACGCGCGCGGAGGTCGACCGGACGACCGAGTGCGTGCTGTCGTCGAACGGGAAGACCTGCGACGCGCTGAAGACGCCGTACGCGCAGATGCGCCGCTTCCTCGACATGCCGCCGGCGCGCCTCGTGCCGGACGGCTACCGGCCCGACGTCGACTCGTCGATCCCGGAGATGGGCCTGCACCTGCTGGACATGACGCTGCCCTACACCGTGGAGAAGGTGAACCACTACCCGGTCCTGATCTACGGGACGTTCGACGGCGAGATCCTCTTCGCCGAGGCGTCGGTCACCCTGTTCACGCTCCAGGACGCGATGGCGGCGCCGGGCCACGCGGTCACGTTCCCGTTCCGCCAGCCGCCCGAGGCCCCCGCGGACCGGCCGTGGCCGACGAGGTTCGCGATCCGCTACGTCCCGCGGACCAGGACGTTCCGCGTCGGCCTCGAGGACCTCCGGCCGGCTCGCTGACCGGCCCGCGGCCCCGTCCGCACCCAACAAACGCCCAGGCGCCCGGCGTCGCCTAACGCGGCCGGCCCGCGAGCCGAAGCTGTCCCCATGACCCGCCGGGCCGTGCCGATGCTGCTCGCAGCAGCCGCGATCGCGGCCGCGCTCCCCCAGTCCGCCGGCGCCGACACGAGCGCCGTCCCGCGCGTCACGACGCCCGGCGCGCTGACGATCGTCGTCGACGCGCGGCGCGGCCGGGACTCGAGCCCCGGCACCTCCCGCCGGCCGCTCAGGACGGTCGCGGCGGCGTGGGCCCGGATCCCGCAGGCCCGGCCGCTCGACCGCGCGGTGCGCGTGCTGGTCAGGCCCGGCCGCTACACGGCGCGCTCGCTGCCCAACTACTGGGAGAGCCGGTGGGGCACCCGGGCCGCCCCGATCTCGATCGTGGCCGCCAGGCGCGGCACCGTCCGGTTCGGCGCGGTGAACCTCTACGACCTCCGCTGGGTGGCGTTCTCCGGGATCGCGTTCGGCGACCGCTTCGACCTCTTCCACTGCGAGGCCTGCCAGCACGTGCTGCTGACCAGGTCGCGCCTCGTCGGCTCGCCGACCGAGCTGCACGAGAACGTGAAGGTGAACCAGTCGACGGACGTCGCGATCACGCACAGCACGATCTCGGGCGCCGGCGACAACACGATCGACTTCGTCGCGGTGCAGAACGCTCGGATCGCGGACAACACGATCGAGCGCGCGGGCGACTGGTGCGCGTACGCGAAGGGCGGGTCGGCCAACGTGCTCGTGGCCCGCAACCGCATCCGCCGCTGCGGCGTCGGCGGCTTCACCGCGGGCCAGGGGACGGGCCTCCAGTTCATGGTGCCGCCGTTCGTCCGCTACGAGGCCGAGGCGGTCGACGTCCTCGACAACAGGATCTCGGACGTCGAGGGAGCCGGGGTCGGGGTCAACGGCGGCCACGACGTCGTGATCGCGCGCAACCGGATGTGGAACGTCGGGTCGCGCTCGCACTGGGTCGAGGTCGGCTACGGCGGCCGGTCCTGCGACGGCCAGCCAGGCGACGAGGGCCGCGAGCGCTGCCAGCAGAACCTCGACGCGGGCGGCTGGGGCACCACCCGCGTGGACGACGGCACCAACTACGTCCGGATCCCCAACCGGAGCGTGTGGATCGCCGGCAACGTGATCGACAACCCGCGCAGGCAGGGGGACCAGCTCTTCAGCGTCGCCGGCCCGTTCGACGACCCGGAGGCGCAGGCCGGCTCCGGCCTCGGGCCGGTGCGAGCCGACGACGACCTGCACGTCGCGGGCAACCTGATCGCGGGGCGCGGCCTTCCCGCGGGCGTGGACGAGTGCGAGGCGGAGGACTGCCGGGAGCTGGCGGCGCGCAACTCGCTGTCCGCCGCCCCCGGCCTGTTCGTGGCCCCCGAGCGGGGCGACCTGCGCCTGCGGCCCGGCGTGACCGCGCCCGCGCCGGCGCTGCCCCGCTGACCGCCCGCGGGCCGGCCGGCCGTGCATAGTGCAGTGCTCCAAGCGAAGAGCGATCGTCGACAGGAGCCAGCCATGCATCCCAGCGAGCACAAGGTCGGGCCGGCGGACGGCGACCGGGCCGACTTCCCCAACCTCGGCAACCGGTACGTGATCCGCGGCGAGGAGACCGGCGGCCGGTTCGCGCTGATCGAGCACACGATCGCGCCGCGCGCCCTCGCCGCGCCCACGCACACGCACGCCAACGAGGACGAGTACTCCTACGTCCTCAGCGGGCGGATGGGCGCGATGATCGGCGACGAGGTCGTCGAGGCCGGCCCCGGCGACCTCGTGGTCAAGCCGCGCGGGATCCCGCACTCGTTCTGGAACGCCGGCGACGAGGAGTGCCGGCTGCTCGAGCTGATCTCGCCCGGCGGCTTCGAGCGCTACTTCGCCGACATCGCGCCGTTCCTCACGCGCGCGGAGGGCCCGGACGTCGAGGGCCTGGCCGCGGCCCGCGAGCGCTACGAGCTGTCGATGGACATGGAGTCGGTCGGCCCGCTCGTCGAGCGGTTCGGCCTGCGCTCCTGACCGCACGGCGCCGCCCGCCCCGCGGGCGGGCGGCGCGCCCCTCCTGCCCTACCGCACCGCCAGCTGGCCGCGCATCCCCGGGTGGATGCTGCAGAAGAAGCCGTACGTCTGGCCCGACCGCACCCGGTCGAGGCCCTCGACCGGCACCACCTCGCCGACGCCGGCCAGCCGGCTCCTGAACAGCGGCCTGCCGTCCGGCCCCTTCTCGTCGGCCACGACGTCGTGCTGCGGCAGGTCCAGGTTCACGAACGAGAGCTGGCCGCCCACGGTCGTCGTCATGACCGGCGTGGCGTAGGTCGTGTAGGTCGCGCCCGGCCCGGCGACCACCGCCGTGCCCGGCCCGGAGTCGCCACCGCCGCCGCCGCCCGGATCGCCGCCGCCGCCGCCGTCACCGCCGCCGCCCGTCCGCGGGTTGGACGCGGTCTCGCCCGCGTCCGCCGGCACGTCCTGGACGCCGCCCGGCTTGAACGCGACCACGAAGCCCTCGCTGAGGCCGGTCATCCCAACCGCCGCGTAGACCGTGTTGCGCGCCACGCTCACCCCGCTCCAGGACAGCGAGGCGGGCGTGTTGGTGCCGCCGAGCATCAGCGGCCGCTTGGCGAGCTGTACGCCGGTCCGCGCGTCGTACGCGTCGAGGAAGCCGGTCAGGTCGACGGTGTAGACGACGCCGTTCGCGACCGAGGCGTGGTCCGCCCAGTGGGCGCCGTCGGCGACGACGCCGACCCAGCGGTAGGACCCCGTCGGCGCCGAGAGCGACCAGATGTAGCCCGGCGCGGTGATCGGCCCGTAGATCGAGTGGCCGTCGGTGGCCGTCGACCCGACGATCCCGCCGACCGCGCTCGGCGGCCCGACGAGCTGCTTCCACACCGGCTGCATCGTCTTGGCGTCGAACACGTGGTAGACGCCCGACTTCTGGCCCGCCCCGACGAGCTTGCGGCCGTTCCCGTCCGTGAACAGGTTCGGGTGCGGGCCGAAGTCGAGGTCGAGGTCGGCGCACGAGCCGAGGCCCTGCGGGTAGTAGACGGGCCCGTTGCCGGGGAAGTCGAAGCACGGCGCCTCCGCCAGCCCCGGCAGGTACTCGTCGACGTCGCCCTTGTAGGCGCCCACGATCTGCGCGAACCGCTTGCTCTTCCGGTTCACGTCGACCTTGACGATCGCGTTCGAGTGCTCGTGCTCGGCGCGCGGGTTGAACGGGTTCCCGGTCGGGAAGAAGGCGACCTTGTCCTGCGGGTCGACCGCCGGCGTGCCCCAGACCGTGCCGCCCGCGTACTCGTCGTCGGGCTGGCCCGGCGGGTGGATCGTCCACGTCTTGCGCACCAGCTTGCCGGTCTCGGTGTCGACGAAGGCGATCGCGCCCTGGAACGCGTAGCGCCCCTCCTCGCTGTCGCCGAGCTCGGACGCGCCGCCCGAGATGCCGACCATCACCGTCCGCTCGAAGATCACCGGCGAGCCGTAGGCGTCCGCGCCCGGCTGCTGGTCGAGCGACGGCGTGGCCCACGCGACCTTGCCGGTCTTGCGGTCGAAGCTGACCACGTAGGGGCCGACGCACGGGTCGCCGGGCGGGCAGCCCTCGCCCTCCGAGCCCTCGTCGCTCGTGAGCCCCCCGGCCCGCGAGACGGCGACGTACACGGTCGAGCACGCCTTGCTGACCGGCTTCCTCCTCGCCGGCCGCTTCCGCTTCCTGGACTTCCTCTTGCTGCGCTTGGAGGACTTCTTCTTCCTCGACGACTTCTTCTTCTTGCTCTTGCCCTTCTTGCCCGCGGTCGGATCGGGCGTCGCGCAGTCGGGGCCGGCTCCGACGCTGCTGCTCACGACCCCGCCGTAGGGGACCTTGGCCTTCCAGACGAGCGCGCCGGTGTCGGCGTTCATGGCGAAGACCCAGCCGCGGTTCGTCGCCACGTACACGCAGCCGTCCACGACCACCGGGGTGCCGGTGACGTCTCCGGACCCGCCGCCCTCGACGGTCGAGAACGTCCACGCGGGCCTGAGCGTCGGCGCGTCGCCCGGCGAGATCAGCTTCTCGCGATCCTGGAAGCGGCTGTTCGAGTAGTCCTTGCCGAAGCTTCGCCAGTCGCCGCCGAGGGAGTCCTTCGGGCCGCACGCGGCCGGGCCCGCCGCGGACGCGGCGGACGGGACGGCGAGGACGGCGGCGACGGCGAGGGCCGGCGCCAGCCATGCGATCCGTTCACGGGCGAGCTTGCTCATTCGGTCACCTCGAACGCTCCCCGCATCCCCGGGTGGATGCGGCAGTAGTAAGTGACTACCTCCCCCGGTTGGAAGCCCTGCACACGTGAGATCTCCAAGTTCCAGTCCGGCGTCTGCTTCGCGGGCCCCGTCGGGTTGCCGAAGCCGAGGTCCCCGGAGTCGAAGTCGAGCGTGCGACCCGTGCTGGTCCTCCCGTTCGCGACCGGGAAGGCGGTGCCCGTGCCGCCCTTGCACGGGAAGTCGCACGACGTGACGGTGTGGAAGATCGAGTGGGCGTCGGCGTTGTGGAACGTCAGCGAGGTCCCGAGCTCGACGGTCGGGACGCCGGTCATCGAGATCGTGGTCAGGTCGCCCGGCGCGTACAGGAAGTCGACGATGCCGACCCGGTCGGTCGGGGTGCCGGTGCGCGCGTCCCAGCCGCCCTCGGGGCCGCTGAAGTTCTCGTTCTCCCTCAGGTGGCCGTGGGTGGCGTGGCCCTTGTCGCACAGCCGCGGGCCGCGGCGGGCGCGCAGCCCGCGCGAGCGGCACTCGGCCGAGCGGTCGACCGGGACGGAGAACGGGTCGACGCCGGGCGCGGTCGGGCGGTCGTCGGGGTCGTCCGGGGCGATGAACGTCTCGACGATGCCCATGTTCTCGTAGGACGACTGCCGGGTCGTGTCGTAGGTCGCGTTGCTGCGCAGCACGTCGCCGGGCTCGAGGCGGATGCCCCACTCGGGCAGCCCGACGACCTTCTCGGAGAAGTCCCAGGAGGTCGGCGGGCCGCCCGCCTTGGTGGGGTCGCCGCGGTCCCAGTACTGGGCCTCGCCGGTGTAGACCCGGACCGACTCGCGCTTGCGGCGGACGCGCCTCCAGCGGCGGCCGACCCTGCGGCGGACGACCTCGGTGCGGCCCGGGCGCACCACGTCCAGCTCGTTCGTGACCCCGCCCGGGTGGATGTGGCCGCCTGCCGAGACCAGCGTTCCGCCTGTGAAGTGCTCGATCGGCCCGAGCGGGTCGCCGCGGTCCGGCAGCTTGTAGTCCTGGCCGGCACCGTTGCCCGGCTGGCCCTGCCCGACGACCGCCTGGCCCCAGGGGTCCATCGCGGCGCACTTCTCGCGCGGCCACGAGCACCTCCCGTCCGGGCCGCCGAAGCCGCGCTGGGTGTTGAACACCGGGTAGGACGGAGCGTCCGGCCGCACGTCGAGCCACAGCGGGTAGGCGGGCCGGAGGCCGGCGGCCTCGACGTCCTCCTGCCGCACGAAGTCGACGTCGTAGGTCACGTAGACCTCGGTCGGCTGGCTGATCGCGGAGTGGATCATGTAGAGCATGCCCCAGCCGTCGGTGCCCCTGACCGGCATCCCGTACCCGCGCGGGAACAGCGTGATCGTCTTCTCCTCGCCCGAGCCGAAGGCGGGGAGGCCGATCGCCCCGTAGATCGACGGGTTCCCGTACTGCCGCGTCACGGGCAGGAGCGACATGTGGTGGAGGTGGACCTGCTCGAGCGGCGGGACCGAGCCGTCGGTCCGCACGAGGTTCGGCTTGAAGCGGGTGATGTAGCCGTCGACGAGCGGCTTCTGGATCGTCACGGGCTCGTCCAGGACGTCGTTCTGGCCCGGCTTGACGACGATCGGCCCGTAGACGAACCGGAGCCGCTGGCAGGCGCCGGGATACCGAACGTAGTCCGGGCCGCTCCAGCCCTCGCGCGTGTAGGTGGCGCGCTCGAGGCGGTCGCCGCCCTCGTAGGCGCACGGACGCGGCAGGAGCTCGACGCCCGCGTTCAGCTCGGGCGCCGGGTCGCGCTTCTGGGCCACGGCGGCCGGTGCCGCCACGAGCGCGAGCACACCGAACGCGAACGCCCCCGCGATGATGCGCCACGCCCCCCTGCCCGGCCGCATGCGCGGGATTATGCACTAACCTGACGCGTCAAACTGGTCAGCCTCGCGCTACCCCCGAACGGGGGCACGGACGCGGAGGGGGAGATGAGAAATGGCTTCTGAGTGCAGGATCACGTCTACGGTCACGGTCGCGGCGCCGGTCGACGAGGTCTGGGGTTGGATCTCCGACACGTCCCGCTACGAGGACTGGGTGGAGGCGACCGAGAAGCTGCTCCACACCGACGGCCCGGCACGGGTCGGCTCGACCTACAGCGAGCGCGACGTCATCGCCGGGCCCTGGAAGGCCACGGTCAACTGGCGCGTGAGCGAGGTCGACGAGGCCGCCCGGCGCCAGGTGCACCACGGCGAGGGCATCCCGACCGTGCGCAACCTCGGCATCGTGATGGAGCTCGACCCGAAGGGCGAGGAGACGACGGAGTTCAAGTTCACCGTCTTCTACACGCCGCGGTTCGGCCCGCTCGGCACGCTGATCGACAAGGCGGTCGCCGGCACGATCAAGAAGGAGCAGGACCACTCGCTCAGCAACTTCGCCGAGCTCGTGGCGCGCGAGCGCTCGACGAAGAAGGCCGCTCCGGCGGCGGCCGAGGGGAGCAAGGTCCCCGGCTAGAGCCGGCGCCGGCGCGGCGCGCGCCGGGTCGACCCAAACGCACGCGGCTCCTCGCGCGTCGATCGCGCGAGGACTCCCGCCTGCTGCCGATAACGGTGGGGAGGCCCGTTCCGCATGCGCTTCCGCCGACACCTGCTCGCCCTCGCCGCCGCACTCGCCGCCGTCGCGCCGGCGGCCGCCCCCGCGGCCGCCCAGGACCGCGCGGCGCTCCAGAGCACGGAGCTGATCTCGCGCGCCCTCGACGGCGGCGCGCCCGACGGCCCGTCGACCAACGCGGTCATCTCCGGCGACCGCCGCTACGCCCGGCTGATCGCCTACGAGTCCGACGCCACCGACCTCGTCGCCGGCGACTCGAACGGCCTCAGGGACGTGTTCGTCGTGGAGCGCGGCGGCTCGTACGGCAACGACGGCTCCGAGTGGCGCCCGGGCGCCACCAGGCTCGTCTCGCGCGGCCCCGGCGGCACGCCCGCCAACGGCCCCTCGTGGGGCGCCGCGGTCGACGGCGACTTCGACCACGGCCGCGCCCGCTGCGTCGCGTTCCTGTCGGCGGCCTCGAACCTCGTCCGCGGCGACACGAACGGGAAGGTCGACGCGTTCCTGGTCCGCGGCCTCGGCGCCGCGCCGCGGCGCGTCTCGCTGCCGGCCGGCCGGCAGGCGGCCGAGGACACCACCGCGGTGGACGTCTCCGGCGACTGCTCGCGGGTCGCGTTCGTCACCGCCGGGCGGCTCTACGTCCGCGCCGGCAAGAAGACGCGCAAGGTCCGGGCGGCCGGTCCGGTCGAGGACCCGTCGTTCGCCGAGGGGAGGACGCGCGACCTCGTCTTCGCCGGGCCGCAGGGCGTGTTCCTCGCGCGCGCCGGCTCGTACCGGCCGAGGCTCGTCGCCGCCGGCGGGCGCAACCCCGTCTTCAACAACATCAAGCGGCAGGTGGTCGCCTACGAGCGCTCGATCGGCGGCCTCGTGCAGGTCGCGTTCCGCGACCTCGGCCAGCCCGAGAAGATCGCGAGCGCGTACGGCGAGCGCGCCGGCAACGGCGACTCGCGCCACCCGGTGATCGGCAACTCCGGCTACTACATCGCCTTCGAGACCGACGCCGACAACCTCGGGACGAACGCGACCGGCCGGCGCTGGGACGAGAACGACGCCCTCGACGTCTACCTCTACACCGACGTGCGCGAGATCACCCTCGTCCAGTCGGTCGAGGAGAAGGGCATCCCGGTCGACGGCGGCGGCCGGCGCCCGAGCATGAGCTTCTACGCGAACTACATCGTGTTCCACGCGTCCACGCCGCTCGGCTCCCTGCGCGGGGGGCCGCAGATCTGGATGCGTTACCTCGGCCCGGTCTAGGTCGCCGCCGCGCGCTGCGGCGCCGCTGACCTAACATCCACGCCACCTCGCCAGTACGGGGGGAGTGGTGATGACATCGCCGATGGACCAGGACCCGCTCGTGGGCCGCGACCCCGAGTCCGAGGAGGCGCTGAGCCGGCGCGACTTCCTCGAGCGCACCGCGTACGCGGCCGGGCTGGCCGGCGCGGCCACGCTGCCCGCGGGCATGCTGCTGCGCGAGGCCGCCGCGGCGCACGCCAAGCGGGTGCCGCTGCCGCGGCCCCGCAACATGCCGATCGACCACTTCGTGATCGTGATGATGGAGAACCGGTCGTTCGACCACTACTTCGGCTGGCTCTCCGGCGTCGCCGACGCGACCCAGAAGGCGAGCTACCGCGACCCGGCGACCGGCCAGATGGTCGCGACGCGGCACGCCTCGCAGCTCGAGGCGCCGTACCAGGGCTGCGGCCACCCCGACCCGGGCCACAGCTGGGACGACGGCCGCGCCCAGCTGAAGGACGGCTTCCTGGCCGAGGACAGCGGCAACGACGAGTTCGCGCTCACCTACTACAACGAGGGCGACTGCGGGTTCATCCACCCGCTCGGCAAGGCGTACACGCTCTACGACCGGTTCTTCTGCTCGGCGCTCACCTCGACGTGGCCGAACCGCTACTTCAAGTGGTCGGCCCAGGCGGGCGGCCGGAAGAACAACACGCCGCCGGCGGACACGCTCGGCAACCAGTGGGAGACGATCTTCGACCGGGCGCTCGCGAGCGGGCTGACCGCCCGCTACTACAACTCGGACCTGCCGTTCTCGGCCGTGTGGGGCGCGCGGGGCGGCACCTGGACGCACAAGCTCGAGCGCTTCTACGTCGACTGCGCGACCGGGACGCTGCCGAACGTCGCGATCGTCGACCCGCCGTTCCGCGACGGCGGCGGCGGCCAGGGGATGTCCGCGGACGAGCACCCGCACGGCGACGTCCGGCTCGGCCAGGCGTGGATGTCCGACGTGGTCCACGCCTTCATCGCCTCGCCGAACTACCGCAACGGCGCGCTGTTCCTCGTCTACGACGAGTGGGGAGGGTTCTGGGACCACGTGCGGCCGCCGCGCGTGCCGGACGTCCGCGCGAGCCGGGACCCCGCGGAGGACTGGGGGCAGATGGGATTCCGCATCCCGGCGGTCGCGGTCTCGCCCTACTCCCGGCGCGGCAGGGAGCCGCGCGCCCGGGTGAGCCACGCCACCCTGGGGTTCGAGTCGATCATCAAGCTGATCACGTACCGGTTCGGGCTGGGCAACCTGACCGTCCGCGACCGCTACGCGAAGAACGTCGGCCGCACGTTCGACTGGTCGCGTCCGGACTTCGAGCCGCCCGACCTCCCGGACCCGGCCCAGGTGGCGTCGAGCCCCTGCCCGACGGGCGGCGACCAGACGCCGATCCCGCAGACCACGACGGAGTCGCGCCTCGAGCACGAGGGCGACCTCGCGGCGCTCGAGGGGCTCGCGGAGCGCCACGGCGTGCCGGTCGGCGACGGCAAGGTGAGCGACCTGTTCACGAAGCCCGACGCGCTGCGGCGCGCCGTGCGGCGGGGGCGGGTGTCGCGCAGCGGCGAGCTGCGCGGGTAGCCGGGGCGCGGCGCGCCCGGCGCGGTCTCGTCCGGGGCCGGAGGGGCTGGAGGGGCCGCTCAGTCGATCAGGCCGGCGCCGAACAGCGCCAGGACCGCGACGCCGAGCGCCACCCGGTAGCCGACGAACACCCGCGTCGAGTGCGTGGCGAGGTAGCGGATCAGGAACGCGATCGACGCGTAGCCGACGACGAAGGCGAGCACGGTCGCGATGGCTGTCGCGGCCACGCCCGCGCCCTCCTCGCCGCTGACGTCGCGAAGCTCGAACAGCCCGCTCAGCACGACGGCCGGGACCGACAGCAGGAACGAGTAGCGCGCGGCGGCCGGCCGCTCGAGGTCGAGCAGCAGGCCGGCCGTGATCGTGGCGCCCGAGCGCGAGACGCCGGGCACGAGCGCGGCGGCCTGGGCGAGGCCGATCAGCGTCCCGTCGCGCGCGTTCAGCTCGCCGAGGTCGCGCGTCCGGCGCCCGCGGCGCTCGGCGTAGAGGAGGACCAGGCCGAGGACGATCAGCGTCGAGGCGATCAGCGGCAGGCTCCGCGCGCCGCTCTCGATCTGGTCCTTGAACGCCACGCCGAAGATCCCGATCGGGATCGTGCCGAGCACGATGTACCAGCCGAGCCGCGACTCGACCGTCCCGCGGACCCGCGGGTCGCGGAGGCCCCTCAGCCAGGCGGCGGCGATGCGCGTCAGGTCCTCGCGGAAGTAGAGGAGGACCGCCGTCATCGTGCCGAGCTGGGTCACGGCGGTGAACGCCGCCCCGGGGTCGTCCCAGCCGGCGAAGGCCGGGACGATGCGCAGGTGCGCCGTGCTCGAGATCGGCAGGAACTCGGTGAGGCCCTGCACGATGCCGAGCACGATGGCCTGGAGGGCGTCCACGGGCCGCCGACCCTAGCGAGGCTCTGACAGACTCCCGGTCGTGAGGATCGGCGTCCTCGGCACGGGCATGGTGGGGCGGACGCTCGCGAGCAAGCTGGTCGAGCTCGGGCACGACGTCTGCATGGGCGCCCGCGACGCCGCGAACGAGCGCGCCGCCGGATGGGCGGCCGAGGCGGGCGAGCTGGCGCGTCACGGCACGTTCGCGGACGCGGCGGAGCACGGCGACGTCGTCGTGAACGCGACCGCGGGCACGGGCTCGCTCGAGGCGCTCCGGGCGGCCGGCGCGGACGCGCTCGCCGGGAAGGTCCTGGTCGACGTGGCGAACCCGCTCGACTTCTCGCAGGGGATGCCGCCGACGCTCGCGGTCTGCAACACGGACAGCCTCGGCGAGCAGATCCAGCGCGAGTTCCCGGACGCGCGGGTGGTCAAGGCGCTCAACACCGTCAACGCCGGGGTGATGGTCGACCCGGGGCTGGTCCCCGGCGACCACAACCTGTTCGTGTGCGGCGACGACGTGGACGCGAAGGCGGACGTCGGCAGCCTGCTCCGGAGCTTCGGCTGGCCGGCGGGCTCGATCGTCGACCTCGGCGGGATCGACGCCGCCCGCGGCACCGAGATGTACCTGCCGCTCTGGCTGCGGCTGTACGAGGTGAGCGGCACGGCGGCGGTGAACGTGCAGCTCCACGTCGGATCGGGCTGAGGGCGGCCGGAGCCCCCGGAGCCCCCCGGAGCCGGCCGAGAGCGGCGATTTAGCGCCCGCCCGCGCGGCTCGACGTTCGTCCGAGATCGCGGTGGGGCCTTCAAGACCGCGCGCGCGAAGGGCGATGCCGGTTGCGATGGGCCGAAGGACCCGCATCTGCACGGCGGTCTTCCTGGTGCTGCTCGCCTGCGCGCCGGTGGCCTACGCCTGCCGCTCGCGGCGACCGCCGGTGACGGTCAACGGGGTCCCGACCTCGTGCGACGGCGAGCGCTTCACCGTCCGCGCGTCGGTCTCCCGATGGAAGGTCGAGGGCATCTCGATCACGCTCGACGGCAGGGTCGTCGCGCGGGACGACGACCAGGCGGTGACCGCCTCGATCGCCTGCCGCGGGCTCGACGAAGGGTCGCACGAGCTGGGCATCACCGCGAAGGACTCGCTCGGCCGCAAGGGCTCGCGCGTCCTCGTCTTCGAGCGCTGACGGCCGACGACTGAAGGGTTGACCGCCCTATAGGCGGGTGAATGCTGCAGCGAACGACGAGACCGGCCGACGCGGGCCGGGCGCGCCGGGCGGCTCCTCGGCTAGCCGGCGGAGCCGGTGGTGGCGTCGGCCTCGGAGCTCGTCGCCGAGCCGGATTCCGTTGCCGCCGGTGCCTCGGACGAGGCCGATGCCGGCGCCTCCGCGGTCGCCGGGGCCTCGGCCGCCGGAGCCTCGGCTGACGGAGCCGCGGTCTCCGCCGCCGGAGCGGACGGAGCCTCGGCTGCCGGAGCCTCGGCTGCCGGCGCCGATGCCGCCGGGGCCTCTGCCGCCGGCGCCTCCGCTGCCGGTGCGCTCGGCGCCGCGGGAGCCGCGGCCGCCGGTGCCTCCGTTGCCGGGGCCGCCGGGGTCGCGGCCACCGGAGCCGCCGGAGCAGCCGGAGCCGCCGCGGGGGCGGCGGCCGGTGCGGTCGGAGCCGCCGGGGCCGTGGGCGCGGCGGCCGGAGCCGGCGTACCCGCCGCCGGAGCCGGAGCCGGAGCCGGCGCGGGCGCCGGAGCGGCCTCCGCCGGGGCGCCGCCCTGCGGCTCGCTCGCCGGCGCGGCCGAGCCCGCTGGGGCGGCCTGGGTCGTGCCGCCGCCCTCGGTGCCGCTGCTCCAGCCCTGGGACGCGGTCTGGGAGTCGGCGGCCTGGGACGAGCCGGAGCCCTGCGAGGCCGCCTGCGCCTGCGAGCCGCCCGAGGCGGTACGCGAGGCCGTCGCCGCCCGCGTGCGGGCCTGCGTCGCCGCGGCCCGCTTCGCCGAGCGCCGCGTCGCCTTGCCGAACTTCAGCGTCTCGAACGGGACGTGCACGACCACGAAGCCCGGTCGCGGGCCGCCCTTGAACCAGCCGGCGCCGCCGCCGGGGTTCGCCCGGGTGGTGCCGAAGAAGCGACCCATGATCGACATGTAGACGTGGCCGGCGTTCGCGTAGATCGTCACCGCGCCCGGCCCGGGCCGGCCCCAGCGCATGAAGCCGCCGGAGACCATCGGGGCGTTGAGGAGGCCGGCCGCGTGGAGGACGGCCGAGACCGCGCCCGAGCAGTCGTAGGGCCCGCTGAACGAGGAGTTGTGGCCGCCGCCCCAGCGATACCCGTAGTGGGCGGCGTCGATCCGGTTCGCCGCGGCGATCATCGCGTCGATCATCTCCTTGGCGCTTCCGGTGGGCGTGACGCCGATCGGACCGCCGACCGGCCCGCCGCCGCCGTGCCGGACCCCGCTGCGCGAGCCGGAGCCGACGCCGCTCGCCTGGTGCGAGCGGCCGCCGTGGCCGTGCGCGGCGTCCTCGTCGGGGAGGATCCCGGCGTCCGGCTTGGCGTGCCTGGGCGCGCCGCCGCGGCGCGCCTGGTGCTTCGCCTTGCGGACCTTCGCGCGCGACTCGTGCGAGGACGAGCCGGCCCCCGAGGCGTCGGGGGCGCCCGCCGCGCTGGCCGGGACCGCGCCGGCCGCCGCTGCCGGCCCGCCTGCGGCCTGCACCGCCGCGCCCGCGGGCACGTGCGAGGCGAGCTGCGCCGTGCTGCCCTGCGGGTCGTACACGACCATTCCGTCGGGGAACAGCTCGAGCCACGTGCGCACGTCGACCTTGCCCGTCGCGGGCAGGTCGTGGCGGGCCTGGAAGCGCTTGACCGCCCGCTCCGTGATCGGCCCGAAGATGCCGTCGTCGTCGACGCGCAGCTCCTGCTGGACCTCGGCCACCGCGGCGCTCGTCGCGCCCCGCTCGAGCAGCACGCGGCTGCCGTCGTCCTGCTGGAGCGACCGCTGGTGGGTGGTCGCCGCCGCCGCGGCGCCGCCGCCCGAGAGGATCGAGAGGGTCGGAGCCGCGGGCGCGGCCGCCACCGCGGCCGTCACGGCCAGCGAGGCGCCCTTCTGCCGTCCCTGCCGCTTGCGCTGGAGCTCGGCGAGCTCGCGGCGGCGCAGGGCCCGCTCGAGCGAGTCCTGCCACAGGTCGGTGGAGGCCAGATCACGATGCGTGCGCGGCAATTACGTCTCCTTCCATCGGGTCCGCCTACGAGGTGAGCTGACGGGCTCGCGCTGGAGTTGCGCTACGCCGCGGCGATTGCGGCGATTCGCCCCTTCGGCCGGGTGCGGCCGATGTTGGTTCCCCCGTTCCCCGACCCCGGAGGGGCGGAGACTCGGCGTGTATGTCGCGCAAAGTCCCTGCTCCTTGCGGGAACTCGCGCGGCGAGCACCATAGCGCATGTCGCCGGCGTGATGCGAGGCACCGGCGGGCTGGCCCCCCAAAAGGGGGTTTCGCCCGCGAGCGCCGTGGAATACGACGAACTCTCGGGCTTGCGGGGGAGCCGAGAGACCAGGGGGGCACCGCGGCGCCCTCCGGCCTGCGCCGGAGGGCGCCGACGGCTCCCCTCCGTCCGACTCCGGTACCTTCCCGGCGCCGCAATGGACCGCGCCGACCACACACGCCCGCGCAGCGCGCTGGACGAGCTCGCGGCCGACCCCTCCTCGCGCAAGCGCTTCCTCCGGATGGCGGGCGTCGGCGCCGCCGCCGTCCTGCCCGCGTTCCTGGCGGCGTGCGGGGACGAGGAGGAGACCGGCAACCAGTTCGGCGGAGCGGGCGTGGGGACGGCGAGCTACGGCCAGGGCGACGCCGGCATCGTCGGCTACGCCGTCGCCCTGGAGCAGCTCGAGGTCGCCTTCTACGAGGAAGCGATCGCGAGCGGGCGGCTCACGGGCCGGGGCCTCGAGCTCGCCAAGGGGTTCCTCGAGAACGAGCGCGCGCACGTCGAGACGCTCTCCGGCACGATGCGGAACCTCGGCGGCACCGTGCCGGCCGAGCCCAAGTTCAGCTTCCCCCTCGAGACCGAGGCCGGCGTCCTCGACACGGCGGCCCAGATCGAGAGCCTCGGCGCGGCCGCGTACCTGGGGCAGGTCGCGCGGATCCAGAGCAAGCAGGTGCTGGCGGCCGCGCTCTCGATCCACTCCGTCGAGGCGCGCCACGCGGCGGCGCTCGCGCAGCTCCTCGGCCGGGCGATCGCCCCGGACGGGCCGTTCGCCAGCCCGGCGACGAGCGCCGACGTCCTCCGCCAGATCCGGCCGTTCGTGAGCGCGTGAGCGGACCGGCCGGCACCCGCCGCGGCATCACCCGCGGGACGTTCCTCGTGCGCGCGTCGCTCGGCGCGGGCTTCGCCTACGGAGCGGCGGCCGCGGGCCCCGCCCTGGCGCGGGCGCTCGCGCACGAGGGCCACGGCGGGTTCGCGGGGGGCGACCTCGCCATCGCCAACTTCGCGCTGACCCTGGAGCGAGTGCAGGGGGCCTTCTACCAGGAGGCGCTGAAGGCGGACGGCCTGAGCGCGGACGCGAAGAAGCTGCTCGAGACGATCGCGGGGCACGAGGACGCGCACGCCAAGCAGCTCACCCAGACGATCCAGCAGCTAGGCGGGAAGGCCGACCCGGCGCCGAAGACGAGCTTCCCCGACCTCTCCGGCGACGAGGCGGTACTGGTCTTCGCCACGCGGCTCGAGGACTCCGCCGTGAGCGCGTACGACGGCGCGGCGTCGCAGATCCAGTCGAAGGACCTGCTGACCGCGGCGGCGTCGATCGCGCAGGTCGAGGCCCGCCACGCCGGGGCGCTTCGCCAGCTCACGGGCGCGAGCCCGGCCGCCGGGCCGTTCGACCGCGTGTTCAGCGGCGAGGAGGCCGACGCCGCCGTCCACCGCCTGACGGGCGGTTGAGCGCCGCGCCGCCGGGCGCGCCGTCCCAATAGACTCGCGCGCCGTGGAGGGCAGCCCGACAGGCAAGGCCTACCCGCCGTTCGAGTACGAGGTGGGCCGCGAGAAGATCCGCGAGTACGCCCGCGCCGTGGGCGAGGACAGCCCGATCTACCACGACCGCGAGGCCGCCCGGGCGGCGGGTTTCCGCGACGTGGTGGCGCCGCCGATGTTCGCGGTGGTCTACTCCGCGGGCGCCGTCGGGCCGGCGGTGCTCGACCCCGAGGTCGGGATCAACTTCATGATGATGGTCCACGGCGGCCAGGAGTTCGCCTGGGGCGAGCCGGTGTGCGCCGGGGACGCGATCGTCACCGAGGCGACCTTCAAGGACACGTGGGAGAAGGACGGCCGGACGTACTACGTGTTCGAGTCGGTGTCTAGGAACCAGGACGGCCAGGAGACCGTGCGCGGGACCTGGACCAACATCGTCCGAGGAGGCTGAGATGGACCAGGGCGACTCGATCCCCGAGCTGCGGGTGACCCCCGACAAGTACCTCCCGCACCGCTACGCGGGCGCGTCGGGCGACTTCAACCCGATCCACATCGACCCGGAGTTCGCCAAGATGGCGGGCCTGCCGGGGAACATCCTCCACGGGCTCTACGCGATGGCGCAGGTGGCCCGGGCCAACGCCGCGGCCGCAGGCGGCGACCCGCGCGGCCTCAAGCGCCTCGCGGTCCAGTTCCGCGGGATGGGCCTGCCGGAGCAGGAGATCGTGGTCAGCGGCACGGTGAAGGAGGTCCGCGACGGCCGCGTCGTCGTCGACACCGTCGCCGTGCAGGGCGAGAACGCGATCATCCGGAACGCCGAGGCCGAGCTCGAGCCGACCGGCTAGGGGCCGGCGCCCGGGCCGCGGGCCGGCTCGCGCGCGGCGCCCCGCGCACGTTCCCGCGCGGGCTCACCATAATCGAGGCGTGCAGCTCACCACGAGACAGTCGATCGTGCTCCGCAAGGTCGTGGAGTCGCACGTCTCGCTGGGCCAGCCGGTCGGATCGAAGCTGCTGGCCGAGCACGACGACGTGCCGTGGGGGCCGTCGACCGTCCGCGCCGAGCTGGCCCGGCTCGAGGAGCTCGGCCTGCTCCAGCACCCGCACACCTCGGCCGGCCGGGTCCCGACCGACCTCGGCTACCGCCGCTACGTGGACGAGCTGCTCGCGGCGGGCGGCGACGCGCTCGACAGGCCGCACCTGAGGCTGCCGGAGATCCGCTCGGAGATCGACGAGGCCATGCGGGCGACGACCGAGCAGCTCTCCCAGGTGACGAATCTGCTGGCGATCGTCTCCGCGCCGCCGATCGGCACGACCACGATCAAGCACGTCGAGGTGCTGCTGCTCCAGCCGCAGGTGGCGATGGTGGTCGTCATCACCTCGACGGGCGGCGTGACCAAGCGCGTCTTCTCGTACGACAAGCCGATCGACCCCGGGCTCGTCGGCTGGGCGCGCAGCTACCTGAACGAGGTGCTCGGCGGCATGGGCGTGGGCGCGCGGATGCTCCACACGAAGCTGTTCGCCCCCGACCTGTCGGAGGCCGAGCGCGGCTTCCTGACGACGCTCGGGCCGGCGTTCGTCGAGCTCGAGGAGACCGCGGAGGACACCCTCTACTTCGGCGGCGCCGCACGGCTCGTGACCGAGGACCGGCTCCAGGAGCTGTCCCAGCTCAGCGACCTGATGCAGGTGCTCGAGCGGCGGGTCACCCTGCTCTCGACGCTCCGCAGCGCGCTCGAGGAGCCCAGCGTCTACCTGCGGATCGGGACCGAGAACGAGGCGCCGGAGCTGCGGTCGTTGAGCGTGGTGGCGGCCAACTACGGGATCGCCACCCGCAACCTCGGCGCCGTGAGCGTGGTCGGGCCGACCCGGATGGACTACCCCACGGCGATCGCGTCGGTCAGGCAGGCCGCGGCCGAGCTGTCGCGGTTCGTCGGCGAGCTCTACGACGAGTGAAGCGCGACTACTACGAGGTGATCGGCGTCTCGCGCGGCGCCGACGAGCGGGAGGTGAAGCGGGCGTTCCGCAAGCTCGCCCGCGAGCTGCACCCGGACGTGAACCAGCACGACCCGGAGGCCGAGGAGAAGTTCAAGGAGGCGGCCGAGGCGTACGAGGTGCTGAGCGACCCCGAGCGCCGCGCCGTCTACGACCGCTACGGCCACGAGGGCCTCCAGTCGCGCGGGTTCGAGACGCACTACTCCGGCTTCGGGTCGTTCGCCGACATCTTCGACGCGTTCTTCGGCGGCGAGTCGGCCTTCGGAGGCGGGATGCGGAGCGTCGCGTCCCAGGGCGGCGACGTGGCGGTGGCGGTCGAGGTCACCCTCGAGCAGGCCGCGTCCGGGGCCGCGGTGGACGTGGACTACGACGCGGTGGCGGTCTGCTCGCACTGCAACGGCAACGCCGCGGAGCCGGGCACGCCGATCGAGACCTGCCCGCGCTGCGAGGGCGCCGGCCGGCTCCGCGCGGTGCAGCGCACGGCGTTCGGGCAGCTCGTCCGCGAGGCGGCCTGCGACGCCTGCGGCGGGGACGGGCGCGTGGCGCGGACCCCGTGCCGCGAGTGCCGAGGACGCGGCCGGCGCGCCGAGCGGCGGCGGCTGACCGTCGACGTGCCGGCCGGGATCGGCGACGAGCAGCGGATCCGACTCGCCGGCCGCGGTCACGCGGGCGACCGCGGCGGCCCGCCCGGCGACCTGTACGTGCTCGTCAAGGTCGCGGCCGACGAGCGCTTCGTCCGCGACGGCAACGACCTCGTGACGGTCGTGGACCTGCCGGCGCCCGCGGCCGCGCTCGGCACCCGCGTCACCGTGCCGACGCTCGACGGCGAGCAGGAGGTCGAGATCGCGCCCGGCACGCAGCCGGGCAGCGTCGTCACGCTGCGGGGGCTCGGGATGCCGTCGCTGCGGCGCGGCGCGCGCGGCGACCAGCGGGTGATCGTGAACGTGGTGATCCCGCGCAAGCTCTCGGCCGAGCAGCGCAGGGTGCTCGAGCGGTTCGCCGGCACGCTGACCGACGAGAACCTCCGCGACCCGGCCGAGGAGTCGATCTTCGCGCGGGTCCGGCGGGCGTTCCGCTGACCGCGGTCCGGCCGGCGCGCGCGCCCGGACCGGAGCGGGGCCGCCCGTGATCCGGCTCGCCGTCCGCTCGCCCGCGGCCGCCGCGGAGCAGGTCCTCGCCGCGCTGCTGGAGCTCGCGCCCGCCGGCGTCGAGCAGGTCGACGGCGACGGCTTCGTCGAGTTCGCCCTCTACGGCGCGCCGGGCGAGCTGCCGTCGCTCCCCGAGGGCGAGGCCGAAGTCGGCGGCGTCCGTGTTGCCGTGCGCGGCGAGCCGGTCCCGGACGACTGGGCCGAGCGCTGGAAGCGCTTCCACGCCCCGGTGCTCGTCGGGGGACGGCTCTGGGTCCGGCCGCCGTGGGAGCAGGAGGCGATCCGCCCCGGCGTCCACGAGATCGTGATCGACCCCGGGGCGGCGTTCGGCACCGGCGCCCACCCGACCACGCGCCTGTGCCTCGAGCTGATGCTCGACCTCGAGCCGCGCGGCTCGTTCGCCGACCTCGGCTGCGGCTCGGGCGTGCTGGCGATCGCGGCCGCCAAGCTCGGATTCCGCCCCGTGGTCGCGCTCGACGCGGAGCGGGCGGCGGTGGCGGCCACGCAGGCGAACGCGCGCGACAACGGCGTGGTCCTCGACGCGGTCGAGCGGTTCGACCTCAGGCGCGCGGCGCCGCCGGCCGCCGACGTGGTGGCGGCGAACCTGATGCGCCCCCTGCTGCTCCGCGTCGCCGAGGCGCTGGACGAGGTGCCCCAGGCGCTCGTGGCCTCCGGCCTGCTCGCGGAAGAGGCCGACGAGGTCGCCGCCGCCTTCGCCCGCCGCGGCCTCCGCGAGCGGGGCCGGCTCACCGACCGCGGCTGGTCGGCCCTGCTGCTTCGGCGGAGCTTTCCCACCTAACCCTCGGTATGCGAGGGAAAGGCAGCAAAAGCTCCTACTCCGGCACCTCCGTCGCCAGCGCGCCGATGACGGTCTGGAGCCAGGCGCGCTCGTCGGGGCCCGCGCGGCGTATCCGGCGGCGGACCCAGCGGGAGAGCTGGCTGCGGCCGCCGACGGCCAGGATCGGGCCGGTCAGCGCGTAGCGGCCGTCCACCAGGACGAACAGGCCGCCGGGGCGGTCGCGGCGGACGCGGAGCTGGTCGATCACCCGCTCGCCCACGACGGCGGCGGGGTGGGCCGGGTCGCCGTCGCGCTCGTGCCACGCGCGCGCGGTGAGGATCGGCTCGCGGCCCTCGGGGCGGCGCGGCGGCCGCGGTCGCGGCCCGATCGGGCCCTCGCGCCAGCGCTTCAGGAGCTGCGGCAGGCGGGCGGCGGCCTCCTCGCGCATCAGCACGTGCACGCGGTCGCCGGCCCGCAGGCGGGTCGCGCCGCGCGGCGGGATCGCCTCGTTGCCGCGCACGATCACGTTGACGACCGCCTCGCGCGGCAGGCCGAGGTCGCGCACGCGCGCGCCGGCGATCGCGTCGGTCGCCGCCACCGGGTACTCGAGCACCTCGGCGCCGAGCCGGCGGATCGTGCCGGACTCGGCCAGCGGGCTCGGCAGGGCGGGCTCGTTGGTAGTCAGCCCCAGCCGGCGGGCGAGCGGCTCGAACGTCGCGCCCTGGAGCAGCGTCGACAGCACGACGGCGAAGAAGACGATGTCGAAGAACTCGCGGCTGGCGGGGATCTCCTCGATCACCGGGAAGGTGGCGAGCACGACCGGCACGGCGCCCCGCAGGCCGGCCCAGCCGAGCAGCAGCCGCTCGCGCAAGTCGAAGCGCTCGGCGGCGGTCGCGACCAGCGCAGCCGCGGGGCGCGCCACGAACACGAGGACGAGCGCGAGGATCGTCCCGTCGAGCCACACGTCGCCGAGCTGGCTCGGGAAGACGAGCAGCCCGAGCGCGACGAACATCGAGATCTGACCGATCCAGGCGAGCCCCTGGTGGAAGGTGACGATCGTCCGCTTGGCGGGCACCACGGCGCTGCCGACGACCAGCCCGGCCAGGTACACCGCGAGGAAGCCGGACCCGCCGAGCGAGTCGGCGGCGCCGAAGGCGAGCGCCGCCGTGGCGAGCGACGCGACCGGGTACAGCCCGGCGGTGTCGAGGTGCGAGCGGCGGAAGGCGAGGATCGCACCGCCGCCGACCACGAGCCCGGCCACGACCCCGATCCCGAGCTGGCCCGCGAACAGCCCGAGCATGTCGACCACCCCGTAGCTCGGCTCCTCGATCCAGTCGATGAACCCGAGGACGAGCAGGACGGCCACCGGGTCGTTGAGCCCCGACTCGCCCTCCAGCGTCCGCGCGAGCCGCCGCTCGAGCGTGGAGGTGCGCAGCAGGGCGAAGATCGCCGCGCCGTCGGTGGCGGAGATGATCGAGCCGAGCAGGAGCCCCTCGAGCATCGAGACGTCGAACAGCCACATGGCGGCGAGGCCGGAGAGCGCCGCGGTGATGAGCGTGCCCGCGAACGCCAGCGCGAGCGCCGGCCGCAGGACCGGCCGGACCTCGGCGAACCCAGTGCTCAGCCCGCCCTCGAACAGGATCAGCGCGAGGGCGATCACCCCGATCGTCCGCGCCAGCTCGTAGTCGTCGAACTCGATCCAGCCGATGCCGTCCGAGCCGATCGCCATCCCCAGGCCGAGGAAGAGCAGCAGGCTGGGCAGCCGCAGCTGGCGCGCCATCAGCGACGCTCCCAGGCCGGCGGCCAGCAGGGAGCCCGCGACCAGGATCAGCTGCCCCTCGCTCACGGGGCAAGCTTCGCAGGGTGGGGGGCGGCGGCTCGCGGCCGCGCGCGGCGCGCCAGGCGGACTAGCCGCCGCTCCCGCCGGACTCGGCCAGCTCGGCGAGGCCCCAGAGGTCGCGCCACTCGTGGTCGTAGGCGTCGTCGCCGGGCGGCGGCTCGCCGTGGCGGTTGACCCAGGCGGTCCTCATGCCGGCGCGGGCGGCGGGCCCGATGTCGTACTTGAAGCCGAACGCGACGTGGAGCACGTCCCCGGGCGCCTCGCCGATCCGCTCGAGCGCCCGCTCGAAGACCACGTCCGCCGGCTTGTAGGCGCTCACGTCCTCGGCCACCTGGACGTCGTCGAACGGGACCTCGAGCTGGCGCAGCGTGTGCTCCATGATGTCGCGGTCGGTGTTCGACACGATCACGAGCCGGACGCCGGCCGCGCGGGTCCGCTCGAGCGCGGGGCGGGTGTCGGGGAACGGCTGCCAGCTGCGGATCGAGCGGACGACCGCCTTCCCGTCCTCCTCCGGGTCGTACGGCCAGCCGCGCTCCTCGCACAGGAGCCGCACGCTCTCGGCCAGCACGTCCTTGTAGGGCCGGTAGTCGCCCTGGATCAGGCCGAACTGGATCGCCTCCCAGCGCTCGCGGAGGACGCGTCCCGGCGGGAGGTCGGCGTCGCGCGCCCGCAGCGCCTTCTGGTACAGGAACGCGCCGAGCCCGCCCTCCCAGTCGACGAGGGTGCCGTAGCAGTCGAAGGTCGCGACGCGGATGGCCACGGGCGGAGGATAAGAGGGTCGCCTCGAGCCGGTCGGCCGGGCCTAGAATTCAGCTCGATGTCGGTGCTCCAGAAGGTCCGTGACGACACGGCGGCCGCGATGAAGGCCGGCGAGCGCGAGCGCGTGGGCGCGCTCCGGATGGTCACCGCCGAGCTCCAGCGCGCGCACAAGGAGGCGGGCGGGTCGGAGCCGGACGAGCTGGCCGTGCTCCAGCGCGAGCGCAAGCGGCGGCTCGAGTCGGCGAGCGCGTACCGCGAGGCGGGACGCGACGACCTGGCGTCGTCCGAGGAGCGCGAGGCCGAGCTGATCGAGGCCTACCTGCCCGAGCAGCTCTCCGACGAGGAGCTGGCGGCGATCGTGGACGACGCGCTCGCCGAGTCCGGCGCGTCCTCGGCCAAGGAGATGGGCAGGGTCATGGCGCTCGCGATGCCGCGGGTCGGCGGCCGGGCCGACGGAAGGCGCGTGAGCCAGCTGGTGAAGGAGCGCCTGACCTAGAGGTGGGCGTTCCCCGACTCCAGGACCCCGGCTAGATGGCCCGCGCGCAGGTGGAGCTGCTCGACGAGGTCGCCACGGAGCTGGCGGGGCCGGGCGACACGATCGTGAAGGCCCTGGAGGGCCACCTCGACTGCGACGTGTTCCTGCGCGGCAACCTGCTGACGCTCGACGGCCCGCCGCCGGCGGTGGCGGCGGCGGAGGCGGTCGTGCGCGAGCTCTCGGACCTCGTCCGCCAGGGCCACCAGATCGCCCCCGGCACGATCGCGGCGATCACCGACGCCCTCGACCGGCACGCGAGCCCGAGCGCGATCCTCGAGGACGTGGTCTGGCGCCACCGCGGCCTGAGGGTGGCGCCCAAGACGGTCAACCAGAAGCGCTACGTGGACGCGATCCGCGACCACACCATCACGGTCGGGATCGGCCCGGCGGGCACCGGCAAGTCGTTCCTCGCCGTGGCGATGGCGGTGGCGGCGCTGTCGCGGCGGGAGGTCAACCGGATCGTCCTGACGCGGCCGGCGGTCGAGGCGGGCGAGCGGCTCGGCTTCCTGCCCGGAGACGTGATGGCGAAGGTGGACCCCTACCTGCGGCCGCTGTTCGACGCCCTCTACGACATGCTCGAGTCCGAGCGCGTCCACCAGTACCTCGAGCGCGGCACGATCGAGGTCGCGCCGCTCGCGTTCATGCGCGGCCGCACGCTGAACGACTCGTTCATCATCCTCGACGAGGCCCAGAACACGAGTCCGGAGCAGATGAAGATGTTCCTCACGCGGCTCGGGTTCAACTCGAAGGTGGTCGTGACCGGCGACGTGACCCAGATCGACCTCGTCGGCGACCAGCGCTCCGGGCTCGTGGTGATCGGGGACATCCTGAGCGACGTCGAGGGGATCGAGTTCGTCCGCTTCGGCGGCGAGGATGTCGTGCGGCACAAGCTCGTGCAGCGGATCGTCGAGGCGTACGGCGAGTACTCGAAGAAGCAGGCGCCGGAGCTGCGGCGGGCGCAGCCGCGGCGCGCCTGAGCCGCGCCACGCGCGCCCGCGCGACCGCGCACGCCCGCGCACGCCCGCGCGACCCGCCCGCGCACGCCCGCGCGAGTTCTGACATCCTGCGCGCCGGATGCGTCGGGGGGTGCGAGGGGGGCGGGGGTTCCGTGCGGCGGCGATCCTCGCGATCGCCACGGCCGCGTGGCCGGTGGCGGGTGCGGCGGCGAGCCCCGCCGACGTGACGGTCGAGGGCGAGGCGATGACGCTGCCGGCGGTCGCCGGCGGCCCGGCGCCGGACGCCGCCGCGTCGGGCTCGAGCGCCCAGCGGATCGCGACCAACTCCACCGCGCAGTCGACGGTGACGACCGGGCGCTCCTCCGTCCACCTCTTCGTCCGCGCCCGCGGCGACGACTGCCAGGGCGCGCCGGCGATCTCCGTTCGGGTCGACGGCAGGCAGTGGTGGTCCGGGCCCGTCAGCACGAGCGGCTACCGCGACATCGGCGTGCGGGTCTCGATCCCGGCCGGCGCCCACACGGTCGCGGTCTCGATGACGAACGACAACGCCGTCTTCCTCGCCGGCTTCAAGGTCTGCGACCGCAGCGTGCTGGTCGACTCGATCACCTTCGTGACGACGCCGTTCTCGCCCACCGGCTGGCGCAACCAGCCGCTGGCGGACGACGCGCCGGTCGCGCCGGGCTCGGCGGCGATCGTCGGCGACCTCGTCTCCCAGATCGACGCGAGCGACGTCGGGGTCTGGGTCAACACGACGTGGTACAGCACGCCGATCTACACGGTCTCCCGCGACCAGCCGACGGTGCGCGTGGCCGGCCCGCCCCAGCTCGCCGAGCAGTTCGCGGCGGTGCCGCTGCCGCCCGACGCCATGCCCGCGCCGGGGTCCGATGCGACGCTGGTCGTCTGGCAGCCCTCGACCGACACGATGTGGGAGTTCTGGGGGCTCGCCCGCGACCGCTGGGGCAACTGGAGCGCCCGGTACGGCGGCCGGATGCCGGACGTGTCGCGGAACGAGGGACAGTTCGGCTTCCCGCCCGGGCCGCGGTTCGGCGCGTCGGCCACTTCGATCGCGCTGATGGCCGGCACGCCGCGGATCGAGGAGCTGAAGCGCGGCGTCATCGACCACGCGATCGACCTCGGGGTCACCGCCGGGCGCGGCCGCGACGGCTGGTGCTGGCCGGCCCAGCGGACCGACGCCGGCCACTGGCGGCGCGACGCCGCGGCGATCCCCGCCGGGACCCGGTTCCGGTTCCCGGCCGGCTTCGACCTCGAGGCGTACGCCGCCGACCCCGCGCACCCGATGACGCGCTACGCGCTGATGACGGCCAGGGCGATCCAGCGCTACGGGATGGTCGTCCGCGACAGCGGCGGCACGCATCCCGGGTTCTGGGCCGAGGACCCGGCCCCGACGGGCGGGAACCCCTACGGCGGCCCGACCGGGCTGTTCGAGGGCAGGTACCCGAACAAGCACGAGCTGTTCGCGAACTTCCCGTGGAGCCGGCTCCAGGTGGTCGCGCAGCCGCCGGGCGCCGGCTGCCAGGACGATCCGGACGTCGACGGATAATCAACCGGTCGGGCTGCACGTAGAGATCCACGGGACCGAGGACGACCGCCTCGACGCGGCCGTCCGCGCGGCGCTGTCCGCCTGCGGGGTGGGGGAGGGCCACGTCGCGGTCGCGGCGGTCGGGCCGGACGAGATCAGGCGGCTGAACCGCGAGCACCGCGATCGCGACGCGGCCACGGACGTGCTGTCGTTCCCGGTCGACCTCGCGGGCCCGGCGGCGGGCCCGCGGGAGCTCGGGGACGTGGTGGTCTGCCCGCCGCTGTGCGACGACCTCGTCGAGGCCGTGGTCCACGGCGTGCTGCACCTGTGCGGTCACGACCACGAGACGGACTCCGGCGAGATGCTGGAGCTCCAGGACCGCGTGATGGGCGGGCTGGGCTCGGGATGAGCACGCGAAGCGGGTTCGTCTCGCTCGCCGGCCGGCCCAACGCCGGCAAGTCGACGCTGCTGAACAGGCTGGTGGGGGAGAAGGTGGCGATCGTCTCGGACCGGTCCCAGACCACGCGGCGGGCGATCCGCGGGGTCGCCACCGGCGACGACTGGCAGCTGGTGCTGGTGGACCTGCCCGGCGTCCAGCGGCCGCGCGACCCGCTCACCGAGCGGATGCAGCGGCGGATGGAGCGCGAGCTGGCCGAGTCGGACGCCGCGCTGCTGGTCCTGAACGGGGCGCAGGGGGTCGGGCCGGGGGACCGCTTCATCGCGCGGGCGATCGCGGGGGCGGCGGCGCCGTGCGTCATCGCGGTCAACAAGGTCGACGTGCTCGACCGGGCCCAGGTGCTGGCGGCCCTGGAGGCCGCGGCGGAGCTGGAGCTCGACGCGGAGGTGTTCCCGGTGAGCGCGCTGCGGGGGGCGGGGGTGCCGGAGCTCGTGGAGGCGCTCGTCGCGCTCCTTCCCGACGGGCCGTTCCTCTACCCGCCGGGCGAGCGGACCGACCTGCCCGAGCGGGTGCGCATGGCGGAGCTGATCCGCGAGCAGGCGCTGAACCGGACCCGCGACGAGCTGCCGCACGCCGTCGAGGTCGAGCTCGACGAGCTGGAGGAGCGCGACGACGGCCTGCTGGTCGTGACCGCCCGGCTGTGGGCCGAGACCGAGTCCCAGAAGGCGATCCTGATCGGTCGCGGCGGCTCGATGGTCCGGGCGGTCGGAACGGCGGCCCGCCGCGAGATCGAGGCGCTGACGGGCCGCCGCGTGCACCTCGACCTGTCGGTGAAGGTCCGCAGGGGCTGGCGGCGCGACGAGGCGCTGCTGGACCGCCTCGGGATCGAGTAGGTGCGACCCTTCGGGCTCCCATGGCAGGCGATCCCCCGACCGGCCAGCGGCCCTCGCTGGCGCTCCTGTTCAAGCGGCGGCCGCGGCTGCGCCACCGGCGCGGCCGGAGCTACCCGCTCGTCCCGCCCGAGGTGGCCGGCCGCAGCCCCGACCTCGCCGCCGAGCTCCGCGCGATCGACGAGGTCGTCTTCCCCGTCTACGAGCGGTTCGACCAGGACGCGCTGCTGCACCAGAACCGCTACCGGCGACAGCAGGCCGGGCTGATCCTCTTCGGCCTGCTGGCGACCGCCGCGGGCGGCCTCCAGGCCGTCGACTCCGACTGGACCTCCGCGGTGGGGGTCGCCGAGGCCGTGCTCGGCGCCGTGCTGTCCGTCGTGGCCGCCCGGCTCCGGAGCCAGGGCGAGCAGCGGCGGTACACGCATTCCCGGCTCACCGCCGAGCGGCTGCGCGGCGAGGGCTTCCTCTACCTGACCCGCACCGGGCCGTACCGGGCCGGCGGGGTGCCCGAGGAGCTGCTCCGGCGGCGGGTCGGCGCGCTGGCGGAGGAGGGCGCCGGGGAGGGGCCGGCCACCGGGCCCGCTACGGAGGAGCCGCACGAGCCGGCCGGCGCGGGCGAGCGGTCCGCGCCCACGGGCCGGGACGCCGCTGCCCTCGCCGTCTACCGCGACTGCCGGCTGGAGGACCAGCGGAGGTACTACGGCGACACGCGGGTGGAGTACGAGCTCGCCTCCGAGGCCGCCGGCAGGCTGGCGCTCGCGCTGTCGCTGTCGACCGCCGCCGCCGGCGTGGCGACGGCCGTGCTCGGCCCGGACGGCGGGTGGGTCCTGCCGCTCGTCGCGACGATCGTCCCGGCGCTGGCCACCGCGCTCGCGGGCTACGCCGCCCTCTACGGGTTCGCGCGGCTGTCGAAGCTCTACGGCGACGCGGAGGCGGCCCTCGCGCGCCTCGGCGGCGCGACCGCGGACCTCGAGCTCGTGGCCCGCGCGGAGGAGGTCATGCGGCGCGAACAGGGCCAGTGGGGCCAGTTCGCGGACGAGCCGCCGGTCGCGCCGGGCGGCGGCGCATGATCCTGCTCTACGCGGGCCGCCGGCCGAGCGAGGGCGTCCTCGGCGAGGAGAACGTCCGGCTCGTCCTGCCCCAGGTGGAGCGCGCGGTCCGCGGGCTGGCGCCGCGGCTCGCGGTGGGCAGCGCGGCCGCGGGCGCCGACCTCGTGGTGCTGGAGGCCGCGCTCGGGCTCGGGCTGCCGGCGCGGGTGGTCGTCGCCGGCCGGGTGGACGACTTCCGCTCCTCGTCGGTCGCCGACAAGGGCCCGGAGTGGGGGGCGCGGTACGACGCCGTGGTGGCGAGCGACGCCGTCGAGGTGGTTGAGGTGCCGCGAGTGCCGGGCGACGACGACGCGAGCTACCGCGCGGTGACCGCGCGGATCTGGGAGGAGGGGAAGCGGGAGCCGGGCCCGGCGGTGCTCCTCACCCTGTCCGGGCCCCCTCCCGGCGGCGGGCACACCGAGGAGCTGGTCGCGCGCCAGCTCGCGGCCGGCGGCCTGGCGCTGACGATCGACCCGGCCGCGACGACCGACGGCCGCCCCCGGACCTTCGTCGCCACGCCGTGGTCAGGCGCTCCAGCGGACGGGGAGGCGCCCTAGGCCGTAGACGCCGAACGGCGTCTCGTACTCGGGCTCGCCGTCCGGCTCGAGGCCCGGCATCCGGGGCGCCAGGTAGGCGAGCGCCTCCTGGAGCTCGGCCCGGGCCAGGTTCGCCCCCAGGCGGAAGTGGGGGCCGGCGCCGAAGGTCAGCGGCTTCTCGCGGCCGCGCTCGGCGGTCACGTCGAAGGCGCCCGGGTCGTCGTACTCCGCGGGGTCGCGGTTGGCGGTCACGGCGGCCGCCACGACGATCGTCCCCTCCGGGAACGTCACCCCGCGGTACTCGATCTCCTCGAGCGCGATCCGCGCGGTGAACGGGGTGATCGGCTCGAAGCGGAGCAGCTCCTCGACCGCCGCCGGCACGAGCGACGGGTCCTCGGCCAGCGCCCGCCACTGCTCGGGCCGCTCGGCGAAGAGCCGGATGCCGTGGGCGAGCTGCGCCTGGGTGGTGTCGACCCCGCCGACCAGCACCGCCCCGATCAGGTGCACGCACTCGGCGTCGGAGAGCCGGTCGCCCTCCTCCTGGGCTGCGATCAGCTCGGACAGGAGGTCGTCGCCGGGCGACTCGCGCCGCGCGCGGAGCAGCTCCCACGAGTACTCGTCGAACTCCACGTTCGCGCGCTCCAGGCGGTCGCGCTCGGTCGCGAGGCGGATCGGGTCGAACGACGCCTGGAGCAGGTTCGCCCACTCCTCGAGCCGCGGCACGTCCTCGGCCGGCGCGCCGAGGAGCTCCGCGATGATCCGCGCCGGGTACGGCTTGGCCACCGCGTCCACGAAGTCGCAGCGCGCCCCGGCGGCCACCGGCTCGAACAGCGACTCGAGGTGGCGCCGCATGGCGGGCCGCCAGCGGTCGGCCGCCTGCGGCGTGAACGCCGGCTGGACGAGGCGGCGCAGCCGCCGGTGCGGCTCGCCGTTCAGGTCCATGATGTTGCCCTTGGTCCGCTCGTACATCGGGCCGTCCACGATCCCGTGGACCTCGAGCATCACGCGGCCCGGGAACGTCGCCGACGGGCTGCGCATGAAGTGCGCGACGGCCTCGCGGTCGAGCACGACGTAGCCCACCGGCTCCACTCGCGCGAGCCAGCTCCGCGAGCGCAGGTCCTCCATGACCGCGTGGAAGCGCTCGCCGACGAGCGAGGCGTCGGCGAACTCGAACGACGGCAGGTCGAGCTCGGCCACGGGGGTGGCGGTCGCGGCGCCCGCGCCGTCCGCGACGCTCACCGCGCCCGGCCGGCCGCGTACCAGGTCGAGTGCACGGTGAAGACCTCCCACACCGAGAACCCGCTGGCGACCGGCTGGGCGCACACGGCCGCCAGGTGCGCCGCGGCCGCCGGCGCCGGCACGACGCGGGCGCCGGCGTACTGCACGTCGGCCGCGAGCCGCTGGCGCATCGTCTCGACGGTGCCCCGCCGCGAGGCCTCGCTCGCCGCGTTCCAGTCCGCGCACCTCTCGCGCGCGTTGACCGACCGGCCGGGGCGCGGCGCCTGGGTCGCGCACGCCAGCGGCCCGAGCGGCGGGCACAGCGGCACGAGCTCGCGCCGCGCCGGGTGCGCACCGCCGGTCCCCCCGGGCGGCGGAGGGGTCTCGAACCAGTCGCACCGCGCGTCGGTCTCCTCTGGCCACGTGGCGCAGGAGGCGAGCACGGCCTGCTTCTGCGGGTTGCCGACGCCCGGGACCCCCGCGGGCCGGCCGGGGCAGCGGTCGAGCGAGGGCGGGTCGGTCCTCACCTCGCCGTTGTCCTCCCAGCAGTTGCCGGTCCCGGCCTCGTCCCACCAGAAGTCGACGCCGTTCGGCATCCGCGCGCCGTTCGGCGCCACGCCCATGTGGTTCGAGCGGTAGGCGTTGCGGTGCGACGTCGGGTCCGGGTGCGGCTGCGGCGGCTCGGAGACGAACCCCGGCACGGTCGTCAGCATCGTCCCGCGGCGCCAGTTGTCGTAGATCCAGTTGCCCTCGATCAGGTTGTCGTTGCCGCCGGTGATGTTGATCCCGGTCCCGACCGGGAACGGGAAGCTCGGTCGCAGGTTCGACCCCGACACGTACGGGTTCGTGTTGTTCGAGTAGATCCGGTTGCGGCGGAACGTCGCGTGGTCCTCCGGATAGCCGGGGTGGCCCGCGGCCAGGAACGAGTCGGTGTTGATGCCGACCGTGTTGCGGAAGAAGTCGTTGTCCTCGACCAGCGTCGAGTTGCCCATCGTGCCCGAGTAGCCGAGCACGTTGTCGTGGACGCGGCAGTGGCGGATGACCTGGTTCGCGCGCGGCGCGGTGTCGGGCGCCCCGCCCGGGTAGACGCCCGCGTTGTTGTTCGCGTAGGCCTCGCAGCCGTCGGTCACTCCGTGGTCGGACGCGAACGTGAGGAAGCCGTAGTTGCCGGCGGTGTCGCCGATCACGTGGCGGATCAGGTAGCCGTCGGTCTCGATGAAGTAGACGCCGTGCTCGCCGGCGCGGGTGAAGCGCATGTTCCGCACCTGGATGCCGTCGGCGCGGTCGCCGCGGATGCCCACGTCCTTGCCCTCGTCGCCCGCGGCGCGGCCGGCGTCGACCACCACGTCCTGCGGCCGGCGGCCGGTGCCCTCGATCTGGAGGTTGCAGCGGAGGCACCTGCCGGTCTCCGGGTCGCGGCCGATCACGGCCACGAGGTTCTGGTCGTTCGGGCAGGCGGCCTGGTAGCGGTAGGTGAGGGCCTGGGGGTCCTCGCCCGGCCCCTGCTCGGGGCCGACCTCGCGGTACTCCGAGCAGCGCTCGTCGAAGGTCGGCTGCCGGCGGCTCGGCCACTCGCGGTAGAGGCCCGGGAGCACGAGGATCCGGGTCCCGTTGCGGGCGGTCGCGACCGCCGCCTGGAGGTCGCGGTGGCGGCAGCGGGCGAGGAGGCGCGCGTTGCGGCGCAGGAGGGCGCCGCGGGCGCCGCCGCGGCGGGCGCGGGCGAGCGAGTCGCGCTTGCAGACGACGATCGTCCGGCCGCGGGAGCGGTAGGCGGGGACGGCGCCGCCGGCGGGCGGGGAGACGGAGGCGTCCGGCGCCGGGTCGGGGAACGTGACGTTGCGCTCGAAGTGCGCGCCGGCGGCGGGGGCGAGCGCGGCCGCGGCCAGCGCGACCGCTGCCGCGGCGCCTCCAGCGAGCGTCTGGCGTTCGAGCAAGGCCGTTCCCCTCCCGAGGCGGACGATACCGGGGGAGCGCCCGGCGCGGGGAGCCCGGCCGCGGCCCGCGGCTCGCCGGGGAGCGCGGCGCGCGGCTCGCGGCGGCCGACCCGTGGCGGCGGCGCCGGCGTCGTGCAACGATCACGGCGTGGGGGAGCGCACCACGTCGACCCGCAGCCTCGTCGCCGTCGCCGCGGCCCTCGCCGCCTGCGCGCTCGCCCCGGCGCCCGCCCTCGCCGCCGACGCCACGGTCGAGGGCGAGGCCCTGACGCTCGCGCTCGGCGGCGACGGGGCCGTCGAGCTCGACGGGGACGCGTCCGGCGGGAGGGCGCTCCGAATCTCGTCGGGCGCCGCCGAGGGCGAGATCGCGGTCCCCCAGTCCACCACCCACCTCTTCGTGCGCCTGCGCGGGGAGGACTGCTTCGGGCCGCCGCAGGTGTCGGTGTCGGTCGACGGCGTCGAGCGGCTCGTCGCCGACGTGAGCACGGGCGGCTACGGCGAGCCCGGCGCTCGCATGTCGATCCCGGCGGGGCGGCACCGGGTCGCGGTCGCGGTCAACACGGCGGGCGGCGCCTTCTGCGCGCGCAGCGTGTGGGTCGACACCGTCACCGCGGTCGGCCAGCCGTTCTCGCCGGCCGGCTGGCGCAACGCGCGGCTGTCGAAGCGCGCCCCGATCGCGCGCGACTCGCCGGCGCTCGTGGCCGAGCTGCGCGCCCAGATCCGCAGCGAGCGCCGCGGCGCGGGCGTCGGCACCGCCTCGTACAGCTCGCCGGTCTACACCGTGCCGCGCGACCAGCCGACCGTCCGGGTCGCGGCGCCCGGCACCCGCCCCGACCTCCAGGCCCAGTGGGACGAGGTCCCGCTGCCCCCGGACGCCCGTCCCGCGGCCGGCACCGACCAGAACCTCGTCGTCTGGCAGCCGTCCACCGACACCCTGTGGGAGTTCTGGGGCCTCGTCCGCGATCCCCTGCTCGGCGCCTGGCGCGCCCGCTACGGCGGGCGGATGCCGCACGTGTCCCGCAGCGAGGGCCACTTCACGGACCCTCCCGGCCCGCAGTTCGGAGCGTCCGCCACCTCGATCGGCCTGCTGGCGGGCATGCAGCGGATCGAGGAGCTCCGGCGCGGGTCGATCGAGCACGCGGTCGACTTCGCCGTCCTGGCCGGCCGCGGCCGCGACGGCTGGTGCTGGCCGGCCCAGCGCACCGACCCCGAGCACTCGAGCCGCTCGCGCAGCTCGATCCCGGCCGGCCTGCGGCTCCGCCTCCCGCCCCGGCTCGACCTGCGCGCCTACGCGCGCGACCCGCGTCACCCGCTGTCGCGCTACGCGCTGACCGTGGCGACCGCCGTCCAGCGTTACGGGATGGTCGTCCGCGAGTCCTCGAGCGACGTCGGCTTCTACGCCGAGGACCCGACGCCGCTCGGATGGAACCCGTACGACGAGATCTTCGAGGGTCGCTCGCCCGACGGCGTCGGCGCGCTCCGGAACTTCCCGTGGCGCCGGCTCCAGGTCCTGGCCCAGCCGCGCGGCCGCGGGTGCGAGTACGACCCGGACCGGGACTGACCGCGCCGGGCGGCGACGGGGCGGGGCGCGCTACCCCGGCGCGGGCGACCAGCGCCGCCCGCCGCGCACCCGCCACAGGGCGATCGCGTAGCGGGCGAGGACCTTGGCGGCGTGGCCGGCGGGCTCGTCCGAGCGCGGTCCGAGCTCCCTCCGCACGAACGCGCGGGCCGAGCCGCGCGGCCCCAGCAGCCCGTCCACCAGCGAGATGTTGGCCGCGAGCTGGTCGCGGTCGCCCTGCTGGGCCCAGTCCGCGAGCCGCTCGGCGAGCTCGACCCGCCGCCGGCCCCGCACGGCCGCGTCGCCGAGCCACTCGCGAGCTGGGGTGCCGGTCACGTGCTCGAGCACCGTCGCCGAGGCGGTGAGCGCCGGCGCGAGCTCCGGGTAGCGGCGCGCGTGGCCCTCCAGGAAGCGCGGCGGCAGGTCGTCCCCGTGGCGGTCCCACCACGCGGCGAGGTCGGCCGCGTGCCGGACGCCGTGGAAGCCGTCGCGGGCGTAGTAGAGGAGGAGCGACGCCGCCAGGTCGTCCGGCTGCGCGCGCAGCAGGCCGTCCGGGCCGCGCACCGCCCGCTCCAGCATGTCGCCCGAGAAGGCCTCCTCATACCAGTGGACGCGCCAGTGGAGCTCGACCGAGGGCGTGTCCGGGCCGCGCAGCGCGAGGTGGAGGTCGGGCAGCCCGTTCGGGCGGAGCGGGTCGCGCGGCTCGCGGAACTGCTCGTCGGCGAGGAGCTCGGCGGCCTCGGCGAGCCGCGACGGCGGGACGAGCACGTCGACGTCGCTCGTGCCGCGCAGCCCGAAGTCGCCGTGCGCCTCGATCGCCAGCAGCGGTCCCTTGAGCGGGAGGGCGCGGATGCCGCGCTCCTCGAGCCGAGCCGCCACCCGGCGCGTCGCCGCCTCGACCGCGAGCCCGCGCGCGCGGTCCTCGCGGCGCGAGTGCTCGACCGCCTCCCGGAAGTCGGGCGGGCAGAGGTCGCCGGCGGCCTCGAGCGCACGCGTGCCGATCAGCGACAGCAGGCGGCGGGCGGCCAGGCTGGCCGCGAGCGCGCGGAAGTCGGCGGTCGCCAGCACGGCGCGCGACCGCTCGCGCAGCGCACGGCGGCGCGCCTCGCACCCGGCGAGGAGGTAGATCGGCTCCAGCGCCGCGTCCGTGCGGCGCCCCCGGACCATCGGCCCGGCCCCGCTGCTAGTCGGAGAAGGTGAGCTCGTCCCTTGGAGTGTTGACCGGGAAGTCGCGGTCGGTGAAGTTGCCGTCCTGCTGGCCGGCGGTCAGGCTCGTCAGGGTGCCGTAGTCGAGCACCTCGGGCTTCTCGTAGGTCATCACACCTCCTCCATGGGAGATCGCCCCCCCTTTGCTGGACCGAAATATAGGGATCCGCGGGATCCAGTTCAAGCTGAACCGTCATACGCGGGGGAGCGCGATCCGGTTCACGCGCGGCGTGCGGAGGCGAGCGGTTCGCGGGGGCGGCGGCCGGCGAGCGGCTCACGCCTCCTGGTGGCGCAGCCAGATCGCGAGCGTGGCGACCCGCCAGGCGTCGAGGGCCCACGAGGCCGGCCGGGCGGCCGGGTCGAGCAGCGCGGCCGCCGCGCCCGGGCGCAGCAGCGCGGCGAGCTCCGCGGGCGGCTCGGCGACCAGCGCGCGCAGCGCGTCCGCGTCCGGCCCGGACAGCGCGTCCCGCAGCAGCGCGTCGAAGAACGGCTTTCGCGTGTCGCGCAGGACGTCGTCCGGCAGCTCCCCGGCCAGCGCCCGGCGCAGGAGCGGGCGGTCGAGGTCGGGGTCGAAGGCCAGCTCGGGCGGCAGCGAGAGCACGAGGTCGATCAGCTCCGGGTCGCGCAGCGGGTGCCGGAGGTCGAGGCCGTGGAGCGCCGCCTCGCGACGGCGCTGGTCGGTCGCGCCCAGCGGGTCGGCGACGAGGACGTGGGAGAGGTGCGCCCACCACCGCGGTCCCGGCCGGCGCTTCCAGGCCCAGCGCGAGTCCCGCACGGGCTGCGCCAGCCAGCCGGGGCCGCCGCCGCCGCGGCGGCGGGCGGCCCGCATCCGCTCGTGCAGGCCCGGCGGCAGGAGGCCGCGAGCGCCGTAGGTGAGCAGGGCGCGCCCGACCCAGCGCGGCCTCGGCCGGGCGCCCATGCCGGGCAGCCGGCGCGCGGTCCGGACGGCGGCGATCGGGCGCCCGGCCCGCAGGCGGTCCGCGACGAGGTAGGCGGCGCACCCGAGCAGCTCGTCGCCGCCCTCGCCGTCGAGCACGACGTCGACGCCGTCGTCCGCGGCGCGGCGAAGGAGCGGCGCCCACACGAACCGGTTGGGCGACACCGGCGGCAGCTCCCACGCGCGCGTGAACTCGACCGCGCCGGCGAGCGCGCTCCCGCCGCCCAGCTCGGCCTCGATCCCGGCGAGCCCGAGCCGGTCGCGGACGCGGCGCAGCCGGTCCGACTCGTCGACCTCCGGACGCGCCGGGAAGACGCCCGAGTACGCGACCGGCGCGGCGCCCGCGTCGCGGGAGGCGGCCGCCACCGCCGCCGAGTCGAGCCCGCCGCTCAGGAGCACCGCGGGCCGCTCCGCCCCCTCGAGCGCCCGCCCGACGGCCGCGCCGAGCGAGCGCCGGACCTCCGCGGCCGCCTCGGCCGCGTCCACGTCGAGGGCCGGGCGGAGGCGCGGCCGCCACGCGCGGACCGCCTCCCAGCGCCCTCCGGCCAGCCGGAGCGTCGCGCCGCCGGGCAGGGCGCGCATCCCCGCGTAGAGGGTCGCGCCGTCCTCGGGCACGCCGGCGCGCGCGAGCCAGCGCGCCATCGCCGCCCGGTCCGGAGGCGGGCGCGAGGGGAGCAGCGCGAGGAGATTGCGGACCTCGGAGGCGAACAGCAGCGCGCCGCGGTGCTCGGCGAGGAAGACGGGCCGCGCGCCGAGCCGGTCGCGGGCGAGCAGGCCGCGGCGCGCCCCGGCGTCCCAGAGGAGCAGCGCGAACTCGCCGTCGAGCCGCCCGACGACCGCCTCGCCGCAGACGGCGTAGCCCTCGGCGACGAGCCGCGCGGGCGGCGCCGCCGGGTCGAGCCCGAGCCAGTCGGCGAGCCGCCCGGTGCGGACGCGCCCGTCGACGAGGCAGAGCACGGGCTCGCGCGCGACCCGCACGCCGGCGGTCCACGCTGCCGCGAGCGGGCCGAGGTCGACCCGCCCCGCCGGCGCCGCGCCCCCGCCGGGAGCCGAGCCCTCCGCCGGCCCGCGCGAGAGCGCCTCCTCGAGCGGCCGGCCCGCGGCGCCGCCGCCCGGCCCGTAGCGGCCGGCGAGCTCGACGGGGCCCGCGCTCAGAGCGTCAGCAGCTCGTCGAACCGGTCCCCTCCGGTCGGCAGGAGGGGCATGCCGTCGTGCTCGACCCACGCGTGCGCGGCGAAGCGCTCGCCCGGGCGCACCCCGATCACGAGCCGCGACTCGACCCCCCGGCTGGCCAGCATCCGCGTCAAGGTCAGCGACTGGACGAGGCAGCGCGAGTCGGCGGGGACGAGCGCGAGCGTGCGGCTCACGACGCGGCCGAGCCGGCGGCCGCCAGCGACCGCGTCGGACAGGCCGGGGCGGCGCGGCGGGGCGGCGCGCAGGTCGGCGAGCACCTCGGGGAGCTTCGCGCCGCGCAGCCGCCAGCGGACGCGCGCGTAGGAGGCGAGCACCTCCCCGGCGAGCGCGAGCTTCGCGCCGGGGGCGAGCCGCGGCCCCGACGAGAGGTCGGTCGCGGCGCTCATCGCGCGCCCCCGTCTCGTGCCGCGAGCGCCCCCCGGCCGCCGGCCGCCGCGGGGGAGCCGGCCCCCTGGCGCACGTGCTCCTCGACCGCCGCCGCCACCGCCTCGGCGTCGGTCTCGGACCCGACCTCCAGCGAGAACATCGGAACCTCCCGCACGAGCGTCGCGCACACGTCGAGCTGGTTGCGCAGCCGCTCCGGCGTCCGCACGCCGAGCACGAACGTGCTCGCCAGGAGCAGCCGCGGGTCGGGGCGGTCGATCGGCTCGATCCGCGCGCCGCCGGTCGACCGCAGGAAGTAGAGCGCCCGAAGCGGAGCCGGCCTGTCCTCGCGCGGCAGCGCGAGGTAGGTCTTCCCGCTGTGCCCGAGGACCGAGCCGAGCCCGCGCCAGGTCGAGCGCGGGATCGCCTCGCGCTCGGCCGGGCGCACCGACGCGATGCTCGCGCCGGGATGGGCCCGCAGGCCGCCTCCGTCGCGGTCGAGCGCCAGCACGTCGTCGGTCAGGAACCGCGCGCCGCGGGCCACGAGCCGGATCGCCACCGACGTCTTGCCCGCGCCGGTCGGCCCCACGAAGCCGACCGCCCCGCCGCCGACGGTGACCGCGCTCGCGTGGAGCACCTCGAGCCCGCGCAGCACCGCGGCCCACGGCAGCACCCGCCCGACCAGGAACCGCTGCCACCGCCACGGCGCCACGTCCGGCGGCGAGCAGAGCACCCGGTCTCCGCTCGGCGACAGGCGCGCGAGGCCGAAGTGGCGGGCGTGGAGCCGGTAGCCGGCCTGCGGGTGCGCGTCGATCGTGCGCTCCGGCTGTCCGCCGCCGAACCGCTCCTCGAGCACGCGCTCGACGCCCGCCGACGGCCACCCGCGGTCGATCTCGTCCGGCTCGACCAGGTCGACGCGCGTCCGCCTGCCGGTCGGCGGACCGGACGCCGCCGGAAGGCCCGGGGCCGGGAACGACAGGTCGACGTCGAGTCCGAAGGCCTGCGCGCGCCGCGGCTCGGACCCGCCCGCGTCAGCCTCCCTCACCGCCGTCCTGCTCGATCAGGCCGCGCTCCGACAGCGACCTGCAGAGGCCGAGCACGTCGGGCTCGATCACCTCGCGCGGCTGCCCCAGCTCCTCCACCAGCCGCTCGACGGCCGCGCCGACCGAGGCGCTCTCGCCGATCGTCGACAGCATCGCCGCGGCCGTGCGGTTGAGGCCGTGGTACATGCCCGTGTCGAGGTTGAGCACGACCGTCTCGTCGCCGAAGTCGCGGTAGACGACGTGATCCGGGACGCGCACGCGCGCGCCGAGCATGGGCTCCTCGTTCCGATCCGCGTCAGCCATCAGTACTCGATGATCGTGCCCTTCCGGCGGCTGCGCTCGACCGCCGCGCGGAGCACGAGCAGCGACACGGGCAGCAGCGCGGCGGCGAACCCGGCGAGCTTGACGAGGTCGAGGGCGGCGGAGTCGCGCAGCGGGGTGCCGACGAGGACGTTCCGGAGCAGGTCCACGGCCGGCGTGAACGGCTGTACGTCGGAGGTCCACTCGATCCAGCCCGGCAGCAGCTCGACCGGGAAGTAGACGCCGGCCACGAGCGACACGCCCGCCATGAGGAACGTCGCGCCGGCGTTCGTCTGCTTGAAGAGGACGACGGCCGAGGCCATCAGCAGCCCGAACGGCGCGAACGCGGCGGCCGACAGGAGCGCCACCGGCAGGGCGGCGCCCAGGGTCTCCCAGCGCACGTCGACGCCGAAGACGAGCCCGGCGTAGACGAGCGACATCACCCCGAGCGCCACGGCCAGGAGCACGGGGAAGATCAGGAGCGACGCGACCGAGCGGACCGGGCCGAACGGCGAGACGACCATCCGCTCGAACGTGCCGGCCTGGAGCTCCGCGCGCAGGGTCGCGAGCGGCGACGAGAGCGTGGAGGTGAGGACGCCGAAGATGATCAGGCCGACCACCACGAACGAGTAGTACTCGTCGGGCCCGCCGAACCGGCTCGAGGTCACGAGCCGTGATACGTAGTAGAACAGCGTCAGGCTCACCGCGGTGGCGAAGAAGGTGGTCACGAACCGCGTCCGGTAGCTCGCGAAGACCAGGAAGTCGCGCTTGCAGATCGCCGCCGCGGCGCTCGCCAGCGTCGCCGCCGAGGTGCCGCTCGCGCGCGCGGCCGAGCCGCTCACGCGCCCTCCAGCCCGCCGCCGGCCAGCACGTACTCGCGGTCGACGACGGGCAGCGCGTCCCACCCGGTGGGCAGGCAGACCAGCGCCGCGCCGCCGCGAGCCTTGAGCGACTCGATCGCCGCCCCGAGCAGGGCGAGCCCGTCCTCGTCGAGGCTCGTCGCGGGCTCGTCGAGCAGGAGCGCGTCCGGCCCGTGCAGGAACGCGAGCGCGAGCCGCAGCCGCTGGCGCTGTCCCATCGACAGCCGGTCGACGCGCTTGCCGAGGAGCGGCTCGAGCGCGAAGTCGGCCACCGCGCGGTCGATCGCGCGGGCGCGCTCGCCGCGCGGGAGCAGCGCGAGCCGCGACCACAGCTCGAGGTGGTGCTCCGCCCGGAGCCGTCCGTAGAGGCCGCTGTTGCCGGCGGAGAGGAAGCCGACGCGGCGCTGGAACTCGGTGCGGTCGCGCGCGGCGTCGAGGCCGGCGAGCCGGACCGTCCCCGCGTCGGCCGCGATCAGGCCGGACGCGATGCGGAGCAGGGTGGTCTTGCCGCTGCCGTTGCGGCCGCTGACGGCGACCGCCGCGCCGGGCTCCACCCGGAGGTCGACGCCGGACAGGACCGGTGCGCCCGGCCAGTGCTTGACGATGCCCTCGAGCGAGAGGAGGGCCGGCCCCGCCGCGCCCGCCTGCCGCGCCGAGCCGGGCGCGTCGACGGTGGTCGTCCTTGCCATCCCGCTATTGCACCACAGGCACGAGCCATCGGCCACGGCCGCCCGCCCGGCGCGCAACCTTGCACCGCTCCGTACATTTAATGCAGGGGGCAAATGCACGGATCGCACGAGTATCTCCGTCCGGAGGTCGTCGACTTCGGCGACCTGGTCGCCATGACCGACGCGTATCACCCGGTCCTCGGCGCCGCCGCCGGGCAGGACCTGAGCTTCAGCACGCCCGTTCCGGGCGGCGGCGACGCGCTGTCCGGCACCGTGACGAACTACGGCGATGGCGCCGTCGACCCGGGCTCGGAGTACGGGGGCGTCGGCTCGGGCGGCGGCTCGGGCGGGGGGTCCGGGGGAGGCTCCGGCGGCGGTTCCGGAGGCGGCGGCTCCGGCGGCGGCGGCTCCGGAGGCGGCGGCGAGCTGCCGTTCACCGGCTTCGCGGCCGGCGCCGCGGCGGCGGTCGGCACCGGTCTCGCCGCCGCGGGCGGCGCGCTGCGGCGCGCGGTCCGCAGGCGCAGGGGCTGAGCGGCGCCGCCCCGTCTCGCGCGAAACCTCCCGCGCGGCGGCCGGCCGGCATAAGCTCGTAGGGGATGCCCGACCCCGCATCGCCCGACAGCTCGTCGCCCGGCACGATCGAGGACAGGGTCGCTCTCGGAGGGCGGACCCTGCGGGAGCACGCCGCCCGCGGCACGATCATCAACGCGGCGTTCACGGTCGGGCTCGCGGGCCTCGGCCTCGTCCGGAACCTGCTGATCGCCGCCTTCCTGACGGCGAGCGAGTTCGGCCTCTGGGGCCTCGTCTACGTCTCCCTCTCGGCCCTCCTGTTCCTGCTCGGGATCGGGGTGAGCGACAAGTTCGTGCAGCAGGCCGAGCGCGACCAGGAGGCGGCCTTCCAGAAGGCCTTCACGATCAACCTCGTCTGGCGGGCGGCGTTCACCTTCCTCGCGATGGCGACGCTCCCCGGCTTCGCGCTGATCTACGGGCGGACCGACATCCTCCTGCCGGGCATCGTCCTGTCGCTCGCGATCGCCGGCTCCGGCCTCCAGAGCCCGATGTGGATCTTCTACCGCCAGATGCGCTACGGGCGGCACCGCGCGCTCCAGTCGATCGAGCCGGTCACGAGCCTGGTCGTCACGGCCGCGCTCGGGATCGCCGGGGCGGGGGTCTGGAGCCTCGTGGTCGGCGGCGTGGTCGGCCACTGGGCCGCCGGGCTCGCGGCGCTCAAGGTCTGCCCGTACCGCCTCCGGCTCCGCTTCGACCGCCGCATGTTCGGCGAGTACTTCTCGTTCTCGTGGCCCCTGGTGCTCGCCGCGGGCAGCGGCGCGCTCATGACCCAGGCGGCGGTGATCGTGGGCGAGGGCGCGGTCGGGCTCGCCGGCGTGGGAGCGATCGGCCTGGCAGCAACGATCAGCCGGTTCGCCGAGCGCGCGGACCAGATCGTGACCCAGACGCTCTACCCCGCGGTGTGCGCCGTCCGCGACCGCAGGGACCTGCTGTTCGAGTCGTTCGTGAAGTCGAACCGCCTCGCCTTGATGTGGGGCATGCCGTTCGGCCTCGGACTGGCGCTCTTCGCGCCGGACCTCGTCGACCTCGTGCTGGGCGAGAAGTGGGAGATCGCGACCGAGCTGCTTCAGATATTCGGCGTCCTCGCCGCCGTCGCGCAGATCGCCTTCAACTGGAGCGCCTACTTCCTGGCGACCGGGAACACCCGGCCGCTCGCCGTGAACGGCGGCCTCATGCTGCTGACCTTCCTGCTCGTCGGCATCCCGCTCATGCTCGCGGAGGGACTCATCGGCTACGGGATCGGGATGGCCGCCGTCATGCTCGTCGACCTGTCCGTCAGGGCGTACTACCTGACGCGCCTCTTCTCCGGCTTCGAGATGCTGACGCACGCGGCGCGCGCGATGGCGCCGAGCGTGCCCGCGGTCGCCGCCGTGCTCTGCGTCCGGCTGCTCGCGGGCGGCGACCGCCCGGTCGAGCAGGTGGTCGGGGAGCTCGTGCTGTACGCGGTCGTGACCGCCGCCGCCACCTGGCTCACCGAGCGCGAGCTCGTCCGCGAGATGCTCGGCTACCTGCGGGGCGCGGTCAAGGCGCCGCAGCCGGCGTGAGGCGAAGGTAGGATCGCGCCGGTGTCACGGCCGACCGAGGACGCCGAGGGCTTGCGCACCGAGGTCGAGCGCTACCCCTGGTACCACACGATCGACCTCGGCGGCGGAGTGGTCACCAACGGGATGTTCGACCACCGTCCGGTGCTCGACCGCTACCCGCTTCCCGTCGACCTGACCGGCAAGCGCTGCCTCGACGTGGCGACGATGGACGGCTTCTGGGCGTTCGAGATGGAGCGGCGAGGGGCCGCCTCGGTGACCGCCCTCGACATCGACGACCCGGAGGACCTCGACTGGCCGGCGTCGCTCCGGGGCGACCACGACCGCAGCCTCGACGAGACGAAGGCGGAGCGGTTCGCGCTGGCCAGGCGCACGCTCGGCTCGAGCGTCGAGCGCGTGATCCTGTCGGCGTACGACCTCTCGCCGGAGGCCCTCGGCACGTTCGACTTCGTCTTCTGCGGCGATCTGCTCCTGCACCTGAAGGATCCGATCACGCCGGTGGAGAACATCCGCAGCGTCTGCACCGAGAGCGCGGTGATCGTCAACGTGATCAAACGGTTCCGGTTCAGGGAGAGCGTTCCGCTCGCGGACCTCGACGGGATCGACACCTTCACGTGGTGGACCACGAACCTCGCCGGCCTCGTGCGCATCGTCCGGGCCGCCGGCTTCGCGCGCGTCGAGCCGTCCGACCCGTTCACGTTGAAGTACAGCGGCGACGACAGCTGGGAGGGGCTCCGGGGCGCCGTGCGCGCCTACGTCCGGTGACCGGCGGCGGCGCCGCGGGCGCACCGATCTTCGTCATCGGCTACCAGCGCAGCGGCACCACGCTGATCCAGTCGCTGCTCGGCGCGCACCCGAACATCGCCGCGCCGCCCGAGACCTACTTCCACTTCCGCGTCGCGGACCAGGCCGACTACTTCGGCGACCTCGCGGACGACGCCAACCTCGCGCGGGCGCTGCACGACGCGATCAACCCGGACTTCGACCTGTTCGCGGACGCCGGCTTCGACGAGGCGCGGCTGCTGGAGCGCGCCAAGCGCGGCCCGCGCACCTACGGCGGCCTGCTCGACGCGATCATGAGCGACTTCGCCGAGCGGGCCGGCAAGCGCCGCTGGTCGGAGAAGAGCCCCGGCCAGCCGATCGACGCCGCCTTCGAGCTGTGCCCGGACGCCCAGGTGGTCCACATCGTGCGCGACCCGCGCGACGTGGTGGCGTCGAGCCTGTCCTCGCCGTGGACGGAGGCGGGGGCGGCCGAGCTCGCGCGCGAGTGGCGCGCGTACACGCTGCGGAACGTCAGGCGCGGCTTCGAGGTCGGCCCGTCGCGGTTCGTCCAGATCCGCTACGAGGACATGACGCGCGACCCCGAGGCCGTGCTCCGCCTGGTGTGCGCCTTCCTGAGCGAGGACTACGACCCGGGCATGGTCGACGACCCCTCCCGGCGCCGCGCCACCGTTCCCGCGGTCGCGGGGGAGTGGCAGGCGCGGGCGCTCGGGGCGATCGTGCCGGCGCGCGAGGGCGGATGGCGCGAGCGGCTCGGGCGCGCCGACCGGCTGCGCGTCAACGCCGTGGTCGGGCCGATGCTCGCGACGCTCGGCTACGAGTCGCCGCGGCCGCGCGAGCAGGCCGGCGCGATCCCGTTCGCCGCCGCCGAGGGCGTGCGCCGGGCGCGGCTCCGGGCCCGCCCGCCGACGCCGCCGGCGATGAGCCCAGAGGATCGCTACCGCGCGACGCGGAGCTTCCTGGCGGCGCGCGCGCGGGACACCACCGAGGCGGTCCGGCGGGGCTAGGGCGCGGGCCGCCCGCGCGGCCGGCGCGAGACGAGCTCGTCGTAGAGCAGGACGTGGCCGGCCGCGTCGAGCACCGGCGCCTCCACGGCCAGCCAGCGCAGCGTCGCCGCGCGCACGGCCTCGTCGGGCGCCGTCACGGCGTCGCTCCGCTCGACCGCGGCGGCCAGCAGCCGGAGCCGCAGCCGGCGGTTCGAGACCGTGTCGCGGCCGGGTGGCTCCGCGGGCGAGAACACGACGGGCCCGCCCGTCACCCGCCGCCACGCGAGCGCGGCCGCGGCATCCGCCGGGCGGAACGCGTGGACGGCGTCGTAGCCGCCGCGCACCAGCTCGGCGAGCGAGAGCGGCAGGTGCGTCAGGGGACGCTCGAACCCGCGCAGCCGCAGAGGCGCCTCCGGCAGCCGCCCGACCGCGACCAGCGGGACGCCGCCGTCGTCCGTGCGCCGCGTCAGTCCGCGGCGGACGGTCACGATCGCGGGCTCGCAGCCGGCCGCGGCGAGCGCAACGGCGAGCTCGCGCACCGGCGGCGTCGGATGCGCGTGGTCGAGGAGGGCGACCCTCACAGGAGCAGGGTGCGGTGGCGCAGGCTGCCGGCGGCGAGCCCCAGGACCTCCGCGGCCTGCCGCGTCGCGGCGCCCGGCAGCTCGGCGAGCGCGATCGCCCGGCTCGCGGCGCCCGGTCCCCTCCGGCGGGAGGCCCTGACGACGAACGGCACGGCGAGCCCCAGCAGCGCGGGGTGCAGGCGGGCCCCCGCGACGCCTGCCATCGCGGCCGCGATCGCCAGGTGGTCCGCATCCCAGAACACTCCGAGACAGAGGTCGCGCCTCACCTCCGGGTGGCGCTTCGCCAGGTACGCGAGATGGCGCCACTTCAGGTTCTCCCGGAGGATGCCGGGCAGCGGGTGCGACTCGACCGCGTGGTACACGACCGCGGCCGGCGCGGCCACGACGTTCGCGCCCGCCGCCCGCGCGCGCAGCGAGAGGCCCACGTCCTCGCCGGCGATCGCGCGCTCGTCGAAGCCGTCGAGGCGCTCGAGCAGCGGCCTGGGGTAGAGCACGTTGCACGTCTGGACGAACGGCCCGACCGGCTCGATGCTCAGGGTCCGTACGTGCGGCGCGGCGCCGACCTCCCACTCGAGCGGGTCCGGTCGGGTCGCGCCCTGGACGACCTGACCGGGCGCGCCCTCCGCGGCGGCGACGAGTCGCTCGAGCCACTCCGGCTCGGGGCGGCAGTCGTCGTCCGTGAACGCGACGAGGCCGCCGCGGGCGGCCCGCCAGCCGAGGTTGCGCTGGCGCGCGGGACTCCCCGTCCCCGGCTCGATCGCGATGTGGCGCAGCCTCCCGGCGGTCGCGAGCGGGTGGGAGTCGAGCACCCGGGCCGCGACGTCGCTGCCGTAGTCGTGGACGACGACCGCCTCCCAGCGGTCGGCGCCGAGGGTCTGCTCCTCGAGCGCGTTGAGCAGCCAGCGCAGGCGCAGGTGCCGCGCGTGCGAGGCGACGACGACGGTGACCGGGACCGGCCCTTCCACGCGGCCGCGAACCCTATCCTCGCCGCCGTGCGGGTACTGACGGTCGGCAACATGTACCCGCCGCACCACTACGGCGGCTACGAGCTCGTCTGGCACGGCGCGGTGGAGCACCTGCGATCGCAGGGCCACGACGTCCACGTGCTCACGACGGACACCGACACGGGGGCGGTCGAGCCGGACCCGCCCTGGGTGCGCCGCGAGCTGCGCTGGCACCTGCGCGACGGCGAGTTCGCACGGCTCGGCCCCCGCGCGCGCGCCGCCACGGCCCGTCACAACCACAGCGTGCTCGAGCGCGAGCTGCGCGACGTGGGGCCGGATGTGGTCGCCTGGTGGTCGATGGGGGGCCTGTCGCTCACGATGCTCGAGGCCGCGCGCCGGCGGGGGCTTCCCGCGGTTGCGTTCGTGCACGACGAGTGGCTCGACTACGGGCGCTGGGCGGACCCGTGGCTCTCGGTCTTCCAGGGCCGGCGCCGCCGCCTGCTGGCCCCGCTGGCGCCGCTCGCCGAGCGCGCCTTCGGCGTCCCCACGCGGGTGGACTTCGCGGGCGCCGCCACGTACGTGTTCGTGAGCGACTTCACGCGCCGCCACGCGCTCGACCTGGGGCTCGGCCTGCGCCGCACCGAGGTGGCGCACTCGGGCATCGACCCGGCCTTCCTCGACCCGGCGCCGGAGGTCGAGTGGCGCTGGCGGCTGCTCTACGTCGGCCGCCTCGACGCGCGCAAGGGCGTGGACACGGCGGTGGAGGCGCTCGCGCACCTGCCTTCCGGCGCGCGCCTCGAGATCGTCGGCGGCTGGGACGCGGGGGAGGAGCGGCGGCTGCGCGAGCTCGCGGCCGGCCTGGGAGTCGAGGGGCGCGCCGTCTTCGCCGGCCAGCGCGGGCGCGACGAGCTGATCGCCGCCTACGGCGCGGCGGACGCGGTCATGTTCCCGGTCCGGTGGCGCGAGCCGTGGGGCCTCGTCCCGCTGGAGGCGATGGCCCGCGGACGGCCGGTGGTGGCGACCGGCCGGGGCGGCTCGGCCGAGTACCTGCGCGACGGCGAGAACTGCCTCCTGTTCGACGCCGACGACCCGCGCGGGCTGGCCGCGGCGCTCGAGCGGCTGGCGGGCGACCCGGACCTGCGTGCGCGGCTTCGTCGCGGGGGGCTCGAGACCGCGCCGCGCCACACGCGGGCGATCTTCGACGCGGCCGTCGAGGACGCCGTCACCCGGGCCGCGGCGCCGGCGCCGGCGCCGCGCGCCCGCGCACGCGACTCGCGCACCTACGCCTAGGGTTCGCGGGTGCGCCTCCTCCACATCGGCACGGGGTTCCGGCCCCTCCGGCACGGCGGCCTGGTCGCCTACGTCGAGGACCTCATGCACGAGCAGGCGCGCCGCGGCCACGAGGTCGCGTACTTCTTCAGCGGGCGCCACTACCCGTGGTTCCGGTCCCCCCGGCTGCGCCGCTGGCGCAACGGTCCGCTGGCCATGCTGGAGGTCGTCAACTCGCCGCTCTACGACCACGGCCGCCAGCCCGAGCTCGAGGTCGGGGAGCCGCGGATCGAGGAGATGCTGCGGCGCGCGATGCGCGAGCTGCGGCCCGACGCCGTGCACGTCCAGGAGCTGGCGGGGCTGCCCACGTCGGTGCTCGACGTCGTACGCGACGCCGGCATCCCGGCGGTCGTGACGCTCCAGGACTACTTCCCGCTCTGCTCGACGTTCAAGCTGCTCGACTCGGAGGGGCGCGTATGCCTGCGGCGCGAGATCGGCGCGGACTGCGTGGCCACGGTCGCGGCGGACGGGCGGCCGCCGGGGTTGATGGTCGCGGCCACGATGCGCCACGAGCTGGTCAAGCGGCCGCTGCTGCGGCGCCTCGACCCGAACCCCCCGCACAGGCGGATCGGCTGGGTGGCCCACACGCTGGCGGCACGCGTCCCGAGGCCGCCCGCCGCCGGCCCCGGCGCCTTCCAGCGGCGGCGGGAGGTCAACGTCGAGCGGCTCAACCGCGCGGAGCGCGTGATCGCGATGTCCTCCCGGGTCGCGGAGATCTACTCGACGCTGGGCGTCGACCCGGACCGGATCCGAACGCTCCAGCTCACGCTCGCGCACATCGAGCGGCTCCGCCCGCGTGAGGTCGGGGGACGGCTTCCGGTCGTCTTCGGGACGCTCAACGGCCTCGCGTCCACCGCGAAGGGCGCGCGCCTCGTAATCGAGGCGTTCCGGATCGTCGCGGACGGCGCGCCGCCGGGCAGCTTCCGGCTGCTCGCGTTCGGGGCCATCGACAGGGCCGTCGAGGCCGAGGCGCGCCGGATCGACGCGATCGAGCTGCGCGGGCCGTTCGCGCCGGAGGAGCTCGACGGGATCCTCGACGAGGTCGACGTCGGGATCGTGCCCTCGATCTGGGAGGAGGCGTACGGGTACGTCGGCCCGGAGCTGCTCGCCAAGGGCATCCCGGTAATCGCGAACGCGATCGGCGGGATGGTCGACTACACCCGCGAGGGAGAGACCGGCTGGCTGAACCGGTCGCGCTCGCCGCAGGAGCTGGCGGGCATCGTGCTCGAGGCGATCGAGCGGCCGGAGCTCGTGGCGGAGCTCGGCGCGAAGATCCGCGCCGCGCGCGACGAGATCGTGAAGCCGATGGCGCGGCACGCCGACGAGATGGACGCCATCTACGCGGAGCTCGTCCGGTGAGCGGCCCGGAGCTGAGCGTGGTCATCCCGACCCACGGCAGAGCGGAGCTGCTGACGCGCGTCGTCCGGCACCTCGAGCGCGAGCGCGACGCTCCGCGCTTCGAGCTGATCGTCGTCACGGACGCCGCGGCTACGAGCGTCGCAGCGATCCGAGAAGCGGTGCTCTCGAGCGGTCTCGACTCGCGCGTGCTCGCGGCCGAGCGGGCCGGGGCGTCCGCGGCACGGAACGTCGGCTGGCGCGCCGCGCGGGCGCCGATCCTGCTCTTCATCGGCGACGACACGCTGCCGGAGGGCCGCCTGCTGGCCGAGCACGCGGCGTGGCACGAGCGGCACCCGGAGGAGGCCGTCGCGGTGCTCGGCCGCGTGCGCTGGGCGGACGAGATCCGCGTCACCCCGTTCATGAGGTGGCTCGACGCCGGCATCCAGTTCGACTACTCGAACATCGAGGGCGTCGACGTGGGCTGGGGCCGGTTCTACACCGCCAACTCCTCGATCAAGCGCTCGCTGATCGAGCGTGCCGGGGGCTTCGACGAGGAACGGCTGCCGTTCCTCTACGAGGACCTCGACCTCGCCTATCGCCTGCGCCCCCTCGGCTTCACGCTGCTCTACAACCGCGCCGCCTCGGTCGAGCACGTCCACCCGGTCACCGTCGAGGACTGGCGGGCCCGCGCGGCCGCCGTGGCCGTCGCGGAGCGCGAGTTCGTGCGCCTCCACCCGGACGTGCCGCCGTACTTCTTCAACCTGTTCTCGGAGGCGGCCCGGATGCCGCGGGCGCGCGGGCGCGCGGTCCGGCTCGCCCGCTGGGTACCGCGCCGGACGCCCGTACTCGGGCGGCGGGTCTGGCACGTCGCGGACGTGGCGTGGCGGCAGGCGCTCGCCGAGCCGTTCCTCGCCGCGTGGGAGGACGCGGCGGCCGAATGAGCCGGCGAGTCGATGCGGCGGTGGCGGCTGCGCTGGCGCTGGCCGCCGTGCTCGCCGCGCTCTACGTTGCGTACGCGCTGCGCGACGACCACGTCGGCGACGCCACGATCTACCTGTCCTACGCGCGCAACGCCGCCGACGGCCACCCGTTCCAGTTCAACGTCGGGGAGTTCTCGTCGGGCAGCACGTCGCCCCTGTGGTCGCTAGTGCTGGCGCTGCCGTACCTGCTCGGGGGCGGGATCGGCGGGGCGAAGGTCGTCGCGGCCGTCTTCGCCGCGGTGGCCGTGCTGGCGACGCTCTACGCCGCGCGCGAGGTCAGCCGCTCTTGGGCCGCGGCGGCCGTCGCGACGCTGTTCGTCCCGGGGGCGATGACGTTCTACCCGGCGTCGCTGTACGAGTCGGGGCTGGTGGTGGCGCTCGGCGCGCTGGCCGTGGCGCTCGGCGCGCGGACGATGCGGGCCTGGGGCGAGCGGGGTGCGCTCACTGCCGGCGCCGCGGCGCCGCTCGCGGCCGTCTGGGCCGCCCTGCCGCTGGCGCGTCCGGACGCCGCCGTGCTCGTCGCCGCCCAGGCCGTGGCCATGCTGGCCTTCGCACCCGTCGAGCGCCGGCGGGCGGCCGTCGCCCTGCTCGCGACGCTCGCCGTCGCGGCGATCCCGGCGGCCGCGTACTTCGGCTACTCGACGATCGAGCTCGGCACGCCGTCCACGTCGTCGGACGCCCGCGCCTACGCGCTCCAGGAGTTCGCGAGGGACTTCGTCGGGCCGCTGTACCGCAACGCGGAGGCCGTCCGCGAGGTCCTCGGCAGCCCGTGGATCTTCGCCTTCCTCCCGGGGCTCGCCGGCCTCGGCCTGATGGCGCGGCGCGCCGAGACGCGCTGGCTCGCGCTGCACGGCGCCCTGTCGATCGGGGCCTACCTGTTCATGCTGAGCTTCGTCGCGCCGGGCTTCCACGACACCGCGCGCTACCTGCTGCCGCTCGTGCCGGTCATCGTCTGCTCCGCCGCGTACCTGCTCGCACGCGTGCCCGGGCCGGCCGCTCGCGCCGGCGCCATGGCCGTCGCCGCCCTGGCGATCGGGCTCGCGTCCGCGGACAGGCTGAACGACGACCTCGACCTCCTCGCGAGCTTCGGGATCGACGAGCACGAGGTCTTCTCGCGGGAGCCGACGAGCCGCGTCAACGCCCTGGCCGCGCCGGGGGACGTGCTGCTCTCCTACGAGGTCCAGCTCCGCTACTTCCTGCGCGACGACGTCCGCGTCCTCAGCGAGGACGGGATCGTCGACGGGAAGGTCGCGGACTTCCAGCCGAGCGGCGACATGACCGGGTTCCTGCTGCGCCATCGCCCGCGCTGGTGGATCGCCGACGAGAACGTCCGGACGCGGCCCTACATGCGGGGCAGCGTGCTCGACCGCGCGCTCCTCGCGTTCAGGAGCGACAGGTCGACTCCGTCCAGGACGCTGGACGGAGTCAGGTTCGACCTGGTCGCCCGGCGCAGCACCCCGCTCCAGCCGGGCTTTGGCGGCTGGCAGATGCTGTTCCGGCTGGCCTATCCCGGTCGCGGCTCCTCCCCGTAGGGTTGTCGCGGTGAGCGACTCGGCCGCACGGCGCTTCTGGGACCGGCGCGCGGAGGAGGACGCCTTCTTCGCGGTCGACAGCCGGCTCGAGTTCGGCAGCCCCGACCTCGAGCGGTTCTGGGCCGGCGGCCGGGAGGACCTCGACCTGCTCCTCTCCACCGTGGGGGCCGAGCTCCGGCCCGGCGACGAGGTGGTCGAGATCGGGTGCGGCGTGGGCCGGCTCACCAGGGTCCTCGCCGAGCGGGTCGCGTCGGTCCGCGCCCTCGACGTGTCCGAGCGGATGCTCGAGCTGGCCCGCGAGCACAACCCGGGGCTCGCGAACGTCGAGTGGATGCTGGGCGACGGCACGTCGCTCGCCGGGGTCGACTCGTCGAGCGCCGACGCGGTCGTCTCGCACGTCGTCTTCCAGCACATCCCCGACCCCGCCGTCACGCTCGGCTACGTGCGCGAGATCGGACGCGTGCTGCGGCCGGGCGGCTGGGCCGCCTTCCAGGTGTCGAACGACCCGTCGGTTCACCGGCCGCGCGGCGCCGCGGCCCGGGCGCGGGTCGCAGCGGCGCGGCTCCTGCGGCGCGGCGGGCCGTGGCACGAGAACGCGCACTGGCGGGGATCGCACGTGGAGCTCTCGGAGCTCCGGTCGGCGGCGGCCGGCGGTTCGATGCGGATCGAGCGCGTCGACGGCGAGGGGACCCAGTACTGCATCGTGCTCGCGCGCCGCTAGGAGGGGGCCGCGCGCGCCGCCGGTTCTCGCGCGCGCCGGAGCGCGAGCGCCACCAGCCAGGCGGCCGCCGCGCACCAGGTCGCGACCATGAGCACGACGTAGAGCCCGGTCGGCGAGAAGCCGAGCGGGTCCCAGTAGAGCATCGCGGCCGGCGCGAGCAGTCCAGCCTGCGCGATCGCCACCGGCCGGACGTGCCCGGCCATTAGCAGGAACGGCAGCGCCCAGACGACGTACTGGAACGCGAAGCCGACGTTGAGCACCACGAGCGCGGTCCACAGCAGGGCGGCCGCGACCGTCGGCTCGAGCCTGCGCACGAACGCCAGCGCGGCGAACGGCGCAAGTGCGGGCAGCAGGAGGACCTGCTGGCGGTCGAGCAGGAAGCGGGAGAGCCCGGTGAGTTGCTTCGGGTCGTTGTGGAGCCACTGCGCCGCCAGCTCCGGCTGGGCGATCAGTCCGATGCCGCCGAATCCCGGCAGCGCTCGGTGCGAGCGCAGCGACTCGACGGTCTGGTCGAGGTCGGCGATCAGCCACGGCATCAGCGCCGCGAGCGGGAGGGCGACCGCCGGCGCGACGAGGGCGATCGCCTCCCTCCGCGAGCGCACCGACGGGAGCAGCGCCAGGAGGAGCAGCCCCGGGACGGTCTTGACGCACGCGCCCGCGCCGATGAGGGCGCCGGCGACTATCGCCCGGCGCGTGCCGGGCCCCGCCCGCTCCCAGTGCCACAGGGCCGCGACGGGGCACAGGATCGCGAGCGAGTCGATCTGGCCGTGGTAGCCCGAGATGATCCAGAACGAGGGGCCGAGCGCGACCAGGCCCGCCGCCGCCAGCCGCGTGCGCTCGCTCGCGCCGCGGCCCCCGAGGTGGTCCTGGACGAGCCAGGCGATGCCCGCGTCGGCGAGGATCTGCGGCACCTGGACCCAGCCGTGGAACGCGCCCCCGGCGTCCGACAGCCACGACGAGGCCAGGATCCAGGGAAAGAAGCCCGGCGGGTACGGCCAGCGGTTGTCCGGATGTCCGTTGACCGTCGAGTAGACGTCCAGCGGCGAGTCATCGAGCGCGTCGCGGACGGCGGCGAACGAGTCGATGTCGTAGGTGACGCCGTACGTCTTGAAGGCGAGCACCGCTCGCAGAACGAGCCCAAGGCCGAGCATCGCCCAGAGCGACCTCCTCGCGGCTGGGCTCAGCGAACGCACCGGCGCGCAGCGTAACCTCGCGGCGTCGCGGGAGTCGGGCTATCTTGCGCGGATGGGCCTGCGCCGTCGTCTCCGCCGGCTCCCGGCGCACGTCGGGTACTACCGCGGGCCGTGGGTGATGTCGTGGCTGCGGAAGCGCTGGGTGCTGCTGCGCCATCCGCACGCCGAGGTGCGGTTCGGCCGCGGCACCTACCTCGGGCCCGGCTTCAGCCTCCACCTGCCCGAGGACGGCGCCTTCGTCGTCGGGGACGGCTGCGAGTTCCGCCGCGACTTCCGCTGCGAGATCCAGGGGAGCGGGCGCGTGACGATCGGCGACCGCTGCCACTTCACGTACTCGGTGTTGATCCAGTGCACGACCACCATCGAGATCGGCGACCGCTGCATCTTCGGCCAGACCACGTTCATGGTCGACGGGCAGCACAGGTTCCGCGACCTCACCCGTCCCCTCCTCAACCAGGGCTACGACTTCCGGCCGCTGCGGATCGAGGACGACGTGATGACCACGACGAAGTGCACGATCATGGCGGACATCGGCCATCGGGCGATCGTGGGCGCGAACGCGGTGGTCACGAGGCCGATCCCCGCCTACACGGTCGCGGTCGGGGCGCCGGCGCGTCCGATCGACTACTTCGGCCCGCCGGGCCAGGAGCCGGCGGAGCTCGCGCAGGCTCGGGACGGCGGCTAGTACAGCCGCGCCGCGGCGGCCGCGGCGTGGGCGTCCACTCCCTCCACGGCCCCGACGACCCGCGCAGGCGCGCCGACGGCCACCGAGTAGTCGGGGATCTCGCCGCGCACGACGCTGTTCGCCCCGATCATGCAGCACGCGCCGATCCGCGCCCCGCGCAGTACCGCTACGCGCTCGCCGATCCAGGTTCCGCGCCCGACGTGCACCGGCGAGGTGGCGAGCTCGTTGTGCATGACGTTCGGGTTCCCCTGCCGGAACGTGTGGTCCGAGTCGATCACCGTCGAGAACGCGCTGAGCACGACGTCGTCCTCGATGACGATCCTCTCCGCGGCGGAGATCGTGCAGAACGGCCGGATGCCCACGCGGTCGCCGATCCGGATCGTCGGGGCGGGGAGGTCCCAGGCCGGCGTCTCGACCGACAGCCACGCCCGGTGGAGGATCAGCACGTCGGCGCCGATCGCGATCTGCTGCGGGCCGTAGACCCACAGGGGCCGGTGCAGGATCGAACCGGGGCCGAAGGCGTGGAAGCGCCGCGTCCGCAGCGGGCGCATGAGCCGGGCCTCGAGCTCGACGCGCTCCATCGGCCGGTGCAGTAGGCGCCGGAGTCGCTCCAAAGCCGGCCGATCGTACCCCGGGCCGGGCACGTCGAGCGCAGCGGCGGCCGTAGACTCGCCGCGGTGCGGACGGGGAGCGAGAGGGCCACGGCCACGGTCGCGGTCGCGGTCGTCTCCTGGAACACGCGCGACCTGCTGGACCGCTGCCTACGCTCGCTCCGGCCCGAGCACGAGCGCGGCCTCGCCGAGGTGTGGGTCGTGGACAACGCGTCGACGGACGGGTCGGCGGAGATGGTCCGCGAGCGGTTCCCCTGGGTGCGGCTCGTGGCGTCGGAGGAGAACCTCGGCTTCGGCCGGGCGGTGAACCTGGTCGCGGAGCGGACCGCCAGTGACTGGGTGGCGCCGGCCAACGCCGACGTCGCGCTCCGGCCCGGCGCACTGGACGCACTGCTGGAGTCGGCGGCGCGCGACCCCCGAGCGGCCGTCCTCGCGCCCCGTCTCGTCCTCCCGGACGGCCGCACGCAGCACTCGGTCTTCGCGTTCCCGTCGATCCCCTTCACGCTGGTCCTCCAGACCGACCTGTTCAGGCTGTGGCGGGGGCTGGGCGACCGGCTCGCGCTTCCCGGCCACTGGGACACCGAGCGCGCGCGCCGCGTGCCGTGGGCGGTGGCCGCGTTCCTGCTCGTGCGCCGCGACGCGTGGGAGGTCGTGGGCGGGTTCGACGAGCGCCAGTGGATGTACGCCGAGGACCTCGACCTCGGCTGGCGGGTTCGCGAGGCCGGGTGGGTCACCCGCTACGAGCCGCGCGCGGTAGTCGACCACGAGGAGAGCGCCTCGACGAAGCAGGCGTGGGGCGACGAGCTCGCGCCGGTGTGGCAGCGCAGCACCTACGGGTTCATGGCGCGACGGCTCGGGATGCCCCGCACGCGGGCGATCGCTCTGGTCAACCTGGTCGGGCAGGCGCTGCGGTGGCTCGCCCTCGCGCCCGCGGCGCGCAGCGACCCCGGGCGTCACCGCGCGCACCACGAGGCGCTCGGGCGCTGGGTCGCCGTGCACGCCCGCGCGCTGATCGGCCGGGAGGACGTGGAGGGATACCGCTGACGCCCCGCCACGACGTCGCCCACCGCCTGCCGATCCCGTTCGACGCCGAGCGCGAGCTCGCCGAGCTGCGGGAGTACCTCGGCGACGACTACGACCACTCGCGGATCGAGGCCTGGCAGGAGCAGCTCGACCGCGAGGCCGACGAGGTCGGCGACGAGCAGCGCCTCTACCGCGTCTCCGAGGGCTACCTCTACAACCTGACGGTCTTCGCGCTGAGCGAGACCAAGCTCCCGTACGTCGCCGACCTCGTCGAGCACGTGCCGCCCGGAGCGCGGCTGCTCGACTACGGCTGCGGGATCGGGAGCGACGGCCTCTACCTGCTCGAGGCCGGGTACCGGGTCGAGTTCGCGGACTTCGACAACCCGAGCACCCGCTACCTGCGCTGGCGGCTCGCCCGGCGCGGCCTCGAGGCCCGGATATACGACCTCGACCGCGAGACGCCGCCGGGCGGCTTCGACCTCGCCTACGCGTTCGACGTGATCGAGCACGTCGACGACCCGTTCGGCTTCCTCGAGCGGATGGAGGCCGCCGCGCGCCTCGTGCTGGTCAACCTCCTGGAGGAGGATCCCGACGACACGGCCCTCCACCGCGACCTGCCGATCGCCGCCGTGCTGGGGCGCGCGCGGGAGCGGCGGCTGCTGCGCTACCGCGTCTACTGGGACCGCTCGCACACGGTGCTGTACCGCAGCGCAGGCGGGTCGACGGCCGACCGCCTCGCCTCGCTCGCCGCGCTCGCCGCCGGGCGGGCCCGCCGCGCCCGCGACCGGAGGCGCTGAGTCAGGCCTCCTGCGGGGCGACCTGGCGCACGCGCCCGGACTCGACCAGCTTCTCGAACGTCGTGAGCGCCTGGGCCACGACCTGGTGCATGTCGAGGTACTGGTAGCGCGCCAGTCTGCCGACGAACGTCACGCCGGGCAGCTCCGCCGCGCGCTGCTCGTAGAGCTTGTAGAGCGCCCGGGTCTCGTCGTTCGGGATCGGGTAGTAGGGATCGCCGTCGGAGCGCGAGTACTCGTAGGCCACGGTCGAGCTGTCGTGCGACTGGCCGGTGAGGTGTCGGAACTCGGTGATCCGCGTCCACGGCACGTCCTCGCCGGGGTAGTTGACCTGCGCGACCGGCTGGAGCAGCCCGCCGTCCGGGGTCGGCTCGTTCCTGTTCTCGAACTCGAGGCTCCGGTACGGCAGCCGGCCGTGCTCGTAGTCGAAGAAGCGGTCGATCGGCCCGGTGTACACCAGGTGGCCGTACTCGATCTCCCCGTCGAGGTCGAAGTAGTCGACCCCCAGCCTGACCTCGATGCCGGGGTGGTCGAGCATCCGCTTGAACATCGCCGTGTAGCCCTCGGCGGGCATCTTCTGGTGCCAGTCAGTGAAGTAGCGGTCGTCGGTGTTCGTCCGCGTCGGGATCCGCGCGCAGACCGAAGCGTGGAGCTCCCTCGGGTCGCGCTGCCACTGCTTGCGCGTGTAGCCGCGGAAGAACTTCTCGTACAGGTCGCGCCCGACCTTCGAGACGACCGCCTGCTCGCTGTTCTTCACGAGCTCGATCGGCTCGGCGCGCTCGGCGTAGAAGGCTTCGACCTCCTCGTCCGTCCGCAGGTCGAGCCCGTACAGCAGGTTCACCGTTGTGCGGTTGATCGGGATCGGCAGGAGCTGGTCGCCGACCTTGGCGAGGACGCGGTGCTCGTACGGACGCCAGTCGGTGAACCGCGACAGGTACTCGACGACGTGCCGGGCGTTCGTGTGGAAGATGTGCGGCCCGTAGCGGTGGCAGAGCACGCCGTGCTCGTCCACGTAGTCGTGCGCGTTGCCCGCGACGTGGTCGCGGCGGTCGATCACCAGCACCGACTGCCCGCACAGCGAGGCGAGCCGCTCGGCCATGATCGTCCCGGCATAGCCCGCTCCGACCACGAGCGTGTCGACGCGTTCGCGGCTCACCTCGGAATGACTGTAGAGGCACGGCGCGCGTACGTGCGTCGCTAGATTCCGCGCGTGGAGCACCCCAGCGTCACGATCGTGTTCCTCGTCTACAACCGGCGCGACGAGCTCCGCGAGAGCCTGCGGCGGATGCTCGAGGAGTCCGACTACGAGGGCGAGGTCGACGCGATCGTGGTCGACAACGCGTCGACCGACGGGTCGGCCGCGATGGTCCGCGAGGAGTTCCCCCAGGTGCGGCTGATCGTGCGCGACGAGAACGTCGGCGTGAGCGGCTGGAACGACGGCTTCGCGGTAGCGCGCGGCGACTGGGTGCTGGTGCTCGACGACGACTGCTACCTGCCGCCGGACGGGCTCCGCCGCTCGATCGACGCCGCGCGCGAGCACCGGGCGGACCTCGTGTCCTACCGCGTCGTGAGCACCCACGACCCCGACTACGTCTTCAGCGACATGTACCGCACCGGGCTGTTCATGTTCTGGGGCTGCGCGGTGCTGATCCGGCGGGCCGCGCTCGACGAGCTGAAGGGGTACGACCCCGAGATCTTCGTCTGGGCGAACGAGCTCGAGTTCACGATCCGGCTGCTCGACCGCGGCTACCGGCACCTCCATCTCCCGGAGGTCGTCGCCCAGCACATGAAGAAGCCGCCGGTGAAGGTGCCCTACGGCGAGGTGGACTGGCGGCCCTACAACCTCAACGCGCGCCACTGGGGCTACATCGCGGCCAAGCTCCTGAAGCGGCGCGACGCGTTCGAGGCGCTCGTGGCTCTCGTCGCCCACGAGCTGCGCGACACGTTCCGCGAGCATCGTGCCTGCATCCGGGCCGTTCCCGAGACCGTGGCCGGATTCGCCCACGGGCTGCGCCACCGCGACCCGGTCCGCAACCCCGAGGTGTCACGGTTCTACCGCAGGAACTTCGAGACGTTCGCGAGCCCCTGGTGGCTCATGCGGCCGGTCGGCGAGCTGATCCGCGCGCTGCCGCGGGAGATCGCGGAGCGCCGGTTCCACAACGAGAGCCGCCCGAAGGGCCTGGGGCGCCGGGAGTCCTACTACGCGGAACGCGCCCGCCTGTACCCCGACGAGGCCTCCGTCTTGCATTTCTAGGCACCCCGGCGCCATAGTGTCGACGGACGTGGTCACCGCCGAGGTCAAAAGGGATCGACGCGCCGAGCTCGCTCGGCGCCTGACTGGCGCGCGCTGGCTCGACGGCGCGGTGATCGCGGCGGCGCTCGCGTTCTACGCGACGTTCATCGCGCGAGTGGCGTTCAGGTTCGAGGGACGGACGTACTTCGGACTGCACGACGACGCCATGATCTCGATGCGCTTCGCGCGAAACCTGGCCTCGGGCGACGGCCTCACGTGGTCGGGCGGCGAGCGCGTGGAGGGCTACACGAACTTCCTGTGGACGCTGTGGATGGCGCTCCTCCACCTGCTCCCGGACCGCGACGTGGTGGCCCCGCTCGCGGTCACGATCACAGGCGCGGCCCTGCTCGTCGCCGGGATGCTCGCCGTGCGCGCGATCTGCCGCGTGCTGGCGCCCGACAGCCCCCTGCTGGGCACCGTGGCGATGGCCCTGACCGGTGCGTTCTATCCCCTCGCGTTCTGGACGCTGCGGGGCATGGAGGTCGGCCTCGCCGCCCTCCTGATCGCGGTCATGGTGCTGCTGGCGCTGCGGCTCGAGCGGAGGCCCGGCGGCCGTGACGCATGGCTGCTCGCCGCGGCGATGGCGACGGCGGTGCTGACGCGCGACGACCTGGTCCTACCGTGCGCCGTCGTCGGCGCCTACGCGGTCTGGACCGCGGAGCCGGCGGCACGCCGGCGGATCGCGGCGATCGTGGGCGGTGCGGTGCTCATCCCGGTCGCGGCGCACGTCGCGTTCCGCCTGGCCTACTACGACGCCGCCCTTCCGAACACCTACCACCTGAAGCTCGGCGGGATCCCGCTCGCCGACCGCCTGGAGCGCGGCGGGATCGCGCTCGCCTACACCTGGCTGTTCACCCTCTACGCACCGCTGCTGCTCGCGGGGGCCTACCTCGCCGCCCGGCGGCCGCTCCAGCGGGGGGCGCTCCTGCTCGCCGCCGTCGTGATCGTCCAGTCGGCGTACTCGGTCTACGTCGGCGGCGACGCGTGGGAGGACCTGCGGATCGCCAACCGCTACGTGACCTCGACGGCGCCGCTCTTCCTGACGCTCGCCACGCTCGGGATCGGGGAGCTGAGCCAGCCGCGAGCGCGCCGGCTGCTGCCGTGGCTGGCGGCGGCGCTGGCGGCGATGGCCGCGGTCGTCTCCTACGAGTGGCTGCCAGTCGAGCACCTGAGGATCTTCCCCGAGGACGGCCCTCGGCCGGCGTCGATCGTGGCCCTCGGGGGCGCGGCGCTCGTGCTCGTGCTGTGGCGTGCGCGGACGGTGGGCGCGGTCCTCGTCGTCGCGCTGGCCGCGGTCGCCCTTGTGCAGGTCGACGGGCGGCCGCTGCGCAGCTGGGTGCGCTCCAACGCGATCGGCACGAACCTCGACGAGTACTGGGCGCGAAGCGGCCTGATCATCCGCGAGGAAACCTCGCCGCAGACGACGGTCGCGGTCGTCGGCGCGGGGAACACCCCGTACTTCTCCCACCGGCCGTCCATCGACCTCCTCGGCAAGAACGACACGTTCGTCGCCCGCAGCCGGCCCAAGTTCAGCGGCCTGCCCGGCTGGCGAACGACCGGCTTCTGGCCGGGGCACAACAAGTGGGACTTCGACCACAGCATCGGCGGGCTCCGACCCGATCTCGTCACCCTGCACTGGACGGCGACGCCGGCCGAGCTCTGCCGGATCCGCGGCTGGGGTTACAGGCAGATCGCCCAGCAGGTCTTCGTGCGCGAGGGCGCTCGCGGCGTGCGGCCGGAGATCGGGCCGCGAATCGCCGCCCTGATGCCCTTCCTCCCGCACAGGGTCCCCGCCCGCTGCCCGCCCTGACCGCGGGGGCGGGCCCCGCGCTCAGCGGCCCAGCCTGAGCGGCGGCGGCGTCGAGATCTCCGCGACGGCTCCGCGCGCGGCCTCGAGCACGTCCTCGGCGGTCAGCTCGTCCGCCTGGCGCACGGTGGCCAGGCCGCGCCGCTCGAGCTCGCCGGCGACCTGGAGCTGGTGGTCGTCGACGTGCTCGCCGAACCGCGCGAGCCGCGGCACCAGCAGCGGCCGGCGGCCGGCGTCGAGCGCCTCGAGGGCCGCGCCCACGCCGGCGTGGGCGATCACCGCGTCGGCCGCGCGGAAGCCGCGGCGCACCTCCTCGGGGGCGATCGTCTCGCCGGCCTGCCAGAGGACGACCTCGGCGCCCTCCGGCAGGACCGCAGTCAGCCGCTCGACGAGCCGGGGGAAGGGGAAGAGCGTGCCGACCGAGAGCGCCACCCGCAGCGGCGCGTCGCCGCGCGGCGCGTCCGCCGCCGGCTCGTAGGCGTCGAACACCGAGCCCGCGTAGCGCCAGCGGCCCGTCGCCCAGGCCGGGTACTGCGCGTGGAGGCGGACGCCCGGGACGGCGGAGAGGAGCCGGCCGGTCATCGACGGCCCGGTCGCGCGTGCGGCCGACTCCACGTAGTGGGCCTCCCGCCGCATCAGCGCCGCCGGCGCCAGGAACGACAGCGCCACGCCCGAGCCCGTGCTCACGACCCGCTCGAACCGTCCGCTCCGCAGGAGCCGCGCCGCCAGCGGCACGTTCGCCGCCACGGCCCGGTAGTCGCGCGGTCGCGTGTAGCGGGCGTGCACCACGCGCCGCCCGGCGAGCAGCTCGCGCGACTGCTCGGTGTCGAACGTGACCCACGTCGGCTCTCCGGCGAGGCCGAGCCGAGGCTCGAGCCGGACGAGCTGGCTCAGGTGGCCGCCCGTGGCGGCGACGAGGAGGGTGCTCACGCGGCGGGCCCGGGGGGGTCGTCGTCGTCGGCCGGCCCGGGCGCGTCGCGGATCGCTGCGAGGCCGTCGAGCCGCTTGAACGGGTGGACGAACGCCCGCCCGGCGCGCTTCGCCCGGATCGCCTCCTCGACGCCGTACTCGGGGACCCAGCGGACTCCGGCGTAGAGGTCGGACACGGCGTCCACGTCGAGGATCTCGAACCCGAGGTGGTGGACGACCGTCGGCACGTACAGCTCGAAGTAGCACGGCGGCGGGTCGGGCAGCGAGCAGAGCGCCTCGAGCGCGTCGCGGCGCAGGAGCAGCGCCGGGCCGAGGCAGCCGAAGCGCACGCCCGGGTCCTCGCGCTGCGAGATCGCGGCCACGAAGGCGCTCAGCCGCTCGTCGTCGCGGAACCGGACGTGGTGCGACCAGTTGGTGTCGTTGCGCGGGCTGGCGCTCTTCGCGACGAGGCCCGCTCCGGAGGTCTCGGCGAGCGCGGCCAGCCGCCGCTCGAAGTCGGGGCTCAGGATCAGGTGGTCGTACTCGACCACGTAGACGAGGTCGATCTCCGGGTCGTCGCGGACGGGGCCCTCCCAGAGCGCGTCGAGGACGCCGTTGAGCGACTGGTCGTAGAGCCAGCCACGCAGCGTCGGGTCGTCGACGAACAGGGCGTCGCCGGCGGGGAGCGACTCGACGTCCTCGCGCCTGCCGCCGTGGCAGGCGACGAACCGCGACCTCGGGGCCAGCGCGCGCAGGTAGTCGAGCTGGCGCGCCACCGAGGCGCCGTCGAGATGTGTCCTGACCGCCGTGAGGAGCGCCAAGCCGCCGCCCTCAGCGGACCCAGGGCCGCTCGGGAGCCGGGCAGCGGTCGAGCTCGACGTGACGGAGCTCGATCGCGTCGTTCGTCGCGAACGAGACTCTCACGCTGGTCTCGGCGGCGCCGATGATCCTCACGCGGCCGCGCCAGACCACCGGCAGGGCCACGAACAGCCGGCGGCCGCAGGCCGCGCAGTGCATCGGCCGCCCGGCCACGCGCAGGAGCGCGCGCTCCGCGGCGCGGCGGGCGCGGCGGCGGAGCCGCGGCCCGAGCGGCTCGCTCACGCCGGCTCCTCGAGCCGCCCGCCGCGCGGCCTCACGGGCTCGATCCCCAACGCCTGGAGCGCGAGCGCGCCGGCCCGCCCGCGGACCACCGCGCGGGCGGTGGGCCGGCGGACCAGGTGCGCGAGCGCGCCGGCGAAGCTCCGGCCGCGGAGGTCGACGGCGCCGGCGACGCCGCCGGGCTCGACCCCGGCGCCGGGCATGATCGCGACGCTCGGCACCCCGCCGGCGGCGAACCGCGCGGCGAGCCGGCGGCGCCTGAACCGGCCGGCGAGCAGCTGCGCCACGCCGATGGCGCGCTGCGGGTGCACGAGCCGGCGGGCGAGCCCGGCCGCGGTGAGCGCCGGCGGGTCGCCGTCGGCCGGCTCGGTCCGGGCGGCGTCCCAGGCGAGGATCCCCTCGTGCCGCAGGAGCAGCGCGCGAGTGCACCAGGGGCGGTCCGAGTGGGAGTCGAGCACGGCCTTGTGGGCGGCGTGCATCAGCCTCGAGTCCGCGGACGCCTGGCCCGCGTGCTGGTGGTAGAGCACGGTCACGCGCGGGAGGGCCATCGCCGAGCCGCGCTCGAGCAGCCGCACCCACATGTCGAGGTCGGCCGCGCGGGGCAGCGGCCGGAAGCCGCCGACCGCGAGCGCCGCGTCCCGCCGGAGCAGCACCGAGCTCGCCGCGAGCTTGTTCTCGGGCACGGCGATCGCCTCCGGCCCGGACAGGACGCGCGGCCCGGGGCCGGCCCAGCCGTACACGCGGTGGTCGTCGGGGTCGTGCCCGGCGGCGAGCATGGCGGTGCCGACGAGCACGTGGCCGTCCCGCGCGGGCCAGACCGTCTCCAGGTGGTCGGGCAGCCACTCGTCGTCGCAGTCGAGCAGGGCGACCCACTCGTGCGCCGCCGCCTCGAGCCCCGTGTTGCGGGCGGCGCCCTCGCCGCGGTTCTCGTCGTGGGCGATCACCCGGGCGCCGAGCTCCGCCGCCCGAGCCCCGGTGTCGTCGCCCGACGCGTCGTCGATCACGATCACCTCGGCGGCCGGGCGACGCTGGTCGAGCACGCTGCGGACCGCGCGCTCGACGAGGTCGGGGCGGCGGTATGCCGGGATGACGACCGTCACCGGCAGCGGGGGGTATGCCATTCGCCCTATTCTGACCCCGAAGTGGGACGGTCGCGGGGTAGGCCCCCAAACGTCGAGAAGCTGGCGCAGAAGGCCGATGCGAAGCGGCTGGTCCGCACGCTCGAGTGGAGCGACCCGACCACCGACCGCGACGGCCGGATGGTCGACCTCGGTGCCGAGGTGCGCGCGGCCGCCGCGGCGGCGCTGGCGGGCATCGACTCGCCGCTCGCGCACGACGGGCTCCTGCGCGCGATGCGCGACCCCGACGACGACGTGCGGGTGGCCGCGGTGCGCGGGCTGCGCGAGCGGGGCGACCCGGCGGCGGTCGAGCCGCTCGCCATCGCGGTCATGAGCTGGGTCGGGCCGGAGCGCGCCCGGTCCCGCTCGGAGGCGCTCGACGCCCTCGCCGCGCTCGGCCCGCCCGACCTTCTGCGCCGGATCGCCGCGGACCTGACCGAGCGCTCCGCCGACCAGGCCGCCGCGGACGCCGCCGCCGTCGGCCGGCTCGCGGTGGCGGCCGAGGGCGGCGCGGCGGGCGCTTCGGTGGACGAGCTCCTTGCCGAGCTGCGCGACGGGCCCGACCCGGGCCGCGCGCGGATGCTGCTCGTGTGGCGCGGGGCCGAGAGCGTCGAGCCGCTGGTCGACGCGCTGGACGACACGGGAGCGCAGCGCGAGGCGGCGCTGGCGCTCGGCTCGCTCCGCGACTCGCGCGCGGTCGAGCCGCTGTCCGAGCTCCTGCGCTCCAGCGGCGACCCGGCGGTCCGCAGGGCCGCCGCCTGGGCGCTCGGCGAGATCCGCGACCCGGCGGCCGTCGGCACGCTGCTGGCCGCCACGGGCGACCGGGACTACGAGGTGCGCACCGAGGCCATCGCCGCGTTCGACCGCCTTGGCAACGCCGCCGTCGCGTTCGCGACGAGCGCGATGGTCCGGCCCGCGCTGGAGGACGGCGCGGGCGCGCCGGCCGAGATCGCGGCCGGGGAGGAGGCGGAGCCCGAGCCGGTGGCTGCGGCGGAGCCCGCCGCCCCGCCGGCGGCCGCCACGCCGCCCGCCGCCCCGCCGGCGGCCGCCACGCCGGCCGCCACGCCGGCCGCCGCTCCGCCGCCGCCCGCCGCCCCGTCGCCTGCGACGCGCCCGGCCGCTCCGCCGCCCGCGACGCGCCCGCGCCCGCCCTCCGGCTCGCGCGCCGGCCCGCTCCTACGGCGCCTGCTCGGCGGCGAGGACCGCTGATCCGCCGACGGTTGCAGGATCAGGGAGTCCCTGGGGTCCCAAATCCTTCAACCGTCGACCGGGGGCCGGCCAGGCGCTGGGTCCCGCGCCTAACCCGCGCCGCGAAGGCGGGGCGGGACATCAGCCGGAACAGGGCGTAGCCGATCGCGCACGAGGCCAGCGCGTGCAGCGGCAGCGAGTCGAGTCCGCGCGGGCGGACCACCGCGAACCAGACCATCTGGACGAGGAAGACGTGCCACGAGGCGCGGCCGACCTCGGCCAGGGCGACGACCGGCGGGCGGACGGCCCGCCGCGGCAGGAGGCGGAGCCCGGCCAGCACGAGGGCGGCCGCCCAGAAGGCCGCCATGAAGTTCGTGGTCGTCCCGAAGTCGCGGCGCAGCCAGTCGAACGCCGCGGGATCCTCGTGGTACGCGACCAGGTAGCCGACGCTCGGCACCGCGAGGGCCAGGATCCAGCGGTTGGCGGGGTCGGAGATCCGCGGGTGGCGCCAGATCCAGAGCCCGAGGGCGATCTGGCCGAAGTAGCGGACGATCGCCGCGTCGTAGCCGTACGGGTACGCGCCGGAGAAGACGTCCGGGGCCACGAGCTCGAACGCGACGTCGACGGCGAAGCAGCCCGCGATCGTGAGAAGCGGCGCGCGCCGGAACGCCCACAGGAGCACCGGGAAGACCAGCACGAACTCGAACGCGATCGTGACGAAGTAGTTGCCGGGGCCCGACAGCGGGACCACGCCGACGGCGGTCAGCGGCCCGAAGTGGAGCCCGCCGTGCACGATCCCGATCGCGAGGCTCGCGAGCCAGACGGCGGCGAACGGAACGACCAGCCGCTCGACCCGTCCGGCGAGGTACGAGCGGGACCACAGAGCCCGCAGCGGCGGGTCGCCCCGCCGCCCGAGCGAGCTGGCGGCGTTCGTCGCCATCAGGACGAGGAACAGCGGGACCGCCTGGCCGAAGTGGAGCGCCGACCAGGCGTCGTGCAGCTCGTCGCCGTGCAGGCCATGGAGCGCGATCACGCCGAGAACCGCCGCACCCTTGATCAGGTCGATCTGCGCGAGGCGGGGGCGGCTGCTCATCTCGAGGGCACTGCGCGGGCGCAGTCTAGAGCGCGTGCGGGTCGCTCCGAGGGAGGGATCGGCGCGCCGGACGGCCCGGCGGAGGTGGCAGAATCGACGCGGTGGGCGCCCCCGACCCCGCCGGCAGCCGGCGCGACCTGCGCAGCCTCGTCCGCTCCCGCAGCCGGCCGCCGATCTCGTCGCGCACCGCCCGCGTCCAGGCCCCGCACCGGACCAAGGCGGCGCAGCGCGTGCTCTACAACCAGCTCTCGAACGCCCTGGAGGAGGCGGCGGCGAGCCACGCGCGCGGCCGGCTCGTGGACGTCGGCTGCGGCACCAAGCCGTGGGCGGCGATCTTCGCGCCGCACGTGACGGAGCACGTGGGCGTGGACCACGCGCCCGGCGACGGAGTCGACGTGGTCGCCGGCGCCTACGAGGTGCCGCTCGGGGACGGCGCGGCGGGCACCGTGCTGATGACCGAGGTGCTCGAGCATCTGGAGGAGCCGGTGCGCGCGCTCGAGGAGGCGCGCCGCCTGCTCGAGCCCGGCGGCGCGCTGATCGTCACGACGCCGCTGCTCTTCCCGCTCCACGAGGAGCCCCGCGACTTCTTCCGCTACTCGCCGTTCGGCCTCGAGCACGTGCTCCGGCGGGCCGGGTTCGAGTCGGTCGCGGTCCGTCCGCTCTCGGGCCAGTGGACCACGCTCGCGATGCTCCGCGGCCTCTCGCTCGAGCCGTACCGGCGCGGCCCGCTGCTCACCGCGCTGGTCGACGCGTACAGCACGGTCGCCTCGACGCTGGCGGTCCGGCTCGACGAGCTGCACTTCCGCCCCGGCTTCAGCTGGAACCACATCGCGACCGCCCGCAAGCCGTCAGAATCGGCTCGGTGAGCGTCCTCGTGGTGACGAACCTGCTCCCGGCGGGGCGCAGCGGGGGCGAGATCGTCACGCGGAGCGTCGTGGACGCGCTGCGCTCCGCGGGCCGCGACGTGCGCGTCCTGGGCTACCGCCGCACGGACGACCGCGCGCCCGAGGCCGGCGGCGAGGTGTGCGTGGGCCGCCGCCCGGCCGAGACCGCCGGCGCGGGCGCCCGCGCGCTCGGGTGGGGGGCCCGGGCGGTGGCCGGCCGGGCGCCGTACTCGGCCGTCAAGTGGCGCTCGCGCGCGTACGCGCGCGCGGTCGAGGGCGAGCTCCGCGAGCGCCCCGAGGTCGTGATCGTCGACCACGCCGGGCTCGAAGTGGTGATCCCGCCGTCCGAGGCCGTCGCCGCCCCGACGGTCTTCGTCGCCCACAACGCGGAGGGCGAGATGTACGGCCGGCTCGCCGCCGAGGCGCGCGGGCCGCTCCGGCGCTGGCCGTACGCGCGCGAGGCACGGCTGATCCGCGGCGTCGAGGCCCGGCTCGTGCGCCGGGCGCGGCAGACGTGGGCGCTGACCGAGGACGACGCCTCCTACCTCCGCGGCCTCGACCCCGCGGCCGACGTGCGCACGCTCGACGTCGCGTCGTCGATCGACGCGCCGGCCGCGGCGCCGGAGCCCGGCTTCGACGTCGCCGCGATCGGCACGTGGAGCTGGCACGCGAACGCCCGCGGGCTCGAGTGGTTCGCGGACGAGGTCGTCCCGCTGCTGCCCGCCGGGACGACCGTCGAGGTCGCCGGCCGCGGCGCGGACTGGCTGCGCGGCCGCCACCCGGGCGTCGCCGTCCGCGGCATGGTCCCGGACGCGCTCGAGTTCATGTCGCGGGCGCGGGTCGTCGCCGTGCCGTCGGTCACCGGCGGCGGCGTCCAGATCAAGACCCTCGACGCGATCGCGAGCGGGGTGCCGGTCGTGGCGACCGCCGTGGCCACGCGCGGCCTCGACGACCTGCCCGGCTCCGTCGCCGTGGCGCCGGACCCCGAGGCCTTCGCGGCCGAGCTGGTGCGGCTCGCGGCGGAGCGGGACCGCGAGCGGCTGCGCGCGGAGGCGCTCGCCTGGACGCGGGCGCGCCGCGAGCGCCTGGGAGCCGCGGTCGCGGCGTGGGTCGCGGAGCTCGCCACCGGCGGCGCGCGGGCGCCCGCGCGGGCCGTCTAGGTCGCGTGCGACTCGCCTACGTCGTCAGCCGCTTCCCGTCGATCTCGCACGTCTTCATCCTGCGCGAGGTGCTCGCGCTGCGGCGCGCGGGGGCGGAGGTCCGCACGTTCACGATCCGCCGCGCCGGCGACCGCGAGCTGCTGTCCGAGGCGGACCGTCGCGAGGACGCCGCCACGTTCGTCGTCGTCCCGCCGCGACCCGCGGCCCTCCTGGGCGCCCACCTCCGGGCGCTGCTGGGCCGGCCGGACCGCTACCTGGCGACGCTGCTCGAGGCGGTCCGCCTGCGGGGCCGCGGGCCGCGCTCGCTCCTCTGGCAGGTCTTCTACTTCGGCGAGGCCGCGATCGTCTGGCGCGAGTGCGAGCGCCTCGGGATCCGCCACCTGCACGCCCATCACGCGAACGTCGGGTCCGACGTCGCGCTGCTCGCGTCCCGCCTCGGCGGCGACGGCTGGTCGTGGAGCTTCACGATGCACGGCCCGACCGAGCTGTTCGACGTCCGCGAGCACCGGCTGGCCCAGAAGGTCGAGCGGGCGGCGTTCGTCGCGTGCATCAGCGACTACGCGCGCAGCCAGCTCATGGGGCTCGTCGGCCGCGAGCACTGGGACCGGCTGCACGTCGTCCACTGCGGGCTCGACGTCTCGGCGTTCGACCTCGTCGAGCGGCCGGCCCGCGAGCGCGACCCGGAGATCCTCACGGTCGGCCGCGTCGTGCCGGTCAAGGGGCAGTCGCTGCTGGTCGAGGCCCTCGCCGAGCTGCGGCGGCGCGGCGTGGGCGCCCGGCTCGCGATCGTCGGGGAGGGCGACGGCCTGCCCGAGCTGCGAGCGGTCGCCGAGCGGCTCGGGGTGGCCGACCGGGTCGAGCTGGCGGGAGCCGTCGGCCAGGACGACATCCGCGAGCGCTACGCGCGCGCGGACGTGTTCGCGCTGCCGAGCTTCGCGGAGGGCCTGCCGGTCGTGCTCATGGAGGCGATGGCGACGGGCCTGCCGGTGGTCGCGTCCCGCATCACCGGCGTGCCGGAGCTGGTGCAGGACGGCGTCTCGGGGCTCCTGGTGGCGCCGGGCCGCGCCGACGAGCTGGCGGACGCGCTGGAGCGGCTGCTCGGCGAGCCGCGGCAGCGCCGCCTCGAGATGGGCAGGGCGGGCCGCGCGAAGGTCGTCGCGGAGTTCGACGAGGACCGCTCGGCGCAGGAGCTGCTCGCCCTGTTCGAGTCGATCGCCGGCTGAGCGCTCTCGGCAGCCGCCCCGGCTGCTGGCGCCTACGCGCCAAGACGGCCTCGAACCGGCGCCACCAGGCGGTTTTCTGACTACGCTGCCGTCGGTCGTTCCGGCAGGCGCGGGAGCCACGGACGCCGGGAAGGTGCAGGGGCATTCCGCGGATTAACCGTTTGAACCCCCCCGGATGGGGGCAACAACAGCGGTGCTGCCTGAGCGGCCGGACGGAGTCGGCGCGCAACCTGCTCCGCCCGCATGTGCATAGGACCTGCGTAACAGGGGGAGCGAAGTTGAACGAGGGGTGGGCCGAGCAGGACGTTCGCCACGTGGGCGCGGCGACCTGATGGAGCCGACGGCGGCGCCGGAGGCGATCGAGACGAGCACGACGGGCCTCGAGCCGGCCGGCGACTCCGGCGGCTCGCTCGCGTCGTCGCTGGAGATACCGGCCATCCGCCGCGCGGCGCGACCGCCGCGCGAGCTCGACGCGGAGGCCCGCAGCGCGTCGCGGCCGATCCGCGAGGGCGAGCACACCAGCGAGGCGCTCGGCCGCGACACGCTGCACCGCCGGCTCCTCGCCGCCGCCGACGCCGCGTCGGCGGGCGTCGCCCTGTACGTCGCGATCGTGGCCGCGGGCGACACGCCGCGCCTCGCGGTGCTCGCGATGCTCCCGGTGGTCGTCCTCCTGAGCAAGCTGGTCGGCCTCTACGACCGCGACGAGCACGTCATCCACAAGACGACCCTGGACGAGACGCCCTCCCTCCTCAACGTGGCGATGGCGTTCGTGCTGATGGTCTGGCTGCTCGACGACCAGCTCGCCGGCGGCGGCCTCGGCAAGCCCGCCGTGATGCTCTGCGGCTGCCTCCTGTTCGTCTCGATGGGCCTCGCCCGGACCGGCGCCCGCCGGCTGGCGCTGGACGTCTCGCCGGTCGAGCGGCTGCTCGTGCTCGGCAGCGGGTCCGAGGCCGAGCGCATGCGCGCGAAGCTCGCCACGGCCGCGCCCCTCAAGGCCGAGGTGGTCGGTCGCGTGCCGGTGTCGGGCGAGCGCCAGGCGGACCGCGGCGAGGACGTGCTGGGGATCCTCCCCGAGCTCGACTTCGTGATCCGCCGCCACCGCGTCGACCGCGTCGTGATCTGCCCGCACGGCGAGAGCTCGACCGACATGCTCGACACGATCCGGCTCGTCAAGGCGCTCGGCGTGAAGGTCAGCGTCATGCCGCGCCTGTTCGAGGTCGTGGGGTCGTCGGTCGAGTTCGACGACCTGGGCGGCCTCACGCTGCTCGGCCTTCGCCGCTACGACCTGACGAAGTCGTCCGCCTTCCTCAAGCGCATGCTCGACGTCGCCGGCGCGACCGCCGGCCTCGTCCTGCTCGCGCCGCTCTTCGGCGTCATCGCCGTGGCGATCAAGGTCACATCGCGCGGCCCGGTCTTCTTCCGGCAGAAGCGCGTCGGCCGCGGCGGCGACGCCTTCGCCATGCTCAAGTTCCGGACGATGTACGACGGGGCGGACCGCCAGAAGGCGGACCTGCTCCACCGCAACGAGGCCGACGGGTTCTTCAAGATCGCGAACGACCCGCGGGTCACGCCGATCGGCCGCTGGCTTCGCCGCACCTCGCTCGACGAGCTGCCGCAGCTCGTGAACGTGCTGCGCGGCGAGATGAGCCTGGTCGGCCCGCGGCCGCTCGTGGACGAGGAGGACGCCCGGATCGAGGGCTGGTTCCGGCGCCGCCTCGACGTCACGCCCGGGATGACCGGCGCCTGGCAGGTGCTCGGCTCGTCGCGGATCCCGATGCGCGACATGGTCACGATCGACTACCTGTACCGTGCGAACTGGTCGCTGTGGCTCGACATGAAGATCCTGCTCCGCACCGTCCCGCACGTCCTGCGCCGGCGCGGCCTCTGACCCTCGCCTGACCCGCCCTCGTGTGCGGGATCTGCGGCATCGCCGGGACCGAAGTTCGCGAGCCGCCGCTCGACGCCGCCACGCTCAGGGCGATGACCGACGTCATCCGCCACCGCGGCCCGGACGACGACGGCCACCGGATCGAGCCGGGCGTGGCGCTCGGGATGCGCCGGCTCAGCATCATCGACCTACCCGGCAGCACCCAGCCGATGGCGAACGAGGACGGCTCGGTCTGGACCGTCTTCAACGGCGAGGTCTACAACTTCCCGGAGCTGCGCGAGTGGCTCCGCGCGCGCGGCCACGAGCTGGCGACCCGCGGCGACACCGAGACGATCGTCCACCTCTACGAGGAGCTCGGGCCCGACTTCCCGACCCGCCTGCGCGGGATGTTCGCCATCGCGGTGTGGGACTCGCGGCGGCGGCGCCTGGTCCTGACCCGCGACCGGATGGGCGTGAAGCCGCTGTACCTGGCGGCGGGGCCGCGCGGGCTGGCGTTCGCCTCGGAGGTGAAGTCGCTCGTGGCCGGCGGTCTCGTTGAGCCGCGCCTCGACGACGAGGCGGCCGAGCTGTTCATGGCGTACGGCTACGTGCCCGGCCCGGCGACGCTGTTCGCGGGCGTGCGGAAGCTGATGCCCGCGACGACGCTCGTCTTCGAGGACGGCGCGCCGGTCTCCGAGCGGGCCTACTGGGACCCGTGGCAGGCCGCCCCGGACGGCGTCGGCCGCGACTGGCGCGAGGACGGGGAGCGGCTGACGGGGCTGCTGCGCGCGTCGGTCGAGGCGCGGATGATCAGCGACGTGCCGCTCGGGGTCATGCTGTCCGGCGGCCTCGACTCGAGCCTGATAACCGCGCTCATGGCGGCGGCCGAGCGCGGCCCGGTGAGGACGTTCTCGATCGGGTTCGCCGAGGACGCGGCCGCGAACGAGCTGGACGACGCGCGGCGCGTGGCCTCCGCGCTGGGCACCGAGCACCACGAGCTGGAGACCAGCGCGTTCGACCATCCCGAGCTGCTCGACGAGGCCCTGTGGCACATCGAGGAGCCGGTGGCGGACCTCTCGACGCTCGGCTTCCTTCTGCTCTGCCGCCTGGCTCGCGAGTCGGTGACCGTCGCGCTGTCGGGGCAGGGCGCCGACGAGCTGCTCGGCGGCTACCGGAAGCACCAGGTCGCGGCCGCCAGCGGCGCGGTGGGGCGCCTGCCGCGCCCGGTCCGCGGCGCGCTCGGCACGCTCGCGTCGGCCGCGCCGGCGGGCTCCACGCTCGCGCGCGGGATGGCGGCCGCCACGGCCGGGACGGCGGCCGGCCGGCAGCTCGCGATGAGCCGCGTCCTCCAGCCGCACGAGCGGCCGGCGCTGCTCGCGCCGGACTTCCTCCACCCGGAGGCCGAGGACCGGATCGCCGCGGCGGTCGAGCAGCACGTGCCCGCCCGCCCGCAGTCGGTGCTGGCGGAGACGCTCTACCTGGACAGCCGGCTCGCGCTCGTGGACAACATGCTCCTGTACTTCGACAAGATGTCGATGGCCGCGTCGCTCGAGGTGCGCGTGCCGTTCCTCGACCACGACGTCGTGTCGTTCTGCGCGGCGCTGCCGGACTCGCGGCGGGTCTGGCTGCTGCGGCGCAAGGAGCTGCTGAAGCGCGCGAGCCGCGGGCTCGTGTCCGACGAGGTGCTGCGCAAGCGCAAGCGCGGGTTCTTCCACTCGGCCCTCGGCGCCTGGCTGCGCGCGCACGGCCGCGACCTGTTCGAGGACGTGCTCCTCGACGAGCGCGCGCTGGAGCGCGGCCGGTTCCGCCCCGAGGCCGTGCGGGCGCTGGTCGACTCGGCCGGTCGCGAGGGCAAGAAGGCGAGCCAGCGGCTGTTCTGCCTGCTGCTGCTCGAGAAGTGGCAGCGGCTCTGGGTCGACCCGGACGGCGCCGGCCGCCGGACGGCCTTGCGTAACGTTCGCCATCCTGGTTCGACCGAGTAGAGGACCATCGTGCGGACGACCCGACCCGCCTAGGAGGACGACGTGAGCCAGAAGGTGGAGAAGACCGACCAGGAGTGGCGCGAGGAGCTCACCCCGGAGCAGTACGAGGTGCTGCGCCGGCAGGGCACCGAGCGGCCGTTCACCGGCGCCTACGTCTACGCCAAGGAGCGCGGCACCTACGACTGCGCGGCCTGCGGCTCGCCGCTGTTCAGCTCGGACACGAAGTTCGACTCCGGCACCGGCTGGCCGAGCTTCACCGAGCCGAAGGTCGCCGACGCGGTCGAGCTGCGCCCGGACGACTCGCTCGGCATGCGCCGGACGGAGGTCGTCTGCCGCCGCTGCGGCGGGCACCTCGGCCACGTCTTCGACGACGGCCCGCGCGAGGCCGGCGGGCTGCGCTACTGCATGAACTCCTGCGCGCTCGAGCTCGAGCGGCGCTGACCCCACGGCCCGAGCGGGCCGCGCGTGCGTAACCCGTACCGTGGAGCCGATGGGCGTGGTGAGGGCGCGCGGGCTGGTCAAGACGTTCGGGGAGGGCCGCTCCGCGCGGCGCGTGCTCGACGGCGCCGACGTCGACGTGGCGGCCGGTGAGATAGTCGCCGTGCTCGGGCGCTCCGGCTCGGGCAAGTCGACGCTGCTCCACCTGCTGGGCGGGCTCGACCGGCCGGAGGCCGGCACCGTGCAGCTGGGCGGCGAGCTGCTCGACGGCGCGGGCGAGCGGCGGCTGTCGGCGCTGCGGCGGATGCACGTCGGATTCGTGTTCCAGTTCTTCCACCTGCTGCCCGAGCTGACCGGCGAGGCGAACGTGCTGCTCGCCGCGCGCGTGCGCGGGGCGCGGCCGGACGCGTCCGCGCGCGGGCGCGCGCTGGTCGACCGGCTCGGACTGCGGCACGTCGCCGCGTCGTTCCCGCACCAGCTCTCCGGCGGCGAGCAGCAGCGCTTCGCGATCGCACGCGCGCTGGTCAACGACCCGTCGCTCGTGCTGGCCGACGAGCCGACCGGCAACCTCGACGCCCAGGCCGGCGCCGACGTGCTCGCGCTGCTGCGCGAGCTCGCCGCCGAGGGCCGTGCGGTCGTGCTCGTCACGCACGAGCCGAGCGCGGCGGCGATCGCCGATCGCGTGCTCCGGCTCGAGCACGGCCGCCTGGCGGCGGAGCCGCACCCGTGATCGGAGCGCTGCTCGCCCCGCCGCGGCGCGCGCGCACCGCGCTGGCGGCCGTCGGCGTCTTCGCCGCCGCGCTCGTCGTCGGGACCGCGGCGACCGTCGGCTTCTCGCTCGCGACGGGCTTCGACCGCGCGGCGCGTCAGGCCGACCTCGCGGACGTGATCGCGCGGTTCGACGACGAGCCGCGCGAGACCGTCGACGAGCGCGTGCGGGCGCTGCCCAACCTCGCCGAGCGCTCGTACCGCTACGAGGTCGAGAACGTCGAGCTGCGGGCGGGACGGCAGTCGACGCGCAAGGGCCTGATGCACGTCGTGCTCGGCGGTCGCCGCGGCTACGCGATCACGGCGGGGCGCGACCTGCGCGGGCCGCACGAGGTCGTCGTCGAGCGCGGGTTGGCGCGCGAGTGGGACCTTGCGCCCGGCGACCGGCTGGTCGCATGGCGGCACTACGGGCTGCGGGTCGTCGGCGTCGCGATCGAGCCCGACAACGTGGCGTTCCCGCTGACCGTCACCCCGCGCGTCTACGTGTCCGAGCGCGACTGGGACCGTGCGCCGCCGGCGAACCTCGCGCTGCTGTGGCTCGCCGACCCCGGCCGCGCCGACATCACGCTCAGCCAGGCGCGCGCGAGCTCGTTCGGGATCGGCAGCTTGTCGTTCATCACGCGCACGGCCATCGAGGTGCTGCTCGGCCAGGCCGCCGGCATCGTGATCGCGCTGCTCGTCGCGTTCTCGCTCGTCGCGCTGCTGGCGGCGGGCACGATGCTCGCGGCCGGTGCGCAGGCCGAGGTCCGCCGGCGGCTGCCCGCGCTCGGGCTGCAGCGCACGCTGGGGTTCTCGCCG